>JBBPXZ010000098.1:0-61126 GCA_038200355.1 Pyrinomonadales bacterium | reverse complement strand
GAATTGTCGCAAAGAGGCGCGAGCGTTATCGAACTCGGCGTTCCGTTCAGCGACCCGGTTGCCGACGGCGCGACGATTCAGGCTTCGGCTGAACGCGCTTTGCGGAATTCGGTTTCGGTGAAAGATATTCTGCAAATCGTCGCCGACGTGCGCGCCGAAAACTGCGAAACGCCGGTTATTTTGTTCAGTTATTTTAATCCGATTTTGCAGTTTGGATTAGATAAATTTGCTGACGAAGCCGTAAAGTCCGGCGTTGACGGCGTTTTGATAACCGATTTAGTTCCCGAAGAAGCCGGAGAATTTCGACACATTTTATCTGAAAAGAATTTGGCGCTGATAATGCTTGCCGCGCCGACTTCGAGCGACGAGCGCCTTCGGAAAATCTGCGAAAAAGCAAGCGGTTTCGTTTACGCAGTTTCGCGCGCGGGCGTTACCGGCGCGCGAAATGAAACCAGTTCAGACGCGGAAAATCTTGTTTCCAGATTGCGAAATTTTACCGATTTGCCGATTGCCGTCGGCTTCGGAATCTCAAACGCGGCGCAGGTTGCCGAAACCTGGAAATACGCGGACGCGGCGGTTGTCGGCTCGGCTATCGTCGCGGAAATAATGCGACTCGCGCCGGACAATGCTAAAAGCGTTTCGGACGACTTTATTAAAGACGTAGGAAAGTTTTCCGGCGCTCTTTTGCCTTCATAAATAGTGTTCATTGAATTATAGAAAGAAATAGAAATGGAAAAACGCGTTATAAAAGCTCCGACCGGCACGACTTTAACCTGTAAAAACTGGCTTATCGAAGCCGCGTATCGAATGATTCAAAACAATCTCGACGCGGACGTTGCCTTCGACCCCGATAACCTAATCGTCTACGGCGGGCGCGGCAAGGCAGCCAGAAATTGGGAGAGTTTCGACGCGATTTTGGAATCGTTAAAAAATCTCGAAGTCGATGAAACGCTGCTTGTGCAGTCGGGAAAACCAGTCGCCGTTTTCAGAACGCACACCGACGCGCCCAGAGTTTTGTTAGCCAACTCGAACATCGTCCCGCACTGGGCTACGCAGGAGAATTTCGATAAATTCGAGCGGATGGGCTTGATGATGTATGGACAAATGACGGCTGGAAGCTGGATTTACATCGGCACGCAGGGAATCTTGCAGGGAACTTATGAAACATTCGGCAGTTTAGCCCGGCAGAACGGCTGGAATGATTTGAAAGGGAAGTTCGTTTTAACCGCCGGACTCGGCGAAATGGGCGGCGCGCAGGCTCAAGCCGTAACTTTTAACGGCGGCGTCGCTCTATTAGTCGAAGTTGACGATTGGCGCATCGAGCGACGTCTTCAATTAAAACAGGTTGACGTAAAAGCCAATGATTTGGACAACGCGCTAACATTAGTCGAAGAATTTACCGCCAAAAAAGAAGCCAAATCCATCGCGCTTTTGGGCAACGCCGCCGAGATTCACTGGCAAATCCTCGAACGAAACGTTTTGCCCGATGTCGTTACCGACCAAACGAGCGCGCACGACGTTTTATACGGCTACATTCCCGAAAACCTTTCTATAAAGGAAGCGGACAACTTGAGAAAATCTAATCAAGCCGAATATGAACGACGTGCAATGGATTCGATGTCGAAACACGTCGAGGCAATGCTCGAATTTCAGCGGCGCGGCGCGATTGTTTTCGATTACGGCAACAATCTGCGCCAACGCGCCAAAGATAACAGCGTCGAAAACGCCTTCGATTATCCGGGCTTCGTTCCGGCTTACATTCGCCCGCTTTTCTGCGAAGGAATGGGTCCGTTTCGTTGGGTCGCTTTGAGCGGCGACAGGGAAGACATCTATAAAACCGACCGGGCGATGATGAATCTGTTCCCGGAAAACGACCATTTAATAAAATGGCTGACGATGGCGCAAAAGGAAGTCGAATTTCAGGGCTTGCCCGCGAGAATTTGCTGGCTCGGCTACGGCGAACGCGCTAAAGCCGGTTTGAAATTAAACGAAATGGTCGCGTCGGGCGAGCTTAAAGCGCCGATTGTCATCGGCAGAGACCATTTGGACTGCGGCTCGGTAGCAAGCCCGAACCGTGAAACCGAAGCGATGAAAGACGGCTCGGACGCAATCGCCGATTGGGTTTATTTAAACGCGATGATAAACGCCGTCGGCGGCGCGACGTGGGTTTCGCTGCATCACGGCGGCGGCGTCGGCATCGGCTACAGCCTGCACGCCGGACAGGTTATCGTCGCCGACGGCACGCCCGAAGCCGCAAAACGCATCGAAAGAGTTTTAACGACCGACCCCGGAATGGGCGTCGTCCGCCACGCCGACGCCGGTTATACCGAAGCGATTGAATTTGCAAGGGAAAACGACGTTAAAATCCCAATGCTGAAGTAAGTTAATCCAATCGTAAAAACAGCGGGCGCAAATTGGTTTTGTCAGGTTTCCGAATGCCGCCGGTTGTCGCCGGGCTTGGATAAAACTAAAATCTTTTTACGATGGAAAAGATTGATTTAATTATTCATAACGCCGGACAGATGATAACCTGCGCTTCGGGCGGCGCGGCGAAAAGGGGCGCGCGAATGCGGGAACTCGGCATTGTCGAAAACGGCGCGCTCGCCGTCAGAGACGGAACGATTGTCGGCGTCGGAAAATCGAGCGAAATTTTAAAGCGTTTCGGAGCGAAAGATGTTATCGACGCCGGCGGCAAAGTCGTCGCGCCAGCATTTGTCGAATGCCACACGCACGTTGTTTTCGCCGGAAACCGTTTCGATGAATTTGAGCTGCGGATAAAAGGCGCGTCGTATATGGAAATTATGGCGGCGGGCGGCGGCATCGCCTCGACCGTCCGGCAGACGCGCGAGGCGAGTTTAGCCGATTTGATTGAAGAAAGCGGCGAGCGGCTCGATAAACTTCTCGCGCTCGGCGTCGCGACGTGCGAAGTCAAAACCGGCTACGGACTGAACACGGAAACGGAACTGAAAATGCTCGACGCTATCGCCGAACTCGACAAAACTCACGACATCGATTTGATTCCGACGTTTCTCGCCGCGCACGCTTTTCCGGCGGAATTTGCGGGCAGAGAAGATGAATACGTCGATTTGATTTGCGAAGAAATGCTGCCGATTGTCGCCGACATTCATCAGTGCAAACGAAATTTTAAAGGCATTTTCAAAGACAAGCCGTTTTTTGTCGATGTGTTCTGTGAAAAAAACGCCTTCACGCTTGAGCAGTCGAAACGGGTTTTGGAAACGGCAAAACAGCTCGGCTTTCTGTTAAAAGCGCACGTCGATGAATTTACGAATCTCGGTTGCGCGCGTTTCGCAATCGAATCAGGCGCGACATCGATTGACCACTTAGACCGAATTTCCGACGAGGAAATCGAACTTCTCGCCGCTTCCGACACAATCGGCGTCGTAACGCCGACGGTTAATTTCAACTTCGGCTCGAACAAATTTGCCGACGCCCGCAAAATGATTGATAAAAACTGCGCGATTGCCGTTTCAACCGATTACAATCCGGGCAGCGCGCCGTGTCCGTCGCTCGCGATGGCGATGGCGATTGCCTGCCGCTACCAGAAACTTCTGCCCGCCGAAGCCTTAAACGCCGCGACGATAAACGCCGCTTTCGCCGTCGGTCTCGGCGAAAAAACCGGCTCGATAGAAGTCGGGAAACAAGCCGATGTTTTAATTTTGGAAGCGGACGATTACCGGCAGTTAGCGTATGAATTCGGCGGAAACCTAATCGGCAAAGTAATAAAGAGCGGCGAAATCGTTATCTCTTGAACAACTTGTAAATACTTTGTTTTGACAGACGTTTTCAAACAAATTGCCGCTCATTGCAAATAAAAGATTTATATTCGACAATTCGTGTTTGTTACCGACTCAAGCCGAATCTTTCAAGGTTTATAAAAATTCAATGAAATCAATTTTATCGTTTCTTTTCATCGTTTCGTTTTGTCTTAATCCGCTTGGGGCAGCGGCACAGCAGCAGTCGAATATCAAAAAATTCGATTTGACGATTGACAATATAATGCGCGGCGCGGAGCTTGTCGGCTACGAACCGGAAGCCGTCCGCTGGTCTCGCGACGGACGGCGCGTTTATTTTCGCTGGAAACGGGCGGGCGAACCTCGTATCGATGAATTTTCGACTTATGTCGTCAATAGCGACGGCAGCGATTTGAAGAAACTTTCCGAAGATGAAGCGAAGCTCGCGCCGCCGTCGTCGGGCGAAATGTCGAAAGATAAAAAAACAACCGTCTTTAGCGAGAACGGCGATGTTTATTTGTATGACCACGAAAAAGGCGAGCGGCGGCAGATAACTAAAACCGTCGAAATTGAATCGAATCCGCGTTTTACATTCGACGGGAAACGCGTTTATTTCACGCGACAGAATAACCTGTATGTTTTGTCGCTTGCCGACGGCGCGCTCGAACAAATAAGCGATATTCGAGCAGCAGGCGCGCCGCCGTCTGCCGACGCGACGCGCAAGGGAACGGAAAGCCAGGAAACGATTAAAAAAGAAGAACGCGAGCTGTTAGGCGCGATACGCGAACGCGCCGGAAAACGCGAACGCGACGAAGCCAAGCGCAAGGAACGCGAAAAACGCAAGCCGTTCCAATTAACGCAGGGACAAACGGCGGCGAATCTGACGCTTTCGCCCGACGAAAATTTCGTCGTCGCCGTCATAAACGAAACGGGCGCGGGCGCGAAAAATACGATTGTTCCGAATTACGTAACCGAATCGGCTTATACCGAAGACATTCCCGGACGCACGAAAGTCGGCGACGTGCAGGGGCGAAGCCGGATTGTGATTATCAACGCGGAAACCGGCGAACAGAAATGGGTCGAATATAACGTGCGCGCCGAAATCGCGCCGCGTGTCCAAACGAAAACCGAAGGAAACGCAACCGAACAAACAGCGCAGCAGCGCGGCACTTCGCAGAACGGACAGCAGACAACCGAACCGATTCAAAATCAAACGGCAACCGGCACGGCGCAGAAAACCGAAACCGCGCAGCAGAAACAATCGGCTGACCGCGAAGTTCAGATATTCGCGCTTCAATGGTCGGACGACGGCAAACACGCTGTCATTCAAGCGCGTGCGGCGGACAATAAAGACCGCTGGATTTTATCGCTCGACGCGGCGACGGCGAAAACAAAAGTTATCGCGTCGGTTCACGACGACGCGTGGGTCGGCGGTCTGGGCGCGTTCACGCTCGGCTGGCTGCCTGATAATAAACGCGTTTTTTTTGAATCGGAGCGCGACGGATTCGCGCATCTTTACACGGTTTCAATCGACGGCGGCGCTCCCATTCAATTAACTTCGGGAAAATTTGAAGTCTCCGACGTTCGGCTTTCGGAAGACAAAACGAAATTTTATTTCACGTCTAGCGAAGGAAGTTTTTTCGAGCGAAATCTTTATTCGGTGTCATTTAACGGCGGCGCTCGAACTCGTTTGACATTGATGACGGGCAATAATCAGGCGACGGTTTCGCCTGACGAAACGAAACTTGCAATCGTTCGTTCTTTCAGCAACAAACCGCCGGAATTGTATGTCGCGCCGAACAAAACAAATGTAAGTGAAGCGGAAATTAAACAAATAACCGTTTCGCCGACTGATGAATGGCGCTCATACAATTGGATTGAACCGCCGATTGTGCCGATAAAAGCTCGCGACGGCGCGACGGTCTACGCTCGACTTTACAAACCGAAGAATTACAAGAAAGGCGGCGCGGCTGTCGTTTTCGTTCACGGCGCGGGTTATCTGCAAAACGTTCATAAATGGTGGAGCAGTTATTACCGCGAGTATATGTTTCATCATCTTTTGATGGAACACGGCTACGCGGTTTTAGACATCGATTATCGCGGTTCAGCCGGTTACGGGCGCGACTGGCGAACAGGAATTTACCGTTTTATGGGCGGCAAGGATTTGACCGACCACGTTGACGCGGCGAAATATCTGGTTGACGAACACGGCGTCGATGCGAAAAGAATCGGCATCTACGGCGGCTCTTACGGCGGATTCATCACTTTAATGGCGATGTTCACGACGCCCGACGTCTTCGCGGCGGGCGCGGCGCTGCGTCCCGTAACCGATTGGGCGCATTATAATAACGGCTACACGTCGAACATTTTGAATCTGCCGCAGAACGATTTGGAAGCGTATAAACGAAGCTCGCCGATTTATCACGCCGCCGGTTTGAAAGGCGCGCTGCTGATTTGTCACGGAATGGTTGACGTAAATGTCAATTTTCAGGACAGTGTGCGGCTCGCGCAGAAACTTATCGAGCTGCGAAAAGAGAACTGGGAAATAGCGCCGTATCCGGTCGAAGACCACAGTTTCGAGCAGCCGACGAGCTGGGCGGACGAGTATAAACGTATCTTTAAATTGTTTGAAGTAAATCTCAACGCGCCGGTCGCAAATAATCGGAAGATGAAAAATAAAAAGTAGCGTTTGAAAAAGTCATTTTTGTTAATTGATTCCCAATGAATGAAATCATTTTAGACGGCGAAAGCCTGACGTTTGAACAAGTTGTCGCCGCTGCGAACGGCAAGCCGAGCGAGTTGCGCGTTGTTTTGTCCGATAAAGCAAAAGCGCAGGTTAAACGTTCGGCAAACGCCGTGCAGAAACTTATTGAGCGTGGCGAAATCGCTTACGGCATCACGACGGGATTCGGCGCGTTCAAAGACAAAATTATTTCACGCGCGGAAGTCGAAATTCTGCAAAGAAACATCGTCGTCTCCCACGCCGTCGGCGTCGGCAAGCCGTTCGACGTTCCGACGACACGGGCGATTATGCTGATTCGCGCCAACACACTGGCGCGCGGATTTTCCGGTGTAAAATTGGAAACTTTGGAATTGCTGCTTGAATTCATAAATCGCGGCGTTCACCCGATTATTCCCGAAAAGGGAAGTTTGGGTGCGAGCGGCGATTTAGCGCCGCTCGCGCATATGTCGCTGCCGCTTATCGGCGAAGGCGAAGCCGAATTTAACGGCGAAGTTTTACAGGCGCGAGACGCGCTTGAACGAGCGAATTTGCAGCCGATTATCCTCGCGGCAAAAGAAGGCTTGGCGCTGACGAACGGCACGACGATTATGACCGCCGTCGGTTTGCTGGAAACTTATAAAGCTAAATATTTAGCCGACGTTGCCGACATTTCCGGCTGTCTCTCGCTCGAAGCGCTCAACGGCACGACTCGCGCTTTCGACGAGCGGATTCACGCGCTCAGACCGCATCCGCGACAAATTCACTGCGCGAAAAACCTTCGGGAAATTCTCGCGGAGAGCGATTTCGTCCGCGAATTCGACTCGACGAATGTGCAGGACGCCTATTGTCTGCGCTGTATGCCGCAGGTTCACGGCGCGTGCCGCGACGCGATTGCTTACGCCGAATGGGTTATAAACATTGAATTAAATGCGGTTACTGATAATCCTTTGATATTTTGTGATGAACATTGCGAACAAATCGACGTGGTTTCCGGCGGAAATTTTCACGGCGAGCCGCTCGCGCTGGCATTCGATTATCTGGCGATTGCTTTGTCGGAGCTTGGAAATATTTCGGAGAGACGAATTATGCGTCTGACGGACGAAGCCTCAAACGCGCGCGTTCTGCCCGCTTTTTTAACCGAAAACGGCGGCTTGAATTCCGGCTTTATGCTCGTCCAATATACAGCCGCCGCGCTCTGCACGGAAAATAAAATCCTGTCGCATCCGGCGTCCGTCGATACGATTCCGAGTTCGGCAAACACGGAAGACCACGTTTCAATGGGCGTAACGTCGGTTCTGAAACTGCGGCAGATTTCGGAAAATCTCGAAATTATATTGTCGCTCGAACTGTTCAGCGCCGCGCAGGGCGTTGATTTTCGGCGGCGAGAAATCGGCGCGGAAAAGCGTCTCGGCGACAAGACCGAGCCGGTTTATAAGCTGATACGCGAAAAAGTACCGTTTATTCAAGCCGATACTTATATGAAGCCGTTTATCGACGCGGTTCACGAAATCGTCGCAGACAGAAAAATCAACTTCGATTAAATCCTCAGACCTTAACTCTTTTAATAATCTGTTTTATGAATCTCGACATTCAGGAAAGCGTCCGGCTCGCCGAATTTACGACGCTGAAAATCGGCGGCGCGGCGCGTTTTTTCGCGCGGGCGGCGTCTGAAGAAGATGTTTTGGAGGCGATTCGATTTGCGGAAGAAAATAATTTACAAGTCTTTATTCTCGGCGGCGGCAGCAATGTTTTAATCGCCGACGCGGGCTTTGACGGTTTGGTTCTGCAAATCGGCATCGCGGGAATTTCGACTTTGCGCGAAGATGACGAACGCGTTTATCTAACCGTCGGCGCGGGCGAAAACTGGGATTCGCTGTGCGCTTTCTGCGTCGAAAAAAATCTCGCCGGTTTTGAATGTCTGAGCGGAATTCCGGGCAACGTCGGCGGAACGCCGGTTCAAAACGTCGGCGCTTACGGGCAGGAGGTTTCCGAAACAATCGCGTCCGTCAGATGTTTCGACCGCCGCTCCGAAACTTTCGTCGATTTATCCAATCGGCAATGTCGTTTCTCGTATCGCGCCAGCATTTTCAACACGACCGAAAAAAATCGCCGCATCGTTTTAGCCGTAACTTTTGTTTTAGAAAAAAACGGCGCGCCGAAAATCGTTTATAGAGATTTACAAAATTTTTTCGGCGAGAAAAAACCGGATTTGCGACAGGTTCGGGAAGCGGTTTTGAAAATCCGCCGCGCCAAATCGATGGTTATCGACGAGCGCGACCCGAATTCACGAAGCGTCGGTTCGTTTTTCAAAAATCCGGTCGTCAGCCCGGATAAATTTGCCGAAATCGAGCAAATCGCCCGACAAATGAGTATCGAAAACGTGCCGAATTTTGCCGCCGATGCGGAAAACGTAAAAATTCCAGCGGCGTGGCTGATTGAAAACGCCGGTTTTTATAAGGGTTATCGAAAGGCAAACGCCGGAATTTCGGCAAATCATACTTTAGCAATCGTCAATCTCGGCGGCGCGACGGCTGAAAATATTCTGGCGCTGAAAAATGAAATCCAGACAAAAGTAAAAGATACGTTCGATATATCTCTCGAACCCGAACCGATTTTTGTCGGATTCGATAAATCGTAAGCGTCGGAGCGACGTGAAAAAGTTCAGCCAAACACGACGTTCGTTAAACTTGATTGTTCGCGCTTTCGCGCTCAAATGCGGGCAGATGTTGCCCGCGCTCCGACGCCGCGCCCGATTTCGAGTCGATTATTGAATCGCGCTTTTTTTTGTATAATTGAAAATTTGAAACCGTCGGTAGAATAAGCAAAGACAAGCACCGGTGAAGAGACATAATTTTATTTGCGCGCTCCATAAAAAAAGTAAATGCCGAAAAGAACAGACATCCATAAAATTTTAATCATCGGTTCGGGTCCGATTGTCATCGGGCAAGGCTGCGAGTTCGATTATTCGGGAACACAGGCGTGCCGCGCCCTAAAACAGGAAGGCTTTTCTGTCGTTCTCGTTAATTCTAATCCGGCGACGATTATGACCGACCCGGAAATGGCGGACAGAACATATATCGAGCCGCTGACGGTCGAAACGGTTACGGCGATTATCGAAAAAGAACGTCCCGATGCCATTTTGCCGACAGTCGGCGGACAAACTGCTTTAAATTTGGCAGTCGAGCTTGACGAACAAGGCGTTCTCGAAAAATTTAATGTCAAACTCATCGGCGCGAATGTCGAATCAATAAAATTGGGTGAAGACCGCGAGCTTTTCAAAGCGGCGATGCAGGAAATCGGCATTCCGGTTCCGCTCGGCGGCTTCGCGCACACCTGGGAAGAAGCGCAAAAAATCGTTGAAATAACTGATTACCCGGCGATTATTCGTCCGAGTTTTACGCTCGGCGGCACGGGCGGCGGCATCGCTTTTAACCCGGAAGAATTTGAGGAAATCGCCCGAAACGGTTTAGCCGCGTCGCCGAATTCGCAGATTCTGATTGAAGAATCGATTTTGGGCTGGAAGGAATACGAACTCGAATTGATGCGCGATTTGAACGATAACGTCGTCGTCATCTGCTCGATTGAAAATTTCGACCCGATGGGCGTTCACACCGGCGACTCGATAACGGTTGCGCCCGCGCAAACTTTGAGCGATGTCGAATATCAAAACCTGCGCGATATGTCGATAAAATGTATTCGCAGAATCGGCGTCGAAACCGGCGGCTCGAATATTCAGTTTGCGGTAAATCCTGAAAACGGCGACGTGCGCATTATCGAAATGAACCCGCGCGTTTCCCGTTCGTCGGCGCTCGCCTCGAAAGCTACAGGTTTTCCGATTGCGAAAATCGCCGCCAAACTCGCCGTCGGCTACACTTTGGACGAGATACCAAACGACATCACGAAAAAAACTCCGGCGAGTTTTGAGCCGACAATCGATTACGTCGTCGCCAAAATCCCGAAATGGGCGTTCGAGAAATTTCCGCAAGCCGAAGACGTTTTGGGAACGCAGATGAAATCGGTCGGCGAGGTAATGGCAATCGGCAGAACGTTTAAGGAAGCGCTCTTTAAAGGCTTGCGCTCGCTCGAAGCGACTTCGCCGCTTCGCTTGCAAGGCGTTCCCGACCACGTTTTGCAGCGAAAGCTGGCGCGCCCGAATTCAAATCGTTTTTCATACATAACTTACGCGCTGCAAAACGGTTACACGATTGCCGAAGTTCACCGCTTAACCAAAATCGACCCGTGGTTTCTCGAACAATTACAGGACGTAATGCGCCTGCAAGACCGCATTGAGGGCAGAAAATTAGAAGACGTTCCGGCGGAAATTCTGCAAACGGCGAAAGAGTTCGGTTTGTCCGACCGCCGAATCTCTTTTTTGACTGCTTCGACCGAAAAACAGGTGCGGCAGCGGCGCGTCGATTTGGAAATCGTGCCGGTTTACAAGCGCGTCGATACGTGCGGCGCGGAGTTTGAATCGTTTACGCCGTATCTTTATTCGACCTACGAAGAAGAAAACGAAGCCGCGCCGACGACCAACAAAAAAATTATGATTTTGGGTTCGGGTCCGAACCGCATCGGGCAGGGAATCGAATTCGATTACTGCTGCTGCCACGCTGCTTTTTCGCTTTCGGCGAACGGTTTTGAAACGATTATGGTCAACTGTAACCCGGAAACCGTTTCGACCGATTACGACACGAGCGACCGTTTATATTTCGAGCCGCTGACGTTTGAAGACGTGATGAACATCGTCGATGTGGAAAAGCCCGACGGCGTGATTGTGCAGTTCGGCGGACAGACGCCGCTCAACTTGGCGCTGCCTTTGCACGAAGCCGGTGTGCCGATTATCGGCACGTCGCCCGATTCGATTGATTTGGCGGAAGACAGAAAGCGTTTCGGAAAATTATTGGACGATTTGAAAATTCCGTCGCCCGAAAACGGCACGGCAATTTCCGGCGAAGAAGCGAAAATCGTCGCGGCGCGAATCGGTTATCCGGTTCTGGTTCGTCCGAGTTATGTTTTAGGCGGCAGAGCGATGGCGATTGTTTATGACGAGAGAAGTCTGGATGATTATATGCGTTCAGCCGTTGACGCTTCGCCGGAACGTCCGATTTTAATTGATAAATTCCTCGAACGCGCCACCGAATTCGACGTTGACGCGCTTTGCGATGAAACCGCCGTCGTGATTGCCGGAATTCAGGAACATATCGAAGAAGCCGGAATTCATTCGGGCGATTCGTCAAGTGTCTTACCGACACAGAAAATTGCCGGAGAACATCTTGAAACGATTCGCCATCACACGCACAACCTGGCTAAAGCCTTAAACGTCAAAGGTTTGATGAACATTCAATTTGCCGTCAAAGATGACCGCGTCTACGTTCTCGAAGTCAATCCGCGCGCGTCCCGAACTGTTCCGTTCGTCTCGAAAGCGACGGGCGTTCCGCTTCCCGCAATCGCGTCTTTGATAATGGCTGGCGTTAAAACTCTGGCGGAATTTAATCTGCCGGAGAATCTGAAAGTTAAAAAAGTTTTTGTCAAATCGCCGGTTTTCCCGTTCGCTAAATTCGCCGGAGTCGACCCGATTTTGTCGCCGGAAATGCATTCGACCGGCGAAGTTATGGGCGTCGGCGACACGTTCGGCGAAGCATACGGCAAAGCGATGACCGGCGCAAATGTTCGACTGCCTTTGAGCGGAACGGCGTTTTTATCGGTCAACGATTCGGACAAAGGTCAAGCCGTCGTGCTTGCCAGACGCCTCAAAAAACTCGGCTTCGATTTGATTGCGACATACGGCACGGCGCAGCGATTAAAGGAAGTCGGTTTAGAGTGCGAAACGGTTTTTAAAGTCAATGAAGGTCGCCCGAATATCGTCGATTTTATTAAACGAGATGACATCGCGCTCATTATCAACACGCCGCTTGGTCAGACTTCGCACTTCGACGAACAGGCGATCCGCCAAGCCGCGCTGCGCCACAACATCCCGACCGTTACGACGACGACCGGCGCTGAAGCCTTAATTGAAGCGATTGCGTTCGGACTGGAAAAGAAAAAAATCGTCGTGCGAAGTTTGCAGGAAATTCACGCCGCTAAAGACGCGGCGAAATAAACTTTATCCGAAATACCGCTCAAACCTGATTTGTGTTTTGTCCGATGTTTTTGTTCGGGAAACCTGTCTTAAAGTTAATGAGCCGGGCATTTTTTTCTAATAATATTACCGCTCTTTAGGTTCGTGGTTTTACAAAAACGACGAACCTGCCGCAAAAACAAAAACTTTACCCGACTTGACGAAGCGAATAATCACGAATTAAACTTACAATTCTTAAACACGAAATTGAATGTCATTTTCAATAATAAATTAGAAGTAATTATAAAAAAGTGAAAAATAAAGTTTTGACGGCGGGCAAAGCAGTTTTGTTTTTGGCGGTATCAGCAGTTTTTAGTTTTTCGATTTTCGCGCAGGAGAAGAAAACGGCGGAGAGTTGTTTCCGCGGCACGGTCAGAGATGCAGGCGGCACGGTTATTTCCGGCGCGAAAATCTTATTGAGGAATGCGAACGGTAAAATTATCGATGAAATTGAAACAGACGATTCGGGCGAGTTTTCTCTGAGTTGTTTTGATGACGGCAAGTATGTTTTGAGTATTTCCAGAGAAGGAATGACGGAAGTTAGGAAAAATGTTTTGCAGAAAGATAAAAAACCGGCGGTTTCCGACATTGTTCTCGAAACGCAGGGCATTTCCGAAATGGTAACGGTTGAAATTGAATCTGAATTCGTTTCAACGACGAGCGAGACGGCGACGAAAACGGCGACGCCGCTTCGAGATGTGCCGCAGTCGGTTGAAATCGTCAACCGCTCGCTGCTCGAATCGCAGACGGTTCGTTCGCTTTCCGACGCGCTTCTCAACGTAACGGCGGTTTCGCTTGCGCAGGGCGAAGGCAGGCGCGACCAGTTTTTTATTCGCGGTTTTAACGCCGTCGGCGACCAGTTTATCGACGGCGTGCGCGACGACGCGACGTATTACCGCGATTTAGCGAACATCGAACAAATCGAAGTCGTCAAAGGTCCGGCGGCGGTTTTGTTCGGGCGCGGCTCGTCAGGCGGAATTATCAATCGCGTTACAAAACGCCCGAATTACTTCGGCAGAGTCGGCAATATTGAAACGATGGTCGGCTCATACGGCTTAAAACGCGGCTCGTTCGATTTCGGTCAGCCGATTATCAAAGAAAAACTCGCTTTTCGTTTCATCGGAGCTTATGAAAAATCGGGCAGTTTCCGGCAGTATTTTTTCCAGGAGCGTTACAATATCGCGCCTTCCTTGTCGTGGAAACCGACGGAAAAAACCGATGTTTTATTTCAATTTGAATTTTTGAACGACGCGCGCCGTCCCGACAGAGGACTTCCGTCGTATCGAGGCGTCGTCGTCGATGTTCCAATCGCGACTTATTACGGTTTTCCCGAAACCGACCGCGTTAATAATCGCGTTTCCTCGCAGGCTCTGCGCGTCGAACACAAGTTCAATAATGACTGGCTCATCCGCAATGTCTTCCGTCGAATCAATACGGCGACCGATTTCTACAACACGGGCGCGAACGGCGTGTGCGTTTTCGCGACAAACGGCGACTGCGCGGCGGTCAAATCCGGCGACCCGATATTTTCACTCGACCGTTTGGGCGCGGTTCGGTTTCAATACGCGAGCAATGTCCGGCAGCAGAATAATTTTAATCAAACCGAAGCGGTCGGCGTCGTGAATACTTTCGGCTGGCAGCACACGATTCTCGCGGGCGTCGAACTCGGTCTTCAGGACAAAAACACGATTCGTTACAATGGCGCGGCGGCTGCCGTTTCGCTGTTCAATCCGGTTTTGACGCGCCCGCAGGAATACCTGACTCAACCGAATTTTAATAATTTCAAAGGAAAAGTTTTCGGTTTGTATTTTCAGGACCAGATAAATTTCACGAAAAAGTGGAAGGCTTTAATCGGCGTGAGATACGACGATTTCCGCCAGAATCTCGATGATTTGCGCGCCGTTAATCAGGATTTTAATCGAACCGACAAACAATGGAGTCCGCGCGCAGGACTTGTTTATCAGCCGAACGACTGGCTTTCTTTTTACGGCAGCTACACGCGCTCGTTTCAGCCTTCGGGCGAAAATCTGTCTCTCGCGGTGAACGCGGCGGAACTCGAACCGGAGTTGACCAGAAATTACGAAGGCGGCGTCAAGGCGCAGTTTCGACCGTTCAGATTAAACGCGACGCTCGCCGTCTTTCGCCTCGACCGCAGCAATATCAAAACAAACGACCCGCTGAATACAGGAAAATTAATTCTCGTCGGCGAACAGCGAACCGACGGCATCGAAGCGACAATTTCGGGCGCGCCGACGAGAAAACTCGAAATTTACGCCGGTTACGCGCTGCTTGACGCTCGAATTACGAAATCGAACAGCTTTTCGGGCAATGTTCCGCTGCAAGGCAAACTCGCGCAGTTGACGCCGCGAAATTCGGGTAATTTGTGGCTGACGTATCAATTGCCGAAACGACTGCGGTTGGGTTTCGGCGCGTTTGCCAGAACGAAATCTTTTACTTCCGCAAACAATCTCGTAACTTTACCCGGCTACACGCGTTTCGACGCGTCGCTCGCGTGGCGCAGTGAAAAGCATTACGAAATTGCTTTCAATCTGAAAAACATTACCAACCGGCGCTATTACGAAACTTCCAACGGCGACAACGGAATCTTGCCGGGCGCGCCGGTGAACGGTTCGATAACCGCGCGTTACCGCTGGTAAAACGCGCCGGAAAAAGAGAAAATTACAGACCGGCAAATGACAAAAAACTAAATTTATTCACGCCTCCGCCGTTCGGTTTTCGGAGAAAATTCTATAAAAGGAAAAATTCTGTAAAAAAAGGAAGACGATGGTTCGTAAAATTATTTTTTGGCTTCATTTGGCAACGGGCGTCTTCGCCGGGACGGTGATTTTTATAATGTCCGTAACGGGCGCGCTGCTGTCGTTTGAGAAAAACATCGCCGAATTTGCCGAGCGGGAAATGCGCGTCGTCGCGCCGCCGGAAAACGCCCGCAGACTTTCGGCGCGGGAAATTCTGGTTAAAGTCCGGGAAGCTAAACCGGAAGCGAAACCTTCGGCAATTTCACTGCCGAACGAGCCGCACGCGGCGTGGCTAGTCGCTTTCGGGCGCGACGGGCAGGTTTTTGTAAATCCTTATACGGGCGACATCACAGGCGAAGGCGCGAAAAGCGCGCGCGGATTTTTTCGCTCCGTAACCGATTGGCATCGCTGGCTTGCCGTCTCCGGCGACAATCGCCCGATTGCCAAAGCCGTTACGGGCGCGTGCAATCTGGCGTTTTTATTTCTGGCGATTTCCGGCGTTTATATATGGCTGCCGCGTCGTTTTTCGCGGCAGCATTTCGCGCCCGTTCTGTGGTTCAGGCGCGGTTTGCGCGGCAGAGCGAGAAATTTTAACTGGCACAACGTCATCGGTTTCTGGTCGTCGCTAGTTTTAATCGTTTTGACCGTAACGGCGGCGGTCATTTCGTATCAATGGGCGAGCAATCTGGTCTACACGCTGACCGGAAACGAAGCGCCGCAGCAGCAGTCCGCGCCGCCGAATCAGAATCAGCAGAGCGAACAAGCCAATGTTTTGCCCGAAAATATAAATGAACTCTGGGCGCGCGCCGAAAACCACGTCGAAAATCCAAAATCAATCAGCCTGCGTTTTCCGGTCGCCAAAGATGCTGTATTTACGATTGACGAAGGCAGATATTGGAATAAATTCGGACGCTCGACATTGACCTTGAATCCGCAAACCGCCGAAATTGCAAAATGGGAATCTTACGGCGAACAAAATTCCGGCAGACAGCTTCGCTCCTGGATGCGCTTTACGCACACGGGCGAAACCGGCGGCATCGTCGGGCAGTTCATCGGTTTTCTGGCGTGCGTCGGCGGCGCGTTTCTGGTCTGGACTGGTTTTTCGCTCGCGCTGCGGAGATTGCGTAACTGGCGCGGGAAAACGTCGAAAGACAAGGCTTTATAATTTATGCAGGTTCGATTTGCGGGAACACGCGCGAAGTAAGTGTGTTCAGCTACGGCACACTTACTTTGTGCGTGTTTCTGCATTCAAGTGCATAGCTTACCAGTAAAAATATGGACGATGTAAAGATAAAGGCGATTGTCGTAGCCGTCAGCGACAGCCGAAACGCTTCGGACGACGTTTCGGGTGAAACGCTCGCCGCATTATTGGCGGACATCGGCGCGGAGGTTGTCGAAAAAATTATTGTTTCCGATGATTTTGAAGATTTGCGGCGGACGCTTTACGGCTTGACCGAGCGCACTGACGCGAATTTAATCGTAACGACGGGCGGAACGGGCTTTGCTGCGCGCGACAACACGCCGGAAGCGACACGCGCCGTTATCGAAAGAGAAGCTCAGGGACTGGCGGAAGCGATGCGCGCCGAAACCTTAAAAAAAACACCGGCGGCGATGCTTTCGCGCGGCGTGTGCGGCATTCGCGGGCAAACTTTAATTATAAATCTGCCCGGTTCGCCGAAAGCCGTGCGCGAGTGTTTCGCAGTTATCGAAACGGTTTTGCCGCACGCGATTAATTTGATTTCGGGGAAAACGCGCCATAATTGAAGATTGAACGGGAAACATCCCGCAAAGGCGCGAAGCAGCAAGGAAGAACGGGAAGAATTTTCGTCTACGCCGCTCGAATCACCGATTGAATTGCTTTTGAATTTTGTTTGCTCAGGACGGGAAGAAAAATTATAAATGAAGTTCCGCCCGATTCGTTTGAATCGACTTCGATGCGCCCGTTGTGCGCCGTAATTATTCCGTAGCAGACGGCTAAGCCCAAACCCGTTCCTTTACCGGCGGATTTAGTTGTAAAAAACGGGTCGAAAATCTTTTTCAAATCCGGCGGCGCGATGCCGTTTCCGGTGTCGGCAACTTCGATGCAAATCTCGCCGTCTGTTTGTTTTGTTTTGATTTTCAAGCTGCCGCCGCCAGGCATCGCGTCGCGGGCATTTAAGAATAAGTTGAGAAAAACCTGCTGCATCTGGTCGTTGTCGGCTAAAATCGCGGGCAGATTTTCAGCCGGAAATTTTTCGACGCGAAGTTTCTTAAATGAATTATCAAAACACGCGAGCCTCAGGGAAGTTTCGATTATTTCATTAACATCGACCGGATTTTTCGCCGCCGGACGAACGCGGGCGAAATCCATCATATCCTTTGTAACTTGCGTGATGCGTTGTATCTGCGTCGAAATCAGCAGCAGCTTTTCCTGCGTGTTTTTATCCAAATTCGGTTTTGCCTGCATCATTTGAATAAGCGACGAAATGGAAGCCAGCGGATTATTTACTTCGTGCGCGACCCCTGCCGAAAGCGTTCCCATCGCGGCGAGCTTTTCGGTGCGGATTAGCTGGTTTCCCAATTCCCGTAACTGCTCGATGTCGCCAGCCATTTTGCGGCTCATCTCATTAAACGAATCAGCCAGAACGCCGATTTCGTCGTTGCTTCGCCGCAAATCGACTTCCGTGCCGTATGCGCCGTTCGTAACCTGAACGGCTGCGAGCGTAATGCGCTGGAGCGGGCGCGAAATGGCGCGGTGAATCAGCAAAAGCAGAAGAAGGTTCGGCACAAGCGCGCTAGTAATGCTGAAAACCAGATATTTGCGCCACGCATCGAACGTCATTCCGTCCTGAAACGCGAAATAAACAATCGGGATTTGGAAAACAATAAAACTGACGATGGCGACGGACGCGATGCTCAAAGCGATTTTGTAGGCAATCGGGAACAGCCGAAACTGGTCGAGCGCGGTTTGCAGCGAAAATAATTTGAAGTTTGAAATCGCGTAGGCGTAAATCAAAACGCCGGGCAGAACGAAAATCGAGCTGAACGGCAGCAAATCGTAACGGTCGAAAAAGGGAAAGACGATATTTGCCAGCGTTTTTAAAACGCCCGTAATGCCGACCGCCCACAAAACCGCGCCGATTTGCTGTCCCTGCTGTGTGCCGCGAAATCGTTCGTATTTGCGGTAAAGAACAACTGCGCCGTAGGCGAAAACCGCGTAGACGTAAATGACGAAAACATAGGCGAGCGGCGCTACGTCAATCTCGAATTCGCCGTTTGTAAAACCGACTTTATGCCACAAAAGTCCGAGCGCGGCGGCGGGAATCAATACCAAGCCGGGCGCGAAAAGAACGGCGGCGCGGCGGCGCGGAATCCGCGAATTACCGGGAAAAACCCAGGCGAATACGACGAGCGCGCATTGCATTAAAAGCGCTGTGATAAAACTGACGGATGCCCACCAGCCCGAAACGCTGTTTTCGGAATGAAAATTCCAGAAAATTAAATCCTTGATTGTCCAGAGCGCGAGAAACGCGATAAATGCCGTGAAAGTCTGGTGCGCGCGGTCTCGCGGATTGGCAACAAAAACGTAGAAGCCGAGCAGAACAAGGAGAAAAAGCGCGAAAAGATGAAGCAGAACAAGCATCGACTAAATTTAACGTAAAAATCGCGGATTTGAAAAAACGAATACAAAAAAATTGAAAACCGCTTCGTTCCTCTGCGTGAAACAGCCGAACCGCCGGTTTTCAATCATTTGCGGGAAACAATTATTATTTTACCTGTTATTTTAACGAGCCGGATTCTACAAGCCGAGAATAAACGCCGAGATTACAAAAGTCGTGCCGAAGGCGAGCGGCAGAAAATGTTTTCCTTCGATATTGTCGCCGCGTTTAAGCAGCCGGTGAAAAATCGTGAACATCGTCAGCGCGACGCTGCCGACAGCCGCGCCGAGCGACGCGCCGAGCAGCGCGCCGAAAAATAAAACGATTATTCCGCCCGCGCCGCCGGCTAAGATTCCCCACAATATGCCGATAAACGGCAGCGTTAAAATCATCTGCGTCCACGAAGTTCGTTCGAGGTCGGCGACGATTCTGCCGATAAGTTTCCCGGAAAAGAATCCGGCAACCGCGGAAATCAAATTGACCAGAATCGCCACGCCCAAAATCCAGAATTCTTCGCCTTGAAATGCTTTCGTGTCGATAAAGACGCGCGTAAAAATGGCGGCGGGCGGAAACGTGCCGAGAAGCAGACCGAAATAGGAAAAGGTTTTTTCGATTGAAAGCGGATTGCTCATCATCGACGCTTCGGTTTCTTCGCGCTCGCTGCGAAACATCAATCGTTTGCGGCTGGCTTCTTCATTAAGGACGAGCAGTTCGTTTAATCTTTTTTCTGTAAGCGCCTGGTCGGGGTCGCGGTTTGTAAAAGATTCAAAGTCGAATTGGCGTTCGGCGGTTTGCGTGTTTCGGGCTTCCATAAATTCGTCTCCAGTGATTTCAGAGCAAAATGTTTTTCGGCAAAAGAGTTTTCGACAATCATTTTTTCAATTTCGTTTCGCGCCTGCGCGTCTTCCAGCAAATCGGCAAATTCCGAAGCCAGTTCAGCAAATCCGTGCTTGTCCGAAACGGCGGTGAATAAACTGGTGGTGAGTTGTAAAAAATCCTGTCGTGCCGAACTTTGATGAAAAAACAGTCGCGCGCGGTTGCGTCGGTCGAAACATTTTGCGGCAAGTTCGACATTTTTATTTTGCGCGATTTTAAAAAATTCACTTCCCGTATCGCCTGCTGCCGAATTTTGATTTTTGCAGGCAATAGTTAAACCGGCGTAGCGTTCCAATATTTCGCGGAATTCATAAATCGAAATTTTGCAACTGCTCTTTTGAAATTTTTTTTCTAATTGTTTCTGCACGGAATAAAGTTTTGTTTCTTCGGCTGACGCAGTAAAACGTTCTTTATAACCCGAAGCGGAAACTGTGTTCCGGGAAAATGTTTTGTTTTTAAGCAGCTCAAATGCCGTTGGAAACCAAAACAAAAACGGGAACACGGCTTTTAATAAGGAATCGTTTTGATACAATTCGGAACGATTTTGAAAATAGGAATAGACGCCGAACGGCGCGCCGATGGAAAAATAAATTATGAGCAGGTCGGTAAAGTTCATTACCAATTGCGCGAGCAACGTATATGCCAGTTAAATCGAGACGCGCCGGAACGTTTTAACTTATATAAAGTCTATGAATTAAGGGGCTAATAAAAAAACACGGAACAAATAAAAAATAAATTCGTTTGAATAACTTGGCAAACTACAAAAGCCGCCGGTTCTGGTTTTGCAGATTGCAAAGCAATTGAGGAAATTAAAAATAAAAACAAAACGGGCATTTTTCAATGGCATTAAAATTGCTTCCAGGAAAATCAGTTATCGATGCTCACTTCAAAAGTATCAGATTCATACAAGGAAAGGGGAAAACGCAAAAATGTCAGACAAGCCAAAAATCAAAGTAATCAAAAAAGACGCTGTAAGAGTTATTGAAACGCCTGCGCCGGATGAGAAAAAAGCAACTCAGGTAGCGGCGCGCGAAATGGTTTCGACGGTTACGAACTGGGTGAGTGATTTTCAGCAGAAACGGCGCGAAGAAACCAAACAGGCTCTGGAGCTGCTGTTTCAAAACAGCCCGCAAATCAACGGCGCGTAAAAGTTTCATACGGAAAAATAAGCAAATCAATTTCTGAATAATACTTCAAGGACAACTTTCGAGTCGTCCTTTTTTTTGTGTCCGTTTTTAACCGGATTTGAAAAGAACTTTAATTTGTCGGATTATATTGATTAAGCGTATTTCAAAAAAAAACTGTCCCGGCGGCGGAAAAAGTTTCCGGTCGTTCTAATTCTGGATAATATGAATGAAAAAGTAGTTGTAATAACGGGCGCGAGCAGCGGAATCGGGCGGGCGACGGCGGCGCGATTTGCCGAAAGCGGCGCTAAAGTGATTGCGGTCGGCAGAAACGAAAATGAGTTAAACGAACTGCGCAAACAATTGAACAAATCCGAAGAATCAACACATATTTATTCCGCCGATTTAAGCGACACGCGGCAGATTGATCGCTTTTTTGATTATGCGGCAGAAAACTTCAATCAGATTGACGTGCTGGTCAACGCGGCGGGAATTCTGAAAAACGGAACTGTCGAAAACACCGCGCTTGCCGATTGGGACGAGACGATGAATATCAATCTGCGGACGGTGTTTTATATGATGCAGAAGTACGTTCCGCTGCTTGAAAAAACCGGCGGCAATATCGTCAATGTATCGAGCGTTACCGGGCTTCGGGCGTTTCCCGGTATATTGTCTTACTGCGTTTCAAAAGCGGCGACCGACCAGCTGACCAGATGCTCGGCGCTCGAACTCGCTCCGAAAGGCATTCGCGTCAATGCCGTAAATCCCGGCGTCGTCGTTACGAATATTCACAAAAGAGGCGGAATGGAACGAGAGAAATACGAGCAGTTTCTCGAACATTCAAAAACGACGCATCCGCTCGGGCGCGTCGGGCAACCGTCGGAAATCGCGGAGCTAATTTATTTTCTGGCTTCAGAGAAAGCTGGCTGGATCACCGGCGCGACTTACGAAATTGACGGCGGGCGCGCTCAAACCTGCGCCCGATAGAAAATATAACCGGAGAAATATTTTCGGTGTTTTGCGTGAATCAACCAGATTTATCTGTCGCCGAGATTGGCTGAACTCTAGTTGCGCCGCTTCCGGCGACGCGTGCGGGTAAAATATCCGCGCTCCGGTAAAAACACGCAAAACATTTTTTAATTGACAATATAATTGACAATAAACGTAGAAAAACTCACTATAAGTTATCTTTCCGCTTTAATCTGGATAAACTGAAAACACGGGCAAATAAAATATCAGAGAGGAAAAATTGACTGGAAGAACAAACCGCGAATATCAAATAGATAGATTTTCAGGGAGAAAAGCCGGGCAAACTCCATATAAATACCGCCGCCCGTTCTGGCTGCCCGCATCGAGTTACTACGTTCTGACGGCTGCTGCAACTGCCGCTGTTTTCTTTATTTTCTGTGGAATTCTACAGGAAGCGCGTGAAGAAGCGCCCTGGGTTACGTCGGGAATTCTAGCCAGCGTCGTTCTGGGCGTCGGAGTTTTTTTAAGAGAGATTGTTTTACGAAAAGCGCGCGCCCGTTATTTGCTGGCACAGAGAAATCTGGACGCGAATCTAAAAATTATTCCCGCGCCGGTCGGAGCGAACCTCAACGCCAGTAAACTGACGATACAGAAAAACGCTTCCATAATTCAGGAAATCCGGCAGAAATCCGAAGCCGCGAGAACATTGGGAAAACTGTCGGACGCGCATCTGGAAGTCTTCGAGATGTGCGATGAATATCTTTTATTAAATAAAAGACAGATGGAAACTGTCGGAATCGGCTCGCCGCGGCTCGCGGCACTGCGGCGCGGCAAAGAAGTCGTCGAACGACTGCACCATTTTCATTTATTGTCCTGGGCGCAGAATGAAACGCGCTCATTAACACGGGAATCTAAAGTCCGTGCTACAATATCGGAAAAGCTGGAGAGCGCGCAGAGGGCTTTGGAGACTTTGAATTCGGCTTTGGAATTTTACCCGAACGATAAACAATTGCTGGAATCCGAAGGCGCGCTGCGGGAATTTATAACTTCGATAAAAGTCTCTCACTGGGTTGAACAAGCCGAACGCGCCGCCTTTAAGGGCAATTTCAAGCGCGCGATAAATTATTACCGGGACGCACTTTTTTTTATGGCGCGGGAAAACGTTCAAAGTGAAGACAGAATTTTGATAGCCGAAAAAATAAACGCCGAAATCGAAAAGTTACAGCAGCTTTCATTAAAAGATACTAAGGGAAATTTAACGGGTAAATCCGTTTAGAATAATGATTAGTCAAAATTGTCCGAGATGTCACAGCAAACGGATTAGGCGCGGCTATCGCCCGACGCCTTTGTGGTCGAAATTTCTTCTTCGCTACAATTTGCTGTGCGACGGCTGCAACTGGGAATTTAAAGGTTTTGCCGTTCCGGGAACTGTTTCCGCGAAGCCTGCTAAAAAGCGTAAAGCCGTTGAAAACGAGACTGAAAAAATTAATAATGTTTCGCTCAATCGGAAAGAAAAGCTGTCGGTAAAAAAAAGGATAAAAGTTAAATTTTAGGCGGTTTTTTAGCTTAAATGAAAAGTAGACGGCGGTTTTGTTTTTTTTATATTTTTCTTTGTCTCGGTCTTTTTCAACACAAGGTCAGCGCGCAAAGTCCGACGCCGACGCCGGAAACAAATTCGGCGCGCCTTACCGCTGCCGCTTCTCCGGCTGCCGAAGAAAATCTGATTCACGCGGGCGATTTAATCGATGTCGATATTGTCGGCAGCACCGAATTCGACTGGCGCGGCACTTTAACCGCCGAAGGTTTTCTGAGCAATATCAATTACTCGGAAAATCCGATTTACGCGCTTTGCGAATCTGAAGAAACGGTTGCCGAAAAAGTTGCCGAATCCTACGGCAAAATCCTGCGCGCGCCGAAGGTAATCGTAAAAATTCTCGACCGCTCGAATCGCCCGCCGGCGGTTTTATACGGCGCGGTCAAAAAAAATCAGCGATTTCAAATAAAAAGGTCGGTTTCGCTCGGCGAACTGATAATAATTTCCGGCGGATTTTCCGAGCAGGTAAGCGGCGAGATTCAAATTTTTCGTCCGAAAGATTTGAATTGCCGGAAAAAAAAATCCGGTTCAGTCGCGCTGCCTGTCGAGACGGCGGAGAAAAATAATAATCAGAACGCGCCTGCCGACCAATATATAAATATTAAAATCAGTGATTTGCTCGCCGGCGGCAGCAGGTCGAATCCGCAAATCCTGAGCGGCGACATAATAACCGTTCTCGAAGCAAAGCCTTTATATATCACCGGCGGAGTCGCCGTGCCGAAACAAATTTCGATTCGCTCGGAATTGACGCTTTCGCGCGCAATCGACAGCGCGGGCGGTTTATCGAAAGACGCCGATGCTAAAGAAATCAGGATTTTTCGGCGAAACGGTGTTGAAACAAATTCGATTGTGGCAAATCTGGACAAAATCAAAGCCGGACAAGCCGAAGACATTAATCTACAGCCGTTCGACGTTGTTGAAGTGCCGCAAACCGGACGCGAGCGGAGAAAATTTCCGCCGGTCGTCAAAGAATTTATACCAGCCGAAAAGCAGGCGGAAAAACTGCCTTTGAAAATTATCGATTAAAAAGAATTACGCGTGTAGATTCGGATTTTATTTGTTGAAAGCAAAAAAATCTGGTATCAATTAAAGATTAAGCCTTACATTTTTCGAGGAGATTATAAATATTTATGGCAGACGGACAAAGCAGATACAGCCGCCGGATGGTCGCGCTTTTTTGGTTATTGGCAGTCGGAATAATTATCGGATTTTTGATTTATATCGAACAGATAGCGCTGCTTTACGTTTTGGCGACGCTCCTTCTCGTCGCGCTGCTCGTCGTCGTCGGACGCGCGGATTTGGAAAAAACCGACAGAAATAACGCCGGTTTCGCCGCTAAAGAATAAAAAAAATAAAATTGGACTTCAAATTCATTAAATATTACGCGGTTTTATTTTTGCTGCTGGCTTTCAGCTCGGCGGTGAGGGCTTATACCGTGCAGTTTGCCGATGAAAATAAAAACATTCGGCTGCGCTGGAAAAAAGGCGTAATTCCGATAGCCGTTTCTAATTCTTTAACGAAGCAAATTCCGAGTTTGAAATCTGAAGCCGTCGTTCTCGCCGCCGTTCAAAAAAGTCTTAGCAATTGGGAGCGAATCGCCAATGTTAAGTTTGCAGTCGCAATAACCGATAAACAGTCGGTCAGCGCCAACAGCAGAGCGGGCGACGGTATAAATTTAATTACAATCGCGCCGATGCCCGAAAATCTTCTGCTGTTTAACGGCGGTTCGGAAGAAATTTCGGCGCGCACGCAGACTCTTTTTAACGGCAAAGGTTTTATCACCGAAGCCGATATTGTCTTGAATCCATACCAGCAGTTTTCGGTTGACGGCGCAATCGGAACATTCGATTTGGAAGCGACGCTGACGCACGAAATCGGGCATCTTCTCGGCTTGGAACATTCGCTCGTTCCGTCGGCGACGATGTTCGAGCATCAGGGGAAAAACGGCACTTACGGTCTGGCAAATTTCGCCCCGCGTTCTTTAGCCGTTGACGATGTTACGGGAATCCGGTCATTATACGGAGCAAAAAATTCCGGCGCGGAATGCTGCGGAACGATAAGCGGAAAAATTTTATCGGCAGTCGGCAAACCGGCAAAGGATTCGCAAATCTGGGTCGAGGAAGCCGAAACCGGGCGGGTCGCCGCCGGAGTTTTGACCGGCGCGAACGGAAGTTTTCGTTTTGAAGGTCTCGCAGCCGGCAGATATTCGCTCTACGCGCAGAATTTCGGCGAAAGTAAAAATGCCGCCGGCGGACAGTTTCTCGGTGAAACGGAAGTTATAAAAGGGAAAAGCGTCAGTTTTTCAAAAAAGCTGAAAAGCCTCGCGAAAACTTTCGAGGTGTCGCACATTGGTTTTAACGGTCAGCTGTCCGAACTGGCGATTCCGGTCAACGGCGGCAAAACCTTTTTAATTTATGTCGGCGGAAAAAATCTCGACGCGGAAAAGCTGACAATCGGCTTTAATTCGCCGAATCTCGGCGTTGTGCCGGGTTCTTTAACAAAGCAGGATTTCGGGGCTGAAATTTCGGTCGTCGGTTTTGAAGTCAGAATAAATCCTCGGATATTACCGGGAGAATACAGCTTTTTCCTGCGCGGTGAAAACGACGAAACTGCTTATGTTATAGGTGGTTTGACCATTGATGACTTTGTAAATCCGTGGAGCGCCGCCGCTCTTTTCGAGACGGACGGAACCTGATGAAATTACTGACCTTTAGTTTGCAATTTCGTTTTTCTTATGCATAATCTATAGATGTTCACCTCCCCGGTGAACATAAACTGGTCACGAGGGGTGAGGACTTGTGACCTAGGGGCGACGGAGTGGGAGACGTCGCCCTTTTACTTTTTAAATAGTTCGACTCTGTGATTCAAATGTCAATCCGAATATATTAATACGAACGAGAAGCCGAAATTAACATTGGAAATTGAAGTCTTTGCGTTGAGGCTCGGCAATACAAAAATCGGTCGGGCAGAGTGCGCGGAGACTTTAATTTCCGGCTGCTGATTCGCGCATCAGTATTATCTGCGGCACGTTCTGGACTTGACCTGAAATCGAATAAGCGTAAAATTTGTTTTTTGTTTGAGATAGAAAACAGCAGAAACCCGGATTATCAAATTTGTGTCAGGCACAGAACCAGGAATTATTTTTAAGCCGTTGAAGAAGACCGCAGATATTTAGTCATCTGCCGGTCTTTGACATTTTTTATGGAACAAGCAAAGCAAGTATCGACTGAAAGCGGACTTAAGCGCTGGATGTATGAAGGAGTTAAAGAACCCGAAGGTCCGCACGAAAGGGAAGGACAGCATCACACGCATCATTGGTGGAAGGTGATGTGCCTGACCGGAGTCGATTACTTTTCCACGCTCGGTTATCAGCCGGGCATCGCTTTTCTGGCGGCGGGCGCGCTTTCTCCGATTGCGACATTCGTATTGGTTATGATAACGCTCTTCGGCGCTCTGCCGATGTATAATCGGGTCGCCGCCGAAAGTCCGCACGGCGACGGTTCGATTTCAATGCTTGAAAATCTGCTGTCGCGCTGGAAAGGAAAACTGTTCGTTTTGGCACTGCTCGGTTTCGCGACTACCGGATTTGTTATCACTATCACGCTTTCGGCTGCCGACGCGACGGCGCATCTTCTGGAAAATCCGTTTGTTCAAAATAAATTATCCTTTCTGGAACATCCCGTAATAGTTACTTTGATATTGATAGCGGCTTTAGGATTAGTGTTTCTGAAAGGCTTTAAGGAAGCAATTGGAGTCGCGGTCGTCGTCGTCGTCGTCTATCTGCTCTTAAATGTTTTGGTAATCGGTCGCGGATTATACGAAATTGCGATGCACACCGAAAAATTAACCGCCTGGAAAGACGCGCTTTATGATTATCCGGGAGCGGGCGGTAATCCTTTAATGATGATTGGTCTGGCGCTGCTCGTTTTTCCGAAACTCGCGCTCGGACTGTCCGGTTTTGAAACGGGCGTCGTCATAATGCCGCTGGTTAAAAATCCGAATCGAATTAAGAACACCCGCAGATTACTGGCAACCGCGGCTGTCATAATGAGCTTTATGCTGATTGCCAGCAGTATCGTTACAACCGTCCTGATTCCGGCGGATGAATTTCTTCCGTCAATCGCGGGAGCGGGCGGCGAAACGGTTCGGGAAGCCGGCAAGGCGAACGGGCGCGCACTGGCTTATCTGGCGCATTTGTATATGGGCGACGGCTGGGGAACGGCTTACGACATCAGCACGATTGCTATCTTATGGTTTGCCGGCGCGTCGGCTTTAGCCGGATTATTAAATATCGTTCCGCGCTATCTGCCGCGATTCGGAATGGCGCCGGAATGGGCGCGCGCCACTCGCCCGCTGGTCATCGTTTTTACTTTGATATGTTTTGCCGTAACGGTAGTCTTCAGAGCCGACGTTGACGACCAAGCCGGAGTTTATGCAACCGGCGTTCTGGCACTGATGACGAGCGCCGCAGTTGCCGTTATGATTTCCGCCTGGCGCAGAAATCAAACGGCGAGGTGGGGATTTTTGATAATTTCGCTCATTTTTATTTATACTTTGTGCGTTAATATTATCCAGCGACCCGAAGGCTTGAAAATCGCCCTCATTTTTATCGGTTCGATAATCGTCGCTTCATTTGTTTCCCGCGCCCTGCGCTCGACCGAAGTGCGCATCGACAAAATCGAGTTCGACGCGAAAGCGAAGGAATTTATCGACGAGCTGGCGGAAGGCGAAATCCGCATCGTAACCAACCGTCGCGAAACCGGCGACGTTGAAGAATATCGTTTCAAGGAACACGAAAAACGCGTCGATAATCATATTCCGGCGAGCGACCCGATTTTGTTTTATGAGATAACGCCGGGCGACGCGTCCGAGTTTAAAGGCAGGCTGAAAATTCACGGCGTCGATGTTGACGGCTACAAAATCTTAAGGACTTCCGCGCCCGCCGTGCCGAACGCCATCGCCGCGATGCTGCTTCACTTAAGAGACAAGACGGGAAAAATCCCGCACGTTTATTTCGGCTGGAGCGAAGGCAACCCAATTTTATATTTAGCCCGTTATATTTTATTCGGCGAAGGCGACACCGCGCCGGTTACGCGCGAGATTCTGCGCCAAGCCGAAGAAGACCCGGAACGCCGCCCGAACGTTCACGTCGGCGGCTGAAAATTATTCGCCGCTTATAACGGACGGATTCATTTCCAGAAAACAGGAGCGGCAATAGACGGGTCGCCCCTGCGACGGATAAAACGGAACGGTCGTGTAAGCGCCGCAGCGGGCGCAGTGAACGGCCACTTCGACCTTTTGTTTGATGCCTGATTTTTGAGCGTTATTAACGGCGGCGAGCCGGTCGTTTTTAGCCTGTTTGCAGTCGCGGCAGCGTTTCGGCGGATTTTCCAGTCCTTTGTCGCGGAAAAAAATCTGCTCGCCGATTGTCCAGATAAAATCGCCGCCGCAATCGACACAGACGATATTCTTATTCTCGATTTCCGGTTCGTCCGCGAAAGTTTTCCGGTTAAACTCTTTGAGATTGCCGTGTTCGCCTTGCTGCATTGCTCGTTCCTTCCCTGATATTGGTCTTGATACATCAAATGTCTTTATTGAATTTTAGGTTATTGCAAGCCTTTTAACAATTTTGGGGGAAAATTTTAACAGGCGGATTTAATAATTAAATTTGGATTTTTTATAAGGGGTAATGACTTTAGTCCGACTTTGAAATTATAACTAACCACATCGCGTGTCAAGTTTTACAGCAATTTTCGGTTTTGTGCAGCCGATGCTTCCGCAAAAAAGGATTCATCCGGCTGAAAATCGCTGTAGTCTCGCGATTCTCTCCAAACTACTTATTATGAAAATTCTGGTAATCGGCGGCGGCGGGCGCGAACACGCGCTTTGTCTGGCATTTAAATCGAGCGGAAAGGTTGAAAAAATTTACTGCGCCGAAGGCAACGCCGGAGTCGCGCGGATTGCCGAATGCATCGATATTAAACCATCTGAAATCGAGCGGTTCGCCGATTTTGCCGTCGAAAAAAAGATTGATTTAACATTTGTCGGCGGCGAAATCGCGCTCGCGCTTGGCGTTGTCGATGTTTTTGAAAAACGCGGGCTTAAAATCGTCGGAGCATACGGCAAGGCGGCGCGGCTCGAAGCCAGTAAGTCATTCGCCAAAGATTTTATGCGGCGGCATCGCGTCCCGACTGCCGAATACGAAACGGCGAATTCGGTCGCCGAAGCAATCGAAATCCTGAGAAGCGGAAAATTCGGAGACGCGGAAACCGCCGTCGTCGTTAAAGCCGACGGACTCGCCGCCGGAAAGGGCGTCGTCGTCGCCGAAAATCGACGGCAAGCCGAACAGGCAATCAACGGACTTGAAAATCTGGTTGGAAAAAACGCCGCCGGTAAAATTGTTTTAGAAGAATGTTTGACCGGCAGTGAAGTTTCGCTTTTGCTGTTCGCCGACGGAAAAAATTTCGCGCTGATGCCGCCGGCACGCGACCACAAGCGAATCGGCGAAAACGATACGGGCGCGAATACCGGCGGAATGGGCGTCGTTTCCGACGAAAATCTGCTGTCGCCCGAACAAACCGCCGAAGTTATTGAAAAGATTATAAAGCCGACTCTGGACGGCGCGCGCCGCGACGGTTTTGAATTTCGCGGCGTCCTGTTTCTCGGTTTGATGCTGACGGCGAACGGAATAAAAGTTTTGGAATACAATGTCCGTTTCGGCGACCCGGAAACGCAGGCGATTCTCGTCCGGCTCGAAACGGATTTCGTCGAAATCTGCGAAGCGATTATCAATCAAACGCTCGATAAATTAACGGTCGAATGGAAAAAAGGAAGCTCGGCGTGCGTTATACTGGCGGCGAAAAATTACCCGCAAAAACCGCGAACCGGCGACGTTATCAAAGGTTTGGACAAAGCCGAATCACTCGAACGAATTTTCGTTTTTCACGGCGGCACGTCCAAAAATGAAAACGGCGAGCTTGTAACTTCCGGCGGCAGAGTTTTGAGCGTAACGGCGACGGCGGATAATTTGCAAAACGCATTGGATAAAGCATACAAAGCTGTTGATCGGATAAATTTTGAAGGTATGCAGTTTCGCCGCGACATCGGAAAATAAAATTCGCGAAAACATCTTCGCGTTCCTTTGCGTGAACCTTTACGTTTCTTCGCGTTACTGTTTTTTCAGTTAATAATTTTCCAGAGTTTTCCGGTAATTATCAAAGTTGGTTTTCATTTCAGAAAGGTTGTCGCCGCCGAATTTTTCGCGCATCGAGTTTGCCAGAACAATCGCCAGCATTGCTTCGCCGATAATTCCGGCAGCCGGAACAGCCGTTACGTCCGAGCGTTCAAAGGCGGCTAAGTCTTCCTGTTTCGTATCAATATCAATTGAGCGCAAAGGTTTTTTCAAAGTTGAAATCGGTTTCAGATAACCGCGCACGCGCAGTTGCTCGCCGTTGGTAATTCCGCCTTCGAGACCGCCCGCGCGGTTTGTCGTCCGCTTAAATTTATTTTCGCTGAATTCGATTTCGTCGTGAACCTTCGAGCCGAAAAGCGCGGCGTTTTCCACGCCGTCGCCGATTTCGACCGCTTTGACCGCCTGAATCGACATAAATGCCTGCGCGATTCTGCCGTCGAGTTTTTCGTTCCACGAAACGTGCGAGCCGAGTCCGGTAATAACATTGTCTGCAACGACTTCAAATATTCCGCCCAAGGTATCGCCTGCGGTTTTCGCATTGTCGATTAACTGAATCATTTGAAGCTCGATTTCCGCGTCGGCACAGCGAAGCGGTGAATTTTCGTCAATCGCCGAAATCTCCGCGAAGGATTTTTGTATGGGATTTTCGGGAACGCTGCCCAGTTTTACGACGTGGCTTTTAATTTCAATCCCAAAGTTTTCGAGCAGTTGTTTGGCGAACGCGCCGCAGGCGACGCGCGCGGCGGTTTCGCGTGCCGACGCGCGTTCGAGAATGTCGCGTAAATCTCTGGTCTGGTATTTTTGCCCGCCCGCGAGGTCGGCGTGTCCGGGACGCGGGCGCGTTACGGTGCGCGGATTTTTCGGTCGTTCGTCGGGTTTTTCGCTCGACATCACTTCCTGCCAGTGGACGAAATCGCGGTTTTCAATCGTAAAAGCGACGGGCGAGCCGAGCGTTTTGCCGTGCCGGACGCCGGAGAAAATCTCAATCGTATCGGTTTCGATTTTCTGCCGCCCGCCGCGCCCGTAGCCCTGCTGTCTTTTGAAAAGCTCGCGGTTGATTTTTTCGACATCGACCGGAACACCGGCAGGCATTCCTTCGACAATGGCGACGAGCGCTTTTCCGTGCGATTCTCCGGCGGTGGTGAATTTGAAAAACATAAATCAGTTTTCGGTCGTCAGCGGTCGGTCGTCGGGCGCGTTTTGAATTTCAAATTCGTATTCGCCCGCATCGACCGTCGCCTTTCCGGCAGTTTCCTTTTTTCTGAATATAATCAAGCCGATTCCGGCTAAAATCAAAATTCCGCCGAAAATTGTTTGCGGCGGCAGTTTTTCGCCGAGAAAAGTCGCGCCGACAACGACGGCAATCAGCGGCGTAACCAGAGAAATGGTCATCGCTATCGTCGATTCGACTTTACTTAAAAGCCAGTAATAAAGCCAGAAAGCCGCGATTGTGCCGGGAATCGTCAGATAAAAAACGCTGAAAATCGCTTTCCCGCTCCAGTTAAACGAAAGCGGATTGCCTTCACGAAGAAGCGCGTAGATTATAATCGGCAAAATTCCGAACAGCATCTGTGCGAACAGCATACTTGCCGGATGAAGATTCGCGCCTTTGGCTTTAACGAGAATCGATGCCTGCGCCGCCGCGTAAGCGCCGACGACGATGGCGACGCAGCCGGCAAACGCCATCACGGAATTCACGTGAAGCTGTTCGATAAAAATCGTCGCAACGCCCGCCATTCCCATTAAAACCGCCGCTATCTTGAGACCCGTAATTTTCTCGCCCGGCAGATGAATCCAGGCTAAAACGAGTCCGAAAACAGTTATCATCGCTTGCAGAACGGCGGCTAAACCCGAAGAAATATACTGCTCGCTCCAAAAGACGAGACTGTAATTTATTGAAAACTGCAAAACGCCGGTCAAAGCCATCAGCTTCCACTCGCGCTTCGTTTGCGGCAGTGGAATTTTTTGGAAATAAATAATAAAAGCCAGAATTAAAATCGCCAGAGCGAATCTTGCGGCGGCGAAAGTCATCGGCGGCAAATGTTCATCGAGTCCGATTTTTATAAAAAACCAGGTTGTTCCCCAAATCAGACACAGGATAAGCCAGACGATTATTTTCATTACGGTAAACCGTTAATTGTAGACGCTTGACCGGAAAAGTAAAAATCCTGATTTATTTTCTTTCGTAGAAACTCAGATGCGTTTCGCCCTGTTTGACGACGCGGCGGCGCTGAATGCCGGCGGGCGCGTCGGGCAAAATATTTTTGGCGTGATGTTCGATGATGAGAACTCCGTTTTCGTCGAGAATATTTTCGGCGTTCGTGCCGAATTCGTAAAGGAAAACGCCGTAATCGGTTTTATACGGCGGGTCGAAAAATGCGATATTCCAGCGAGTCAAATGCTGCCGCGCGGCGAATCGTTCAGCCGTTTCGCAGACGATTTCGGTTTGCGTTTCGGGAATTTTCAGCGAGTCGAGATTTTCTTCTATAAGAAAGCAGGCGCGGCGCGATTTGTCCGCGAAGGTCGAAAACGCCGCGCCGCGCGAAACCGCTTCGATGCCGACCGCGCCCGTTCCGGCGCACAAATCGAGAAATCTGGTGTCGCCGTCGATTCGCGGCGCGAGAATATTAAACAAAGTTTCCCGCAGTCTGTCCGATGTCGGACGGGTTTTGCTGTCGGCGGGACTTTTCAGAATCCGTCCGCGATATTCGCCGGAGATTATGCGCATTTGATTGAATTACGAAATTACGAAATTACGAATTACGAATCAGGGGAAGTATTCCGGCATTCGTAATCCGTAATTTCGTAATTTCGTAATTTCGTAATTGGAAAGTTATTTTCTTTCGTAAAAGCTCAGCGTCGTTTCGCCTTGAACAAGCACGCGCCATCGGCTCATCACGCCGAATTTTTCGGGGAAAAACATATCGCTGTGATGTTCGATAATCAGAACGCCTTTGGATTTTATCGCCGCGCCGCGACTGAAATAAGCCAGAACGTCATCGTAGTTGGAATCATACGGCGGGTCGAAATAAACTACGTCCCAATGCCGTCGGCGTTTGTGCATCTGTTTGAGAAACGGCACGACTTCCGTTTCGACCACTTCGCCGTGTCCTTCTTTTATGCCGCAAACTTCAAGATTTTTCTTTATAAAACTGCACATTCTCGCCGAACGTTCGACGAAAGTCGCAATCAGCGCGCCGCGTGAAATGGCTTCGATGCCGACCATTCCCGAACCGGCGCACAAATCGAGAAACCTGCCCGCGCGAACGCGCCTGTATAAAATTCGGAACATTACCTCGCGCACACGCCGCGCCGTCGGGCGAACATTCGGCGAAGCGGTGCTTTGCAGGTTTTTCCCGCGATGTCTTCCGTCTGTTATCTGCATTTCGGAAACGATGCGCGGAAGCGGTTTTTCCCTTTCCCACGGCTTGATATTTTTTCCTTTGGAATCAAAACAATTTTTCGGCTGAAATTTACCGACGCCTTCGGACTGCCGCCCGGCGTCTCTGTTCGGAAATTCGTCGCCGCGATTTTGATAACGGTCGCTCTCCGCACGGCTGTCGCGGTTTTGAAAACTTCTCGTCTCAAACGGTCTTTTTATGCCGTTTCCCGGATTGCTGTTTTGATTCGGCGGTCTCGGTGTAATTCCGGTCGGCTGTCGTCGGTTTTCCATTGCTTTTTTTTCCTGCAAATGATTTTAGGTTTTACGGGCTTTTGTTTTTCTACAACTGATTTTTCAATCGAAATCGCTTCCGATGCAGATTACCGAGCGTAAGATTCGATTTTCAATAAAGGCTCTGCTTCGTTTTGCGCGTCTGAAAAAACAAAGCGATTTGTCGGGCTTTGTCTGAAAACCGAAAGAGAGAATGAAAAATCATTTTGAAATATAACTAAATATTGAGGAAAACTCCAATTACGATAAATTTATTATACGAAGCGAAACGTTTTTATCCGATTCCGGCAAGCCGAAAACGCGCGTCGGCTCTGGCGACTTCGATAAGCGTCGAAGTTTCTTTGGTTAATCGTTTTGAAGTCAAATAATATTCGGCTTCCTGTCTGGCTTTTTCCAGTATTTCCAAATCGCGGATGATGTTTCCGATTTTGAACGTCTGGACGCCCGATTGTCTTGTGCCGAGAATTTCGCCTTGCCCGCGAATCTCCAAATCTTTTTCGGCGATGCGGAAACCGTCCGTCGTTTCTTCCATAATTCCCAATCGCTCGCGGGCGACGGCGGTTCTTTTATCGCCCGTAAGCAGCACGCAGAACGACTGCTCCGCGCCGCGCCCGACGCGCCCGCGCAGCTGGTGAAGCTGTGATAAACCGAAGCGCTCGGCGTGTTCGATTATCATCAGGGACGCGTTCGGCACATCGACGCCGACTTCGATAACGGTTGTCGAAACCAGAATATTAAGCTCGTTTCGGCTGAACCGCTGCATTATTTCTTCTTTTTCCGCGCCTTTCATTTTGCCGTGCAGAAGTCCGATTTTGAACGCGGGGAAAACTTCGTCGCGCAGTTCTTCAAACATTTTCGTCGCCGCTTTCAAATCCATTTTTTCCGACTCGTCGATAAGCGGATAAACGATATAAACCTGTCTGCCGAGATGAACCTCGCGCTCGATTCCTTTATAAACGCCTTCGCGCCTGTCTTCGCCGACGACGACCGTTTTTATCGGCGTCCGTCCGGGCGGCAGTTCGTCGATGACGGAAACTTCCAAATCGCCGTAGACCGTCATCGCCAGCGAGCGCGGAATCGGCGTCGCCGTCATTACTAAAATGTCCGGGCGCAAACCGCGAGCCGTCAGTTCAGCGCGCTGCATCACGCCGAAACGGTGCTGTTCGTCAACGACCGCCAAGCCCAATTTTTCAAATTCGACAGCTTCCTGAATAACGGCGTGCGTGCCGATAACGGCGTGAATATCACCGTTAGCAATATCTTTCTGAACTTTGCGTTTCGCGGCGGCTCGAAGACTGCCCGTGAGCAGTTCGACGCGATAACCGGAATCGGCGAATATTTTCCTAGCGTTCCGGGCGTGCTGTTCGGCTAAGATTTCGGTCGGCGCCATCAGCGCGGTTTGATAGCCGTTTTCCATCGCCGCGAACATTGCCAGAAAAGCGATAATCGTTTTTCCGCTGCCGACATCGCCCTGCACCAGACGATTCATCGGCGCATCGGACTGCATATCTTCAAAAATTCTTTTTATAACGCGTTCCTGAGCGCCGGTTAAATCAAAAGGCAGAAGATTTTTTATGCGCTCGAAAGTGCGCTCGGAAATTTCGATAATCGCGCCCTTCGGCTCTTTCGTCCGCTCGCCGCGCTTTAACTGCAATGCAAACGAAACCCAGAAAAATTCTTCAAATATCAGCCGTAAGTGAGCGCTGCTTCTGGCGGCGGCGTAATCTGTAATACTGGAATTTTCCGGCGGAAAATGAATTTCCTCGACGGCGGCGGCGCGCGAAATCAAATTTTGCCGCCTGCACAAATCCGGCGGCAGCGTTTCCCGGATTGAAGTTTTATCGAGATTTTGCAGAATGTTGTAAATAATCTCGCGCAGGCGTTTGGTTTGAAACTGACCGAGCTTTCGATAAACCGGAACGCGCCGCCCGACGTGAATCGGCGCGAATTCAGGACTGCCCGCATCTTCCGTCAATTCGTCGTCATCTTCAGATTTTAGATTTTGGGTTTTGGATTTCGGATTAATTTTCTCCGCTCTCCCGGTGTTCTCTGCGGCTGATAAATTTTTCAGCAAACCGAATTCGTCGTAATCGCCCGCGTCCGGCAGAATCTCCAGCTCGTCGGGTTTGTTTATCCGCAGCGCGAACGTGTTTTTGCGCCCGTCCCATTCCCATTTTCCGTAAGCGACAAAACGCGTTCCGCGCTCGAACCTTTCCTGCCAGTAATTGACAATCCGATACGCGCCCTTGCCGGAGACGAACCACCAGACGACGACCGGCTTTCTCGTTCGCTCGGCGTCGCCGCCGGTAATCTCGAAAATAAACAGCGGCGGCGCTTTCGGACCACGATTTTTGCCGACCTGAAAACCGCCCGCGACGCGCGTGTAAAGCTCGATTGACGCTTCCATCCCGTCGGTTATCTCGTCGATTTGAGCGAGATTCGAGCGGTCTTCGTAACGCATCGGAAAATAATTCAAAAGGTCTTCGACCGTAACTTCGGTTAAATCGGTTTTGTAAGTGAATGTCGCGACGGCGAGCGCCAGCTTGCGCGACATCGCGGCGGATAAATTCGCAATGTCGAAACCGTGAAGCTCAGGCAGAGGCGTGTTGAGTGAAATTAAATTTTGCGCCATTTTCTTTTCAAAAAATCGACAGTTCTATCTTTTCGATAAGCGGTAAATCGCCGTATCGACGCGCAGCGAATCGCGCGGCATCGTAACGAATTTTTTATTCAGCAGCTCGTAATTTACCAGAGTTTCGTCAAAGAAATCGAGTCTGAGAATTTCCGCGTTCAAACCGGCGCGCTCGAAAGCCGCCATAAATTCGTGATGACGGCGGCGGTTCGGCGTGCCGCGATTCGTGGTGGTCAGACGCCAGAAAACGTCGGGAAACCGCAGGAAAGTCATCGGGTCGCGGTAAGAAAACCAGCAGTCGTGCGGTCCGAAATCGACGCGGTGCAAACCGATTCCGCCGTCTCTCAAAATCCGCCGGTGAATTTCCGCGAAAGCGTCGATGTCGGAGACGTGTTCGCCGACCTGAAATGAGCAGACGACATCGAATTTCCGTGTTGTTTGGGCTGTTTCTATCGGCTCTTTTATAATCTCGATTTTGTCGGCGCTGTTCTCCGGGAAATTTTTCGCGTCGAGCGTTTCGTCCCAGTCAATTTCCGGGTAAAACCGCCGCCAGTTGTCTTCGATTTGTTTATACCAGAATTTTGCCGTCTCGCCGAAATAATCGCCCGGAAAGCGGTCAATAACCGTGTAGCGACGCGCGCCGGAAGCCAAAATGCTTAAACCGGAAGTCAGATAATCGCCCGCGCCGATTTCGCAAATCGATTTACCGCGCAAATCGCCGACGTGTTCGAGCAGAATATTCAAGCCGTTGAAAGCGTAAGTTTTAAGAAATTCGTCCGTGTTCGCATACGAAGTCGCGGTTCGCGGGCGTTTCAGCCGCAGACGGCGCACGGACGGAATGCCCATCAGAAAATTTTTCGCAATCTCTTTGGTCAAATCGGCGATTATACTGACCGAACCGGCTTTATTTCGTTCCATAATGCGGTTTTACGCTCAAGAATTTAAGATAACTCAGGTTTGCCGGTTACTAAACTGAAAGCCGGCGATTTTCGGTTAAGTTGTCAATAAAAAACTTTTTTTTCGGTTTGCCTGCGGCTAAATCTTTTTCTGCATTACCCAGTCAATCTGCGGGTCGCTGCCGAGCTGGAAAACGTGTTCGCCGCATTTTTCAAAGCCGAATTTTTTGTAAAATTCCTGCGCTCTGAAATTAAATTCCCAGACGCCGAGCCAGCAGACGCGGCAATCGTTTCGCCGCGCCGTGTCGAGATATTCGAGCATCAGCGCGCGCCCGACGCCTTTGCCGATAAACGCGTCGAGCGCGTAAAGACGGCACAATTCGAGCGTTTTGCCCGCGTCGATGCAGTCTTCGCGCGAGTCGAATTTTATTTTGGCGTAACCGGCGATTTCATTTTCGAGTTCGGCGATTAAATAAACCGTATCTTTTTCGCGCAAATCAGCCGTGATGCGTTCCCGGCTGAAATATTCGGCGCGGTAGAGTTTCATATCGTCCGGGTGGTTTTCGGGATGCTCGCCGAACGCTTCGTCGAACGACCGCCAGCCGACGCGCGCCAGCATTTCCGCGTCTTCGATTGTCGCCTGTCTGATTTTAATAGCCATTTCTAATTTACTGCGCGGCAAATTTAAGCGCGTCGTTATGACCGACGACGGCATCGGGATTTCTCTGCAAAGCGGTCTGAAATTTGTCGTTAAAATCTTCGTCGGCGTGTTCAAAATTCAGCAAAACACGCGCTTCGTCAATCAGCGCTCGCGCATCGGTTTCGGTTGCCGGTCGGCGCACGGACGCGGCTTCGTCAATCAGCGCGATGAGCGCCGAAATTTTTCTGAGCCACGCGAAATGCGCGTCGTCCAAAACCAATTGCAGATAAACATTCGGATTCGGTATTTTGCCGTTGACCGTTTCATATTCGGCTTTCGCCGCTTCGAGCAAAGTTTTATGCAGCCGCAGAAGCGCCCTGCTCAAATCCTTTAAGTTCCGCCGCGTATCGTCGGTTAAAGTTTCGTGTCCGTTTTCAAATTCCTGTGTCATCCGTTCACTCCTGAAAAATAAAATGACAGATTCGCGCAAAAGGTCTTTCGTATTTTATCGCGTTCTCTGTATTTTCATTTTCTCTTTACGGCTTCGAGACTGTCAAAACACGTGCCTTTTTTTTTCCGCCGAAGCCGAACATTAAAAATCAAAGTCATTTGCAAATTCGCCGAAATCGGGTTTTCATTTTATATCCTTGTTCGTATAAAAATATATTTTTTACGGGGAAGGCGGTAAATTTAAGTAGAATAACATTTTGGAGAAATCGATGGCGGAATCTGAAAATCTCTGGGGCGGCAGATTTACGGCGCAGCCCGATAAAATTTTTGCCGAATTCAATAATTCGTTCGGGTTTGACCGCCGGCTTTTTGCGGCGGACATCGGCGCAAGCATCGCGCATTGCGACGCGCTTTTTCACGCCGGAGTTTTGACGCGTCAGGAATCGGAACGCATAAAAAACGGTTTGCAGGCGATTGTCAAACGCTCGGAACACGACAAAAATTATTTTAACTATCTGCCCGCCGAAGACGTGCATTCGTTTATCGAAGCGCGTCTGGTTCAGCTAATCGGCGACGCGGGCAGAAAACTTCACACCGGCAGAAGCCGCAACGACCAGGTGGCGACGGCGTTTCGATTGTGGCTCAGAGCGGAAATTGAAAAGATTTCGGTAACGGTGCGCGCGCTGCAAAAATCCTTAATCGATTCGGCTGAAAATCAAAAAAACGCGATTTTGCCCGGCTACACGCATCTTCAGCGGGCGCAGCCGATTTTGTGGGCGCATTGGTGTCTGGCATATTTTGAAATGCTGCGGCGCGACCGCGAGCGTCTGGACGAAGTTTGGCGGCGCGTCAATGTTCTGCCTTTGGGTTCGGCGGCGCTTGCCGGAACGAGTTATGAAATCGACCGCGAACAGGTTGCCGGAGATTTGGGTTTTGAAGGCGTCTCGGCAAATAGTCTCGACGCCGTGAGCGACCGCGATTTCGCCGTCGAATTCGTCGGCGCGTGCGCGCTTATAATGGTTCACCTGTCGCGGTTTGCGGAAGATTTGATTTTATACGCTTCGAGCGAATTTCAATTTATCGAGCTTTCCGACGCCGTTTCCACAGGTTCAAGTTTAATGCCGCAAAAGAAAAACCCGGACGCGCTCGAACTCATTCGCGGCAAAGCCGGGCGCGTTTTCGGGCATCAGACAGCGCTGCTGACAACTCTGAAAGGTTTGCCGATGGCTTACAACAAGGATTTGCAGGAAGATAAGGAAGCGGTTTTCGATACGGTCGATACGATTGAAATATGTCTGAAAGTCGCCTCGATAGTTCTGAAAAATCTGCGCGTTCGCGAAGATAAAACCAAAGCGGCGGCAGTCGAAGGTTATCTGAACGCGACCGAGCTTGCCGATTATCTGGTGCAGAGAGGCGTTCCGTTTCGCACGGCGCACGATACGGTTGGAAAAATCGTGCTTTACGCGATTTCCAATAAAAAGGAACTGCACGACCTGAGCCTGGCGGAGATGCGGAATTTTTCCGGGCAGATTGAAAACGACGTTTTCGATGCCTTGAGTTTAGAGCAGACTCTGGCGAGCAAATCGCAAATCGGCGGCACATCGCCCGAACGCGTTTATGAGGCGCTGGACGCGGCGCGCAGCTCGCTCGAAATGGAACAATAAATTTATTTTATAATCTTTGAAAAACCCTTAAACCTCGAAAACGAACGGCAAAAACAAATATATCTAAACGGTCGAATTTTTCGTTATAATCGTTTATGCGCGGCACTTTGAAAAATAAATCTATGAAAATTTCGGCATATCTTTATGACGCGAGCGGCACTGATGAAACGGTCGAGCTGACCGAAGAAGTCTGCGCGCAGTTAGACGGAAGTAAAATGCTCTGGATTGACGTTTCGGAGCGAAAAAGCGAAACGCTTCTCAAAATCGCTTCGCTTCTCAAGCTCAAAAACGTTCCGGTCAATCAGATTCTAGCCGTTTCCGAGCGTCCGAAGCTCGATAAATACGAAAACTTTTACCGTTTTTTTATAATCTCGGTCGATACTTCCGAAGAGGAAACACTGAAATCGATCGGGATTGATTTTATAGTCGGAAACAATTTCGTCGTTACGATTCACGACGGCGAAGTGCCGTATTTTCAGGAGTTCCACGAGTTGGAAAAAGGCGAAACGACGCTCGGCGAACTCGACACCGAAGGCTTCATCACGACTTTTCTGGATTTGCACATCGTCAGTTATTTTCGGGCAATCGAAAAAATCGAGCATCAGGTCGATAGATTCGACGAGAGAATTTTGAGAACCAATATGGACGACAAAAAATTTCTCGGAGAAATGGTCAAACTTCGCCGCAACGCTTCAAAGCTACGGCATTGGTTCGTGCCGCAGCGCGATGTTTTCTATGCGCTCTCGCGCCCTGATTTTCGCCCGACCGCCGAATCCGAATACGTCGCCGACACGTTCGAGAACTTAAACCTGCATTTTGAAAACGCCATCGACGCCATCGAAAACACCAGGGAAACGGTTCTGAGCCTTTTCGATTTATACACGACGCGCGCGACGCACAAAATGAACAATCTGATGAAAAGTCTGACGTTTGTTACCGTCATTGTCGGAACTATGAGCGTTATCTCAGGAATTTTCGGGATGAACTTTGAAGCCGGGTTTTTCAGGGCGGGAAACGGTTTCTGGGACGCCGTAGCCGGAATGATTGTTCTGGCGGGGATTTTAACCGGAACGGCAAAGTATTTCGATTGGATTTAAACCATTACAAAAAGCCGGAGTTTAATAATTTCAAATGCATAAATTCGTCCGCAGTCTTTTAACCGAATGGCGCGGAATCGGTTTGCCTTTTGCGGGCGAAACTTTTGTCGCAGCTGTTTCGGGCGGCGCAGATTCGGTTAGTTTGGCACTTGCGCTGGCGGATTTGAAAACGCGGAGGAAACTCGATTCGCGTTTTGTCATCGCTCATTTTAATCACGACCTGCGCGGCTCGGAAAGCGACGAAGATGAGCGATTCGTTAAAGAATTTGCCGCCCGCTACGATTTCGAGCTGGCGTTTCATAAGGAAAAAATTTCAAACGACGGCAATCTGGAACAAAATGCCCGCCGCGCGCGCTATGATTTTTTGCTCGAAACCGCCCGAAACCTTCGCGCCTACGGCGTTTTAACCGCTCACACTCAAAACGACCAGGCGGAAACTTTTCTGCTGAACCTAATTCGCGGAAGCGGTCTCGAAGGTTTGGGCGCGATGAAAACGGTGAGAAATCTGGAAAATCAATTACAAATTACGAATTACGAATTACCCGAAACCGAAGCCGCGCGGCAGTCCGAAATTCAAAATCAAAAGTCCGAAATCAAATTGATTCGTCCTTTATTAAGATGGGCGACGCGCAAACAGACGGAAAACTTCTGTCTCGAAAACAAAATCGAGTTCAGGTTCGACGCGATGAACGACGATTTGGCTTTCAAACGCGTGCGCGTCAGAAAAGTTCTGCTGCCGCTGCTCGAAGATTTTAATCCGAAGATTGTCGAAACATTGGCAAAGACGGCAAATCTTTTACAGCAGGATTTCGCCGGTTTGGAAAACTCGGCGGATTCGGTGCGGAAAAGTTTTGCCGCCAAACAATCGGACAAACAAAGTTTGGAAATAAAAGAATTGAAAAATTTATTTCCGTCGATGCGCCGTCAGATTCTGCGCGAATGGTTAAGAGGCGCGCGCGGCGATTTGCGCTTCCTCGACGCCAACCATCTCGAAGCGATTGAAAAATTGATTTCCAGCCGCAAAAGCGGGAAAACCGTTCAGCTGCCGAACGGCGAAACAATCGTGAAAAATCAGGGTAAGTTATTGTTTGAAAAAGCAAAGGTTGTAAAAACAGAGCCGGAGAATTACAATCAAGGATTGATTTTTAAAAGCGCCGAAAACGCTATTGAGAACAACGAATGAAAAGAAACTTTCATCGAAAGTCTGTAACCGAAATTACAAAGTTAAACTTTCAGCCGGTAGATTTTGAAAGTTATTTCTGGAGGCACAAAAGTTGAGTTCTAAAGCAAAACAAGTCTTATTGTGGTTGATGATTATTTCCAGCGCGTTTTTGTTTGTCTATTTTTTGCAGGGCAACCAGGCAAAAAAACCGCAGGATTTAACAATCGACGCGGCGATGACCCGAATTGAAAATAAGGATTTTAAGGAAGCGTCTTTCAAGCAGGGGCAAGTTGAATTTAAGGATGCTAACGGAGTTGTGTTTGTAACGACTATCGGCAGCGATTCGACCCGTGAAACACTGCTGAAATCCATAACCGATTTTAACAGGGCGAATCCGAGTTCGCAGATTAAAACAAACGAAGAAGCGTCGTCAACCGGCTGGGGCTGGATTTTGTTAATCAACGCTTTGCCGTTTGTGTTGATATTCGGGTTTCTGGCGTTCACTTTGCGGCAGATGCAGGCGGGCGGAAATAAAGCTCTCAGCTTTGGAAAATCACGCGCCAAACTGCTCAACAATCAACAAAAACGGATTACATTCAAAGATGTCGCCGGCGTTGATGAAGCCAAAGAAGAACTCGAAGAAATCATCGAATTTTTGAAAGACCCGCAGAAATTTCAAAAGCTCGGCGGCAAAATTCCGAAAGGCGTCTTGATGGTCGGACCTCCGGGAACAGGTAAAACTTTGCTTGCAAAGGCGGTTGCCGGTGAAGCGAACGTTCCTTTCTTTTCAATTTCCGGCTCGGATTTCGTCGAAATGTTCGTCGGCGTCGGAGCGAGCCGCGTGCGCGATTTGTTTGAACAAGGCAAAAAGAACGCGCCGTGCATTATTTTCATCGACGAAATCGATGCCGTCGGGCGTCATCGCGGCGCTGGCTTGGGCGGCGGACACGACGAGCGCGAGCAGACATTAAATCAATTATTGGTTGAAATGGACGGTTTTGAATCGAACGAGGGCGTTATTCTCGTCGCTTCGACAAATCGCCCGGACGTTCTCGACCCGGCGCTGCTTCGTCCCGGACGTTTCGACCGCCAGGTTGTCGTCTCTTATCCAGATGTTCGCGGACGTGAAGGTATTTTGAAAGTTCACACGCGCAAAATTCCGCTTGACGAGAGTATCAATGTTAATGTCATTGCGCGCGGGACTCCGGGATTTACCGGCGCGGATTTAGCTAATCTGGTCAACGAAGCTGCATTGACGGCGGCGCGGCGCAATCAGAAAGTCGTTACGATGAACGACCTTGAATTTGCGAAAGACAAAGTAATGATGGGACCCGAACGCCGCAGTATGGTTATCTCCGATAAGGAAAGACGCCTGACCGCGATTCACGAAGCCGGTCATACGCTTGTCGGCATCAACATTCCAGAGAGCGACCCGGTTCACAAAGTTACGATTGTCCCGCGCGGGCGCGCTCTCGGCGTAACATATTATCTGCCCGAACAGGATATTCTCGGACGCACCAAAGAAGAACTGCTGGCAATGATTGCAAACGCGATGGGCGGGCGTATTGCCGAGGAACTTTATATCGGACAAATAACGACGGGCGCATCGAATGACATCGAAAAAGCGACCGAGCTTGCCCGCTCGATGGTTTGTCAATACGGAATGTCGGAACTCGGACCGCTGGCTTTCGGCAAAAAAGAAGAACAGGTCTTTTTAGGACGCGAAATCGCGCAGCATCGTGATTTCAGCGAAGATACGGCGATAAAGATTGATTTGGAAGTTAAACGAATCATCTCCGAACAGTATGAACGGGCGAAAAGGATTTTGACCGAAAACAGGCAGGCGATGGAAAATCTGACGCAGGCTCTGCTCGAACACGAAACGCTCGACAGCGTTCAGATTCGCCGCATCGTCGCCGGTTTGCCGCTTAACGAGGAAGTTGTCGAAAGCGGAAACAGCGACAACGGAACGCCGCAAAAGGTTGAAGACGAAACGGTTAAGAGTTCGTTCAAGAAACCGATTCTGCCGCCGATAACGGGAAACAATCCGGCGACGGCGTAAGTTTTCCAGTCGTATTGAATAAAAAAGCGTAAGTCGAACTCGACTTACGCTTTTTTTAACTTGATATTAAATGAATTATTTTTCAGAAAGAACCTGCCGCAGTCTTTCGACCAGACGGCTTTGCGGATTGCTGGTTTCGAGCTGAGATAGAACCTTGCCGGCTTGCTGCAAATCGTTTTTCTTGAAATAAGCGATTCCTAAATTATAAAGCGTCGGTTCATACGTCGGATTCGTCGCGAGCGCGGTTTGAAATTCCTTGACGGCGCGGTCTAAATCAGGATTTTCGCCCTCGACAAAAGTTATTCCCAAATCGGTTCTGACGTTTATATCCGAGGGCTTTTTCTCCAAAGCCCGCAGATACCATTTTTGCGCCTTATCAAATTGCTTCGAGTCAAAATACGTGTTTCCGGTTTTGATGATTGTGTCGTAATCGTCGGGTTTTACTTGCAGCGCTTTTTCATAAAACTTAACGGCTTCGTCAAATCTTTGAATTTTCGCATACATATCGCCGGCTTTTATCTGCGCTTCAAAATTATTCGGTTCTTTATCCGCCGCGTCCAGAGTTTGGGCGATTTCCGGCATCATCGCCGCCTGTTTCTGCGATTCCTTAATATCGACGGCTTGCGTCTGCGGATTCTGAAGCGGCGCGCCCGACGAAATCTGAGCTGTGTCGGTTTGAGCGACGGCGTTTCGATTCAATTTGTTAGCCAGAAAGAAACCGCCGAAAAAACCGATAAAAAGTCCGACGACCGCGAACAAAATGCTTTCTTTTTTCATTAAATGTTTTTATTGAATCAGCCGTTTGAAATAAATGTTCGGCTTAACTTCCTTGCTCGTTTGTCCGATTACATACGTGCCTTGATTGTCGATATAACTGTCGAAATTTACCGACGGCTGACCGATTATTTCCCAGCCTTCAAGTCCGAGCTTTGCGACCGCTTTCGTATAAGCCAATTCTTTGGCGCGGTTGAAAGCCAGACTTTTTGAATTGCCTGTGTTTTCCAGTCTGAAATCCTGCAAAAACTTCGCGTAGACCAATTCCGCTTTTACTTCTTCGTTCTGACAGCCGTTCGTTTGCAGATAACAGACATTTGCCGCGCCGGTTATAACTGCTTGATTTTCGGCGTTTGCGGGAATATTCGTGAACGTAATCGCCGCGTATTCCCATTGATTCGCGTATTTCTTCTGCGCCGACGACGGAGAAAAAATCACGAAAGCGCCCGCGCAGAAAATCAAAAATCCGATAAATATTCCGACCGAAACTAAAATAAATTTCTTCATAATTTTGCAGTTTCCTTTTAATTCATTCGATAAAACTGAAAGATACACGTCGAAGGTTTATTAAAGTTCCGTTTTCTCAAGCGTAACTGTGCAGTCCGGGAAGCAGATAACTGACGCCGAGATACGTAAAAATCACGAGCAGAAATCCGACGATGGCGAAATACGCCGAGCTTCTGCCCGACCAGCCGCGCGAGATTCTGGTGTGCAGAAAAGCGGCGTAGGTGAGCCACGCAACGAGCGCGCCGGTTTCCTTCGAGTCGAAACCCCACGGTCTGCCCCAGGATTCGTTCGCCCAAATCGCGCCCGTAATAAGAAGCATCGCGAGACCGGCAAACGCCAGAGACGCCGTTTTATACATCAAACCGTCGAGCGAATCGAGCGACGGCAGCCGTTCAATCAGCTCTTCGGTTCTGAATCCGAATAAAATTACAAAAAACGTTCCCGCCAAAGCCGTTATCAAACCGGCGACTTCGACCGGATTCGTATTCAAAGTCAGAAACATTTTTTCGCCGTTCGTCTGCACGTATTGTCTGGCGGTCTGGTCAAACTGCGTCGTCGTCAGCGCGGAGAATTCCTGTGCCGAAAGCCCTTGTTTTGAGGCGATTTCCTTTCCCGCCGTTACGAACTGCGCGGGATTTTGACTAAGTTGATTCTGCAGTTTCGGATAAATGTCTGTTGTCGATTTAATGCTCGAAACGAGCAGGACAATCGCCAAAACCTGCGCGACGAGCGAAAGTTTTAATAAAATATGACCGATTTTTTTCGCCGCTTCGTTGTTTTGATAAACGTAAATTAAAAAAGAAACGATGACGCCGAGCAGTAATATTCCCGTTAAAACAAGCATCGTGCCGACGTAAGGCATTTCCAATCGGAACGGCGACGAAAACGGTTTTCCGCCCATTTGATTCGGCACGAAAAGTCCGGCGCGATAGACGAACTCGGTGAAAACCGAAAACTTGCTGACCGTTCCGATAACGCTCAAAGCGAAAATGCTGGAAAAAATCGCCATCGCCTCGACTTTCACGCGGTCTTTTAATAAATAAATCACGGCGACGGCGAAACAGACGAGCGCGACGCCGTAACTTAAACTGGCGACGCCAACGTGAATCGGACGCCAGTAGGAATCGAGAACCGGCGGCAAATCGATAAATTCCGGTCCGATAAATCTTGCCAGAGTTAAAATAATTGCGGCGAGCGGCAGAGTGAACGCGCTCAGGAATTGAAACTTTTTGCGGTTGGCGATTAAAATCGTCGCAATTCCTGCGCCGAAAGCGAACGCGAGACTTAAATCGTATAAATTGGCAAACGGAATATAACGGAAAAACCACGGCGTTTCCATATTTCCGCCCGCTCGAAGCATTGCAATCTCGCGGTCGAACGCGCCGACCCAGCGCACGAGCCAACTCGAAAGATTAAAGAAAACGCCGAGCGCGCCGCTCCACAAACCGATTTTCAAAGCCATTTCCGAAGGCGCGTAAAGGTTCGTCAGTTGAAAAAGCGCGGCGAGAATATAACAGGCGAGCGCAATCATCATCAGCGCGCCGTCTGAAATAAATCCGCCGCCGATTTCGACGCGCAGAAACAACATCAGAAACGAGCCGGCAATCACCAGAATCGCGGGCAGATACGCTTTCCACGAATGATTATTTTCTAAACGTTTTACTTCTTCCATATAATTTTTTTAATGCGGGCGAAAACAAATTTTATAGATTAATCAGATTGAATAGGCGATTTCGACGCAGACAATGCGCCGCGAATTTTTTCAAATTTGTCTTCAAATGCCGGTGCGTTACGGTTGGTGTGTCCGCTTAAAACGACTTCAAAATTTTCTTCGCCGTTCCTCTCGACTAAAGCCCAGACGCGTCGATGCGAAATGAAAAACACGAAACAGAGCGCGCCGATTAAACCGAATCCGCCGATATACCACGCTACGAAAGCCGCGTTGAACGGGTCATATTTTATCGAAAGAACGTGCGCGAGCGGCGATTTTTCAAACTCCGCCAGACGCCACTTGTAACCGGCGACCGGCGCGCCGATTGGAATATTGTCGGGCATCTTTCTGCCGAATGCGTAACCGGATTTCATCTCGCCGCCGGGCGTCGTGATATTTAATTTAACCGCCGGATTGTTATAAGCAGCGGAGCGCGTGTCGGGCTGTGTGCCTTTGAGAATGAAATCGGGGAAAAACGCTTCGTAATCTACCTTTGTTCCGTCGGGCAGATTGGTTGAACCGTTTCTCATTAAATTAATTTTCAACGGCTCGCCGCCGGTTTGCGGCGTCGCTTCGAGCGTCATATTGCGGGCGCTGCCGACTGTTATCGCGCTCGCCTGAAAAAATCTGTAGCCGCGATAGCTGAACGGTTGGTTTAAGCTCACATCGGCGGCGGTTTTGCCGTATTGCGGGTCATCGATTTCGATTCGGGTGTGCCAGTTCAAGGTGTTGCTGATTTCAATCGAGCCTTTCGGGTCAATCAAATTCTGCTCGATGTCGGTGCAGTAAATCGAAAACGGCAAGCCGACCGCGTATCTGTCCTGTTTATCCAGATTAAATTCAATCATCTGAATCTCGTTCGTCGTCTGTCCGGGCATCATCCGCACGTCGGCGTCAAAGCCGGTTTGCAGCGCGACGAAATGTCCGAGAAACAGCGCCAGCAGCGCGACGTGAACGATATAAGCGCCCAAACGATTCCATTTTCCGCTTTCGCCGAAAACGAAAATCTGATTATTTTTTTCGGAAACACGCGGCTTTAAACCGTTTGCCTTAAAAGTTTGGCTGATTTTCTCGACGATTTCCTTTTCGTTTCCGCCGTTCATTTCGACAATCGCGTTTTGCTTTTGATTCAAAAGCCAGTTTTTCGTGCCGTCGATTTTCGGGCGCGAAATATATGACCAGGCGGAAGGGAAACGGTCAATCGAAGCGAGAACGATGTTAAGCGACAGGACAAGCAGCAGAAAATTAAAATACCAGCTGTGATAAATATCGAAAAGTCCGAGATAACCGTAGACCGTTTTTTCGGCTGGAGTCAGGGGAGCGTAAAAAGCGTCGAAACCGTTGACGTTCTGCTGTATTATCAGCATTCCGACCATCGAAAAAGCGACCAGAACGCACAGCAGAGTTACGCCGAAACGCACCGAACTTATAAAATTCAAAGCGCGATTTACAACCGGAGCTTTCTTCGGTTTAGACGCTTTCTTAATATTTTCTTTTAATGTTTCTTGAGCCGCAGCCATCGGTTTAATACTCTGTCGATATGATAATTAAGATGATAACTTAGCCGAATTTATTTGTCATCCGCAAAGAAATTAGTTTGTCTGCTAAGAAAAAGAAGTTTCGTTAAGCGGTTCGTGGTTTGGAAAAACGTCGCCGTCAAGTTATCCTTTAGTTTATCAGGTTTGCTCAAACTTTTGCTTTCAATGGAAACAATTACGGCAGAAATACAGGAAATAAAAGTCATCGGCGCGCGCGAAAAACTCGCCGCTTACCTTGAACTGACCAAGCCGCGCATCGCGTTTATGCTGGTTTTAACGTCGGCTGCCGGATTTTATCTCGGCTCGGACGCGGGCTTTAATTGGATTCTTTTCGCCAATTCGATGATTGGCATTCTGCTGCTTGCTTTCGGCGTCGCGACGTTAAATCAATTTATCGAAAGACGAACCGACAAGTTAATGGAACGGACGGCGACGCGCCCGCTGCCGACAAAGAAATTGTCTCCGGCGGAAGCGTTGATTTTCGGCATTTCACTAACTTTGGTTGCCGAAATTTATCTGGCTTTTCTGGTTAACGGCTTAACGGCGATTCTCGGTTTGGCGGTCATTGTCGGTTATGTTTTTCTTTACACGCCATTGAAAACCCGAACGAGCGCGTCAACCGCTATCGGCGCTTTTCCCGGCGCACTGCCGCCGCTGATGGGTTTTACCGCCGCTTACGGAGAGATTACACTGGGCGCGTGGGTTTTATTCGCGATGCTTTTCCTGTGGCAGTTTCCGCACTTTCTGGCAATTGCCTGGATGTATCGCGAACAATATGCCAAAGCCGGAATTTTAATGCTTCCAGTTGTCGAACCCGAAGGAAAAATTACGGCGCGGCAAATCGTTATCTTTACGATTTTACTTCTGCCCGTCAGCATCGCGCCGTTTTTCATCTACGACCAATCGAATCATCAAATGGCTGGCTGGATTTATTTAATCGGTGCGAGCGTTCTCGGAGTTTGGTTTTTAATCGCGAGTATTCAGGCGGCACGCGCAAAATCCGTCGAAAAAGCGCGCAAACTGCTTCTGGTTTCCGTCATCTATTTACCGATAATTTTCGCCTTGATGGTTTTTGACCATTAAACTTTGAACGAACTTTCGATTTAGGTTTAGCTGTATGAGTTTAAAAGTCGGCACAGCCGAAACAACCATCGAAGAAAAGAAAAAATTAAAAAAACTCGCCGGTTTGTCCGGCGGCGGGTCAAACGGCGGCAGACGAAGTTCGGGCGGCGGCGGAAGTGATGGCGGAAACGGCGGCGATAACAATAACAAAAACAGCGATTATCTGGGCGATACAGACCGTTATCCGTCCGACAAATTTCGCATCGGAATGTGGTTTCTGCTGCTCGTAGTATTAATGACGTTCGGCGGTTTAATCGGCACTTACGTCGTTTTGGCAACAAATAAAGCTCTCGAATGGCAGCCGTTTAATTTACCGAAACAAATTTGGGTCAGCACTTTTTTAATCATTGCCAGCAGCATAACTTATTCAATCGCTCAAAAAACTCTCGACTCGGAGAACCAGACAAAAGCAAAAAACTGGTTTCTCGCCACGACTGTTCTCGGCGGAATATTTATTTCATCGCAAATATTGGCGTGGACTGAACTTGTTAATCGCGGCGTGTATGTCGGAAGCAATCCGTATGCGGGATTTTTCTATATTTTAACCGCCGTTCACGCGCTTCACGTCATCGGCGGAATATGCGCGCTCGGTTATATCGTTTTGCGCGTCTGGAATCCGACTTCCTCAGATGAAGAACTAACGAAACGCAAATCCGCAACAAACGTCGTCGGCTGGTATTGGCATTTTATGGACGGATTATGGATTGTCCTGTTTATGCTGCTCGGCTTCTTCAAATAAAATATGGTTATGGCGGCGAATCAGCAAAAGAAATCGAAACTCCTGATAAACATCGTTTCGATTGTCATACCCGTTGTTGTCGCCGTCCTGCTCGGTTTGCCGAACAAACTCGATTTGGGCGCGTGGACTAAAACTCTGCCGCACGTTATCGGTTTGATAAACACTTTAACAACAATTGCTTTAATCGCCGGTTTGATTTTCATTAAATCGAAAAACGTCGAAGCGCATCGCAGGTCGATGACCGCTGCTTTTGCGCTCGGCAGCGTTTTTCTCGTCTGCTACGTTCTTTATCACCTGACGAATCCGGCAAATCGTTTCGCGGGCGAAGGCTTTGTTAAATATTTTTATCTTTTTATTTTGATAACTCACATCGGACTTTCGCTGATTGTCCTGCCGTTCGTCCTGCGCGCGATGTTTTACGCCGTTACAAAACAATTCGCGCTGCATAAAAAACTCGTCAGATACGCGTATCCGGTCTGGCTTTACGTTTCGCTCTCCGGCGTAATCGTTTATCTTATGCTGTATCAACCATTTACGGCTAAATAAAAAAAACTGTAAAATTCTTGCTAAAACCGATTTTCGGTGCTATATTATTTTTTGTTGAAAACTTAATCGCCGAAGTCGTTTGACCGTTAAACGACGCGGGGGAACCAAACGTATTAAATTTATTTTAATACACGGGGCGAAGCGTTTAGCTAAAGAAAACGCGGGGACACTTCTTCGTTCCCAGCCCGACAGCTAACTCCGCAGGTGGGTGAAGAAGACGCAAAAATTTTTGCCGTCAAAAGCGATTTTGAGTGTCGAACGTGCCTTTGATTTTTTTCAACGAATCAAACGAGACATCCGTCTTCTCAAAGAAAGCAAAAAGTCCCGTATTTTATGCGGGGCTTTTTGTTTGTTTCAAATCAATCACTTACAAATATTTAACCGATTTCAGCGGAATCGTTTCTTCCTTATCGAGCAGAATCTTTGCCGGTTTTTCGTCAACTTTGAAATTAAAAGTCTCGACTCGTTTTTTAATTTCTATTTTTTGCGTCGAATTTCCGCTCGGCGTCGTGATTTCAACATTCATCGGCAAACGAAAAACTGTCGGAACTCCGGCGTCCGTTTTTTGCGTTTGAGTTATGGTCAAACTCAAATTTTCAGTTTTTGGATTATAAGTTTGCCTGACGCTCAATTTCGGATAACCCGCTCCGTAGACCCACTGCGCAAAAAACCAATCCAAATTCATTCGTGAAGTTTCTTCCATAACCTTCTGCAAATCCGCCGATTCGACATTCTGAAACTTATGACGATTCAGATAAATGTTGACGGCTTTCCAGAAATTTTCCGAACCGACGGTTTCGCGCAAAATATGCAGAACCGCGCCGCCTTTCTGATATGTAACCGTGGCGTTTGCAACATTAAACAAAGATTCGTCGGAGAGCGCGGCGGCAAAGAAAAGTCCTCTCGGAACTGTGCGCGTCGCCTGCAGAACTTTATACTGCTCGGCGTCTTCAAGAATTTTGCGTATATAATCCTGCCGCCCGTATTTTTGTTCACGATACGCCGCTTCCATAAATGTCGCAAATCCTTCGTTAAGCCACAATTCCGACCAGTTTTTACAAGTTACCAAATCGCCGAACCACGAATGCGCCAGTTCGTGCGAAACCAAATCTTCGACAAGTCCTTTCCCGAAAGTCGTTTCGGCAAGAAAAATATCCGTGTCCGCCATCGTCGTCGCCGTGATGTTTTCCATTCCGCCGAATTGAAACTTCGCCACAATCGTCTGGTCATATTTGTTATACGGAAAATCGACGCCGGTTAATTCTTCAAAGGCGCGCATCATATTTTTCGTGTCTCCGAAAGCAGCGGCGACAATCGTCGGTCTGTTCGGGTAGACATAAAAGCCGAGCGGTATGTTTTTATACGAATCGGTGAATTTTTCGTATTTTCCGACGACGAAAGATGTTAAATAAGTCGAATGAACGACCGGCATTTTGTAATGAAATGTTCGCGTGCCGTCTGAATTTTCCGTTACTTCGAGCGGTTCGCCGTTCCCGATTGCCGTTTCGCCTGAATCGACGGTTATAAACTGTTCGCTCGTCGCCTTGTCGTCGGGAAAATCATACGAAGGAAACCAGAAATGCGCTTCTTCAGCTTCGCCCTGCGTCCAAACCTGCGCGTCGCGGACGATTTTTCCACCGTCTTTCTGAGCATCCACAAAATAAACGCCTTTTTTCGGTTTCGTCGTCGAATACTTGAATCTGACGGAAATCAATTCGTCGGGCGAATAATTTTTATCCAGATTTACATAAATCTTTTCGCCCGCCGTTTTGTATTCGAGTTTTTTATTTTCAGGTTCGAGAATGACCGATTCAAATTTCAAATTTGCGGCATCAAGTTCGATTGTTTTGAAATTATCTTTTAACGGATTCAACTGAACCGTCGTATCGCCGAAAACGATTTTAGCGGCGCGGTCGAAGCTGACGCGAATAATGTAATTTTGAACGTCGTATGTTCTGTTTCGCGTGCGATTCGGCTGCCGCGTTTGCGCGAAATTCGTGGCGGCGAAAAACAGAAATAAAAAAATAATCGACGGTATTCGATAAAAATTTCGATTAGACATAACTTCTTTAATAGACGAGCGTAAGAATTAAGTATCGCAAAAAAATATGAAGCCGCGCAAAACGATTTCTTATTCAAAGGGAAAAATGAAAAAGCGCCAATCTGAAATTTCAGATTAGCGCTTTTTCGTTTAACGATAATAAAAGTGAGGTTTTGAGCTGCGAGCGAGGTTTTATCAGGCTCTTGGAGAAAGCAGGACGGTCTTCGCAACCCAAAATCTTTTCAATTACGAATTACGAAATTACGCATTACGAATGGTGGAGTTTTCTTCAATTCGTAATTTGTAATTGATAATTCGTAATTTAACCTGCGCGTCGCATTGGCGATTGGACTTCGACGTTTTGCTGTTTCTGCAAATCCTGCAAATGCTGGATAAAGCTCGAAGCCGCTTTTTTAGAAAGCTCGTCCGCCTTGCACTGCATCACGTTCTGACATTCTTCGTCAACGTCGATGCCGTTTTCTCTCGCCATCGCGCGAATCATTCCGAGCTGTTTCGCCGTAACCAAATCCATTAAGGACTTCGCAATCGGATTTGCCGGAAAACCGTCATTCGTCGGCGTCGGCACAGCGCCGTCGCGTTCGATTGTGTCGGATTCTTTTTTATACAAGTCGCGGGCGATTCCGAATTTTACGGCGGCGCGTTTGAGCGCGTCGTGTTCGGCTTTTTTAATTCCGAGTTCGCTTTCCGCCGTTCCCGTGCCGATGCCTTCACGCGTAACGCCGTCAATAGTAATCGCAACCGTAACGGTAAAAATATCGCCGATTTGACGAATATCTTTGACCGCGTGCGACCAGTTCGGCGCATTTTCGTCCAGAATGTCGGCGACCGTGTGCCATTCGACATAATCGACGTAATGCGTGTTGCCGTTTCTGTCGCGCCAGCCTTCGCGCTGTTTGACAAGTTCCGGGTCAACATTTTTGCGCAGTTCGCGCAGCGTCGTCGTAAAATTCAATACGTTATTTCCCGATTCCGTTTCCGCCGTTTGCGCGGCAGCCGGAACTTCCTGTAAATTTTCCTGTTTCATTTTTATTTCTCCTTGTGTGTCCGCAAGTCGATTCGGTTCAGGCGTTTTCGTGTTTTCGGCTTGTCCAATCGCCGAAACATTTTCCCGAACTTCATCCAACTTCTGTTCGTCGCGCGTGGACGCGCGCGACTCAGTTGCGTTTTTGTCTTCCGAAACAATTTGTGCAGGCGTAATTTCAACATTCGTTTCAATTTTCGCCGGTTGTTTCGTCGCCGATTCGGTATTTTTTGCGACGAGCGCGTATTTAACCGCTAAAATATGCTCGCATCGAAAAGCCGAATCGTTGACAGCCGATTCTTCAAATTCCAAACAATTACAACGAATCTTGCCCGCTTCATCGCGGAGAACTTCATACGAAGTTTGTTTGCCGCGCAGAGAAGGCGTCGAAACACGAAATTTGTCATCTTCACGATTGACCAATCCCATCGCCGCAATCGATTTAGCACGCTTGTCGCGTTTTTCCGTTACGTTTTTATCAGTTGCTGTTGCTGTCATTTCCTACTCCTTAATAAACTGCAAATTACTTGAATTGCAATGATTTGCAAGATGAAAAATTGTCGTTCGTTTCATCTATGAAACATTGTATCAGAGTGATTTATTTGTTGCAAGCGTGAAACGCAGTGTTGCATCTAAAATATTTTTGTGTTAATTTCTTTTCAGCAAGGACGAAATGGAAAGCGCAAAAGGCTTTTCAAAATCCTGGAGAAAATTTGGGGAATTGGAGGTAAAAAATTATGGCTTACAAAAATGAAAGTCTGATAAACACAACGGAATTAGGGCGTGCGATTAAACGTCGCCGGGAAGAATCGGGAATGAGTCTGCGTGATGTGGCGGACGCGACGGCGGTTTCGGCTTCGACGCTATCGCGCATCGAAAACGGAACGGGAAAACCCGACGCCGATAACATCGCGCGTCTGACAGGCTGGCTCGATATGCCGATTGACCGAGTAATGAACAAACATCAAAGCGACCGCGAAAACGTCGAAGCGATTGTTTATTATCCGCACGAAGCGACGCCGGAAATCGTCGAAGCGCATCTTCGCGCCGATAAAAACCTGACGCCGGAGACGGCAAAGGCTTTGTCGGAATTGTTCCGCGTAGCTTACACGCAGTTCAGCCGACCGAACGAGAAATAAAATTTAATTTGCTGGGACGAATTTTTTATGAAATCAATGACGCGCGCCGCCAGAACGCAAACCGAAACTGTCAATAGCAAAGGCTTTGCCGTCGAAACAACATTTGTTTTGTTTTTTCTGGCGGTCGAACTTGGACAATCGTTCAGCTTGTTTGCATTAGACAGTTTATTATTAGCCGCGACGCTTTTAATGATTGCCGTTCTGCCGTATTTTCTTTATTCAAACGAGGAAAAGCTCGGCTTCGGCAGCTGGATTTTAGGCAGAACTTTAATCGCCGGATTTGCCCTTCTGCTCGGCGTGATGTTCAAACAAACATTAGGCGTCGTCTTGCCGGAAACATTTCGTTTTCTGCCGATGACGCTTTTGATTGGAACGGCGATGATAAGCTGCTACATACAGTTTTACGGATTTCTAAAACTGCGTCCGGCAAAATAATAAAAAGCTGAAACGGAACAATCAGAAATCACGGAGTTTGTTTTATAAAACAAACTCCGTGATTTTTTTGTCTAAAATTATAACAATGATTATAATTTTAAACGGATGATTTTTTGCGATTCCGAAAGCATAAGCCGCAGCAAGCGCGGCAATGTCCGGCGCGTTTTCACTATAAGCTAAAAGATTTTGCGGTCTGGCGAGCGCCGACAACAGCAAGTTTCCGTCGCGCACGCCGTGTTCGGCAATCTGACGCTGATGAACGGCGTGAACCGTTTCTTCCAAAAGCCATTTGATTTCGGACATATTTATTCCGCCAATTTCCGCAGAGCATCGTGGTCTTCTCGCATTACCTGTTCGGCAATTTTCATTTGTTCGGTGAATTCCGGGTTATAAGCAGTCAACTCAATGCCTCTGGAAGTTTCAATCGCAAAAACCGAATCACCTTTCTGCACCCGAAGTTTATCCAAAATTTCCTTCGACAAGATGACTCCGACAGAGTTTCCGACAGTAACGACTTTTAATTTATTTGTCATAATCAAATCTCCGTTTATAGACGGCAACAAACGCACGACTTTAGTTGTGATGCGAACTTTTCTACTGCTCAACGGTTTCACTCTAAATGCCGGTCAGGAAGAAAAATATCTGACATTTTTGAAATTAGCTGAAGGCAATTTGAGTGAAGAAAAACTTGCAATCTGGATTAGAGAAAGAATCGAAATTGCACGGTAATCTCAGCTCTAAACCGCAACCGGCGATAAAGCCTGATGAATTATCGTAACTTCGCGGAAAAGCTCCAGATATTGATCCGGCGTCAGCGCCTGCGCGCCGTCGCATAAAGCCTTTTCCGGGTTTGAGTGAACTTCGATTATCAAGCCGTCCGCTCCGACGGCGACGCCGGCGCGCGCCATCGGTTTGACCATATAATTTCTGCCCGTGCCGTGCGACGGGTCAACGATAATCGGCAGATGCGACAGCTGGTGAACCGCCGGAACGATTGATAAATCCATCGTGTTGCGGGCGTGCGTCGAGAATGTGCGGATGCCGCGCTCGCACAAAATCACGTCGTAATTGCCTTCAACCATAATGTATTCGGCGGCAAGCAGAAATTCGTCGAGCGTTGCGGAAAGTCCGCGTTTCAATAAAACCGGCTTGCGCGTTTGTCCGACGTATTTCAAAAGCGAAAAGTTCTGCATATTGCGAGCGCCGATTTGAATACAGTCGCCGTATTTTTCGACTAAATCGACGCCCGATTCGTCCATCGCTTCGGTAACGATGTTCAAACCGAACTGCTCGCGCACGTCCGCCAGAATTTTCAAACCGTCTTCACCCATTCCCTGAAAAGCATACGGCGAAGTTCTCGGTTTGAACGCGCCGCCGCGAAAGAATTTCGCGCCGCTTTTTGAAACGGCTTCGGCGACTGAAAAAACCTGTTCGCGGTTTTCAATCGCGCACGGTCCGGCAATAACGGCTAATTCATCGCCGCCGATTGAAGCGTTTCCGACTTTGATAACCGATTTTTCGGGGCGCAAATCTTTTGAAATCAGCTTATACGGCTTCGTTACGCGAATCGCTTCGGCGACGCCGGGCAGATTTTCAAAATGCGACGGGTCAACCGAACCGGAATTTCCCGTAACGCCGATTGCCGTCCGACTCGCGCCCGGCATCGCGTGCGGGCGAAAACCCAAAGTTTCAATAATTTCGATAACATTGGCAACATCTTTTTCCGACGCGCCCGCTTTCATTACAATTAACATAAATTTTTAATTTAGTATCTGACAGGAATCCGAATATTTTTAATATAAATCAAACAATAGAATCTTTAGTCTTCCGCGATTTCAATAGCACGAAGAAGTGCTTTGGCTTTATCGACCGTTTCCTGAAATTCGCTTTCGGGAACAGAATCGGCGACGATGCCCGCGCCCGACTGCACCGACGCGATGCCGTTTTCTAAAACGATTGTCCGAATCGTGATGCAGGTGTCGAGATTTCCCGCGTAATCGGCGTAACCGACTGCACCCGCGTAAGTTCCGCGCTCGTCCGGTTCGAGTTCACGAATTATTTCAATTGCGCGAACTTTCGGCGCGCCCGAAACCGTTCCCGCCGGAAAACACGACGCCAGCGCGTCAAAATTATCATTTTCCGGTTTCAAACCAGCCGACAAATAACTAACGAGATGCTGAACGTGCGAATATTTTTCAACTGACATCAGCTTTTCAACCGTTACAGTTCCGTATTCGGCGATTTTGCCCAAATCGTTTCGTCCCAAATCGACAAGCATTAAATGCTCGGCGACTTCTTTCTCGTCGCGCTTCATTTCTTCGGCAAGCTCAAAGTCTTCTTTTTCGCTCGCGCCGCGCCTTCTCGTTCCGGCAATCGGGCGATATTCGACACGTTTTTCACGACAGCGAACGAGCATTTCCGGCGACGCGCCGACGATTGATTTTTCGCCGAACTCGAATAAAAACATATACGGCGACGGATTTAAGGAACGCAGAGCGCGGTAAATCGAAACCGCCGAAGCGTTCGTTTCCTTGCTGAATCTTTGCGACAAAACCGCTTGATAACAATCTCCGGCGAGAATATATTCTTTAATTTGCCGGACGGCTTTAAGAAAATCTTCGCGCTTCCAGTTTGACGCGATTTCCGAATCCTTTTTATCGGTAATTGCAGCCGGAAAAGTCGGCGTGTTTTGAAATAGACGCGATAGATTTTCGTTTTCTTCGATTGCTTCCGAATAAGATTTCTCTAAATTTTCCGCGTCGTCCGTAAAAATCAAAGTCGTAATTTTTATCTGCTGGCGGGCGTGGTCAAAGGCGACGACGGTTCGGAAAAAAAGCCAGAAACCTTCGTCCGAATCTTTGATTTTAAGTGTCGGCTCGAACATTCCGACAGCCGAAAAATCGAAATATCCAATCGCGCCGCCCGACAACGGAGCGTTTTCAAAACCGCCCGCGAAAGTTTTATCTGCAAAATGAGCGCGCAGATTTTCGATTAAATTCGCGTCGGAAACAGATTGAACGCCGTTTTCTTCCGTAAAAGTTTTACCATTACGCCCGCGCATAATCTTGTTCGGGTTTGCGCCGAGAAATGAAAAGCGGGCGAGATTTGCGCCGCCTTCGATTGATTCGAGCAGAAAAGAATATTCGGCGTTTTCGCGCAGCAGCAAATAAATACCGAACGGCGTCTGCAAATCAGCCGCGATTGTCGTCGTTACGGGAACAACGTTTCCGTTTTCGCATTGGCGCGAGAAGTCAGCGAAATTTTCGGGCTGTAAGGTTTGCATAAAAGAAAACTGCCAAACTCAAATGTAAGTTTGGCAGTAAATAACTGGAAAATAATTTTCGGTGAAAAAATATCAACTAAATAAAATTTACAGCTGCCGATTCATTCCATCGCCACCAGTAAAAGTTATTCGTCGATTTTTCGGTTGAAATTTTCATATCGAAATTAAATTTTTAACAGAACAAATGAAAAGAATCAAACGCGCCGGTTACATTCTTTCGGGAACGTCGATGCCGAGCGTCTTCAGCGCTTCGGTCAAACTGCGCCGCGCGATGTTCGCCGCCTGGATTAAAACGGCGCGCTTTGTCGGATTGTTTTCGATTATAATTTTGTGATTGTGATAGAAAAGGTTGAACGCCTTTGCCAGACCGAACGTATATTTTGCCAGAATCGCCGGTTCAGTCGTCGAAACCGCCTGCGAAATCGTTTCTTCGAGCCGCGACGCAAGCGTAATCAGCGCCCAGACTTCATCTTCGGCGGCGAAGATTTCAGCGACTTCGACTGGCGAATTTTTGATTGTTTCGAGCGCGTTTTCAAGCGCGCCGTCTTCTAATTTACGAAAAATCGAATTGGCGCGAACGGCTGAATATTGACAGAAACAGCCGGTTTCGCCTTCAAACGAAAGCGCTTCCCTGAAGTCGAAAACGATAACCGTCGTGCGCGTAAATTTAAGCAGAAAATAACGAAGCGCGCCGATGGCGATAATATGCGCGGTTTTCAGCTTTTCTTCCAGAGACAAATCCGGATGACGCGATTCGACTTCTTTGAGCGCGTTTGCTTCCAAACGATTTATCAAATCGTCGGCTTTGACGCCCAAACCTTTGCGCCCGCTCATTTCGATAAAAGATTTTTGTTTGTCTTCGTCTGAAATTACAAAACCCAATTCCGCCGCCGCCGCCGGTGAAAGCGCGACCATTTCATAACTTAAATGGACGCTCGCCGCTTCGCCTTTTTCGGGGAAAATCACGGCGACGCCTTTTTTGACAACTTCCTGCGGATAAGACTGGCGCGAGTCAATGACGTTATAAACCGTTTCGTTGTTGCCGAAAGCGGGAACATCTTTGCTGTTTGAATCAGTCGCCGATGTTATCCAAACTTCCTTGCCGTCGTCGTATGTGTGAAAAAGATTGTAGTAGAAATCAAGACCCAATAAACCGAATTTCCACATCTGATACGCGATGTCTTTGCCCGTATAAGTTACCGTTCCGTTCGAGCGGACGAGAATTTTGTCGG
>JBBPXZ010000097.1:0-9055 GCA_038200355.1 Pyrinomonadales bacterium | reverse complement strand
TTGACGAATTTGCCCGCCATTCTGTAGAAATCCGCAAGCGGTTTTCTGTTCAGCTTGTCCAGTGAAAGCTCCCGAATGCCGTCAACGACCTGCATTTTGCCGCCGACTTGTTTCCTTTCCTTGACAGCCATTTGAACCGTCTGTGTATCTTTAGCCATATAAAAATTTGTCCGCCACCCAACCGCCGAATATTAAACCGTTCGGCTCGTAAAATTGTTAATAATTTAAGAAGTGCGGAGACGGTATTTATAAAATATCGTCTTCGTATTCTTCTTCTCCATCGTCGCCGGTCTCGTCTTCGTATTCGTCGATGATGTAGTAGTCATCGCCCATTTCGCCGCCGGCGGCGACCATCTGAACCGTGCGCGGCGGCATCAGATAACCGCCCGTTACCTGATTCAGAATCGGAGAAACCCAAATCTGAAAGCCGTCAACGACCGCCGACACCAGAAGGACAAGCGCGATTTCGTTTTTGTATTTGCCCAAAATCGGAATCTTGTTGCCAAAATTCGACTGGAACAGATACGCGCCGCCCGCCTTGACGCCCATTCGCATAATTGCGCCCGACTGCGGCAGAAACCGCGCCGTTAAAATATCAAAAAGAGAAACACCGATACCCGCAACCAATGCCGCCGCGAACAAACCCAAAATTGTCGATGGATTTGAACGACGCGGACGGCGGCGATGTGAAGACGCATTAACCACCTTCTTCGGCGCGGGATTGCTACGGCGTGTTGTTTTCTTTCTCTTTTTAACCGGATTAGCCGTGCGGCTCGCACCGCCGACCGTCAACTTTCGCGCCGGGTTGTAAACCATTGCGACGTTCGACTTTCTAGTAGTTGTTGCTTTCGCATTCGCCATAAAAAATTACCTACCTTTTTTGTTTTAGAAATGAAAAAACTCGCTCGCCGAAAAAGCATTTCTGCTTTTCCAACGAGCGAGTTTTAACGTAAGAGTTAAAAGTAACCCGACTTTTTCGGAATGAATTAAAAAGTGATTCCGAAAATTTTTACTGTGATTGTCCTGGAGAAGTTTGCTGCCGGACAATCACAAAATTTAATCTTTCAAATAGACATCAATCGCCGCGACGATTGCCAGCAAAGCGCGTTTGACCGCGATAATTAAAATTCTTTGCTTGAGCATTAGTTTATAATTCCCCTGTCTTCAATGCTATACGCGCCGCCGTGAACAATCGGGAAACCTTCGTTATCAACGCCTAAATGCGGCATTTCTCCGCTGTCTTCGCCGAGCGCGTGAATATAATGACGCACGATTTCATCACCTTCGATATGCGGCTTATAAGTCGCGTAAACGACGTGTTCAATCGGCTCGATGATTTCGATTTGTCCGACGCCCAAGCCCGGATTTTTGCGGGCGAACTTGCCGCCAGCAATCCAAAGTCGCGTAGCCTGCGGATTCATCGTCAGTTTGAACGGATAAGAAGACTTACCGTTTCGCTGCCGTTCAAAGTTCATCACTTCGCCGTTCGCCAGTTTGATTTCTACTAAATCACCGATTTGTTCCAAATTCTTCGGCGCGTGTTTCGATACCTGCATCGGGCGCATATTGGTTGCCGGTCTGCCTTGAAACATTTCAAAGGCTTTGCGCCGTTTGATTTTTCCCGGATTTGCTTTCGTCGTCGGCTTTGTTGTCGCGGTTTTCGCCGTCGCCGGATTCTTTTTCGGCGTGTGCTTGTCGTTTATCGCTTTAATCGACTTGCAGTAATCGGCGTAAAAACTATTCAGATATTTTTTATCTGCCGTGCTGTTGGTCAATTTGCGGCGTAAAACCTTTTCGAGTTCGGCTTTGAACGCGGTTTTATTTTTCATCATTACCGGATTTCGTCGCGTCGCCGTCTTTTTCGGAACGCGTTTGGTTCGTCGTGTCGTCGTCAGCCGGTCTTTTATCTGCATCGCAGAAAGAAGCCCGACCGCGCCGTTTGCGAACATTGACAGCGACGGCAAAGGATTTTGCCGACGATGCAGAGATTGCAGCCAAGCGATTTCCGCGCCCGCGTCGATTTTGGTTGTCGCCGCCACTTCCCGCGCCTGCTTTTTGCTGCGCGTTTTCCAGATTCGACCGCCGCCATCGCGTAAAAATTTGCGGTTCGGCAATTGGATTTGATAGTAATTGCCGACTTTGCGAACCATTGCCGGATTTGTTTCGAGCGCGTCGTGAATCGAATCCTGTTCTTTTTCGCGGGCGCGTCCTAACGCCGTTTCCAATCGCAGACGTTTACGCAGAGCGTTTCCCGCCTTTCGGCGCGTCATAAAGCGCGAAACGAAACCGTTTTCAACTAATTCGGGCGCGTCCGATTCTAAAACCGTCAAGTCTTCGCCCGGAAACACATCGAAACCGCCGCTTTGCATCTGCACAAGATAATTGCCGTCTTCGGTTGTCGAAACTAATTCGCCGATTTCGCCCGATTCAATTGCTACCATAACCGGCTGTTCATTTTCTTCGATAAGCTCGACATCGTTAAAATCCAAATCGCCGTCAGAATCGACATCGTAAGTTTCGAGCGCGATTCGCGCAAAGTCGTCGGCGTCCGGCGTCTCGAATTCGTGCGGGTTCTGCTGCAACTTTTTCGCTTTGGCTTTGAGCGCGTTCAAGTGTTTTGTCGCCGCCGCTTTGGTCGTTAACTGCTTTAATAATTGATTAAACATAAAAACGCCGTGTTTGCCCTTGCCCGTCGAAACGATATGCAAAGGATTTGCCGGATTGTAGGCAAATAATCGCTGCTGTCCTAAATTGTCTTCGAGCCACTGACGCCCTTTTTTGTGAACCGGACGGCGAAAATAACGACTAACCATTTCAGTTGCATCTTGCGTCGGCGATTCCGGATTTAAATTCAACATTATAAAAACCTCACTTTTTCAACATTATTATTACGAACACGCCGCCGACCAGCAGCGCGGTCGTCGCCGAGATGCCCGCGCCTAAACCCAACATTTTCAAAAAATCAAAACTGCTGCCGTCATCATTATTGCGGCTGCCGTTGTCGGAATTATCGCCGCCGCGCTCCGGCTGCGTTTGCTTTCCCCGCGTCGTCGTCTGCGCGGGCGCAGTGTAACTTGGCTTTTCCTCGCCCGTATAATCTAAATCGACTTTTGAGAACAATTGACTGCCCGCCCAGACCGCCTGTCTCAAGATTCTATACGCCAAATCAAGATGCGATTGATTGGAGAATTGATTCGACACGTTAGCGCTGATTGAAAAGCTCGCCGTCGGCGACGCGATATAGTAATCGTTGTTTAACGTGATTGACAAATTGTGAACAATCCAGCCCTGATTCTTAAACTGCTGCTCGATTGCATTATTTAAAGTGCCTTCAAATCCGACGCTGTTAAAGCCGAGTTTGTTCGGACTCGTAACCGTTCCCGTAATAGTTGCCCGGCGCGTCGGCGCGATTGGAGCGACGCCGCGATTTGCCCGCAGCGTGTCGATGCCGCCGTATTGCGTGTTTTTCTTCAAATCACCGACTTTGAAAAACTGTCCGCTCGCCGTTTTTCTGACGACGGTTTTTTTCTTCGGCGCGGTTCTTCTTTTCGGCGCGGTTCTTCTTTTCGGCGCGGGTGTATCCGTGCCTAATTCGTAATCACCGCCCGTTGCTTGTAAAAACATCGACATAAATTAACCTCTGTTGCCGTATTTCGGCGGCTGACGAAACAGCAGATACGCGCCCAAGCCAGCACCGGCGACGATAAGCGGATTTTCAGAAGCCCATTTAATAATGCCGTCAAATCCTTGACCTAAACTATCTCCGACATCCGCGCCCGCGCCTTTCCTGCGACGATTATCAGGCGAATCATCTACCGTTTCATCATTCAATTGAGGCGGATAACCCGGCGGCGCGTAAGAACTGCTGTTCGTTTGCGGATTATAAATCGGCGTTTGACCGTCAGCCGTCTGGACGGTAGAGTTACGAAGCGAACCGGCTAAATACTGCGATGCCAGCCCCATCAAACCGCCCCACTTACTAGGCTTTGCAGTTGACGAAACCATCGTCAGCGGCGGCGGTGCGCCCGGATTGTTTATCGAAATCGAAAGCGGATTGCCGCCGATGCCGACGCCGTTATAGCTGCCTGACGATTTGAAAATCGTAGTCGATTTGACATTCGAGTTACTGACGTTCGAGAGCGAAAAGGGATTTTTTGTTTTTGTCAGCTTGACCCTTCTCGGCGAAACCCTTCTCGGCGAAACCCTTCTCGGCGAAACCCTTCTCGGCGTCGATGCCTTTCTCGGCAAATCAGTTCCCAACTCATAATCATTAAAAATTGCCATAACTATTTACCCTTCCCGCTCATAAAAAATAGAATCGCCGCGCCGACGCCGCCCGCAATCAAAACCGTTTTCGCGTCAAAACCGAAAATTAAATTTTCGTCGTCGCTTTCAACTGTCTGCTGTTTCGGTTGTGCCGCCGCCGTCATCTCAGGCGCGGGCAAATATCTATCTATGACCGGCGGCAAACGTCGTCTAAATTTCGGAATGCGCCTGACCGGCAGCGGCTGGACCGGCTGGACCGGCTGGACCGGCTGAATGTTCCCGGCGGCGTCCGTTATCACCGTCGCCGGTAGCGACGGCGTTAAGGTTTGAAAAACCGGCGACGGCGGCGAAACTTCGGGCGCGGGAAAAACATCCGGCTGGACAATCGGCAGCGGATTGATGTCAACGGGCGCGTAATTCTGCTGAAACTGGTAGATTTCCTGCGGAACGTCCGGCGCGGGCAAGTGATAGCCGCTGCCGCGTTCGCCGTTATCCATATCCTGCACGCTCAATTGTCCGAGTTCGCTGTTGCCGCCGTTAAAAAACATATATTTACCTTTTTAATAAAAAAATCGCGCCCAAACCGATTCCCGCAAACATTAAAATCGTCGTCGTATCGAAACCGCCGCCGCCCGCCGTATCCGGCTGATAAACCCGTTGACCGTTCGCTAAAGTTACGACATTGCCGCCTTGCTGCTGTTTCGGCTGTGCCGCCGCCCGGCTGTGAATTTCGGCTAATTTCTGCGTCGCCTTATCTTTAAAGCTCGCTAACGCCGCCGCGTCCTTTCCTTTTTTCGGCTGATAAACCTTTGTTGAATCGGACAAAGAATTTGCCAGACTTTCGACTTCCTGAATAACGCCGTCATCGAAATTGCCGCTTTTTAACACTGAATCAAGCGCGGCGATTACCTGATTGCCGTAAGCAGTTATTCCCGCCAAACCTTTTGCGACGCCGCCCGCGCCGCCCGCGCCGCCCGCGCCTTCCAATATCGAACCACCAGCCGACAAACCGGCGTTTATCGCTACACTGGCTACCGTGCCGATTCCGGGAATGGCATTTAGAGCGATTCCGGCAATCGGCAGCGCGATTTTTCCGACTTTCTTAAAAAACGAACCGATTCCGGCAAGCTCGCCGTCGCCTTCGACGTAAAAATCGCCGTCGTCGCCTAAATAGAAATCGTCGTATTGTGCCGTTTGCGTAAAAAACATTTAGTAGCAATTGAAAATCAGAAAATAGGAACTAAAAACTTTGAATAACTTTTCGGCTCGTAGCCAATCGGCTTGTCCTCAGGCGTCGGGTCTAAATATTTGACCTTGCCCGCTTCATCGATGTAGCCGTTATAGACGTGATTAAACGAATTCGCGTTCTTATCCTGCTTTATGACAACGAAAACCGGCTTATGCCCTAATAAAGCCAGACACGACGCCAAAAACACAGCCTTTATGCCGCAATCGCCTTCCGGTTTATAACTTTGGTCTGATTCCGTGCCGAAAAGCGTAGTCCAAACGTCCATTACGCGCTCGACCTGGACCGGGTCTTTGCGATAACAGATTTTCTTTTGCGCGAAATAAAACAGTTTTTCGATTTCGCCCTTAAAATCGTGTCCTTTCACGTCGTCGCCGACGATTGTTTTCAAAACCAGACGCCGCAAATCGGCTTTCAGTCTGTCGGCGCGGACGATTTCAGCCATCACGGACAGCGTTTGTATATTGCCCTGCTCGCCGTCGAGCAGCGGTTCACTCAAAGCGATATGTTTTCCCGCTTCGCCGTCTCTAAAAATCTGTAAAAATCGTTTCGCCATTAAATTTAAGCGGCGGTTTTACCGTTTTTTATTCGATTTGTCCAAACCGAAAAGGAGTGTCCATCTCAAAACCGCCGCCACCTCGTTTGTAAAGGAATAAAAAGCGAAAGTCAACACAAAATTTAATATCTTTTTGACAAGTAGATTAAAAATACTTATATTGTTACAGACACATTTACAGTCGATTAACAGAGCTTTTACAGCGAATTTTTACCGAAAAAAATAATTTATGGCAGCAAAAAAAAATTCACCTGCGACGAGCGGCGACGAAAATTTGCCGGATTTGAACGACGGCGAAAAAATAATCATCTCCGACGTGCGGACAATCCAAAAACAGAATGTTCCCGGCGCGAATTCGCAAACGGTCAACAAAATTATTGATTTACAGGCTGAAACCGAAGACGAAACGGACGAAACGGACGACGACGCGGAATATTCGGACAATTCGCTTGCCGCGCTGATGATGAACGGCACGGACACGATACAAAACGAGTTTTGCTCGGTTGCCGTCAGGCGCGAACCCGATTCGATGGGCGACAGTTTTCTCGAACCGTCAGCGTCCCGAAAGGCTTTGCCGACGCTCAAAAATATCGAAGTAACCGCCGACCGGGAAGACATTCACGAACGCGTCAGAAATCTTTACGGCGGCGGGCATTATTTTTTTCAGATTTACTATAACGGGCGTCTGTCGGCTTCGTGGAAAGAATGTTTGGGCGATTCGCCGGAAGCGAAAGCCAAAGCCAAAGCCGAACTCGATGCCAGAAATCAGCCGCAGCAGCTTCAAACCGTTCAGCAATCGCAACCGGCGCAGCAAACCGTCGTCAATCCGTTTGACCAGTTGATAGACGGTCTTAAAAAACAAAAGGATTTGAAGGAACTTCTGTTCGGCGACGAAATGCGCGAACTCGACAAGCTGAGAGACAGCAAGAGACAGACACCGACAGGCGAACCGCAAAGCGAACTCGGAATGATTTTGCAGCACGCCGACAGTCCGAACTTCGACAAACTGCTTGAACGGTTTTTGCCCGGCGAAAAAACAAGCATCGTCCGCGACATCGTGGACGGCGCGAAAGAAATTTTGCCGTTAGGGTCTGAAATCGGTTCTTTCGTCGGCAGTTTGTGGACTGGCATTTCGGGCGCGGCGGGCGAGACGACGACGGAAACCGACATCGAACAAATGATGCGCCAGCCGCCGCCCGGTCAACAAACTCAAAACGCGCCCGCGCAGCCGCCGCCGCCGCGCTCGAATTTTCAGCGGCGAAAACCGCCCGCTAACAATCAGCCGGGAGAAAAACCGAAACGGGAGAAAAAAGCCGAATGATTACGCTCAAGCAATTGATTCAATTCGTGTCTCCGAACGGTCAGCAGATGTTGATTGATTTTGTTAAACGGGCGAAAGACGAACGCGGCGCGGGATGGTTAGATGAAATGAAAATCGAATATCCAACCTTTTGCTGGATTGTCGATTTAGTCTGCAACAAAGAATTCAATCAGGCTTATAAGGAATTGCAGAACCTTTTCCCGCGTGTTCCGCTTCGCCCGCTTCGCTCGAAACTCGAACAACTGCACACGAACTTAAAATTTGAAATAGAAAGGAAACGATAAATTATGCAGGGATTTGCGCCGATTTTAACTTTTAACAACAAACATTTTTTGCTTTCAAATTACTGTCTTTTAACCGACGACAGCACGACGACCGAAAGCAAAGTAACCGCCACGACTCGCGGCGGTTCGGAAACGGAATTTACCGGCGACGATGCCGATTTTCTGCTTGAGAAAATAGAAACGCTTTTAACCGAAACCGATGCCGTCGATTTGCCGATTGTCGGCGTCGGCAATCGGATTTTGATTTTGTTTAATTTCGCGCTCGTCGAAGACTTCGGCGACGACGACGAAAGCCGCGTCGTTTTAACGAGCGACGACAACACAGAATTTGAATTTTTCGGCAGCGACGCCGATTTGATTTTAGCGCGTCTGGATTCGCTCACCGGCGCGATGAACGTGCTTTGGAAGCGTCTGACGACGCGCAATCTTAATTAACTAAGACAGACTAAGACAGACACCGACAAGAGGAGAACCAAATGCCAGAAACGACAATTATACAAGACGGCAAAGAAGTAAATCAAATAGCTTACTTTACCGCGCCGACATTGCCCGAACTCGAAAACAAGGTAAATCATAACGTCTTAAAATTTATTGAAGACAATGACGACGATTATCATTACTCGGCTGATATTTATTCGCAGGTTCAATTTATAAACGGTGAATATATTCAAACCGTGCAGTTTATATCATTCAAAAAACTTTTCCGACCGCGCCGCAAGCCCGCCGCGAAAAAGAAAGCTGTTAAAAAGGCGACGACTGAAACCGTTCCGACAATCTAAGACAGACACCGACAAATAAAACAATGGAAACACCAAACGAATACAGTTGGCGTAAGGTTTGGCGAAAAAACGGATACGAAACGCCGATAGAAATGTATGTAGTTAAAGAAGTCGGCGAGTATGCGTGGTTATCTCAAACTAATCGAAAAGATATGTTCGGTTCATCACGAAACGAAATAATTCGTAAAGAACATTTTTTTGACAATCAGATTGAAGCGGTTAAATTTCAAGTCGAAACCGCTGAAAAGATTCGCCGAAATCAGTATGACGCTTTAGATACTTTATCCAGTCTAATCAAAAAGCAACCAATTAAATAAAAATTATGATTCCTTTTACAGTTGCCCGGAACAACGAAATAATAAATTTCTCGCAGGTTTGCCGAATCGTTCAAACCGCGCCGGGACGCGTTGACGTTCATTTCTCGAACGGCGACGTAATAAAATATGAAGGCAAATCCGCCGACATCGTTAAAGGTCAAGGGAAAGTGTATGCGGATATGCACCAGGCGTATTTAGCGGAAATGGTTAGCCCGATTATCACAGCCGGGAACGGAAAGCTGAATTAAATTCCAGTGTCCGACACAGGCAGACAGACAACGACAAG
>JBBPXZ010000096.1:0-10755 GCA_038200355.1 Pyrinomonadales bacterium | reverse complement strand
TCTGCCGTAGTCATTAAAACCGCTCCATTCGTCCGGGTGAAAACGCCGAAGCCGAACTCGCTTTCGAGCGTTCGCGCTCTTAAGGGGTAAGCCTCGTCGTCGGCGACAAGCTGCAAGCCTCCGAGTCCGGGCGCACGTTCGCGCATTACGAGCGGTTTGGGCGCTCCCTTGACAAAGACGAACATATAACCGGCGGGAATCCACGATTTGACGGTTACTTCCGCCGCGTCGAAAATACCGATTGCCCGGTTATTGATATTGTTCGGGTCAAGGTTGCCGTCGGCGCGGGTTACGCCCGAACCTGTAATAATCCGGGCATCCACATAGCCCGTAAAATTCGGCATTGCCCGCATTGCGGCTTCCTGCGCGCGGTTGACGTAAATCTGCACCGCGCCCGTTCCGTGATGTTCAAGAACGGTTTCAATCGCCGCCGAAATATCCGCCGCGGCAAGCGCTCCGCCCGCCCGCGCCAAATAATGGGTGTGCGTGGCGGCGTCGTATGACGCGCCGTTCTGACCGTTCGGAATTGCCGCGCCGTCGGCGTTGAGCAGGGCCTTGACATTCAAATCGACGTTATCGACCAGGTGGTCGGTAAAAACGTAATTCGTCGGTCTGAAAAGCGCCCGCTGAATTTCGTTCGTCAATCGCTGAATGTGTCCGTCCTGAGCCGCCGTAAACTGCGCGGCTAGTTCGACCGTGGTCGCGTTCTGCATATACTTGCGCGTCCACTGGATTGATTCCTGAAACAGTTCGAGCGGAAATCCCAAGGTTACGCCCGCCGACGCCTTTTGAGCGTCAACGCGTCCGAACTCATCGACGCGCTCCATTTTCATTGTCGCCGCGCCGCCGTATCGTCTCTGGCGGTCAGTGGTTCGCTCGACGAAATCGTTCAGGAGCGAATCCAAAATCATATTGTGTGCAAGCCGCGCCGCCTCAATCGCTTCAAAGGCACGGTCTTCACCGTACGAAGCGATTGTTTGCTGGGACGAGGCAAGCGTATCTAACGTGCTTAATGTTCCAAAAGGCATTTGTTTATCTCCTCATCCCGCTTTTAATAGCGGCTAACGTCTAAAAATACTCGCGTCGCCGAAACGACGAAACCAATCGGAGCCGTGCCGCCTGCGGTCGCCGTGTCCGACAAAGTGCCTGCGGTCGCCGATAAATAAACGGGCGCGCCGGGCGTTAAATTCGCGCCGTATTCAGCGCGGATGTTTTTGTGCAGGGTAACGGCTTGCCCCGATTTAGTCGGTTTCGGCGCGTATCCGTGAACTTTCGCCGCCGCGTTCGCCGCCGTTCCGTTCGATTTCATTACCAGCCCGGTCGCCGCGATATAGCAGGCGTCGAGCGCGCCTAAATCTTCGCCCGCCGTCAAGCCTGCCAACACGTCCGCGCCGTTCGGCAGAAGCGAGCAGAGCGAGGGCGTTCCTACTTTTGCAATCTGTGCCATTGTGTCTAATCTCCTTTATCTACAGGCTGTAGCGTCCCGTCGCCATCTGTGCCGCGACTTCACCTTTAACGATGTCTTCTTTGGTCGCGGTATGCGGTTTCGGGTCGTGCATATTGCCCGGTTTTGTCTGCTGCGCCGCTTCGCCCTGCAAAAGCGCGGGAAGGTAATCGGCTAATTTTTCGTTAGCAAATTCCGTAAATGACGATTCTTTACCGTCGATGGTGATAAAGGCGGCTTTCAATTCCTTACCGTCCGCGCCTTTAATGTTTTTGAAGTTAAATTGAGCTTCGGGAAACTCGCGCAGTTCTTTTTGAAGGACGGAAACTTTTAATTTGCGCCCCTCGATGCCGATGTCGGCGACCGCGCGCAAAGTTTCCATCTGCGATAATTCCCTGTTTTTGGTTTCAAGCTCCGAAACCTTGCCGACCGTTTCTTTGATTTGCTTGAAATCAAGTTTCGATTCGGCGAGAAATTGTCTGTATTCGTCCAGTTCACGCTTGTCGTCCGGCGTGCCGATAAACGCGCCGTCTTTCGGCAGTTTCTGGGCAAGCTCGCGGTTTTTGGCGCGCAGGTCGTAGTTTTCGCCGAACAGCTTTAATGAAACGGCGTTGGCGTCGTTGTTATGTTTAGCGAGAAGGCTCTGGTATGCTTCCGCCGCGCCCGTGTTTGTGTTTTCTTCTGCCATAAACTCCTTGAGTTTCGTTGTAAAATGAATACGAAAAAGCCCGCCGAACGGACAGACTTGCTGCAAGTTCGGCGGGCGTGTTACCTCGAAAGGCTTGTTACCCTGATTGGTATTAAATTGTTGGCGGACGAATCCGCCGTTAGTGATTAAATTAGACGATAATTAACTCAAAGTCAATATATTTCTTTGAAACCCGATGATCTAAACAAAAAACGAATTCTTCTATATACTCCATCCTGAATAAGCCTAACGCGCCCAGGAGTTAAGTTTACCTGTTTGCCGACTTCTTTCAAGGTTAAACCTTGAGACCGCAAACTTAAGATATGAAGGTTGCGGGGCGATATGTCCAAATTTGCGGTTTTAACGATTTTGCAGACGAGAGCGGACATCTCCTGCTTCGCTTCTTTACTTGAATCAGATCTATCAAGCTCCGTAAACCGCTGATATAAAGCAGCGTGTTCTTCGGTTATGGCAAGCGCTGCATTTTCAATTTGTTTTCCGGTTTCGGTTTCGGCTAACTGCTTTTTTAATTCTTCAATTCTTTGTAAAACTCGCGGCAATCGGACGGTTTCTAATTCTGTTAATTTAGATTTCAGAACCTCAATTTTATTAGTGTCTTTACTATAAGTCATATAAGTTGCCATCCCTGCGCTTATATTCTTCTGCCGAAATATAATTCGGATTTGCTTGCAGTATCTCGTCCTGCCTGTCTCGCCGCCGCCTTACAACCTCAAAGGCAATCGAAACGAAAAGAGCGAACAGACTAAGGGTTAGTGCAATAATCGGCGGCAGCATAATTGAATCAAAGTCAATAAAAATTATTTAATATCTCTTAGAATTTCCTGAATGTGCGCGATGCCGAGAATTATTTCGCCTTTTATATTGCAATCGTCGCAAACGCCGAGTTGTTGATTAACAGTTCCGACGAGGTGAACGCCTTTATCGGTTCTTAAAACAGTTCCTGCAAAAAAATTACCGTAAGCGTCTCTGTATTGACCTTCATCAGGCTCGAATGTTAGTCGATTATACATTTCTGCCAATTCCATAATCTCAACATTCTACCACAAATCACACCACTTTACGCCCGCATTTGTCGCACGATTTCACGCCTAAAAGATGTGCCAGCTCGAGCGCGACGGACAGAGCGCGGCAATATGCGCTGTAGAGCCGCGATTTGGATTCTTCGGCTTCGCGCTCGATTTGCTCGCGCTTTTTGAGGATTTTAACTTTTTGCTGTTCGGGCATTTATTTCTCTCGGTCGAAATTATTGCAGTGAAGAAAAATATTGTTGTCGGATTTTCCGCGAAATGAAATAACATCAACTTTGTCGCCTATTTTTACTTCCGTCATTTCCGTATCTTTCAAATGAAAATAGATGGAGTAATCAAATCCTTCCGTTTCCAGTTCAATACGGTCATAGCAGAAAACAATCGGTTTAGCCTCGCCTCTCTGATTAACAAAACGAAAATAACCGCAGCCGACATCGCGCAGCTTCCAGTCGATTTTTGCCAGACTTTCGGCAATTTGCTGTTTGTATGTTTCCGATTGACGTTGAAATTCTTTTGTCATTTTTCTCGTTGATTCATTGAATCCGTTAAGCATAAAAGTCAGTTTGCGATTTTTCGCAGACTGAAAATCTACCTGTATAAGCCTAGAACCGTCGTTATAACGTAACTATTCCGAATATCTTCTTCCTTCGATTCAGACGGGCAGAACAATTTGCCGTCCGCGTCCATTACGACCAGATGCCCGGATGTAGAATCGAATTTGCTTTTTACTCTGAGCAAATGAACCGGCGCGAACGGCTTTAGAAGTTCGTCTCTGCCGAATTTTACGTCGCCGAGATAATATTCGATTTCTTTCTTGATTATCCTGAAGCCCCAATCGGACAGATAATCCATCGTTTTAACCAAATCAATGCCGCCCTCGTCAAAATCATTGTGAAAATCTTTGTCGATTTCGGCGTAAGTTCTGCCTGTAACCATTGCGATGCAGGCACAGGCGCAACCGGATTTATGCTCTTGTTTGACAAATTTAATTTCGCTCATAGACTTATCTGAACTCCAAAAGACACGCGCAAAAAACTGAACATTGAAGTTCCCCAATCTCCGGCATCTCCTCAATCGGAATCCACCCGAACGCGGCATATTCAGCGCACTCGGCGCATCCCTCTTTTGAATTAACAATGCGCCTGCACATCGTCGCGTCGCCCGCCGTCTCCGCAATCGTCGTCATACCGTAATAAGCCAACCGGACGCCGTGCGAATATGCCGCCGCCCGGTTGATAATCTGCACGTCGGAAACAAGTCCTTTTTCAATTTGCGCCGACAGGTTATTCAAATACGCGTATTGTTTTTTAAGTCCGCCGCCTACCTTGCCCCAATCGCTCAAACTCATTTGCCGACGCCCGCCGCGCCCGATTGACGCCGCGAGGCTGTGCGATATTTTCAATTTCTCGCGCATTAAAGTTTGAAACGTCCGCAAGTCGATGCCGCCCGTCGTTAATGCTTCGCCCAATGCGCGCATATCTTTTTTGACAACCTCGAAAGTTTTGTCGATTGTCTTGCGAACCTCTCGCGGGGAGATGAATCTGCCGCCTGCGGTGCGGTAGCGATTGGTTTTTGGGTCGTATTTAATCGCCATACGTTTCGGCTTCAAGCATTCCAAGCGCGCCCAATCCGACACGCCTTACCAAATCCTGCATCGCTTTTATTCCCTTTGCGGTCGGCGGCTCGGTGTCCGCTTCGATAACGATTGCTTTGCCGCGTGGTTTTTTGTCAATCTTCTCGTTCATCTTTTTCAGTTTTCAATTTAACTGCGCGCCGTCAGGTTCAAACATAATTTTCCAAATTTCCGCACTGATTATCGGCTTCACTTGTCCCTTGCCGCACTTCCTGCAATCCTTAGAAATCCAATCGTTGCGCCAGGAGCCGCAATACTGCGCCTTACAACTGCCGCAAAATAGCTGACATAAAATCGGCTTGCCGTTAAATACAGTTTTCGGGTTAAAAGTAATCCCGTTTTGACTTGCGATAACTTCAACGGGCGTAAAACCTTTCCAGGTGTAAGGCGGAAACGACAAGCGGCACGCGCCGCAATAAAAATACCTGTCCGGCGGCGAGTTAATAAAAAACTCCGCTTTGTTGGGGCAATCCGGCATTTGACAGCAATCGTTTGACATAGAACTTATTCTCCCGTCTCTAATGGATTCGCCTCGCCCGTCATTCCATACGCTCCGGCGGTAAGCGGGTCTTCCTTCGCCCGCTGCTTAATTTCAGCAATCGCTTCCTCATCGCTCAAACCCGAGGCGATAAGGCGCGTTTTCATTGAATATAATTCACTCATTTTGTTGGCGTTGTCGTATCTTTTGCCCTTCAAATCCTCTATTTCGTCCGCGTTCGGCTCAATTAATACCGAGCGCTTCAAATTAAAATCAAGCTCGCCCGAAGCATAGGAATCGAGATTAAACGGCGCAAACGCCTTTTGCTGATTCGTCAGGCTCGTCCAGCCGTTTCGCAATCGCCATCCGGCAATGGCAATCTGCATCTGCCGCAGTTTTATAAGCTGCCCGTCGTAATTCGGCGCGGCGCGGTCAAGGCGATTCTGCGCGGGTGTTAATAATCGTTCTAAAGCGATGCCTGACATTTGCGCGTTTTCTTTTATAATCTGCCGGTATTCAAGCTCGGGATAATCGTCGCCGAAGCTGATTAACAGGTTTTTCAAAAACGGCTCGGCTTCGGCAAGTTTGAGCAAGCCGGATAAATCGTGAACCGAACCTTGTCCGGCGGCGGCGATTAAAACACGGTCGAGGCGCGAATCGGTTATATTGATTGTGCCGTCGGCGTTTTTTGTGCCGCCGCTGACAACCCTTAAGCTATCGGGGTCGGTTAGATTTAATAATTTAGCCGATTCGATTTCCTTGTGAATATCGGCGTGAACGTGCGCGGCTAAGGAATTAGCGTGATTGACCTTGTTAAAATCCGTGAACGCGCCCGCGCCCGAAAAACCGTGCTGAATCCACACTGCGGGACAAAAGCCGTAAGGGTTCTCGATAACCGCGCCCGCGCCCGTGTAGTCGAAAGGGTTATCGTTTTTGTAATACCTGAACGCTTCCTTATCGACGGTTTTCTTGAATTTGTAAGTCTCTTTTAACTGCTCGTCGTAACCGTCGTATTCGATTTTATACGCCTCGACATCGCCGCCCGCGTTTAGCTTCAAATCGGTTACATAACCTCGCCAGACGGTATTCTGCGTAATTTTGCCCCTGTCCGATTCGTCGACTATCTCGACCAGAACGCTGCCCGCAACCGCCGCGTATGTTTTTACGCGCTGCTGCTCGCGCCACCAGTTCGTCCACTGGTCGAGTTGGGCTACGGCGGGCGTAATGCCGGGGTTTGCGGTAAAGGAGACGGGCGTAACTAATGCCGGATTATCTTTATCGTTTGCCGTATTCCAGATATTATCGACGTAAAAATCGATGACGTTCGGAACAACGTTGAATATCAATTGCGTGTGTTCATACAAGCCGCGAGCGGCGAGATATGCCAACCAATTGTCTTCGCCGCCGGGCGCGAACATTCGCCGTTCATAGTAGGCTAAGGCGAGACGGTAAGCGTCGAGTTTACCCGCGCCGCCCGCCGGTTTGTCTGACAATGATTCCGGGTCAACCAAAGCCTTGAGCATTAAATTTGCTGTCATTTTTGTTCTGTTCCACAAGTCCATTTATTTAAGTAGTCCGAGAATATTTTTAGCGCGGTCGGTTATCTCGAAAACGGGTTGATTAAAGCGGTATGAAGCGTATCTAGCCGCGTCGAGCGCATCATCGTCAAACTTTACGACTTCATCGAGAACAACGCCGTTTTTATCGGTTTTCCAACTGTATTTTTTTATCTCGCGCAATAGATTCGGACTGTTCGCGTCAATACGCACAGGTTTCGATTTAATAAAATCAATCGTGTCCTTGTGAATTTTGTAAGCGGGTTCTATGTCGAATCCGGCGCGCGCGATTTCCTCAATAGTTTTCGGCTCGCTTGAATCGGCAATGATTTTTCCCTTTTTTAATTCGGGAAATGTTTTCAGTTTTTCGATTAAATCGAACGTCGTCAGCTTTGATTGATAAAGCATTTCGCGCCAGTAAAGCGTGTTGTCTTTGAATGTCGCCTCAATCAACGCCGTCGGGTGGTTGTAGCCGAAATCAAGCCCGTAATAAGTTTCACCTGCCGGAACTTCATTAACAGTTTTCCAATGCGTAAAAATAATATTCGAGATGTTGGCAATCTCGCCTAATCCGTAAACCTTCCAATAATCAGGGTCGGCGTCCTTTAGTCTTTCGATTTCGTCAACGATTGATTTTTCGAGAAACGGGTTATCGAGATACGTCGTTTTGAAAAGTTCGCAGTCGTCGCGCGCCTCAATCTGGTCATAAACGAACGAGTGCATATCGGACGGGTTATAATCAATCACGATTTCGCCTGTCGTTCGGAAGGCTAACTGGCGAAATGATTCAAGGTCGGTTTCGTTCACTTCGTTGACAAATAAATCGTCGCGTTTTCGCCCTCTGACTCTCTGCGATTCTTTGACGCCGACAAATTCGATTAAATTGCCGTGCAGCTCGTATTCGTTTGACGTTTTGTTGTGATTCTTTTCGCTGTAAAGTCCGAGTTCGTTTAAGATACCGAAGAAATCGCGCATCGCCGACGCTCTCAAGGCGGGCATCGTTTGCCGCGCAATCGTTAAAACCCGTCCGCTCGTCTGCATATATTTTGCAATCCAATAAATACAAGTGTTGTAGGTTTTTCCCGAACGAGTGCCGCCGCGCAGGGATTTAACCCGCGCCGTCGATTCGTTCAGAAATTCAAAAACTACATTTGTATCAATCGCGGCTTCCATTTTTTATTACGTTGACTGTCAAGGTTGTTAAAACGTCTTTGCCGTTTGAGGTTACGTCCACAGCCTGCACCGTCTTCCCGAATTCTTCTTCGTTCAAAGCCTTAAACGCGCCGACGTTCTTTTCTAAAATCACCGCGCCTATCATCGCTAATGTCATCGCGTCGCGGACGCTCATTCGCTCCTTTTGCTTGGTAATCGGGTTTGAGAATTCGGATTCGACAGTCGTCCATTTTCTAACCTCGCTGTCCCTGTGGCGCGTGCCTGTTTCCGCGCCTTTCGGATTGCCGCTAATGCCTTTGGCGAACGGTTTGAGATTAGCCAGCGAATTCGGATTCGTGCCGCGCTTGTTTCTCTGCTTTTTCTCTGCTTTCGCCTCGTTTGCCATTAGTCTATTCAACAATCAAACACCTCGCTGTCCCGCAAATCAAAACCGTCAAAATAAACAACCTCGTCCTCATCAATCGGCGGCTGCTCAACTCGTCCGCCGATAGTAGCGGGCGATGTAACTATAAAACTTCTTATCGGCTCGCCGGTTTTAGCGTCTTCCGAATCAAAATCAACCGTCGTATCGGCAAGCGCAATCGCAAGACATTCTGAATGCACGTTTGATTTTGCGCCCGCCTTCAAAGGCTTGCCGCACTCGACGCATTTGCGCGTTTCGGTTTGATTAATATTTCGCTTACTCATTTATCCTCGCCAAGCACACGCTTTTTCAATCGGTATTCGTTTAATTCCTGCCGGTTGTCGAAATCGTAATCGCGCAGCCGTTTGTTTTCCCGCGTAATGTCCGCTATTTCCAAAATCATACGTTCGATTGTCGCCTCGTGCCGGGCAATTTCCTTGTTCTTTTCTTCGATTACCTTTTCCTTGACCTTGAGCAGCGTTTCCTGCGCGCCGCCGAGCTGTTTGAGATTGTCAATCAGCTGTTTGACTACGCCCGAACGCAGAAATAAAAACGCGGCAATCAGCGTTACGGTAAAGCTGATGTTGCCCCAGCTTAAATTTATATCCGGCAGATTTTCCATATACGCAGCGCATAAAAATTCAAGAGCGAATAATCAAAAATCAAACCGAATCAACTTTTTTAATATGCTCAACAAGCAGCGGCATTACCCGGTGCAGTATCGAGACGATTTGAGAAATCTTGAACAGGATTGTAGTAAGAATAATAAAATTAAACGTATCGATTATTCCGTAATCGCCCGTGCCGATACTAAGCAGCCACGCGAGGAGAAGCGCGACGCCGCCGACGACGAACGATAGTTTATTGTCTCTGAGACTTTGAGCGATTTCCTTGACTTCCCTTTTCGGCATATTCACACCTCCCGTCAATTCGCAATCATAACGCCGATTATCACGCCCAAAACCGCGCCGACGCCCGCGAGTTTTTTATAAAACGCCGTTTTTCCCTTCTGCCTGTTCAGTTCCCGCTCGTAGGATTTGACCTGCTTTTCGAGAACGGTAATTTGTTTTTCAAAGTTCACTTTTTCCGCCTGCTGATTTTCGATAACTCTTTCGGCATTGTCGATAACCACCTGCATCGCGGCGCGTTCGGTTTCATTCGCCGCGATAACAGCTTTTGCCTGCTTGATTTCAGCCTTCTGCGCTTCGATTAAATCGTCGGCTCGACCTGCCAGATTTTTGTAATAAGCCAGTTTGTCTAACGCTTGCGAGAGAACCGAGCGAAGCTGTGCCGCGTCGTCATTTGGGCGTGATGCCGAGACGCTTTGCGCGTTCGAGCAGAGCGTCAATATTAGCGTCAGCATTAACAACGACAATATTCTTTTTGGCTTCTTCATAAGATTTAAGTTTTTCATTTGTGTTAAGTCCGTCCTTTTTCAGTATCTTTTCCGCCTGCTCGCGCTGCAGCGTTTCGATTAGCAGCGCTGCTTTTGCCGCCTTTAACGCGCCTAAAGATTCACTTGTAATTTTCTCAAGTTTGAGCTGATTGTCTTTTGTCGCTTCGAGTTCTTTGGCGAGTTCGCTATTGTTCACCGTAACGCGGTAATTCAAAAAAGCATTAAAGCCGAAGCCGACCGAGAGAATAATCGCCAGAATCAGCAGTAGAATTAGAATCAGCAGCCAGACGCGCAGTTTGATTTTCAGAAATTTAACCGTGTCGTTCCAGCTATTGGATTTGATTTCTTCGGGCGGTATTTCGACCGGCGCGGCATTGTTTATTTGTTCGCTCATAAATTTATTTTGCCGGCTTGTTTTCCCGAATGTTTTCGTCAATCTCTGCCGGGTTTTCCTGCTCGCGTATCCACAGATTCAGAAAATTGACAGCTGACTCGTTTGCCGCTTCGTGCAGTTCGGCGTCCGATACGGTTTGCTTTGAAATGCGCGGCTTCATCGCGTCGAAAAACGACATTGCGATATTCGATTGGTAAGCGAAATAAAACTCTTTATCCTCGCGCAAGGCTTTGGTTAATCTTTTAACCGCGTTTGCGACGGGCGTTTCCCTTGCTTCAACCTCTTGCTCAAAGGTAATGTCGGGGTTCGCTTCGGCATATTCGCGGCTGACGATTCTGCCTGTGATACTTGACTTGAATATTCTTTTCATATTTCCTCCAAAATTTTGATTACTTCGTCATAATCGGCAATAATTTTCCGTTGCCCATTCGCACCGTGAACTGTTTCCTTGAAAGCCTCTTCGGCTTGCGGATACTGCTCGAAATATTCAGCCCAATCAACGTGAGTTTTTCGACAATCTTTCAAAAAGTCTATTGCTTTT
>JBBPXZ010000095.1:0-45594 GCA_038200355.1 Pyrinomonadales bacterium | reverse complement strand
TTTTGAAAATTACGCCGCGAAAAATAAAAAATGGAAAATCAAGAATCGCTTCTTAAACTTTCCATTTTCCATTTTCCATTTTTCGTTGTTTTAAGGTTTTTTCGGCGTCGGCGTTGGTTTCGGCTTCGGAGTTTCCTCGACCGGCTCGTCGTCCAAAATTCTAACCTCGGATTTTCCTTGTTTATAATCGCTGTATTTAACGCGCATACGGAGTTTCACGGCTTGCCCGCTGTCGAAGACAAGCTCGTCGTCCGAGCTTGAAAAAGCCGGAAACCAGTATTTGCCTTCGATATTTTCGCGCCACGTTTCGACTACCGGATATTTATTGTTTTTGTCTTCGGGAACGGCTTTTCCTTTTGATTTGACAATCTGCAAATCGCCGTCGTCAACCCAAACTCTGCCGCTAAAAAGCCGCAGTTTTGACTTTTTCGGATTCGGCATAACCTTCGGCGCAACGTCGAAAACATATAGATTCAGCTCGTCGATTTTCTCTTTGCCGACGTATGTAAAATTGTATTGCGAAACGGCGGACGGCTCTAAAGCAAACGGGTTAATGCCGCCTAAATCTTCCAAATCCTGTGGCGTAAAGCTGATTTCCGTTAATGTCGGCATCGGCGCGAAAAGAATTTTTTCAAACCGCGCGCCATCCGGCGTCAGATTCATAAAAGAATCGCGGCGGAACAATCCGGTAACCTGCCCGCCCATTCCGATTGTCTGCACGGTCGCGCTGCGGTTGAAAACGTAGTTGGTCAAAGCGCTGCGAAATTCGCCTTCCTTTCCGGTAAAGGTTTTAATAATCCGGTCGATTTCGCTCTGGCTCAAATCCTTTTTGACGATGTTCGCGTTCTGCTGGGCAAATGCGCCGAACGTCCCGAAACACAAAACCGCGAGCGTGAATAAAATAGTTTTTGTTCTTTTCATTTTTCTTTGACTGATTGCTTTTTGAACTAAAAAGTAGATGCGCGAAAGCGGCGAAAAGTTTAACGCAAATGTTTCGGAAGCTTTTTCGCTTCGATTATTCAAACAAGCGAAATAAATATAAAATCGAATCGAAACAACGAATAAAAATGTCGGTTTTACAAAAAATTACAGTGAGCAAAACGATACTTTCAGCCGAAGAAATCGAAAATTTCCGCGATAAAAATGGCGGCGCGAGGAAACTTTGAAAATCGAAACCGTCGCCGAAGTCGAAGCAATGGTCGATGATTTAGGATTTTGTCTGGCGCTGACCGATTCGCGGACGAATCTGCCGAGCGTTTACATCGCCGTCTGCGGCAGACGCGACGTTTTTTCGCCGAAAAACGTGCAGAAAGATTACGAAAAAGATTTGGCGTGGACGCTCAAAGACGAAGCGATGCGGCGCGGACGCGTTTATTATTCAAAGCTCTGTAAAGGACGCGCGATGTTCGTCGCGCCGCGCCTGATTCCGTATTTTAACGCGATTTGGGGCGTTCCGAAAAAAGAGGAGAAGGAAATTTTCTCGGAAGACGCGCTGAAAGTTTTAAAGGTTTTGCGCAAAGAATACGAAATGGGAACGTCGGATTTACGCATTGAAACAAAAATCGAAAATCGGCAAAAATTAACAAAAGCGTTAGACCAATTGCAGCGCGCCTTAAAAGTCGTGCCGCAGGAATGTCTTTATCACCCGACATTTACATACATCTGGACGCTCGCCGAAGCGCGTTTCCCGAAACAATTATCGAAAAAAGTTTCCCGCGCCGATGCCGTTAAAGAACTCGCCCGCGCCTTTTTACAGATGTGCGAAACGACGATGCGCGGCGAATTCGCCAGAGCATTGGGAATTACGAGAAAGGAAGCCGGACTTGCTAACCAAGCGCTCGTCAAAGAAGGTTTTGCCGAAAGGTTGTCGGTCGGAGTTTATAGAACAAAAAATTAGCCACAGAGAACACAAAGGACACAGAGTTTATAAAAATATTTCTCTGTGTCCTTTGTGTTCTCTGTGGCTAAATTCTTTTAGTATTTCATCAATTCGGCAACAGCTTTTTCAACGTCGTCAATCTGCGGCAGAATGAAATCTTCGACCTGCGGCGCGTAGGCGACAAATGTATCTGTTGCGCCGACGCGCTTTACGGGCGCGTCGAGGTATTCAAAAAGCTCGTCGCCGATGCGCGCCGCGATTTCCGCGCCGTAGCCGTAGGAAATCGAGTCTTCGTGCGCGACGAGAACGCGATTTGTTTTCTTAACCGATTCGGCGACGCGTTCCCAATCGTATGGAACGAGCGTTCTCAAATCAATCAACTCAACCGAAATGCCTTGTTTTTCAAGACGTTTCGCCGCTTCAAACGAACGCTGAACAAGCGCGCCGTAGGTTACGATTGTAACGTCCGTGCCTTCGCGGACGACACGCGCTTTGCCGAACGGAATCATAAATTCCGACGACGGATACTGCGATTTGTTATAAACCTGTCGATATAAATGCTTGTGTTCGAGAAATAAAACCGGGTCGTCGCACCGAATCGAGGTTCGCAGTAAGCCGTTTGCGTCGAGCGCGTTCGACGGATAAACAATCATCAAACCGGGCGTGTGCGCGAAAAGCGTCGTTCCCGACTGCGAGTGATAAACCGCGCCGCCTTTCAAATATCCGCCGACCGGGACGCGCATCACCAACGGGCATTTCGTGTCGCCGTCCGAACGCCAGCGCGTTACGGCGACTTCGTTGCGAATCTGGTGGAACGCCGGGAAAATGTAATCGAAAAATTGAATTTCGACGACGGGTTTTAATCCGCGAATCGCCATTCCGACGGCGCGCCCGATGATATTCGCTTCGGCGAGCGGCGAATTGAAAACGCGAGCCGAGCCGAATTTCCTCTGCAAGTTCGCCGTAACTTTGAAAACGCCGCCTTTGCCTTTGACCTGTTCGAGATATTCTTCGCGGGACACGTCCGCCACGTCTTCGCCGAAGACGACGATTGAAACGTCGCGCTCCATTTCTTCGTGCATACAGCGGTTTATCAAATCGACCATCGTCCCGGCGTTGCCGGATAATTCCGCGCCTTCTTCGGTGTCGAAATCTTTCGATGTCGGGTCAACGTCAGGCGAAAAGACATTTCTGAGCGCCGTTTCGGGCGCGGGCTGCGGCGTGTTTATCGCAATGTCGGCGGCTTCGTTGACTTCGGCGTCAACCGCTTTTCGCAAACTCTCCAAATCTTCGGACGAGGCGATGCCTTCGGTCATCAGAAATTCGGCGAATGTTTTAATCGGGTCAATCGCCGCGTCCGCTTCGCGTTCTTCGTCGGGGCGATAATTTTTCTCGTCGTCCGACAAACTGTGCGAATACGGGCGAATAACTTTGGCGTGAACGAATGCCGCGCCTTTTCTCTCGCGGCAAAACTCGACGGCGCGTTTGAAAGTTTCGTAAGATTCGAGCGCGTTCGTGCCGTCGCATTTTTGAATATAAAGATTCGGAAAACCGGAAACGAGCGCCGAAATATCGCCGCCCGCCGTGCCGACTTCGACCGGAACGCTGATAGCGTAGCCGTTATCTTCGACGACGAAAATAACGGGAAGTTTTAAGTTGCAAGCCGTGTTGAGCGCTTCCCAATATTCGCCTTCGCTGGTTGTGCCGTCGCCGACCGACATATAAACGACTTCATCGCCCTTAAATCCGGTAACGACATCCTGCAATTCCCTGACGAGCGACGCGCGATACGACGCTTCCGCCGCGCCGACCGCGTGAAGCGCCTGCGTTCCCGTGCAGCTCGACTGCGAAGGAACATTCAAATCCTTGTGTCCCCAATGCGAAGGCATCTGCCGCCCGTGCGAATTCGGGTCTGCTTCAGCGCCGACTGACGAAAAAAGCATTTCCCGCGCCGTCATTCCCAAACCGAGCATCAGCGCGCGGTCTCGATAATACGGAAAAAACCAATCGTAAGCCGGTTTCATCGCCAGCGCCGCCGCCGCCAAAACCGCTTCGTGTCCCGCGCCGGAGATTTGAAAAAAGATTTTGTTCTGACCTTTTAACTGGATTTCCTTGTCGTCGATGCGCCGCGACATATACATCGTGCGGTAAAGTCCGATTAAAGTTCCAGCGTCCAGACCGGCGTAATCCTTTTGTTTGTGCGCACTTACCTGTGCCGCCGATTGTTTTTTAACTGCGTTTTTCGGTTTTTTCGGCTCGACGGCTTTCGCGGTTTTCTGCGCGGTGTCGTGGTCGAGTTCGCCGTCGCCGATTGAGCCTTCGGGTTTAACGAGAATTTTCGCGTCGTTGTCCTTCGCCGCGCTTTTAACTCTGTTTGACGGTTCTTTTTTGTTATTGCCGTTGTTGGTTTTCGCCGTTTTGTCGGCTTTCTTGGTTGCTGTTGCCACTTGTTAAAAATCTCCCGGTAAATATTCGTTTATAATTTAATTTTCGATAAAAGTTCCCGGCGGCTAATCTTAAAATGATTGGCAATATCGCCCGGAATCGCGGCAAATGTGCCGACTCTCAAAGGATTATGATTTGAAATTGTAACGTGATGAACGCTGTTTTCCCTAGTCCTCAGGCAAATACACCTTTTGCGCCGTGAAATTATTTGCTGATTTATTATTCTGTATAATCCAAATCGAGCGTCATCCGGTAATCGTTTGCCATTGTCGGATGCCCGTGCGCATTGGAAACTTCGATGCCTTTTTCGTAGATTTTCCGGGCTTCTTCGCGCTCGCCGATGCGCTCAAACGCTTTTGCCAGCATTCCGTAAGCCGCGCCTTCGTCGTCGGCTTTGGTTAAATAATCTTCGAGCGTTTCGATTGTCTTGCGCCAATCTTCCGCCTTTTGATATTCGTTCGCCAGACCGAACAAAACCATCGTATTCGTCGGGTCGGCTTCGAGCATTTGTTTGAAAACTTCGATTCTGTTTTGCATATATTTATTAAAGACACGATTTCGCGCGTCAAACCATTTTACCTTACAAAGACAAAGATTTAGCCGCGAACAAGCACGAATGAACACGAAAATAAATTTATAAAACCTTTCGTGTCTTTTCGTGTTTGTTCGCGGCTAAAAACCCTTTTTACTTGCCGCTCGTAATCAATTTGGCAATCGTCGCCAGCTGCATATTAGTCGTGCCTTCGTAAATCGCGCCGATTTTCGAGTCGCGCCAGAATTTTTCGACCGGATAATCTTTGACGTAACCGTAACCGCCGAAAAGCTCGATGGCTTTCGACGATATTTTTTCCGCGACACGCGACGAATAAACTTTCGCCATCGCCGCTTCTTTTAAAAAAGGTTTTCCGGCATCTTTAAGGCGCGCCGCGTTGTAAACCAACAGCCGCGCCGCTTCCAAATCAATCGCCATTTCCGCGAGCTGGAATTGAATCGCCTGAAAAGTGTCGATTGATTTCCCGAACTGTTCGCGCTCCGCCGTGTATTTGAGCGCGGCTTCAAACGCGCCCTGAGCGATTCCGACCATTTGCGCGCCGATGCCGATTCTGCCTTCGTTTAAGGTTTCGATTGAAACTTTATAACCTTTTCCGACTTCGCCTAAAACATTTTCTTTCGGAACTTTACAGCCGTCTAAAATTAATTCGGTTGTCGAGCTTGCGCGGATTCCTAATTTGTCTTCTTTTTTGCCGACCGAAAAGCCTTCAAATCCTTTCTCGACAACGAATGCGGTAATTCCTTTATAACCGGCGGACGCGTCAATCGTTGCAAAAACGATAAAAATCTCCGCTTCGTTGCCGTTCGTAATCCACAGTTTTTGACCGGTGATTTCGTAAAAATCGCCTTTATCGACCGCTTTAGTTTTCAGCGCGAACGCGTCCGAACCGCTCGACGCTTCGCTCAAAGCATACGCGCCGACTTTCGATTCAGCCATTTGCGGCAGGTATTTCTTCTTCAAGTCTTCATTTCCCCAACGGATAATCGCGTTCGTTACAAGCGTATTTTGGACATCGACGAAAACCGATGTCGAAGCATCGACGCGCGCCAACTCTTCGATTGCCAAAATCGCGTTAAAGAACGACGAACCCGCGCCGCCGTATTCTTCGGGCGTCTCAATCGCCATCAAACCGAGCGCGAAACACTGCTCGATTAAATCTTTGTCGAGTTTTGAATCGTGTTCCATTTTTTCCATACGCGGGCGAACTTCGCCTTCGGCAAACTCGCGGACGGAAGCGCGAAAAAGTTCTTCTTCTTCGGATAATTGCGTTAAAGCGGGACTGGAAATTTCTTTTTCTAAAGCGGCTGCGTTCATATATAAATTCCTTTGATTTTGTTTTTTTTATCTATTGAACTAACATTTTATAAACGCGCGGGCGAAAAGGCAAAGAAGAAGTGAATTCTCAATCAAACATTCAAAACCCGGACGACGCCCAAAACTCCAATAAGCAGAAAAACTTAAAACGCTTAAAAATCGTCGCCGCCGTTTTCACGATTTTCGGCGCGTCGCTGTTCGCTTATTTTATTTACACGGTCGGTCTGCACGATATTGTCGCCGGAATCTTAAAAATCGGTTTCAGCGGATTTCTGCTGATTCAATTTTTATATTTTCTGCGAATCGCCGCGCGCGCCCTCGCCTGGACGCTTTCCGTTCCCGAACCTTACAAACTCGATTTTCGCCACACGCTGCCCGCCGTGATAATCGGCGAAGCCTTAAGCACGCTGATTCCGCTCGGCGTTCTGGTCAGCGGCACGGCAAAAGCCGTCGCGGTCAAAAAACGCGTTCCGCTCGTCGTCGGCTTGTCGTCGATTGCCACCGAAAATCTTTTTTATTCGCTTATCACCGGACTTTTTATCTGTCTGGGCGCGTTCGCCTTTCTGCGCAATTTCGATTTGGCGGAAGTTTGGGTCTTGTCAATCGACACGCTGGTCGTGATTATTTTTCTGCTGATAATCATCGGCGTTCTAATGATTATTCGCCAATGGCACTGGGCGAGCAACTTGTGCAACTGGCTTTATAACCGCAATTTCGGCAGAAAATTTCTCGAATCGGGACGCGCTCAGGTGCGGCAGTTTGAAGAATTTATCTACGGTTTTTATCGCCGGTATCCGCGCCGTTTCGCGCCGATTGTTCTGCTTCAAATCGCGTATCACTTAATCGGAATCGCCGAAGTCTGGTTTATTTTGAGCCGTATAAGCGACGTGTTCATAAGCATTTACACGTCGTTCCTGCTCGAATCGATAAGCCGCGCCATCACGATTATATTTAAGCTGATTCCGTTCAGCATCGGAATCGGCGAAGCCGGCGCGCAGTTTGTAACCGAAACTCTGGCTTTAGGCGCGGCTGTCGGCATAACGCTGACGATTATCCAGAAAGGAAGAATTTTATTCTGGACGGCAATCGGTCTGATTTTAATCGTCAAGCGCGAGCTTTCGTTTGCGGAAATAACAAAAATAGGTGATAGGTAATAGGTGTCAGGTTTTAGTCTTACCTGTTTTCTAAAACCTGACACCTATTATCTACCTTAACTTGTCAATCGCGTTTGACGTTCTCTATACTAAGAAATCAGCGGTTCACATCGCTTGAAGGAGAAAAATTTTGCAGCCAAAAGTTCATCAGGGAATATTGACCGCCGCCGATTTCCGGTTTGCGATAGTCGCTTCGCGCTGGAACGATTTTTTGACATCGAAGCTCGTCGAAGGCGCGCTCGACGCGCTCGAACGTCTCGGCGCGGACGAAAAGAATGTTGAAATCTTTAAAGTTCCCGGTTCGTTTGAACTGCCTTTGACGGCACAAAAAGCTGCAATGAGCGGCAGATTCGACGCCGTTATTTGTCTGGGAACGGTTATCAGGGGCGAAACTCCGCATTTCGATTACGTCGCGGGCGAGGCGGCGAAAGGCATCGGGCAGGTTTCGATGAAAACCGGCATTCCGGTTTTGTTCGGTGTCGTAACTACCGAAACATTGGAGCAGGCAATCAACAGAACGGGCGTAAAGTCTGGAAATAAAGGATTTGACGCGGCGATGTCGGCTGTCGAAATCGTTAATTTGTATAAAACGATGAATGGCGGCGAAAGCGCGGGCAAAGAAAAGGTTTTTCCGCACGTCGTTTAGAAAAAGTTTGGAATCTGGAGATTTATGGGAACACGTCGTAAAGCACGTGAATGCGCGTTGCAGATGTTGTTTGCGGCAGATGCCGCCAAAACGTCCGCCGCTCTTTTAGCGCGCGATTACTGGAACGACCTCGGCGAGACGGACGTGGACAATTCAACGCGTGAATTTGCCGATAATCTGACCACCGGAACTCTGCGCGAACTTGAAACGATTGACGAGCGCATCCGCACGCGCGCCGAACACTGGCGCATCGAGCGAATGGCGATTGTTGACCGCAACGTCCTGCGGCTGGCGGTCTATGAATTTCTTTTTACCGAAACGCCGCACACCGTCGTCATCAACGAAGCGTTAGAAGTTGCGCGGCGCTTTTCCACTTTTGAAGCCACACAATTTATCAACGGCATTCTCGACGCCATCAAGCACGACTTGGAAAAAAAACCGGCGGAAAAAAAAACTGAGAACGCCGAAGAAAACCGCACGGAACGAACACGCGCTTCATCGTCATAAAATGCGGATGAACGATTTACAGCAGGATTTTCTCAGGCAGTCAATCGAGAATATCGAAAATCTCGTTCTCGAACTGCACGCGGAAAACAACGCGGGCGCGTTTTCGGAAAATTTCAGCCGCCGCTCTTTTCGCGCGCTTCACACAATCAAAGGAACTTCGCAGACATTCGGCTTTCCCGCCTCCGGCTCTCTGGCGCACGAACTGGAAAATCTTCTTTCCGTCGCCAAAAACGGTCAATTTTCAAACGAAGAAAACTGTAAATCTCTGCTTCTCGAAGGTCTCGAATTATTAAAAAAAACTTTCGGGCAAAAAAACGTCGAGATTCCAAATTCCTTTCTCGAAAAGCTACGCCTGCTCGCTCCGCGCCGAAACGATTCGGAAACCCGGACGACCGAATTGCCGGACGAGATTTTCTCCCAGCTGTCGAATCGTGAAAAAAACGTCGCGCAATCGGCGGAACGCGCCGGAAAAAACCTTTTTTGTCTGGAAATCGCTTTTGATTCGGCAACTTTTGCCGAAGGAATTACGAATTTCAGAGAAGTTCTAACTGAAAACGGCGAGATTATCGCCACGCTTCCGGGCGCGAAATTTAATGTTCCGGGCAAAATCGATTTTCAGATTCTGCTGGCAACAGCGGAAAATTCTGAAAACATAAAAAACATTGCCGGAAAGTTTTTCGCCGAAATCGTTTTTCAAAAACCGCAAAACGATTTTTCAAACGATTTGCGCGGCGTTTTCGGGCAGGTCGCCGCGCACGGAAAAAATCTCGCAAAACAACTCGGCAGAGAAGTTGATTTCGACATTTCAGGCGGCGAGGAAAAGGTTTCGCCGAAAATTTTGAAAATCGTTTTCGACGCGCTTCTTCATCTGGTTCGCAACGCGGTTGACCACGCGATTGAAAAACCGCCGGAGCGAATCGCCGCCGGCAAACCGCCGCGCGGACAAATAAAAATCCGTTTTTCAAAAGAAAAAAACAATTTCCGCCTTGTCGTCGCCGACGACGGGCGCGGCATCGACGCGGGAAAAATCAGACTCAAGGCGATTGAAAGAAATCTTATTTCAGGCGACAAATCGTTGTCCGAACAGGCGCTGCTCGAACTGATTTTCAAACCGGAATTTTCAACCGCCGAAACATTAACCGAAATTTCCGGTCGCGGCATCGGGCTTGACGCGGTAAAAGATTCGATTGAAAAAGCGGGCGGCGAAATCGATGTCGAAAGTCGAAAGGGAAACGGCACGACTTTCGAGATTCTGCTGCCCGAAGAATCTTAAATTGTAGAAGTTAAAGCGAATGAAAAATGCGCCGCAAAATCCGTCGAATGTTCCGTTAAATAATTTTCTGTTTTCCATTTTTTACTCTCCGATGTTTTTTTCGCCGTTCGCGGTTCTGTGCTGTTTATTTCTTTTGATATTTCCGACATTAATCGCCGCGCAGAATTTTCCGAAAGAAATTCGCGGCTATAAAGTTTATAACGCGAAGATTTCGGTTAAAAATCAGGACGATAAACCGGACGCGAAAGCCGACTTGCGGGCGACGAGCGCGAAAAATCAATCCGAAGCGGTCGTGAAAATCGGCGAGCCGGAAATTACCGGCATTTCGTTAACCGGAATCGAGCTGGCGCTTTCGGCGGAAATAAATTCGGTCGAGCAAAGCGGCGCGGTCGATTTTATAACCTTTAAAGATTTTCGGGTCAACGATTTAGCCGTCGATGTCGAAGAATATAAGGAATCTTTTTCTTTCGTGAAAAATCAAACAGTCAGACTGCCGAAACCGGTTAAAATTTCGCTTAACGCAAAGGAAGTCATTCGCGGCGCGTTCGGGGAAATTACGGGCGCGAAAGACGAATGGACGGTTACGGGAACGGTTTTCGTTTTTGGAAGATTCAGGAAATTCGGCTTCAATTTCAAGCGCGTCGTGCCGGTCGAGATAAATCTGAAAATCAAAAATCCGTTAAAAATTGAGCAGTAATCGATTCTAAAGCTCTGAATCCAAAGATTTTATGCTTTTCGCAGAAATCTTTATATTTTAACTCTCGAAATTTTCCGCTCGCCGCTCGCCGCGCATCGCCCGTTTATGTTTTCGTCTGTTATGCGTTAAAATAATATTTATGCCCTTAACAGCAAAACGAGGTGAAACAAAGTGAGTGAAAAAGTAACGAATTTGTCCGAATACATTGCCGAAAATTTCGGCGCGAACGCTTCATACGTCGAAGGTCTTCTCAATCGTTTCCAATCTGACCCGAATCTGGTTGACGAATCGTGGCGCGCGTTTTTCGGCGATTTATTAAAAAACGGCGATGCGCCGCCGGAGCAAAGCAGCCCGCAAGCCGCCGCGCCGCAGACACAGCCCGCGAACAATTCAGCCTCAAACAAAACAAACGGGACGGCATCGGCAGTTCAGCAGGCTTCGCCGCCCGTAAAAAAACAGGAATCGGTCGCCGTCGGCGCGGAAACAAATGTCAAACCGCTGACGGGCGCGTCAAAGAAAATCGTCGAGAATATGGAACAGAGTCTGAGCGTTCCGACGGCGACGAGTATCCGAAATGTTCCGGTCAAGGTTCTGGAAGAAAACCGCCGCGTTATCAACGATTACCTGCAACCGGCGGGACGCGGCAAAGTTTCGTTCACGCATCTGATTGCGTGGGCGATTATTGAAGCTCTGAAAAAATATCCGCAGCTAAATAACGGCTACGGCTTTATCGACGGCAAACCTTCGCGGCTCGAAAACGCGGGCGTTAATCTCGGAATCGCCATCGACATCGAGAAAAAAGACGGCTCGCGCAATCTGCTTGTGCCAAGTATCAAAGGCACGGAGAAGATGAATTTTGCCGAATTTCTCGCCGCGTATAACGAAATTGTAAAACGCTCGCGCGACGGAAAATTAGAGATTGCCGATTTTCAGGGCACGACGATTTCGCTGACGAATCCGGGAACGCTCGGAACTGTCGCGTCGAATCCGCGTCTGATGTCGGGACAAGGCGCGATTATCGCAACCGGCGCGATTGAATATCCGGCGGAATATCAGGCGATGACCGACGGCGCGCTTTCGCAAATCGGTATCAGCAAAACGGTTACGCTGACTTCGACCTACGACCACCGAGTTATACAGGGCGCGGAAAGCGGTTTGTTTCTGGCAAAAATTCACGAATTTCTTGTCGGAAAGCACGAATTTTACGACGGGATTTTCGCCGATTTGGAAATAAATTATTCGCCCCTGAGATGGGCGCAGGATTATAACCCGTCGCTTTTCGGCGGCGACCATCTGCGCGAACAGACCATAAAGCAGGCGAAGGTTCTGGAATTGATAAACGCTTACCGGACGCGCGGGCATCTGCTTGCCGACATCGACCCGCTCAATATGACTTCGCATCACGCGTCGGAACTCGATTTGGAAAACTACGGCTTGACGATTTGGGATTTAGACCGCGAATTTATTACCGGCGGTTTGCACGGCAAAGAAGTTTTGACTTTAAGAGAAATTTTGTGGGTTCTGCGCCGCGCATACTGCGGAAAAGTCGGCATCGAATACCGGCACATTCAAAGTCGTGAAGAAAAACAGTGGCTGCGCGAGCAGATACGCGAGCAGTTTGTCGATACGAAACCGCTGGCAGCCGAAACGCAGAAACAGCTTTTGCTGAAGCTCATCGAAGCCGAGCAGTTCGAGCAGTTTCTGCACAAAAAATATCTCGGACAAAAACGCTTTTCGCTCGAAGGCACGGAGACGATTATACCCTTGCTCGACCAGTTGATTGAAGAAGGCTCGACACGCGGCGTCGCGGAAGTCTTTATGGGAATGGCGCATCGCGGGCGTCTGAATGTGCTGGTCAATATCGTCGGCGACGCGGCGAAAGGCGAAATGGCGGAGCGCATTTTCACGATTTTTGAAGGCACGTCGCATCCGAGTTTTCCGGCGGACGAAGGCGACGTGAAATATCATCAGGGCGCGGTCGGCGGACGCCGGACGAAAAACGGGAACAACGTGAAAATCCAGCTCGCGTCGAATCCGTCGCATCTCGAATTTGTCGATGCGGTTGTCGAAGGAATGGCGCGGGCGCGTCAGGACGAACTGCTCGAAGGCGACGCCGAATCGCGCGAAGCGGTCATCGACCGCGTTTTGCCGGTTCTGATGCACGGCGACGCGGCGTTTGCCGGACAGGGAATCGTGATGGAAACTCTGCAGCTCGCAAACCTTCGCGGCTATCGCACGGGCGGCACGATTCACATCGTCATCAATAATCAAATCGGTTTTACGACGACGCCCGAAGCCTCGCGCAGCTCGATTTATTCGACCGACGCGGCGCAGATTACGCAGATTCCGATTTTCCATATCAACTCCGATTCGCCCGAAACAGCTTTAAGAGTCGCCCGAATCGCGCTCGATTACCGGCAGGAATTCAACAAAGATGTCGCTCTTGATTTAGTCGGTTTTCGCCGTCTCGGACACAACGAAGGCGACGAGCCGAGCTACACGCAGCCGATTATGTATGCGCGAGTAAAAGCGCATCCGGGCGTCCGCGCTCTTTACGCGCAGAAATTGATTAACGATAAAGTAATTTCAGAAGACGAATTAAAGCAGATGACCGACGCGGTTGTCGGAAAATACGAAGAAATTCTCAAACGCGCCAAACAGATTGCGGCTGACAAGCCGAAACGAGTCGCTCTGCCGCCGCAAATCGAAGACGAAGACGGCTCAGGCATTTTGGAAACCGCAATTACAAAAGAAACTCTGCAAACCGTTTCGGAAAAAATCTCGCTTGTTCCCGAAAATTTTCATATCAACCCGAAAATGGTCGGACAACTTGCCCGCCGCGCCAAAATGGGAACGGGAGAAACGCCGATGGATTGGGGATTTGCCGAAGCGATTGCGTTCGGCTCGCTCGTTCTCGAAGGCACGGACGTGCGCCTGAGCGGTCAGGATTCGGGACGCGGAACATTTTCGCACCGCCACGCCCTTATGTATGATATGCAGAACGGCGCGGTCTGGTCACCGCTCGCCGAGCTGAAATCGACCGATAATTCAGCGCATTTTGAAGTTTTCGACAGCTCGCTTTCGGAGCAAGGCGTTCTCGGTTTTGAATATGGCTATTCGACTGTCGCGCAGAACGCGCTCGTAATGTGGGAAGCGCAGTTCGGCGATTTTTCCAACGGCGCGCAGGTCATAATCGACCAGTATATCGCCGCTTCCGAAGACAAATGGCAGCAGAAATGCCGGCTCGTAATGCTTCTGCCGCACGGCTACGAAGGTCAGGGACCGGAACATTCTTCGGCGAGACTCGAAAGATATTTACAGCTTTGCGCGGAAAATAATTTACAGGTTTGCTACCCGTCAACGCCCGCGCAGTATTTCCATCTTTTGCGGCGACAGGTAAGGCAGGAAATCGTTCGTCCGTTAATTGTAATGACGCCGAAAAGTCTTTTGCGTCTTCCGTCGGCGAGTTCGACAATCGAAGAACTGACAAACGGCGGATTTCAACCCGTCATCGACGACGCAAAAGTTACCGACAAAGAACGAGTAAAACGCGTCGTTCTTTGTTCCGGCAAAGTCTTCTATGATTTGGATTTAGCGCGCACGGACTCGCACGACAACCGCGTCGCCGTCGTCCGCGTCGAGCAGTTTTACCCGTTTCCCGCCGAAAAATTAAAAGAAGTTTTCGCCGAATACAAAAACGCGACGCAGATTTTCTGGACGCAGGAAGAACCGCGGAATATGGGCGGATGGGCGTTTGTCGAACCGAGACTGCGCGAGATTCTGCCTGCAAATGCCGCGCTAAAATACGTCGGCAGAACGGCGTCGGCGTCGCCCGCGACCGGCTCTTACGCGATTCACAATCTCGAACAGGAAAAATTAGTAAACGATTCTTTAATCAAAGAAACGGACGAAATTTCAGCCGCTTCGACGGCGGAAGTCGCCGAGAAACTAGCACCGGCGGGCGCATAGAAATTTTACTGTTTTTGATAGTATTTTAGCGAAATAAAAATAATTATTTGTGAGAAAAGTGAGTGAATTATGAAAATCAAGCTGTTAATTATTTTACTCTTTATCTTTGAACTTGTTTCCTTTGCTTACTCACAAACAAAGAAAGCAGAAAAATTAACTGAGTTTGGTTTTATACAGTGCGGAGAATTAACGGCTCAAATTGATGGTTCTTTTCAACATTTTCAGCGAGAGAAGAACGCGAAATTTTATATTGTTTATTACGAAGGCAAGCAATTTGAGTCTTCATCCTTCAATGAGAAAACAAATAAATACGATATTAAATTAACTAATCCGGTTCGCGGTTATGCGCTAAACAGGGCTAAAGAAGTAGTTTTATACTTGAATACAGCTTATAAACCTAAAGCAGAGCAAATTGCTTTGATTGACGGTGGGTTTAGAGAAGAATTTACAATCGAACTTTGGCAAGCTACCCAAAATGCTGCCCCTCCAAAACTAATACCGACTATTTTTGAAAAAGATATAAAATTTAGGGAAGGCAAGCCGCGTAAAGTCCGAAATTGTGCAAGAGCATACGACTTTTACCATTAAAAATTGATTTGCCAAATTTATTTTTTGTCCGATTTCTTCTCAATTTCCTTTACAATTCTGGTTGCGTGATTTCTGGCAATCAGCGGCAGTCGTTCGTCCATTGATAGTTCCTTCAAAAGCGGAAGCATCTGAGCGGCGTCAGAAATTTCGTTACGTTTTATCAGTGAATCGAGCGCGTCCATCAGCGCGGGCGTCTCCAGCGTCTGATTTTGTTTGGCGATGCTCATATCGAAAATCCAGACAAACTGCTGACCGATTCGGCGGTATTCGTCCGCCAGCAATTTGGCGTCTTTGTTTTCCGACCAGTTAAATTCTACCGCTCGCTCGCGCCCGTCTTTTTTAATTGCAAAATTCATTGTGCCGAGATGAGCGTAATTTCTTTCGGGCGATTGATAAACTTCCTTCGAGTCGAGAAAATTCAGATTACTAAAAACGGTTTTCACGCGTTCCAAAGTCTGGGGCGAAAGCTGAATCGGGTCTGTAATCAACTCGCCGAAATTTCTTTTCTGAAACGTTATTTTCCCTTTTCCCGTTTCGTCGTGTTCGATAAAAATCTTTGAAACCAGAAAATCCGGCTGCGCGAACGTGTAAAAATAAACCGGCAGCGTTTCTTTTTGCGCATTCGGGCGCGAGTTGCTTTTCGCGTTTGGGTTAGCTTTTTTCGCTTCGTTCAATTCCGGTTTTTCAGATTCGGTAACTTCTTCTACGGGACGTTCGTTCTTTTTAATCGAACTTTTGTCGGGTTCTTCAACCGGCGAAAGTCCTTTGCCGACAACGGTTTTGGGCGTAATTGTCGCAGTCGGTTTTTTCGTTTTGCGTGGTTTTGTCTGCGCCGAAACGGAATCGGCAAAACCAAAAAACACCGTGAAAGCTAAAACTAAAAAAGTTATTTTTTTCATTATAAAATTACTCAAATCTAACCGAGACGACTTTTGAAACTCCGGCTTCCTGCATCGTTACGCCGTAGAGCGCGCGCGCCGCTTCCATCGTCCGTTTGTTGTGCGTGATGACGATAAACTGTGTCCTTTCAGACATTTCCGCGATTTTATTGACGAATCGTCCGACGTTCGCGTCGTCGAGCGGCGCGTCAACTTCGTCCAATAAACAAAACGGCGCGGGACGAAAGCGGAAAATCGCCATAACAAGGGCGATTGCCGTCATCGCCTTTTCGCCGCCAGACAGTAAAAGTATATTTTGCAGACGTTTGCCCGGCGGCTGCGCGACGATTTCGATTCCGGCTTCGAGAACGTCGGCGGATTCGAGCAAAGTCATCTCGCCGCGTCCGCCGCCGAAAAGCTCTGAGAAAAGCTCCGTAAAATTGCGGTTTATCGCAAAAAACGCTGCCTTGAATTTCTCGCGCGAGCGTTCCTTTATTTCTCTTAACGCTTCTTCCGCCGCCGCGATGCCGTCGATAATATCTTTTCTTTGCGACGTTAGAAACAAAAGTCTTTCTTCGATTTCCGCCAATTCTTCGAGCGCCAGCATATTTATCGCGCCGAAATTCTCAATCTTTTCGCGCAAATCTTCAACCGTTTTTCGCGTCGCCGCCAAATCAAAGTTCGTTTCAATCAAATCATTTTCAACCAAATCGACAAGCGACGAATTTAATTCCTGCGCGCATTTTTCGTTTAGATTCCGTAATTTGGTAATGGCTTCTGTTCGTCTGATTTCGAGCGCGGCGCGTTCGTTTCTGGCTTCGGCGGCTCGTTTGTTGAGTTCGGCAAGCTCGCCGCTCGTCGCGTCCGCCTGTTCCCGCGCCAGTTTTAGATGCGCCGTCGCGGCGGCAAGTTCGTTTCGCTCGTCCGTTTGCTCGCTTTCTGAAAGTGAAATTTTTTGCGTGATTTCGGCAATCGATTCGGCTAACTTCCGCGCTCTGCCGGTTGTTTCCGAAATTTCCAGATTCTGCCGCGCCATCTGCGCTTCGAGTTCCTCCCGCTCGTTTTCGACGCGTTTTAACGCCGACTGCGCCGAGCGCCGACGTTCGCCGGAAGTCGCCGCCAGCGTTCTTTTTTCACTCAAAACGGCATTTTCGTCTTCGGTTTTTTTTCTGACTTCGCTTAATTTATTCGAGATTGCGCCGAGTTTTTCGGACGCGATTGTTTTGGCTCGTTCCGCTTTTCGAGCATTGATTTCGGCTTCTTTTTGCTTTGCCTGTAATTCGATAATCTCTTTTTCAATCTGCTTCGACTCGCCCTCGACGACCCGTTTATGGCGTTCGGCGCGTTCGGTTTCCTGTCGGATTGATTTTTCGCGGATTTCCAAGCCGAGAACTTCGCGCTCGATTTTGATTATCAAAGACTGCAAATCGACGATTTTATTTTCCTGCTCGTTTAAATACACGCGCCGCTTTTTCGTTTCATTTTCGGCGCTTTCGACTTGTTCGGAAACGGTTCGGAAGTTTGATTCAAGCTCGCGCAATTCGCGTTTGAAAGCGAGAAGCGAATTATTTTTCTCGTTTGATTTAACTTTACCGGCAACGAAAAACTTTCCGCCAATCATTAAATCGCCGTCGAAATTTACAAATAATTCATCGGCTCGCGCCGTTTCGCCGTCGAAATTTTCGATTATCCGCGCCGATAATTCACGCGGAAAAATCGCTTCGAGAATCTCCAAAAATTCTTCACTCAAACCGAGAAAATCCTTGATTTGCGGTTTTGGACTTTGGACTTTGGACTTTGGACTTTGGACTTCCGGCTTTGGACTTTGAACCGCCATAACCGCGATTCGCCCGACATTGTTTGCTTTAAGAAAGTGCGCGACTTTTTCGGCTTCGCTTTGCGTTTCAACCAGAATCGTTTCCAGATAAGCGCCGAAAACATTTTCGACGGCTCGTTCCGCGCGTTCGTCAACCTTGAATTTGTCAGCCAGAGTTCCGAGAAATTTGACACCGATTCGCTTTTCTTCGGCGAAAATTTTCTGAACCGTCGGCGCGTAGACAGTGCGTTTTTCTTCGAGTTCGCGCAGGGTTTCAAGTCGATGTTTCGCGCGGGAAAATGTTTCGCGCGCAACGTTTAACGCTTTTTCGCTTTCCTTTAAAACGGTTCGCGCTTCGTTTGAGACAATTAAAATTTCCTTTTTTTCGGCTTGAAGATTCGTCAGCTTTTCGCGTTCGGCGGACAAATTTCGAGTGAGATTTTCCGATTCGTTCCGGTGTTCGGCGCGGCTTTCTTCGGCGCGCATTCCTTCGCGTTTCAAGCCTTCGGCGCGTTCGTTTAATCGCTCAATCGTGTTTTTAATCTGGCGCTCGATGCCGGAAAGCCGTTCGACGGCTGCTGCGTGCCGCAAAACTTCGCCGCGCCCGGTTTCAAGCTCAATCTCGATTTCGCGCAGACGATTCGCTTCGACGCGGTATTTATTTTCAGCCTCGCGCAGGGCGATTTCATTTTTTTCAGCTTCGGCGCGCTCTTTTTGTTCATCTGTTTTAAGCCGTTCGATTTCTGATTTAAGAAGTTTAAGACGCTGTTCGGTCGCTTTCGTTTCGCTTTTCAAAGCAGCCGAGCGACTTTCTAAAGTCTCGATTTGTTCCTTTTGATAACTTTTTTCGCGCTCGGCGCGGTCGCGCCGCAAAGCGTTTTCTGAATGACGGGCGCGGACTTCGGACAAATTTTCTTCGGCTTGGCGCGCTTCTCCGGTTGTCCTGCGAAAAGATTCGTCTTTCGCTCCGACTTTGGCGAAAATTTCGCGCTCGGTTTTTACCGCTTTTTCGAGTTTTTCGTCCAATTCGCCGGCAATCTCGTTTAAATATTTGCCTTCGGCGGCGAACGATTGCTTTAATAACGCGCGAAATTCTTCGCGCATAATTTTATAGCGGCGAGTTTTCGCTGCCTGTCGGCGCAGCGAGTTTGCCTGTTTGTCGATTTCAGAAACGATGTCGGAAATGCGGCGGAGATTGGACTTGGCGGATTCAAGCCGTGTTTCGGCGGCTCGCTGGCGTGTGCGGAATTTGGAAATTCCGGCGGCTTCTTCGATTAAATTGCGGCGGTCTGCCGGTTTTGAAGACAAAATCTGACCGATTTTTCCCTGTTCGATAAGCGCGTAATGAGCGCCGCTCAAACCTGTTCCGGCGAATAAATCCTGTATGTCGCGCAGTCGGCACGTTTTTCCGTTTAATAAATATTCGCTTTCGCCCGATAAATAAAGGCGGCGCGTAACGGATACAGCCTCGCCCGGCGCGAATTCGAGCGCGAACGAGGAAGCGCGCCAGTGCCTTTTGGTTTTTGTTTTGGTTTGAACTGTTTGAATCGAGCCGACTTGCGCGGTTTCGACAATTTCAGTTTCTTCAGGATGAAAACCGTTGTCGCCTGCGTCCGCTTGTAAATTTTGAATTGTAAATTCGTTACTATTTTTCGATTCTATTTCATCGAAATCGACAACGTTTTCGTCGAGTTCGTTTAACGCATCGTCGATGTCGCCGAGATTTTCTTCATTGTCCGCAAATTCAAAATCTTCGTCGCGGATAAGATGAAGAACTACTTCCGCCATTCCTGACGGTTTGCGTCGTCCCGTTCCCTGAAAAACAACGTCCTTCATTTCCTCGCCGCGCAAAGATTTGGCTCGCTGTTCGCCCAAAACCCAGGAAATCGCGTCGCTGAAATTCGATTTGCCGCAGCCGTTCGGACCGACAATCGCGGTGATTCCGCTGCCGGTAAAAACAACTTCGGTGTAATCGGCGAAAGATTTGAAACCCGTGATTTCGAGACGTTGAAGTTTGAACATTTAACGGCGATTCTGTCTGGAAAGTAAGCATTTATTTTGTTGTTTTCGCTCCGTTAAGTCAAATTAACAGGCGATTTGAGGATGCTGAAAATAGCCGCGAACAAACACGAAAGAAAGAAAAAGTTTTAGCCACGAATTACACGAATATCACGAATAAAAATAATTTTTCTTAATTCGTGATATTCGTGTAATTCGTGGCTAAATTCTTTTGTGCTTTCCGAGGTTACTCCGAATCGACTGCAAACTCTTCGTCGTTCAAGTTTCGCAAGCCCTGTTTTTCAGCTTTTTCGTTGTCGAGTTCGGTTAAAACGTCGAGCAGAAAATTCGTGTTGCTGGAAACACTTATGACGACGGGAAATTCGTTTTCCGAGGTGGAAAACTCGAACGTGCCGCTGTTGATTTCGATGATTTCGCGGAACGCCTGTGTGCCGTTGTGTCCGTGGCATTCGGCATCGACGATTTTGCCTTCGTTAAATGAAACGCTTCCCAGATGAGTGTCGGATTTTATAAGAATCAAGCCGGTCATCCGCGAGTTTTCGATAACCTGCACGGCGTCGAAAATGTTGACGAACGCCAGATTTCCGGCAAACGTAACGTCGGTGCGCACCTTTTGCGGCGATTTATCACGGCTCGCGGCAAAATCCGGGCGGCGCGCGCGGCGAATCGCCTCTAATCCGGGCGCAACCGAAATGCGCGGGTCGAGCAATTTTGCTTCCTGCAATCGGTCATACGCCAAATCGAATTCCTCGCGCCCGATGTAGAGCGAAACGAGCGCCAGACATTGTTTAGCGGCTTCGTCCAGATTCTTCTGCGAAATACAAATCTCGCGCATCTTCTCGCGCAGCGCAATCGAACGGGGCGAGCGCTCCATCGAATCGCGCAGCAGCTGAAAAGCCTTTTCCGGCGAGCGATATTTAACGAAAAGGTCGGCGTCGAGCAGAACCGATTCAACCGAAACCTGTGTAAATGGTGCTTCCGAGATGTCTAAAACCTTACTCATAATTTTGTGCGGAACAAAAATGTTCAACCATTTAAAGTTATCACAATAGAACGCGGTTAGTCATCAAAAATTTCCGGTGCGAAAAAAAGCGAAACCGTTTTTCTGTAACGGTTTCGCAAAATTAAAAGTTATATAGAGTCTGGCACTAGAAATCGAATCTCAAGCCCAATCTAATCTGGCGCGGGCGGTAAGTTCTGGTTGGCGTGAGAAAGAGGGCGCGCGCGTTGGCTTGAGTTGTAATCTGTGCAGGCGTCGGCGTCGCTGCTAAATCGGCGACATACAGATTGTTAAAGTCAATGAAATTCGCGCCGAAGCTGAAAACCGCGGCGTTCAGAATATTGTCGAACTCGATTGTCGGGCGAAGTTTCATTTTTTCCGTCAAACGAAATTCGCGGCTGACGTTCATATCGAAAGTAAAGAATGAAGGTCCGATTCCGGCGTTGCGCGGAAGATTTCCGCTTTTCGCTCCAATCGGTGCAAGGGAAAACTGCGCCGCCAGCGCGCTGGGAAACGGCGAACCCGGCTCGCGGTAGACAATATCGGAAAGATTGCCGTTGAAATTAAGCCGGTCAGTGCTTACATCGTCGAGATTCCGGTCGTTGCCGCCGTTTCCGAGACTAAAGGGAGCGGAACTTCCGGCGCGAAACAGCGGTGAAAACCGCAGTTTACCGAGCCAAATCGGCGTGTCGAACGTGCCTGAAAATGCGATTCGATGCCGACGGTCTTGAAGCCCGCGCCCGTATTCGCGCAGGAAATCACCGTTAATCTCACCGTTCGCCGTATTGTTCAGACCGTCATCTTTTGTGGAAGATAACGTGTAGGCGAGACGCATAGTTCCGGCAAAGCCGTATCCGAATTTACGCAGACGCGAGCGCAGTTCGAGAATCAAGCCTTGATAAAATGCTCTGCCAATCGAGCCGATGCGCGATTGTTCTTCAAAATTCGGATTCGGTCGGAGACCCGCAACTGCCGCCAGAGCGATTCCAATCGGTCCGCCGGTCGCATTAAAATTGGTTCCCGTAAGCGAAACGAGCGGAGCCGCGCCTGAATTATTGGTCGTATTTAAGTTCACAAAACACTCCGGCGTTGTTACTCCGCAGGCTGTCGTTCCGTTTCTCGTAGTTGCAAGACCGCTGCCGTCGGTTGGCGAACCGAGATAAAACGTATATTTTCTGGTCGGAGAAAGCTGGAAAGAATTGCGAACCAGATAACCCGTAAAGTCCGTGTAACCGCCCGGCAAAAGAGGAGCATTGATGTTTCGGTCGCGCCACAATCGGATTGTTCTGTTCGCGGTGTAATTTGCCTCGAAGACCAATCCTTTCGAGATTTGACGCTCAAAACCGACATTAAATTGATAGCTTTCAGGAATTTTCAGCGTCGGGTCAACCGACCGCAGCGGATTTCCCGTAGTTCCCTGATTCAAAACAAATCCCGTGTTACTGTTGCAGGTAAGTGTAGTTGTAATCGTCGCGCACGTTTTTGCGACGAGCGTGTGCAGTTCGGCTTCGGTAGCGAACGACTTCGGAAACTGCTGTGCGACGGCGGCGAGAATCGCAATGCGGCGCGGGTCGACGGCGCTTGTCCCGATTGTAGTGGTACTGAACGACGTTACTCCGTTGACGTTTTGGATAGAATCGGCGACGGTGCGAAGCAGCGTGCGGTTGTAGAAAATGCCCGCGCCGAACCGGACGACGGTTTTATTTCCTTTCTTGAACGGATTCCATGCGACGCCGACACGCGGACCGAAATTGTTGTTATCGTCAAGAGTGGTTTCGCGCTCATATCTGAGTCCGAAACTCACAGTCAAATTTGAAACGGGTTTGAATTCATCGTTCACAAAGAATCCCGTATAGGTATTCTTAACCTCCGAGCCTGTTCCGAAATTCAGGAGAAATCTCGACAAAATGTTTTGCTGAAATGTTCCCGTATTGGCAAAGCTGAACGTGCCGGTCGCGTCGCTTAACGCCGTCGCTTTCGAGCGAATGGTTTGGATGTCGGCTCCGGCTTTTATCGAATGATTTCCAAAAAGATATGTGAGCGTTTCCTGAAACTGGTAGCGAGTTTCACGGCGGTTTTGCGGAAAAGTATCGTTGTTGCCGCCCGAAGAAGTTGAATTGCCGGCGATAAGCGTTTGATTAGCGAATGTTACCGGATTTTTATATCCGATTAAAACAACCGGGTCATTGGGAGTGTCGGTTTGAAAACTCGGTTCTAAAATCGAGTATTGAAACCGAAACTGATTTACCGCTTTTGCGCTGAAAACGTGATTGTCCGTAAAGTTGATTGCATCCGAATTGATGGTTTTCGCTTGCAGAGCGTCGTCCAGTCGGGTTGTCGTTGCCGCTGAAGTGCGGCGATTTTTGCTCCGTCCCAATTGGTAGCCGACAGTAAAATTGTTATTTGAAGTCAGATTATGGTCAACTTTCAGTGTGAAAATGTGTTTGATGTTCGGAGTCGCATAAAGAACATTGTATGCTGCAAGGTCAACAGCCGGACTGCTGTTAGCGTCCAGACAGGAAGCGACGGGACAAGTTCCCGTTCCAGCCGGAAGCGGAAAACGCGGATTTGAAACCAGAGGCACAAAAGTATCTATAAAAGTAGTATCTTGTAAATTGTTATATTCGTATGCGGCGGAAAAAAACGTCCGGTTGTGTCCGTCGTAAATTTTCGGCAGAACGATTGGTCCGCTCAGCGTAAAACCGGGATTGTATTCAGTAAGCGGTAAGCGCGCGAATCCGCGGCTGTTGTTATACCAGGAATTCGCGTTCAGATTGTCGTCGCGGAAAAACATAAACGCCCGCCCACGCAGGCGGTTTGAACCGCTTTTCGTCCGCAGATTAATACGTCCGCCCGAAGCCCGACCGTATTCGGAAGAAAACTGGTTGGTGATAACCTGAACTTCTTCGATGGATTCTATCGAAGGCTGAAAGCGAACATTTGCCGAGCGGTCGTCGTTGTTGTCCAATCCGTCAATCGTAATGTTATTTGAATACGACTGTCCGCCGGAAAGCGAAAAGTTTCCCTGTTCGGCTGGCGCTGTCTGGCTCGTTACGTTTCGGTCTTCCGCCAAATCGCGCGTAGATAATGCTTCTTCGGAAGTGCCTCCGAGCGTCAGCACGAAATCGAGTGGATTGCGCGAATTGCTCGGCAGCTCCTCGATTTCTCTCTGCGTAACCGTTCCGCCCACTACCGTGCGCGTTATATCGACAACCGGCGTATTATCATCGTCAATTGTAACGGTTTGCTCCGCTCTAACATCGGCAGGAGAAAGTTTGAAATCGAGTTGGACGTTTTGACCGGAAAGCGTTACCAGACCTTGTTTTTCGTTGACGCCGAAGCCGCCGGACGTGGATTTGACGTTGTATGTTCCCGGCGGAAGCTGGACGATTTGGTAGCGCCCTTCGTCGTTGGCGGTAACGGTGCGTTCCGTTCCGGTTTCGACCTGCGTCGCCGTAACGCTCGCGCCGGCGACGGCTTGTCCGTTCGGGTCGGTGATTTTTCCGGTAATTGTTACCGTGTCGAGACTCTGGGCGAAAGTCGTCGCGGCGAAAACGAAGAATGATAGACAAATAACCGATGCAAAAGGCAGAAGCCTTCCAGATACACTTTTCATTATACTTCTCCTGAAATTTTTGAAGGGATATTTTAGAAAAAACTATTTTGTCTTAAAAAAGTTTTTATGTAAAGAGAAAATGGAAAAGCGCTTTGAATAAGTTACTTGAATCAACGTTAGAAAATCGAAAAGTCTTTGAATTTCCCGCGCGCTGCAGGTTTTTTAGTCTCGCAAAGGTCTATGCGAAGGACGCACGGGGGAACACTGGTTTATCAAAGTCTTTTTCCTGTTAATTGATTATCGCCTGACGCAAGCTGTTAATCTTATTCGTCGTCGCGGCTTAAATGCCGGATTTGAACTCGTGTAAGGCGCGAAATCGGGATTAAGGCTTCCGAATCGAGAATCATTTCGTCTTGCTGCGAAAAACCTTCGGCGTGTGTGCGCAGATATTCGACAAATCGCTCGAACTCGCGCTGCATACCGTTCATTTTCTCGCGCATATTCAGGATAATTTCGACGCCCGCCAGATTAACGCCCAAATCGCGCGTCAGAGACAAAATTATTTCCAGCCGTTCCAAATCCGAATCTTCGTAAAGGCGCGTGTTGCCGATTGAGCGCGAAGGTTTGAGCAAGCCTTCGCGTTCGTAAAGCCTGAGCGTTTGCGGGTGAATCTCGAAAAGTTCGGCAACCGCGCTGATTGTGTATGTTTTAACTTTTCGTTTCATAGAGTTTGTAGAGTTTGTAGAGTTTGTAGAGTCGAAGGAATTTCCTTTTCTTTACTCTCTGAACTCTACAAGCCCGCAACTATTCCAGCCCCATTGTCCGTCGCGGGTTTTCCCTGTTCGCCTTTTCAAACGAGCGCAGGATTTCCTTTGTTTCCTCGCTGATAACTTCGGGCAGCGTTATTTTTACTTCGATAAACTGGTCGCCGCGCAGTTCCGGGTTTCGTAGGGAAGGAAAACCGCGCTCGCGAAGGCGAAATTTTTGTCCCGACTGCGTTCCTGCCGGAATTTTCAAAGTCGCTTTGCCTTCGACGGTCGGCACTTCGATTTTCGTTCCCAACGCCGCTTCCGGCAGAGTTACGGGAACGGTTACGTAAATATTGTCGCCTTTGCGCGTTAAATATTTATGCTTGCCGACGTTTGTCAGAATAAACAAATCTCCCGGCGGCGCGCCCAAACGTCCGCCCTGACCTTTTTTCGGAATACGCACACGCGAACCCGTATCGACGCCCGCCGGAATGCGCACTTTGACCTGCTCGGTTTTCGGCGTAACGCCTTTGCCGCTGCATTGCGAACACGGTTCGCGGCGGCGTCCCGTTCCTTCACAGTCGGGGCAAATCTGCATTCGTCCGCCCGCTCTCTGAAGCTGTCCAGAACCTTTGCACGTCGGGCAGACGATGACCGCGCCGCCCGTATCGCCCGCGCCCTGACAGCGCGAACACTGCTCGGAACGATTGACCGTGATATTAGTCGTCAAACCGCTGAAAGATTCTTCAAAACTCAGCGCCAGCGGTATTTCAATGTCTTTACCCTTCTGCGGCTCGGCGCGCGGAATTTCCGGCTCGCGTCTAGCGTTTGCCGCTGCGCCGCCGCCGAAGAGGTCTGAAAAAATGTCACGGAAGCTGGACGAGGAAGTTCCGCTGCCGCCCGGCTCAAAATTAAAACCGGAGAAATCGAAATTGCTCGCGCCGCCCGCCGCGCCGCCCGAAGAAGCCGCACCGTATGGCGAATTTACGTCGAGATTGTCGGCGTAGTAACCGAAACGGTCGAAAACCTTACGCTTTTTCTCGTCGGATAAAACGTCGTTGGCTTCCTGAATTTGTTTGAATTTATCCTCGGCGGTCTTATCGTTCGGATTAACGTCCGGGTGAAATTTGCGCGCCAGTTTGCGATACGCCTTTTTAATTTCGTCCGCCTTCGCGTCTTTTTTAACGCCGAGAATTTCGTAATAATCTTTTTTTGCCATTTTTGGAACTTACTTATCAAATCCAAAAGCGAACCGGATCGCTTCAAAAACTTCGCGCATTCTTTCGTCGGAAAGATGCGTGATATAAGAACCTAATTTATCTTTCGGAATGGTTTGAATGCCGTCCGCGTTTACGGCGCAAACTTCGCGCAATCCGTCCTCTTCAGTCAAGACAACCTGCGATTCTATATCGCGTATCGTAGTTGTAATCGGAACAATAGAAATTGAATTTAATTCGGGAATCGCGCCGTTTCTGGTTAAAATCAAAACAGGACGGGTTTTATCAGGTTCTTTGAATTTGTGCCAAACAACGTCGCCGCGATTCATAAATCCTTCCAAGCCTCAATCAACTGTTCCTCTTCAACGTAAAATTCGTCGGGCTGAACCGGATTTTTTCGATACGCTTCCCGATACTGCCGCGCGGCTTCGGCTTCTTTTCTCTTTTTTCGCGCCAATTCACGAAAGGCTTCACGAAAAACATCGTCCCGATTTTCGCGCAAAACCGCTATCGCTTCGTCAACTTCGGCTAAAACTTTTTCGTCAACTTCGATTTGAACCGTCATAAGTTTTTTATTTCAATCATAGAGAAGCGGAATTTTCTTCGCTTCTTCCGAAAGACTTGTAGAAGTTCGCCCAAATTATAATTTGTCCAAGCAGATACCAACCGCTTGCCAACAAGATAACTCCAAATTCGGTGTTCCAGGTTTTCAGCAAGTATTTATAGCCTTCGTCAATTTCCCACAAATAAAACAACCAAAACAAAGTAGATAAATAATGAATTAGCATTAATGCCGGATATACAGTTTTGCTGAACCGGGAATCTAATTTATCAAACAGGTATAAGACGAGCAAAAATAAAACAAAACCGAAACCAAACGGCATTAGCGGCGCTAAGAATAAAGTCGTTCCGTGTCCTCCGCCTACAGTAGCAAAAGCAAACAAACAATAAAGGAATAAATAAATTGTTCCAAATAATAACGGCTTCATACTAAAACATTCATATTAATTATTTTACTTGGGTAAGTAATCGGTGAACAGATTTTGTGAATCTGTTCACCGATTTTTCGGCTTGTTGAACTCCTATTTTTTATCATCGTCAACATCAACATATTCGGCGTCGATGACGTTATCGTCGCCGCTGTTTGAAGCGGTTGTTGAATCGCTTCCGGCGCTTGCCGAGCTTGCCTGGTCTTCCGTTCCCGCCGCCGCGCCCGCGTCAGTCCCAGCTTGGCTGTAGAGAACTTCGGCGAGTTTGTGCGAAGCGGTTTGCAGACGCTCGAACGCCGTGTTCATTGCATCAGCTTCCGTGCCGCCGAGAGCCGTTTTCGATTCGGAAATCGCTGTTTCCAATTCGGCTGCCGCCGCCGCGTCGAGTTTTTCCTTGTTTTCGCTGAAAGTTTTTTCAACGCTGTAGGTCAAACCGTCGAGGCGATTGCGCGCTTCGATTTCGGCTTTTTTCTTTTCGTCGTCGCCCGCGTGCGATTCGGCGTCTTTCATCATTTTGTCGATTTCTTCTTTCGACAAGCCTGACGATGCCGTAATCGTGATTTTCTGCTCGCGACCCGTGCCGACATCTTTTGCCGAGACGTTGACGATGCCGTTGGCGTCGATGTCGAACGTAACTTCGACCTGCGGAACGCCGCGCGGCGCAGGCGGAATGCCGACGAGATGAAACTTGCCGAGCGTTTTATTGTCGCTCGCCATCGGGCGCTCGCCCTGCAGAACGTGAACTTCGACTGAGGTTTGATTGTCCGAAGCGGTCGAGAAAACTTCTGATTTTCTGGTCGGAATCGTCGTATTGCGCGTAATCATCGGAGTTAAAACGCCGCCGAGAGTTTCGATTCCGAGCGACAGAGGCGTTACGTCGAGAAGCAGAATATCCGTTTTCTCGCCGCCCAAAACCGCCGCCTGAACCGCCGCGCCGACCGCGACGACTTCATCGGGATTAACCGATTTGTTCGGGTCTTTGCCGAAGAAATTTTTGACCATTTCCTGAACCTTCGGAATGCGCGTCGAGCCGCCGACGAGAACGATTTCGTCGATGTCTTTCGCCGACAAACCGGCGTCTTTTATCGCCTGTTCGACCGGCGGCATCAATCGCTGCAGAAGCGGTTCGACCAGCTGCTCGAATTTCGAGCGCGTCAATTTCATCACCAGATGTTTCGGACCCGAAGCGTCAGCCGTGATAAACGGCAGGTTGATTTCGGTTTCCATCGCCGACGATAATTCGACTTTCGCTTTTTCAGCCGACTCTTTAAGTCGCTGCAAAGCCATTTTGTCCGCCGTCAAATCGATGCCCTGGTCTTTTTTGAATTCTTCGATAATCCATTTAATAAGAACTTCGTCAACGTCGTCGCCGCCGAGATGCGTGTCGCCGTTCGTCGATTTGACTTCGACGACGCCTTCGCCGACTTCCAAAACCGAGATGTCGAAAGTTCCGCCGCCGAAGTCGAAAACGGCAATCGTTTCGTCTTTCTTTTTATCAAGACCGTAAGCGAGCGCCGCCGCCGTCGGTTCGTTGACGATGCGCATCACTTCGAGACCGGCAATTTTACCGGCGTCTTTCGTCGCCTGTCTCTGCGCGTCGTTAAAATACGCCGGAACGGTGATAACGGCTTTTTCAACTTTCGTGCCGAGATAATCTTCTGCCGACTGTTTCAATTTCTGAAGAACCATCGCTGCGATTTCCGGCGGGCTGGATTGCTTGTCGCCCGCGTTGATGCGAACGTCGCCGTTTCCGGCTTTTTCCACTTTATATGGAACTTGCTGAATTTCGCCTGAAACTTCTTCAAAGCGGCGTCCCATAAAGCGCTTGATTGAATAAAGCGTGTTTTCCGGGTTCGTAACCGCCTGACGTTTAGCGACTTGTCCGACAAGCCTGTTGCCGTCTTTGGTGAACGCGACAACCGAAGGCGTCGTGCGCCCGCCTTCCGAATTTGTAATAACTACCGGCTCGCCGCCTTCCATCACGGCGACAACCGAGTTTGTCGTTCCTAAATCGATTCCTATAATCTTGCTCATCTTAAAAATCTCCGTTTGTTAAAATTACTCCGCTGTCGTCCGCTTATAAAAGTTTTTACAGCTTTTCCTGAGCTACTGAAGATTATAAGACTTGAGTCCATTCCTGTCAACTTTACTTGAGTGTGAAAATATAAGATGCTTAGCTTTCAGAAATCTTTTTCTCGCTGTCCGTCTCCCGCATCAGTTTCGAGACGAAAAAAACGTAATGAACGCCGGAGAAAACCGCCAGCGCGGTTATCATTGTGTAAACTGTCGGCAGATAGAAACTTTGAAGCGTCGGGAAAACGGCGGCGAGCAGAATCAATCCGACACCGGAAACCTGAACGAGCGTGCTTAATTTTCCGAGCGACGACGGTTTGAAGCCGCGAAAACCCGTGATGATGAAAATGGCGAGCGCGACGGCGATTATTAAAACGTCGCGCCCGATGACAGACGCCGTAACCCAGAAAGGAACGGGAAGATGACGCGTCGGCGGAAAAATATTCGGCAGCGTCAGAATAACGAAAGCGGTCGTCATCAGGAGTTTATCGGCAATCGGGTCAAGAATCGTGCCGAGTTCCGATTCCTGATTAAAACGGCGCGCGACAAAACCGTCGATGCCGTCCGAGACGCCCGCAATTATAAAAGTCAGCAGCGCCCAGCCGCTGTGTCCGTAGAAAAGAAAACTGGCGAAAAGCGGAATCAGCGCCATTCGCAAAAAGGTCAGCAGATTCGGATAGGTTAGAATTTTTGAAGACATTTTAGTCAATTACGAATTACGAATGTTCACTCAATCGTCTCGTAATTTCGCAATTCGTAATTTCTATTGATTGCATTTCAATTCTATGACGGAAATCTCCGGCGGGCAGCCGTAGCGAACCGGCAAAACAACCGTGCCGATGCCGCGCGTGATATAAATCTGCGTGTCGCGGCGGCGATACAAACCGCTGGCGAATTTACGGCGGCGCGGCAGAATTCTTTTTTCGTCGCCGCGCAGTTTAACCTGCCCGCCGTGCGTGTGTCCGCTGAGCATCAAATCGATTGAAGCGCGGGCGGCGCGGTTCAGGATTTTCGGATTATGCGCCAGCAGCAATTTCATCTCATCTGGAAACGAGCCGCGCAGAGCGGCGCGCAAATCGGTTCGCCCGACCTGATAATCATCGACGCCGCTTAGCCAGAAAGACGCGCCGCGCGCCGCAAAGCGAAAACCTTCGTTGATTAAAACCCTGATATTCGCTTCGCGCAGACGGCTTGTAACCAACGCGGCGTCCGTCCAGTGGTCGTGGTTGCCGAGACACGCGAAAGTTCCGAATTCCGATTCGAGCCGTCCCAGAACTTCCGCTGCCGGCGCGATGTATTCGGGTTCGTGCGAAACGAAATCGCCGGTTAAAACGAACATATCCGGCTTTAGTTTATTGGACAATCCGACCGCGCGCGTGATGTGCGCGAGGTCTGTGAACGGGCTGTGGTGAATGTCCGAAAGATGAACGATGCGGAAACCGTCGAGACTTTTCGGCAGACGTTCGAGGCGAATCGCAACCTTTTCGACCGTCAGCGTTTCCGCTTCATTCAGAGCATAACGCGCCGTTTGCGAAAGGTTACCCGCCAAATCGCGCAGCGGCGTGTCCGAGGCGATAGCGGCGGAAATTTTCTCGCTTAATCTGACTTTTCCCGGTTCGGTAGACTTCATAAGCAATCACAATTTTCAGACTGTAAAACTTTTGAAAAGATAATTTGATGTAATTATACGTGCCGCAAAAGCAAAAAGTCTATGTTCGTTTAACGACCGTGCTTATCGCCGCTCGCATATCTAAGCGATTATGTATTTACCTGCTGATTATTTCCGGTTTTCATAAAACTTGCGTCGGCGAAAATGAAGTTTTGATAAGATAAAAATGTTTTTTCAATTCGACATCTCCGATGAATTCCTTAAACACGGCATCGCTGGTTAATTTGCTTGGCTTTACAGTCGGCGCGGCACTTTACGCGCTTTTGCTGGCAATGGTCGTTCGGCATCGCGGCGCAGCGAAAAAGAAATTTCCTTTTGATTTGCTGCTTTTGACGACAGCCGTTCTCGGACTTTTATGGAACGTCGGCGAGCTGTCGGCTTTTATTTGGAAAGATTTCGGCGGCGCGCGCGTTTCACCGTTTCTTCTGGCTGTTTCTTATTCGGCGCTCGGTTTTCTGCCGTCGGTCGTCGTTCATTCGGCTTGGAAAAATTCCGAAAACGAAAGCTCGAACGTGCGCTTGCTGACCGTTGCGGCTTACGCTTTGAGCGTTTTCGCCGCGCTGCTTCATTTTCAATCGGCAGTTTTTTCAAACGCCGCGCCCTCGGCTTTGGCTTTGCGAATTTTAACCGTCGGTTCGCTGGCGTTACTTGCCGGTTTGCTCGTTTTTGCTTTCCGGCAAACCATTGAAAAGAAAGCGGTTTGGATTACGGCGCTGCTCGTTTTTGCTGTTTCGGCTCTGCATTTGAGTTCGCAAACGGAAGAAAATTCGTGGTTTGTCGAGCTGGTCGCGCACCAATCTTCTTTGCCGCTCGCGCTGGCGATTTTATTGCAGGATTATCGCTTCGCGTTTGCCGATTTGTTTCTCAAACGCGCGCTTTCCTTGCTTTTGCTGGCTTCACTCGCCTTTGGGCTTTACGTTTACGTCGCCGTTCCGCTGCTCGCCTGGCACGAAACGCACGACCGCAACGACGTGGCGGCGGCGGTTCTGGTCATCAGTTTGTGGATGACGACGGCTTTGATTTATCCGCATCTGCATAAGTTTGCGGCTTTGCTGGTCGATAAAATCATTTTGCGGCGCGCCAATTATGAAGCGCTCGAAAGGGAAATCGCGCTGGCAATTGAAAAACAAAACGACGCGCGAACGGTTTTAGATGAAGTTTGCGGCAAATTGGCGGCGAGCTTAACGGCAGCGGAATCGGTTTGGAACGAAATCGGTCAAAATCAAAACGAAACTAATTTGCCGTCGGTCAGTTTTACGTCGCGCCGCGCCGAAATTTTTGTGCCGACAACCGAAGCGCCGTTTTATGAAATGCGTCTGAGTAATTTTACCGGCGGCAGAAATCTTCTTTCGGACGAAATTCAGATGCTCGAGGCGGTCGGATTGCTGGCGGCGCGGCGCATCGACAATCTGCGCGTAACGGGCGAGCGGTTCGAGCAGGAAATCCGGGCGCGGGAATTTTCCAGACTGGCGACCGAAGCCCAATTGCGGGCTTTAAGAGCGCAGATAAATCCGCATTTCCTCTTTAACGCGCTGACGACAATCGGTTATCTGATAAACGCCGCGCCGGAAAAAGCGTTTGAAACCCTAATGAAACTGACGCAGCTTCTGCGCGGAATTCTTAAAGCGAGCGGCGAATTTTCAACTTTGGGCGACGAGATAAAGCTTATCGAATCTTATATGGAAATCGAAAAAGCGCGATTTGAAGAACGGCTGACGACGAAAATCGACGCGCCGCCGGAGCTTTATCATCTGAAGATTCCGTCGCTGATTTTACAGCCGCTGGTCGAAAACGCCGTCAAACACGGCATCTCAAATGCGAAACGCGGCGGCGAAATTCGCATCGCGGCGCGTCTCGAAGCGGGAAGTTTGGTTTTAGAAGTTGCCGACACGGGCGCCGGATTCAACGAAGCGGGCTTAATTCACGGCATCGGTTTGAGCAACATCGAAAACCGTCTGAAAGTCTATTTCGGCGCGTCGGCGCGGCTGTCGCTCGTTAAAAACCCGGCGGGCGGAGCGATTGCCCGAATTGTCTTTCCCGTCGAACGGGAAAAAACTTCGGCGGCGGGTAAAAACTTATGAAAATCAGAATTGTCATTGCCGACGACGAGCGACCGGCGCGGATGTTTCTAAAGAATCTGCTTGAAACCTTCGACGAGGCGGAGATTGTCGGCATCGCGGAAAACGGCGCGGAAGCGGTTGAAATAATCGAGCGAACAAAGCCGGATTTGGCGCTGCTCGATTTGCAGATGCCGGAAATCGGCGGTCTCGAAGCGGTCAATCTCTTAAAGAAAACTCATCTGCCGCTCGTTGCCTTCGTTACGGCGCACGACGAATTCGCGGTGCGGGCTTTCGAATTAAACGCGATTGATTACCTTTTAAAACCAATTGAAAAAGCGCGCCTGCGCGAAACCTTAAACCGCGCCGCCGAACGTCTCGAAACGACCGATTTTCAAACGATTGAATCGGAACGCCTGCAAAAAGCCGCCAAATCCTACGGCGAACTCAGGAAATCCGAATATCTCGAACGAATTCCCGTCCGCCTGCGCGACGAAATTCTGCTCATCTCCGTGCGCGACATCGCGTCTGTCGTCGCTGACGGGGAATTGCTGCGCATCACAAACATCGACAGCAAAAAATTCGTCATCAATCATCGCTTGAAAGATTTGGAAGCCCGACTCGCGCCCGAAAAGTTCGTCAGACTTTCGCGCGGCGCGCTCGTCAACGTCGACCAGATTACAAAAATCAGCCCGCTGCCCGGCGGCACATACCTCGTTACGCTGAAAAATAATCAGGAAATCGCGTCGAGCCGTTTGCAGTCGCGCGTTTTGCGCGAACAATTATTAAAATTCTAATTAACCTAATGATTGCCGGTTATTAACCTTCAAGAAAATTTGGGTTAATTAAGTGATGGATAATAGTGAATAATTGGTGAATTTGCTTCTGCCTTCCGCTCGTCCGGGTTTCCGTTCATTAGCCGAAAAAACCGTTTGTCTTCAGTAAACAACCGTTCGTTGAAAAGTTCTGCCTTTGATTTTCAATCGCTTTGCACAATCGCTAACCTTATAACTTGTAAATCTTTGTCCGAAAAAATTTATCAATATCTATATGCAAAACGTTATTCAGTCATTTTTAACGATTATATTTTTATTTTCGTGCGCGCTGCTTCCGGTTTTCGCGCAGGCGAGCGGTTCGATAAGCGGGCGCGTTACTTATACGGAAAATCAAACTCCGCTGCACGACGTGTCCGTGCAGCTTGTCGGGTTAAAACTTTCGGCGACGACCGACGACGACGGGAATTATAAATTTGAAAATCTGCCCGCCGGACGCTATACGATAACGGTGCAGTCGGACGGATTTTCGACTTCAGCCAAAACAATTGTTTTAGCTGCGGGCGCAAATTCCGTTGTCAGCTTTTCGCTCTCAATCGGCGGCGTCAGGGAACAGGTAACGGTTACGGCGAGCGGCGCGGAACAATCGACTTTCGATTCGTTTCAATCGGTCGGCGTCGTCGGCGCGAACGAAATCGCGCAGAGAAATCCGACATCAATCGGCGAAGTTTTAGAGCGCGAGCCGGGCGTTGCCAAAAGAAGTTTCGGACCCGGAACGGCGCGTCCCGTTATTCGCGGTTTTGACGGCGACCGCGTGCTTGTTTTGCAGAACGGCGTGCGCGTCGGGTCAGTCGGTTCGGGTTCGGGCGACCACGGCGAGCCGATTGACCCGCTCGGCGTCGAGCGTCTCGAAATCGTCAAAGGTCCGGCGACTTTGCTTTACGGCAGCAGCGCCATCGGCGGCGTCGTCAACGCCGTCGGATTTGAAGACGACGACAAACATCCGGGATTTCGCGGTTCGTTCGCCGCGCTCGGCGGCACAAACAACAAGCAAGCCGGCGCGGGCGGAAATCTCGAATACGGCTACAAAAATTTCCTCTTTTTCGGCAGTGCGAGCCGCCAGCGCGCGGGCGATTATTTCACGCCGCTCGGCAGAGTTCCGAATTCCGGCTCGCGCTCGACAAATTTTTTGAGCGGCGTCGGATATTTTAGAGATAAAGGCTTTGTTCGCGGAAGTTATAATTATTACACTTCGCGCTACGGCGTTCCGTTCGCCGGTTTGATTGAATCGGGCGGCGAGAGCAACGACGAGGAAATCGATTTGAAATTGCGGCGGCATAATTTCCGCATCAACGCCGGTTTCAGGGAAATCGATTCGTTCGTAACGAGCGGAAACTTCAAAATCGACTACACCGATTATCGCCACAACGAGCTTGCCGACAATGTTATCGGAACGCAGTTCGACAACGACACTTTTTCGTATCGCGGCGTTTTCGAGCAAAAGAAATACGGCAAGCTGACGGGACGTTTCGGCTTTGAAAGCTTTAACCGGAACTTTTTGAATACGGGCAAAGAACTCCTGGTTGACGGGCGCGTCAAACAAAATATGTTTTCGGCGTTTGGCTTGGAAGAACTCGATTTCGGGCGCGTCAGCTTTCAATTCGGTGCGCGGCTTGAAAAAAATAAGTATCTGGCTGAAAATGTCGATTTGAGAGACCGCGATTTTACCGGACTTTCGGCTGCGGCGGGCGTTCGCGTCAAACTTTGGGAAGGCGGCGCGTTCGTCGCCAATTATTCAAATTCATACCGCGCTCCGGCGCTCGAAGAACTTTACAACAACGGCGCGCACATCGGCACGATTTCATTTGAAGTCGGCAATCAAAACCTAAGGCGCGAGCGCTCGAACGGCATCGATTTCGCCGTCCGACATCAATCGCGTCGCTTCCGTTTCGATGTCGGCGCATATTATTATCGGCTCAAGGACTTTATTTATTTCGCGTTCGCCGACCTTGACGGCGACGGCGCAATCGACCGCGAAGACGGTTTGCCGCTCTCGTTTTATTCACAGGGAAACAGCCGATATGTCGGCGCGGAAGTCAATTTCGACGCCGACATCAACAAATACGTCAACTTCTTCTTCAATGCTGATGTCGTTCGCGCCAAATTGACGAGCGAAGATTTAAATCTGCCGCGCATTCCGCCGAGCCGCGCCAGAATCGGCACGGATTTGCGCTACAAAAATCTGAGCGTCAGACCGGAAGCGGTTTTCGCGGGCGCGCAGAATCGACTTTATCCGTTGGAGATGCGAACCGCCGGTTACGGTGTTTTTAATCTCGGCGCTTCATACATCGTCGGCACAGACCATTTCGCCCACGTTTTCGGCGTCAATGCTTACAATTTATTCAATAAGGAATATCGAAATCACTTGTCGTTCATCAAAGACCTCGCGCCGGAAATCGGGCGCGGCGTGCGCTTTAATTACACGATTCGATTTTTCTAAACGAGCGGCAGAAACCCAAAATAAAACTTCATTCAACATAGAAAAAGCAGTTCGCCGGGTCTGCTTTTTTTGTGAAAACTCTCAGAAGAAATATTTAGAAAAGAAGAAACAGAATGCGGAGAAAACAGGCTTCGCGGCTTGGATTTTGGCAGCTTGAAACAGATTTTTTAAAAAGGTTCGCAATAAAAGCTATATCCGCGTCAATCCGCTTAATCAGCGTCTTTCCGCGTCTCTTTTCTCCGCCTTTTTCGTATAGCGCGCGGCTTCTCAAACGGTCTCACGGTTATTTGCGTTTACCGGCAAAAATCTCCGGCGACGCATCAATTTTCAGATTGAAATTCTCTTTCCAAACCACGCAAATTTCTGTATTCTTTTTTCAATGTCATCAGAAATCGCAATCACATTAAGTTTATTATTTGCCGCGCTTGTGCTGTTCGGCAGTGAAAAAATTCCCGTCGATATTGTCGGGCTTATTCTGGTTATCGGAATGGTCGCAACCGGCGTTTTGACCGTCAACGAAGGCGTTTCCGGCTTCGGCGATAATATTATCATCACTATCGGCGGGCTTTTCGTCTTAACCGGCGGGCTGATAAAAACGGGTCTGGTCGATTTAATCGGGCGGCGGCTGTATAAGATTTCGGGCGATAACGAGCTTTTGCTGACGGCTATGATAATGGCGGTCGCGGCGCTTTCGGCGTCGGTTTTGAAAAATACGACGACGACGGCGATGTTCGTTCCCGTCGTTTTGGGTCTGGCGAACCGCGCCCGCATCGCGCCGTCGAAACTTCTGATGCCGCTCGCTTTCGGCGCGATTCTCGGCGGAAGTTGCACGCTTATCGGAACTTCGACAAATCTCGCCGTCAGCAGCGCGCTGGCGCGATACCAGAATAATCCCGATATTCCCGAACAAATCCGTCAGCAGCTCGCGCCTTTTTCGATGTTTGAATTAACGTCGGTCGGTATTTTAATGGTCGTTTTCGGTATGGCTTATATGCTGCTTATCGGCAGGAAAATGCTGCCGAACCGCGGCGGCGAAGAATCGCTGACCGAGCAGTATCACATCCGCGAATACGTCTCCGAAGTGCTGGTTCTGCCCGAATCGAACCTGGTCGGCAAAACTCTGGGCGAAGCGAATATCAATCTCGAATTAGACCTTAATGTTCTCGGAATTATGCGCGAAGGCAAGCAGCGAATCGCGCCGCGCCCGACCGAGCGCATCGAAGCGGGCGATTTGCTGATGGTCGAGGGCAAGCTCGCCGACATTTTAAACGTCAAATCCGAAGCCGGACTCGAACTGAAATCAGATTTTGAGCTGAACGACAACCGGCTTGAAGGCGGCGACATCGAGCTTTTTGAAGTAATGGTAATGCGCGATTCGCCGATGGTCGGACAAAATCTGAAAACCCTTAACTTCCGGCGCACTTATGATTTAACCGTTCTCGCGGTCAATCGCCACAGGGAAACTTTTCTGGAGAAAATCAGCAGCCTGAAATTAAAATTCGGCGACGTTCTGCTTGTTCAGGGAAACCGAAAAACCATCGAGCCGTTCGTCGTCGAAGGTCAGATGCTTCTGCTCGAAGACGTGTCGGCGGGAAGTATGCGGACGGAAAAACGCCGCTGGGCGCTCACCGCGTTCGGGCTTTTTCTCGCGCTTTCCCTGTCGAAAGTCGTCATCGGCGTCGAAGTTCCGCTGGCGATTGCCGTGCTTTTAGGAGTTCTTTTATTACTGGCGACGAAAACCGTTCGCTACAATGAACTTTACTCGCTGATAGATTTTCGCCTGCTCGTCCTTATTGCCTGTATGATGAGTTTCGGCGTGGCGATGGAAAAAACCGGCACGGATACTTATTTATCTGGTTTAATCGTCGCGCATTTCGAGCAATACGGCGCGGTCGCCGTGCTTGCCGGATTTTTCATCTTAACCGTCGCGCTCACCCAGCCGATGTCGAATCAAGCCGCCGCGCTCGTCGTTCTGCCCGTCGCTGTAAAAACCGCGCTCGCGCTCGGACTAAATCCAAGAACCTTCGCCATTGCAATAACTTACGCCGCTTCGTTTTCCTTCATCACGCCGCTGGAACCGGCGTGCGTTCTCGTCTTCACGCCCGGACGCTATCGCTTTATGGATTTCGTCAAAGTCGGCACGATTCTAACCGTCGTCGTTTTTATCGTTGCGATTGTTTTAGTTCCGATGTTTTGGAAACTTTAGGAAAAATAAGAAATCAGCCGCGAACAACACGAATTATAAGACCAATTTTTATTCGTGTTATTCGTGTTATTCGTGGCTAAAAGTTCTTTATTACTCGACACTTGCGGAAAGCTCGATTTTCGCCGCCGCTTTTTTATTCGCCGTGATTTTCAGCGGAACGCGAAACGCCAGCGTTTTTATATTGCACGTTCCGGTGTTGTCTTCGCGGCAGTAATAAACGGTTAATTTCGCTTTCAAATCGGCTGAACCAACTTTCGTCGCTTGAAACGAAACATTTAAAGGAATTTTTGAAAACTTCTGCGCCGGATTCGTGATTTTGATGTTTTTGCCGTTTTCGATTGAAATGTCGTAACGATTCGGTGCGTCTTTGTTAAGGTGAAAACCTTCCGGCAATCCGATATTGAAAACAAGCGTGTTTGCCGCATTTGCCGAAACTTCGCGCGCGTCGATTTTGATTTCCTTCAAATTCGGCGCGGCGCTTTCGGTTTCATTTGAATTTGAAACCGGCGTGGTTAAGCCTTCGATTTTCAAAGTCGAAACCTGTTTCGTTTTCAAATCGACAACGCGAATCGCCTGATTATTCGTATCGGCGACGAAAAGTTTTCCGCCCGCAATCGACAAACCGCCCGGCTCGTAAAATGTCGGTTTTGCGCCGTCGGCTTGTCCTGATTTTCCCGTTCCCGAAAATGTCTCAACCATCTTTTTATTCGTGTCGAGCAATTTAATTTTGTGATTGTAAGTATCTGCAAGCAGGAGTTTTCCGTCGTAAAGCGCGACGCCCAGCGGGTGCTGCAATCGAACGTCATCCGCTTCGCCGTCAACGTCGCCGAACTCGTATAAATCGCCGCCGACGAGCGTTTCAACCGTTTCTTTCTGCAAATCGATTTCGCGGATAATGTTCGATTCGCTGTCGGCAATCCAAAGTTTTTTGCCGTCCGAAACGATTCCCGACGGCTGCGCGAACGCCGCTTCTGAAATGCTCGCGTCGAACCGCGCTTCCGCGCCCGTTCCCGCAAACGGCGCAACCGTGTTCTTGTCCAAATCCAATTTCCAAATTTGATGCGTGCCAGCCATCGCGATATAAAGCGCGTTTCCGACTTTGACCAAATCCCACGGCGAACTCAAACGGGAAGTTTTCGCCGCGCCGCCGACCGTTTGCCACGCGGCTTGTTTGCCGTCGCCGGAAATCGTCTCGACCGTTTTCGTCTGCAAATCAACCAGCCGAATTGCGTGATTTTCCGTATCGGCAACGTATAAATTTTCGCCGTCAAGCGCTAAACCCTGCGGGCGATTGAAACTTGCCGCTTCAAAATTTCCGTCGGTTAAACCGACTTTTCCGTTTCCGATTGTTTCTACAAGTTTTCCGTTCAAATCGGTTACGACGACGCGGTTGTGATTTGAATCGGAGATAAAAAGACGATTCGATTTCTCGTCCGCTAAAACTTTACCGGGAAAAGCAAGCGGCAAATCGCCGATTTTCGCCCGTTCGAGCGCGAACTTGAGCGGCTGTTCATTTAAATTTCCTTTTTTGCGAAACTCGGAAACGGTGTCGGCAATAGCTTTGTCGATTTCCGCCGTGTGTCCTTCGCCGACGAAATCGCCGACGATGTAGCCGTTCGGGTCAATCAAAACCTGCGTCGGATACGCTTTGACGGCATATTGTTCCCAGATTTTAAAATCGGCGTCGTTGACAATCGGATGCTCTATGCCATAGCGAACGATGATTTTACGAATGTTTTCCGTTTCCTTTTCGTTTTCAAATTTCGCCGAGTGAACGCCGATAACCACAAGATTTTTTTCGTATTTGGCTTCGAGTTTTTTCAGTTCGGGAATAATGTGAATACAGTTGATACAGCCGTAAGTCCAGAAATCGAGCAGCACGACTTTTCCCTTTAAAGCCGCGAGCGACAAAGGTTTTTCCGTGTTGAGCCAGCTTCTGCCGCCGACCAGTTCCGGTGCGCGCACTTTTGCCTGATAAATCATTGCTGAAATATGAAGACTGAAAATTAAGGTCAAAAACAATCCGGTCAAAACTTTTAACATTTTACTTTTCCTTATTAAGGTCGAAAAACCTGTTTAATTAGATTCGTGAAAACGTAAGATGCGGTTTCAGCGTTGTTAGATTGTTAAAAATAAAAAGAAGCGCGCGCTGTAAAACGCCGCTTCTTTTTATTTGAAATTATTTTGTAAGATTTCTACCAATTAACCGAACCTTCCTTGCTCGTGTCGATTTGCTTGAGTTCGACGCCTTCGTCGTAAAAGAAAATCTTCATCTGGTCAAACAGAAATTCGTGCGAATCGGGATTCGATATGTCGATGCCGAAATGATTGATAAGCTGTTTCTGCTTTTGCAGCCATTCCGCCCAGCATTCCTTACAAATCTCCGCGCCGATTTTCTGCCCGAGTTCGGTCGGCAAAGGCGCGTAGCCGAGCGGCGCGTTTTTCTGACCGCAGCGCGCGCACGTAAATTTATCGTTTGAAAATAAAGCCATAATTTTTAACTCCGAAATAAGAAATTATCCACAGATTAACACAGATAAGCCGCGATAACGAAAAGGCACGTGTGCGGGGCGATTAAACGCCGCGCGCGCGGCGAATCGCCGCCAGAGTGTCGGCGTCGTCGGGGCGAAAAAGGCTGATTGATTCGACTTTGCGATACGCGATTTTTCCTTTTCGGTCGATGACGACGACAGCCCGCGCCGAACGATCCGGAAGCCACGATTTTACGCCGTATTCGGCGACGACTTCGCCTGCTTCGTCCGCGAGAAGCGTGAACGGAAAACTGTTTTTCTCTGCAAAATCTTTGTGCGACGCCGCCGAATCGGTCGAGATGCCGACGATTTCCGCGCCCGTTCCCTGAAACTGCGCCCAGTTATCTCTGACCGAACACAATTGTTTCGTGCAGACCGGCGTGTTGTCGCCCGGATAAAACATCAAAACAACCGTTTTTGCGAGATGTTCCGACAATTTCCAATCATTTCCGTTCGCGTCCTTCAACGTAAAATCCGGCGCGGTTTCACCTGTTTTCATATAAATTACCTCTCACCTTTTTGATTAATTATATATGAAAATAAACATTTAATCTTTTCGATTTTTAACCGCGATAACTTCCGACGCGATTGAAACGGCGATTTCTTCGGGCGTCTCGCTGTTTATTTTCAAACCAACCGGCGCTCTGATTTTATTTAATCTCTCTTTGTCAAAACCTTCTTCTTCGAGATTTTTGAGCAGAGTTTTCATTTTCGCGCCGCTTCCGAGAACGCCGAAATATTTAAAATCTTTGTCGAAAAGTTTGCGAATTACCGTTTCGTCCGATTTATAGCCGACGGTCATCACGACGACGAAATGATTCGCGCCCGACGCGATAAAATCGGCGATGTTCTCATAGCTTTCAATAATTTGTTTGACGTGGACGAATCGATTTTTCTCAAGCGTGTTCAAACCGGCGCGGTCGTCGAACAGCGAGATGTGAAAATCCATTTTCGACATTATTTCCGACAGCGCGAGCGCGCAATGTCCGCCGCCGACGATAAAAAGTCGGTTTTTGAAGCCGAGCGTTTCTTCGTAAATAAAATCGTTTTCGCCTTTTTGTTCAAAGGTAAAATCGAAGTTTTCGGATTGATTTTCTAAAACCTGAAATTCATTCGGCGCGATTCGCAGTGTGTCGGATTGATGATTTTCAAGAGAGCGGATAACTTTTTGAATCGCCGGTAAATCGCGCGGATTTAATTTGTAGAAAATAATCGTCTGTCTGCCCGAACAAATCATTCCGCTGGAATTTTGCGCGTTTTTTTGATGAACCTGCAACCGAATAAAATTGTTTTCCCCAACGTCCGCCTGCCCGCGCGTCTCCGCGTCCAAAAGAATCGACGCGGTTTTGACCAATTCGACTTCCATCGCGCCGCCGCCGATGCTGCCGCGCATTTCATCTCCGGCAATTGCCATCTTGAAACCTTGTCTGCCCGGACTGCTGCCCGCGCTTTCGGCAACGACGAGCAGCATAACGCTTTCGTTTCGCCGCAATCCTTCGGCGGCGAACTGCCAGATTTCAGATTCTTTGTTCATTTAAAAAGAAAATTAGCCACAGGGAACACAGAGAGCGCGCGGAGAACGTTTGAGGAAGAATTTTATAAACTTTCAGATAAAATTTAACCTGAAAATTTTGTGTGTTTGACCTAAAATTTTCTCTGTGAACTCTGTGTTCCCTGTGGCTGATTATTTTCCGGCTTTCATTTCCTTTGAGACTTCGGAATACAAATTCATCAAAACCCTTTCCGGCGTGAACGGCGCGTCGAAGGCGGGCGCGGCTTGCGGATTGAACGCTTTGACGGCATTGTGAATCGCAAAATACGCGCCGATGCCATACATCAGCGGCGGCTCGCCGACGGCTTTCGAGTTGAAAATCGCCGAATTCTCGCGCATTGTTTCGAGCGGCACGAATTCGATTGTCTTCGGCACGGAATAAATATCGGGAATCTTATAAGTAGAAAGCGCGTTCGAGCGCAGCCTGCCGTTTTCGTCATAGACAACTTCTTCCATCGTCATCCAGCCGATGCCCTGCACGATGCCGCCTTCGATTTGCCCGTAATCGACCGCTTTGTTCATCGACGCGCCGAAATCGTGGACGGATTTGACGAAATCAACCGTGTAAATTCCGCGCCGGCAATCGACCGTCGCGCCGACAATCGCCGTTCCGTAGACGTGATACGCGAACGGATGACCGCTCGCCGTTTCCCAGTCAAAATGAACTCCGGCGGTTTGATAATGCGCGTGTTCGCTCATATTGACGCGGTTCATATGTCCTTCGTTGACGAGCTGAAGCCAGTCCAAATCGGTCGGCTCGTTCTTGTTGAAAATGAAGCCGTCGAGAAATGTAATGTCGCGGGCGTTTTCCGCTTTCAATAATCTCGCCGCGAGCTTTCGCAATCGTTCCAGAATCGTTTCACAGGCAATCCGCGTCGCGTGTCCGTTTAAATCCGCCGCCGCCGAAGCCGCCGTCGGCGAAGTGTTCGCAATCCGCAAAGTGTTCGTTGTGTGGACTTTTATCCGTTCAATCGGCAGGGAGAAAATACGCGCCGCGACCTGCGCCATTTTCGTATTGACGCCTTGCCCCATTTCAACCGCGCCGGTCGAAACGGCGACAGAACCGTCGGTATAAACGTGAACGAGCGCCCGCGCCTGGTTCATCGGCGTTTTTGTGAACGAAATGCCGAAACAAATCGGCATCAGCGCGACACCTTTTTTTATAAATTTATTGTTTCGGTTAAATTCGTCGGTTTCTTTTTGAATTTTTGCAAAATCAAACGCTTCGTCGGCTTGCTTCCAACTGGAAACCGCTTCGCTTTCCGCGATTTGTCCGTATGGAAAAAGGTCGCCGTCCCGAATCAGATTTTTGCGCTGAATCTCAACCGGCGAAACATTCAAATTTTCCGCCGCGTGCGCTATCGCCGCCTCGATAATGAACATTCCCTGCGGTCCGCCGAAACCTCGAAAAGCCGTGTTCGGCGGCAGATTCGTGCGGCACGAGTAAGCCGTCGCGCTGACGTTCGGCACAAAATACGCGTTCGTGCAGTGAAATAAAGTGCGCTCCAAAACAGCAGGCGACAAATCGGCGGACGCGCCCGCATTTTGATAAAAAGCTGCTTCGTAAGCGATGATTTTCAAATCTTTATCAAGCCCGATTCGATAATCAGCCGAATACGGATGACGTTTTCCGGTCATACGCATATCTTCCATTCTGTGAAGCGCGTATTTAACGGGTTTTTTGGTCAACTGCGTTCCGACCGCGCACAGCGCCGCCCACGCGTTCGCCTGGTCTTCCTTGCCGCCGAAACCGCCGCCGAGACGCTGAACATCGACTTCAATCAAGTGCATCGCCAAACCCGTAACGCGCGAAACGGCGCGTTGAACCGCCGTCGGACCTTGCGTCGAAGAATGAACACGCATTCCGTTTTGTTCGGTCGGAACGCAATACGCGCCCTGCGTTTCGATATAAAGATGTTCCTGCCCGTTCAAATCGGCGCGTCCTTCAAAATAATGCGCGCAATCTTTAAAAGCCGTCTCGCTGTCGCCCAATTTGAAATGTTTCGGCGGCAAAATCAAATCGTTTTTCGCAAACGCGATTCGCGCGTCGGTAACAATTTCGAGCGGCTCAATTTCCGCTCGTATCAGCTTCGCCGCGTGCCTCGCCTGTTCTTCCGTTTCCGCCAAAACCAGCGCGACCGGCATTCCTTGAAAATGAACTTCCTCATCGGCAAACAGCGGCTCGTCCGGCAAAATCCCGCCGATTTGGTTTTCGCCGATTAAATCTTTCGCCGTGATAACTCGAACGACGCCCGCGGCTTTTTCGGCTTCGGTCGTGTCAACGCTTTTCAACTTCCCGTGCGCAATCGGCGAATCATAGACGCAGGCGTAAAGCGTTCCTTGAACGAGCGGAATATCGTCGAGATAAATCGATTCACCGCGAACGTGTGATTTTGAATCTATGTTTTTCATCTTAATTTTACGTGGGTCTATAAATTTTAATTAGCCGTCCGTTCGGCGTCGAAATTTCCCGGCAGGCTTCGTCGATTATTCGGGCTTGTCGGCTGAAACCGGCGTCGAAAGTGCAGATAAAAATGCCCGCGTGGTTATTGTCGATTTTGTGAAGGTTTTGAAATCCCGCCGGTTAATGGTTAAGACGGCTCGTCCCAATTCGGCGGCGCGCTTTAAAACTTTGTCATCGGGAATTTTTCGATTTGCCCTGTCGTCTTCAAAAGCGGTCAGAACGTCGTGTTTTAAACCGCGCAATTCGACGACGACTGCCAGCGGAAAGTTTTCGTCGGCATAAAAGAGCATCAATCTTCGGCTTCGTTCTCGGCAATATCCTTTTCAATCTCCGGCAAATTCGCGTCCACATAATCCCACGCGCTGGACAAATCCTGCGTCGTTAAAATCGGATAATTGAGCAGTAAATCCGCTTCGCGGACGCCTTGCCTGCGCGCCTGTTCGAGCATCCAGACCGGAATTCGCGTCTGCCCGACGCAAGCCGCGCCGCCCATCACGTTCGGAGTTTTTTCGATGCCGGC
>JBBPXZ010000094.1:0-33797 GCA_038200355.1 Pyrinomonadales bacterium | reverse complement strand
ATTTCGCCGGTCGGCAATTTTTTGTTAATCGTCTCCGGCGTTCGCGCTACAACTGTTCCTTTTACCGCGATAACAAATTCGCCGCGCACGTTTTTCGCTTTGGCGTGCGCTTCATTTGCGGTTTCCTCGCTGACGACGATTTGCGTGATGCCGTATCTATCGCGCAAATCGACGAACGTAAAAATCCCGAAGTCGCGCTTTTTCGCCGTCCAGCCCATTAAAACAACCGCTTCGCCGACATTCGCCGCGCGCAGCTCGCCGCACGTGTGCGTGCGCTCTAAATTTCCTAAAATATCTAACATAAAATTAAAAATGCTTAAAAATGAACGAATTCGTCGAAAATAATGGTAGAGATTAGCATAGAAAAATGCAGATTAAAACGGTAACTTGCTATTATAAATTCGTTCATATTTACTGCCGGTGTTAAAAAAAGTCGTAATTATCGGGCGTTTGCTTTGCAAAATAAATTCTTAAATTAACTCTATGAACTTTGTTTTCTCACGCCGGTTTTTTATTTTACTCGCCGCCGGTTTCGTGCCGCTTTCGCTTTCTTGGAATTTCCCGGAACTGCGGACAGCGGTTTTTGGTTACGACGTTTTGCTTGTTTTGCTTGCCGTTACTGATTATTTCATCAGCCGCAAACTTCCCGAAGGACTGACAATTCAGCGCGAATTTTCCAAACGGTTTGCTATCGGCGATTCTAATGAAGTGCGGTTGAAAATCGATAATCGAAGCGCGAAAACTTTTCTTTTGCAGATAAAAGACGAGTTTCCGCCGGAGATGCGATTGGGCGAACGGCGCGAGGCGAAATTTATAATCGAAGGACAGCGAAGCGCCGAATTTTCTTATGTTTTAACGCCGCCGCGCCGCGGGAAATATGAATTCGGCAGAACCGCCGTCAGATTTTTTTCGCGTCTCGGCTTGGTTTGGCGTCAGGATTATTTAAATAAATCCGAAACGGTCAAAGTTTATCCGAATATGCGGCGAGCCAGGGAAATGGAGTTAAAAGCGCTCGGCGCGAATTCGGTTCTTGCCGTGCAGCGAAAGGCAATCCGGCGCGGTGAAGGGCGCGAATTCGAGTCTTTGCGCGACTACGTGCGCGGCGACGAGCTGCGGCATATTTCGTGGACGGCGACGGCGCGGCGCGGCAAATTAACCGCTCGTCAATATCAAATCGAGCGCGACCAGACGATTTTAATCGCGCTCGACGCCGGACGCCTGATGACGGGCAGAATCAATGATGAAACGAAATTCGACACGGCGATTCACGCGAGTTTGGCGCTGATGTCGGCGGCGGCGCGCGGCGGCGATAACTGCGGCTTGATGGTTTTCGGGCGGCGCATCAGGGAATTTCTGCCGCCTAAAAAAGGCGTCGAACACTTGGACGCCGTTCTGGAAAGTTTATACGATTTAGAGCCGGAACTTATTGAGCCGTCGTATTCACGCGCTTTTCAATTCATCGCCGCCAACTCGAAAAAACGCGCCTTTGTCGTGATTCTGACCGACCTTGTTGACAGGGAAAGCTCGAAGGAATTGATAAGCTCGCTCAAACTTCTGCGCCCGCGCCATTTGCCGCTCGTCGTCTGCATCGGCGACCGCGATTTGAATCAAACCGTCAGCGAAATTCCGAAAGAGTTAAAAGATGTTTTCGTTCAGTCAGCCGCCGAAGAAATAATTTATCAGCGCGAAGCGGCTTTAAGACTCGTCGAGTCAACCGGCGGTTTAGCGCTCGATGTTACGGCAAATTCGCTCGCGCCGCGCCTGCTCGAAACTTATATGCGCGTCAAGGAAAGAGGTTTGCTGTAATTTATAAATCTAATTTGTGCCGGTAATTGATTTTTCGACACGCTTTTTGAGAAAAAAATCTCCCGTCGCGACGGTTACGACCCAGACGAGACCGGCGGCGTAGCCTGCCAGAACGTCGCTCGGATAATGAACGCCGAGATAAACGCGCGATAAACCGATAAGCAGAACGAGCGCGGCGGCGAGCGTCCAGATGATGATTTTCAAACCGCGGTTTTCCATTCGCGCCGTAATCAGCCAGGCTAGAACGCCGTAAAGACAGAATGACGAAAGCGAATGACCGCTCGGAAAACTGAACGACGAGGGCAGCGCGAAATCGAAAAAAGGTTCGGGACGAACGCGTCGAAAACTCAATTTGAGAGCGGTTAAAAGAACTGTTTCGCCCGCCATCGTGATAAAAAAAAGAACGAGCGCGCGCTTGTGTTTTAGATATTGGAGCGCGAAGGCGACGGCGAGAAAAAGCGCGATGAGAAAAACGGTCGAGCCGAGAAAGGTAAAAACTTTCATCGCTTCGGTTAAAAGCGGCGTCGCTGATTCGTGAACCGCGTTTCGGACGTTGGCGTCGAAATTTATCGTCGCGCCTTCAAAAACTTCTTCCGCCAGCCAGCCGAACAGAAAAACCGCCGCGATTGCCGCCGTCAAACCCAGGAATAATTTTAAGCCGAAAAATTCAAATATCAGAAGAAAAATTTTCTTAAATGAAAGGTTCGACCAGTGCGGGCGATTTTGTTGATTAGCTGTTTGCGGCATTTGTTTATTAAGTGATAGGTGAAAAGTGATAAGTAAAAGCAAAAAACTCCTTTCTTAACTTATCAGTTATCACTTATCACTTATCACTTTTTCGCGTCCGGCGAGAAATAAATACGAATACATTGCGATTCCGGTTGAAATTCCGGTCAAATATTTAACGATTGGCGGCAGGTTCGACGGCGATAGGAAACCTTCGATAACGCCGGCGACGACGAGCAGACACGCCGCGCCGAAAACTACGCGCGCGGCTTCGAGACCGCGTTTTTTCAGGGCTTCGGCGCGTGTCGAATCGCCCGGATTGACGAGCGCCCAGCCGAGCGTCATACCCGCGCCCGCGCAAAAGAATATGCACGATAGCTCGATGACGCCGTGTCCGACCATAAAAGTTACGAGCGCCGCGCCGAATTCGGGATTGGTTTTGTAGCAGACGCCGAGAACGCCGCCGATGCTCAGCGCGTTGGAGATTAAAACGTAAAGCGTGCCGACGCCGAATATTGCGCCGTAGGCGAAAGCCATAAACGTAACCAGAATATTATTGGTTAAAATCTTGCTCGAACCGATTTGGTTGGCTTCGTTTAAGCTCAGCCACCATCGCTCGTTGCTCCGCGCGGCGATGCGAACGCCGTCTAAACCAAGTCGCTCGGCGAAATCGGCGTCGGTGTAGCAGAGCAGAAAAGACGCCAGCCCGAAGAACGTAAAAACTGCAAACGCTAAAGTTATATATGGCAGCGTTCGACGAAACGCGCGCGGGAAATCGCGTGCGAAAAACTGCCAAATAATAGTCGCGCCGCTCGAATCCGCGCGATAAATTTTCCCGTGAGCGCGAATGACCAGACTGTTGAGATAATTTATCAGTTTCGGGTCGCGCGTTTCGCTTCGCGCAATCGCCAAATCGGACGCCGCGCGCCGGTAAAGCTCGCCGAACTCGCGCACTTCCGCCTTCGATAATTTACTCAAAGACAGCAAATCCGTCAGCGAAAGCAAATCTTCGAGACGCTCCCAATTGTTTTTGCGTGTGTCGATAAAACGGTTCATCCGGTTTTAGATTTTAGGTTTTAGATTTTAGATTGGCAATGTAAAAATCGGTTGTTTGTGAGATAATACGTTACTAAATATGGTGGAAATTATGAATATCAGAGAAGAAATTGTCGAGAAAATTCAGCGAATACCGGAAAATCGTTTGTCCGAGTTTTGTAAAGTCGTCGAAGAATTTGTAGAAGAAAAGCCGAAGGAAGGACTTCTAAAACGTCTTCAAAAAATCAAAATCGACGGTCCGCCTGACTTCTCCCGCAATATTGATCTTTATATGAGCGGAGAAAAAAGCCTGGACGATTATTATCTGGACAAGGACGAAAAATGAAGAAAACCTTTGTTGACACCGCTTATGTTGTCGCTTTGGTCAACGAGCGAGACGAGCTTCACAACAAAGCAAATGAACTTGTTCTCGAATTCGACAATCAACCGCTGTTGACGACCGATGCGGTTTTGCTCGAAGTCGGAAACTTTTTAGCTCGCAATAACAGGCAAAAATCCGTCGAAATTATCGGTGAATTTCTCGCTTCAAAAGAAATCGAGATTGTCAGAATGGATGAATCGCTTTTTGATAAAGCATTTGAACTTTACAAAACTCACGCCGATAAAACCTGGTGCTTAGTCGATTGCATTTCCTTCGTCGTGATGAAGGAAAACGGTATAACCGACGCTTTAACGTCCGACAAGCATTTCGTGCAAGCCGGATTTCGCGCTCTGATGCTTGATTCCGTGAATTGAAAAGGAGCGCTAAATTTTCAATCGTAAAACATCGGCGTCTTTGCCAATCTAAAATCTAAAATCTAAAATCTAAAATCGGAATGGCGGAAGAAACAAAGAAAACACACGAAGAAGCAATTGAGAAATCTTACGATTGGCACGTAACGTGGCGGCTTTTGCGCTATCTGAAACCGTATTGGAAACTGGCGGCGGTTGCGCTGGTTCTGACTTTTGTTACGAATATTTTAATCAGTCTTCAGCCGTATTTTACGAAAGTGGCAGTTGACGATTTTATCACACCGAAAAAGGTGGACGGCATCTGGCTGTTCGCCTTCGCGTTCTTTTGTTTGTTTCTTTTCCGCTTTATTTTCAGCTACATACAGGAAATTTTGCTGAATGTCGTCGGTCAGCGCGTGATGTTCGATTTGCGCACGCAGATTTACACGAAACTGCAAAATCAGGAAGTTGCTTATTACGACAAAAATCCGGTCGGACGCGTTATCACTCGTATAACTTCGGACGTTGACGCGCTCAACGAGCTTTTTACTTCGGGCGTCATTGACGTTTTGGGCGATTTGGTTATCATTTTCGCCATTATCGGAATGATGTTCTGGCTCGACTGGAAGCTCGCGCTCGTTTCTCTGATAACAGTTCCGCTTCTTTTTGCGGCGACGAACTGGTTTCGCAAGCGCGCGCGCGTCGGTTACGACAAGGTGCGAACCAGAATGGCGACGCTCAACGCTTTTTTGCAGGAACATATTTCCGGCGCGCAGACCGTCCAGCTTTTTAACGCCGAATCGAAAACGCAGGAACGCTTTCACGACATCAACGACGAATACCGCGACGCCAATATCGAGACGATTTATTACTACGCGATTTTTTATCCGATGGTCGATTTTATCGGCGCAATCGGCATCGCGCTCGTTATATGGTTCGGCGGTTATCAGATTTTGAATGATGTTTCGGCAAGCGGAAGCGCGCTGACCATCGGCGTCGTGATTGCTTTTATCCAGTATTCGCAGCAGCTTTTTCAGCCGATTCGCGACCTTTCCGATAAATTCAACGTTTTGCAGGCTGCAATCGTCGCTTCGCACAGAATCTTTTTGCTTCTGGATTTGCCGATTCAAATCCTAACGCCGGAAAAACCGCAAAGAACGGGAAAAGCCGTCGGCAGAATCGAATTTCAAAACGTCTGGTTTGCTTATAAAAATGAAGATTGGGTTTTGAAGGATGTTTCCTTTACGGTCGAAGCCGGCGAATCGGTCGCGCTCGTCGGTCATACGGGTTCGGGCAAAACGACGGTAACAAATTTGCTGATGCGCTTTTACGACGTGCAGAAAGGAAAAGTTCTGCTTGACGGCGTTGACGTGCGCGATTGGGATTTACAGGATTTGCGCGAAAATTTCGCCGTCGTTCTACAGGACGTTTTTCTGTTTTCCGGTTCGATTGCCGATAATGTGCGGCTTGGAAATAAGGAAATCACGGACGAGAAAATTCTGTGGGCGGCGGGTGAAGTTCACGCGGACGAATTTATTCAAAAGCTGCCGGAAAGTTACGCGGCGGAAGTCAGAGAACGCGGCGCGGGCTTGTCGGTCGGGCAGAAACAGCTGATTTCCTTTGCGCGCGCGCTGGCGTTCGAGCCGACGATTTTAATTCTTGACGAAGCAACCAGCTCGATTGATACGGAAACCGAACAGCTCATTCAGCAGGCGGTCGAGCGCGTGATGCAGAACCGAACTTCGATGGTCGTCGCGCATCGCCTTTCGACGATTCAGAAATGCGACAGAATTTTAGTTTTTCATCATGGCGAATTGCGCGAAGCCGGAACGCACAACGAGCTTTTAGCGGAACGCGGGCTTTACTGGCGGCTTTACCAATTGCAGTATGTCGAAGAAAAAATTCACAATTCGTCCGCGCCGAACCGGGAAGTGAGTCTGGAATCGGGAACGGTCGGATAGCGTTATTTATTTGGCGAGATGCTTTAATGTCTAAAAAATCGGCTGTTTGAAACACTCAAAGCAGCCGATTTTTGTTTTCGCCGCTCTGAGAAAATCTTTCTAAATCGTGCGCGGTTTTTTTTCTATAAATTTTGCCGCTTAAGAGTTATAATCAATCTAAATATTCAGCAGCAGTCATCGGAGTTAAAATTTTGACAAAAAGTTCACAAAACTGTCTTCCGGCGAATCATAAAATCTCGGTCGAGAGAGTGGCAACTGCAAAACTGCCGACGCAATTCGGCAATTTCAAAATCGCCGGTTATCGTTCTTTGACCAGTTCCGAAGAATTCGTCGTTTTAATCAAAGGCGAAATGCGCGCCGACGTTCCCACGCTCGTGCGGATTCACTCGCAATGTCTGACGGGCGACGTTTTCGGCTCAATCAAATGCGACTGCGGACCGCAGCTGCATAAAGCAATGGAACTTATCCAAATCGAAGGACGCGGCGCGATTGTCTATCAGCAGCAGGAAGGACGCGGCATCGGCATCATCAATAAAATCCGCGCCTACGCGCTTCAGGACGAAGGCGCGGATACGGTCGAAGCGAACGAAAAACTCGGATTTGCGATTGACGCCAGAAATTACCAGCAGTGCGCCGAAATTCTTTTCGATTTAGGACTCTGCAAAGTACGCGTAATGTCGAACAACCCGGACAAAATGCTGGCTCTGGAAAACGCCGGATTACAGGTAGTCGAACGCGTTCCGATTGAAGTCGAATCCGAAGAACCGGCAGCTCACTATATGCGAACGAAAAAGGAAAAAATGGGACATTTACTGGACATCTAACATACTGTCTATTGCCCGAATTCTATCTGTTGCTCGATATTTTAGCTTTTATTCTTAACCGGAGGGTTAAACAAATGGAAACGCTTAAATTGTTTAGAAATTATTTTGTTTTAATATGTGTCGGCTCGGCTATATCGATACTTTCCTTTTCTCTGAGTGTTTCTGCATTAAGTGTAGGTAAAAAACAGGCAGGCAATACCATCAGCGGCTACGTGTTCGGCGGGCAGAGACAGTCATTGTCAAATGTTGACGTTGAATTGTCCGACGAGTTCTCACGAACAGTCGGTCGGGTTCAAACCAACTCATCGGGGCGGTATGTATTCAGTAATCTTTCTTCAGGGAAATATCGCGTAAAAGTATTGCCGTATATGACTAATTACCAGGAACAAATACAGGAGGTCGAAATAATTAACTATTTACGACAATCCTCTTCCGGTTCAGTCATCAGGAGCGGTATTGAAAATTCTCAATGCGATTTCTATCTCAGACCGAAAAAGGGAAGCAGTCCGCCAATGATAAACGGAGTCGTGTTTGTTCAGGAAATTCCTAAGGAAGCAAAATCCAAATATGAATCGGGAATATCAAATATAGGACTTAAAAAAAATCAGGAAGGACTAAATGACATTAAATCCGCCATCGAGATATTTCCCGATTACTTTGACGCGCTTGTTTTTTTGGGTAATGAATATATCAAGCTGAAATACTTTAAGGCGGCGCAGGTGCTTTTAACTAAAGCAGTGGAAGTTAATCCGCAAAGTTATCGAAGCTGGTATGGACTGGCGTATGCCGATTATTCGCTCGATCAAATAGCAGAATCCTCGAAGTCAATAGGCAAAGCCATTGTTTTAAGCCCGGAAGCGGTAGAAGCAATTCTTCTTAACGGAATATTATTAAAACAGGAAAAAAAATACGATGAATCTTTGATTCAGTTGAAAAAGGCGAAGGATTTGGCTAAAGGTTCCGCCCCGGAAGTCAATTGGCAGTTGGCACTTCTCTACGCTAATAACTTTAAACTCTACAACAAAGCAGCCGATGAGTTAGAAGTGTTTCTAAAGGCTCAACCAGACAGTAAAGATTCTGAAATGATCAGGAAGCTGATTAAAAACTTTAGAGAACAAGCTCAAAAATAGACGGTCTTATCTATTCTGTTTTCTGTAAGTAAAACCTGAATATGTCAGATGAGACTTCACATTTTTCAATTAAATCCAAAATATTGGATTTAATTGAAGTTGTTTAGCATTTTGTTCTTTACCTTTACATATCCTTTTGTTGAAAAACAAAGACTTACTAATATCAAATTAAAATATATATTAGTGGCATCATTCTTGCGATAGGTTCTAAGAGTTATTTATGAATAATGTTTATCTAATTTATTCATAACACAAGTATTACATTAAATTACACGGAGATATAAAATGAATAAGAAATTTATTCTTTGGTTTTCCATCTCAGCGCTCATATTATGCTTTAATATGGTGCTGTTAGGACAAGAAACCACAGGTAGCATGGAAATAACCGTTAGAGACGCACAGGGCGCGGTTGTTCCTAGTGCGTCTGTAACTATTACAAACTCTGCCGGTTCCACAACCTCAGGGTTTAGAAGAACAGTAGTAACAAATGCGTCCGGCTTTATAAATATTGTACAAATTCAGCCGGGACGTTATGACATTGTTGTTGCACCTGTTTCCGGTTTTGCAGAAAGACGTTTGGAAAATATTCAAGTGTCTTTAGGTCAGGCAACACCTGTAAACGTGGAATTAGGCGCGACAACCACAGCAGTTGTCGACGTGGATGGTTCCGGTAGTGCGATTGCCATCGATCCGGGTTCGAGCAGCATTCAAACAACAGTTTCAGCCCAGGAAGCAGAGCTTATTCCGAAAGGATTAAACTTTACCAGCGTTCTTAAAGTTTCGCCTGCCGTGCGCGGTGAACCTAAAGCCGGCGGTTTTCAAATCGACGGCGCCAGCGGTGCGGAAAATACATTTGTTATTGACGGACAGGAAGTAACCAATGTCAGAACTGGCACCCTGAATGGAAACAGTAATCTTCCTTTTCAGCTCGTCCAAGAAGTTCAGATTAAATCCAGCGGATTTGGTGCTGAATACGGCGGCGCTACCGGCGGCGTAATTAACGTTGTTACAAAAGGCGGAAGCAATGATTTCCGAGGTGAATTCGGCACCCGCTTTGTTTTGAACAGATTTGCAGCCCGTGCAGGCGCGACTCAAATTTTGAACTCGTCGAGCCAAAATGAATATGTTCCTTCAGGAGAGGACGGCGGGCTTACATTTCAGCCTTCCGGTACTTTGGGCGGAAGAATCATTAAGGATCGTCTCTGGTTTTTTGTAAGCGCAACTCCGCAAATTACAACCACGGACAGAACAATTAATTACCGAAATCCGACAACGCGGGCGTTAGTCAGCACTCAGAACTACAGTGCGAAACAAACTAACGAGTATTACTTTACGAGACTTGACGCTCAGCCAATCAGCAGATTGCGTCTGACCGGTTCATATACTTACAATCCAATCATTCAAAAGGGAACGATTCCTACTTATGGATCGTTTTTGGGTTCTGTTCCTAACGGAGTCGGACTCAGCGGATCAGAATTTTATGCTCAAACCGGTGGTCGTCAAAACTCTCAGAGTGTAACGGGACAAGTCGTATATTCGGTAACCAATAACCTTATCGTCAGCGCTCGTGCCGGTCATTACTTTTTGAATCAGAAGTTGGGAACTGAGGGCTTCGGAAGCATCAGCACGCCATCCGTTGCCTGCAGCACAGCCGCTTCGGCAGTAGGTTTTGCTGCACAGTTTCCGACCGGCTTCGGATGCGTCAAAGGCAATAACAACGGTGTTGTGCTTTATGACCAAACCCTGTTTGACGCAACCAAGCGTAACACTGTAGATGCGGATGCAACCTTGCTCTTTAACCTGGGCGGTCGCCACGAATTAAAGGGCGGCTATCAATTCAACGGTATCGGCAACCAGTTAGAATCAAGACGCGCTCCTCAGATTGTTCTTTATCTGCGTTCAGTCGGCGCGACAGCCGGCAGAACCATCACCCCGACGCCGGGCGCTATCGGGTCAGGGCTGATGCAGCGTTTCGGTCAGTTCGGAGACGTCAGCAGCAGCAACAACGCGATCTATATCCAGGACAGCTATCAGCCGTTCCGTAGATTAACACTTAATCTCGGAGTTAGAGCAGAGCGCGAAAACGTTCCCAGTTTTGCAGAAGGTCTGCGTGGTATCGAATTTGGCTTTGCCGATAAAATTGCTCCCCGTTTAGGCGCTGCGTATGACATCACCGGAAGCGGAAAAAGTAAAATTTCCGCCTTTTACGGTTGGTTTTATGATCGCTTCAAATATGAATTGCCGCGCGGTTCATTCGGCGGAAACTTCTTTAGAAGAGATTACTTTGAAATTCTGCCGGGAGATACGCTTGCTTCATTTACCCCTGCTGCTATTTTAGGTAACTTTGCAGATCCGATTGGCGGAGCTTGTCCTTCAACCGGCTTTATCGGAAGCGGACGTTCACGCTGCCAGATTGACTTTCGAGTTCCCAGCAACACGGGCGGAGACATCACTGCGTTTGGTGGTATCGATCCTGATTTGAGACCTTTCCGTCAAAGCGAGATGTCAGTAACTTTTGAACAGGCGCTGATGGAAAATTATGTGTTTTCCGCACGCTATGTTCGCAAAAATGTTGACAGCACAGTTGAAGACGTTGGTTTCTTAACACCGGCGGGAAGCGAATCGTATATTATCGGTAATCCGGGATTAGGATTGACGAAATCGCTTTTGAATGCTGCCGGAATTGAATCTCCGAAAGCCATTCGCGAATATAATGCGCTTGAACTCAGACTCGTTAGAAGATTTGCGAATAGTTACTATTTCGATGCCAGCTACGTCTATAGTCGCCTTTACGGTAACTATTCAGGTTTAGCCAGCTCTGATGAAGACGGTCGCACGTCGCCTAACGTCAACCGTTTCTTCGACTTACCGAATGCTGCATTTACAGCAGGCGGCAAGCCGGCTCTTGGACGTTTGGCTACCGATCGTCCCCACGTATTTAAATTTACCGGAGCATATACTCTTGGCTGGGAAAGATTCGGATTTGGATCGAGCAACAACTCGACCAGCTTCCAGTTATATACCACAGCGCAGAGCGGTACTCCTTTGACAACCTTCGTGGATGTTTTCGGTATTACCACTGTTCCTTTAACTGGTCGCGGCGATTTGGGTCGCACGCCGAGATATTTGCAAAGCGACGTAGCGATTCGTCATAGCTACAGTTTCGGTAGAGACAATAAATTTAAGCTAATTGGTGATGTGGATATTCTTAATGTTTTCAACCAAAGAGCAGTAACAAGCAGATTCCAGTTCATAAGCGCGGAAAACGTAGATTTAACCGATCCTGCTTTCGGATTAATCACTGCTACTGAGGCAGCAGCAGCAGCAGCACAACCTACTTTAGCCTTACGAAATGCAGCCAATGCTGAGCTTTACAGATTATCTTTTGTCAGAAATCTCAACGGAGGAGCATTAGCACCGATAACGGCTCTTGCTAATTCGACAAAAGATGCTCGTTTTAATCTGCCGAGCGCTTTCCAGGAAGGACGTTCCGTTAATTTCGGTTTCCGATTAGTATTCTAATCAAACCTTAATACTGAAGTCAGTTTATTAAAATCAAAGCCTATTCTTTTGAATAGGCTTTGATTTTTTGCTTTGAAACTTACCGCGGCATAAAACATTGCATCCGCGAGGTTTAGATATAAAAAAGCCAGAGCTAAAACTTCTCATAAATCAGTATCAAACCAATAGTTCCGTTTTTCTCACATTACAGTGAAAAAAATTCTGTTTTCTGCTTCGGCATTATTTTTAATTGACGCGCCTTAATATAAGTTATACCGGTTTAAGTAGTCGTTCACAATTAGATTTGTCTATCGCATTGTTAGCTAAATGATGAAGCCAATAGACTTATGTTGTTTATGTCTTAAAGATTGAGTTGAATGGCTATGCCTAATTGTGAACGACTACTTATTTTGGCAACACTCTTTAAGTTATCTCTAATCCTAAGCCGTCGCGCGCTTCGATAATTTCGCACGCCGGTGAAAATTTCGCAATTTCTTTTTGAAAATCAAGCGCATCCCATTCAGGATAAAGATGAGTTAATACAACTCGTTTCGGCTTCGCATAGCGAATCAGAAACATTACTTCACTAAGTTCAAGATGTTGTTCGACCGGCTTGTTTTTGAAAAAGGAACATTCCATAACGAGTAAATCGGCGTCGCCCGCAAAAGTTCCCAGACTTTTATCAAAACCCGTGTCCGACGTATAAACAAACGTCTTGTTGTTCGCGTCTCGAACGCGAATCGCCAGACTTTCCGCCGTGTGCGGCGTGTCGATGGCGACGGCTTCGATTTGGGGCAGAATCTCGAACCTTTCGAGCGGTTCGACTTCGGTAATTTCAATTGGAAAAGGCTGTTCTGGTAAATCGTAATCGTTCGCTTTATCAAAAGCGTTTATCAAATTTTTCAAGCCTTTCGCGCCGAAAATTCGCAAAGGTTTTTTTCTGTGCTGCGTTTGGGCGGCATATTTTGTGCCGAACAGAAAAGGCGCGAGTCCGCCGCAGTGGTCGAGGTGAAAATGCGAAATCCAGATGGCGTCGAGATTTGCCCAATCGAGATTTTCCTGCGCCATTCGATGAACTACCGAAGCCGAACAATCGAGCAGAACCGAGCCGCCGGAAGTTTCCAGCCAGTAACCGGAAGAACTTCTTTTCGGGTGCGGAATTGCCGTGCCTGAACCGAGAACAATCAATTTCATAATAAATCAAGATAGCCACAAAAGACTCGAAAAACGCAAATGGATTCAGACGCGAACGACACGAATCGCGCGAATAAAAACAAAAGTAATTCGTGTTATTCGTGTCGTTCGTGGCTGAATTTCTTTTGTGGTAAATTCTTTTTATGAATGAAATCGACGTTCTCGCAATTTTCGCGCACCCGGACGATGTTGAATTAACGGTCGGCGGCACGCTTTTGAAAATGAAATCTCTCGGTTATAAAACCGGCGCTCTGGATATTACGCGCGGCGAAATGGGAACACGCGGCAGCGCGGAAGTTCGCGCCGGAGAAGCAATCGAAGCGGCTCAAATCTTAAAGTTAGACGTGCGCGAAAATCTCGGACTGCCCGACGGACACGTTTGGCTGACCGAAGAAACACGAACGAAATTAGTCAGAGTTTTGCGCCGTCTGAAACCGAAAATTTTATTGACGCACCAGATTGACGACCCGCATCCAGACCACAATCACATCGCGCAGATTGTCCGCGAAGCGGCGCGGCTCGCCTCGATGCAGAAATACGATTTCGATTTCGGACAGGAACGCGCGAATGCGCCGATTGTCGCGCACAATATTTTTTCGCTGCGCGTCGCGCCGTCGTTTATCGTCGATATTTCAGACTTTTTGGAACAAAAAACCGAAGCGATTCGCGCGCATCTTTCGCAGTTTTACAACCCGAATTCAAGCGAACTCGAAACGCGTCTGACGGGCAAAAACTTTATCGGCGAATTGGAAAACCGCTCGCGCTATTTCGGCTCGCTCATCGGCGTCGCGGCGGGCGAGCCGTTTTTCGTCCGCGAAGCCTTAAACGTCGAAGACCCGATTGCGCTGCTGACTCGCCCGATGAATCTCTACTCTTGATAGAAACTTACTTTAGAATTTCACTCGCCGCGCGGACACCGTGAAAAAATGCTTCTTCAAAAAGCGCGATGCCGCTTAAATCCGAATGCGCGAAATGTATGTCTCTAAAAGGTTTTTGCGCCTGCGCGCGCGCGCCGTTCCACAAAAAATTCGGTCGCGGCGAAATCATCGCGTGTCCCCAGCGCATCACGTCGATTCGCGTCGTTAATTCTCGAATATCTTTATGCGCCGTCGATAAATCCGATAAAACGACATCGGCGATTTCGCGCCAGTTCAAGCCGAAAAGTTTTGCGCGTCCGTCGGGCGCGCACATCGGGAAATAATATGTCAAAACCGTTTTTCCGTAATCGATTCCTTTCTGGTGTGTCGCGTTGACATATCCGAGCGACGGACTTTCATACAAAACATTGTCCCACGCGAGCGGGAAATCTTTGGCAAATTGATTTTTCGGACGGTCTTTTAAGAATAAATTAGCGACGAACCACGCGTTATGTTCAAACTCTTTGACAAAATCAGGCGTTTTTTGTTTAAAGTCTCCAATTAAATATTTCGATGTAAAAATCGGCGCGGCGAAAACGACCTTTTCGCAATGCAGACCGCGAATTTCGTTTGTTTCCGTGTTCAGATAAACAACATCGACACCTCTTTCGTTTGAAATTATTTCGAGCGCGATTGTTTTAAGCCGTGTTTTACCTTTTATTTTATCGTATAGAAAATTAACGAACCTGCCGTTGCCTTCGGGAAACGTGATAAAGGCTTGCGATTCTTCGCCCGATTTTCTAACGCGCGAGCAGAAATAAAAAAGTCCAGCCCACGCGCTCGTCTGCTCCACCCGCAAGCCGTAATCGTCGCGGCAGGCGTAATCGCAGAACCAGAGAAGGCGCGGCGAATCGAAACCTTTTTGCCTCAGCCACTCCGCGAACGTGATTTTGTCGAGCCTCGTAACTTCCGCGTCGTCCGAGCAATTGGCAACCGGCAAAGTAAAAGCTCGTCTGCCTTGCGCGTCGCGCCAATTCGTCCAAAAATCAATTTCTTTTTGAAATGCGGCAAGCTGTAATTTGTCCGCGTCGCCCGCGCCCGCGTTCAAATATAAACCTTCATACCAGCGCCCTTTATAAAAAACTCTTTCTTCCGGCTCGCGGCATAAAAACTGTTCTTTTATTAAAATTTCGCCGCTTTGATTCGTGCCTTCGGTCAGATTCATTTCGTCGAGCAGAGAAATGAGTTCGATATTTTCTTGAAAAGGCACAGGCAAATAATGCGCGCCCCACGGATAGCCGATAAAATCGTTCGCGCCGCTTTGCGCCGTGCCGCCGATTTTGTTTTCCAGCTCTAATAAAACGAAATTATCGAAACTTTCTTTTTGAAATTTCCACGCCGCCGAAAGTCCTGCCGCGCCGCCGCCGATAATACAGACTTTTACCGTTTCCCAATTGTTTGCGGGAACTTCCGGCTGTCGATTTTCCCTTAAAATATGTCCGACATCGACATTCGCGCCGACGATTTCGCCGTCCGGGAAATCGTCTGTCGCGTTCGATTTACACGCCGCAAGCGCGAACGGCAAACCCAGAAACGCGGTTAAAATTTCACGGCGCGTCAACTTCATTAATTACTCGAATCTCCGCCATTCGGCTTCGTAATAACGAACGAGCGCCTGGTTGTCGAGACGGTTTATTTCAATTTCTTCGTCCGGGCGCGAAATATCTTTTGAGAAATCGAACAGCGAAGCGAAAGATTGGTCGTTCAAAAATTTCAATTCGATGTTTTCCGGCAATTTCGCGGGCGCGTCGAACGGCTGTAATTTTGCCAGCGCGTAGCCCCAGACGCCGAAAGACGGAACTGTCGTTTGATACGGCTTGACCGTAAATCCGGCGGCTTCGATGGTTTTTATAATGCACCAGTAGGATTTTCGCGCCATTAAAGGCGATGTCGTCTGCACGACGATTGCCGAATCGGGTTTTAGTTTCCGTTTTAAGAGATTGTAAAAACGAGTTGTATAAAGTTTGCCGAGCGCGAAATTATTCGGGTCGGGAAAATCGATGATTGCCACGTCGAATGGTTCGGTTTCTGCGGCATCGAGCCAAACGAAAGCGTCTGCGTTGGCAACTGAGACGCGTGCGTCAGAAAACGAATGTTTATTTAATTCGCCGAGCGCCGGAAAATGTTTTGACAGAGCAGTCATTTCCGGGTCGAGGTCAACTAAAGTTACATTTTCAACCGACGGATATTTCAAGATTTCTCTTAACGCCAGACCGTCGCCGCCGCCTAAAACAAGCACGCGTTTGGCGTCGTTTCCAAACGCCGCGAACGCCGGATGAACGAGCGCTTCGTGATAGCGGTATTCGTCGAACGAGCTGAACTGTAAGTTGCCGTTCAGAAAAAGCGAATAGCCGGTTTTGCCTTTTGTTACAACGATTCGCTGATATGGCGAGCTTTTGGCGTAAATAATATTGTCGGTGAAAAGCGCGTCTTCGGCGAGAGAAGTCAGCGCGTCGGCTTTGATAAAAGCGGCGACGAGCAGAACGATAATTATAAAACCTTTAACGCGCAAAACGGTTACGTTTTTCTTTATCAGCGGCAGCAAAAGCCACGTTCCCCAGATGCCGACCGACGCGTTTAAGATTCCGAAAAGCAGCGACGTTCTGGCTAAACCGAGCTTCGGAACGAGAAAAAGCGGAAACAAAAGCGAAGCGGCGAGCGCGCCGATGTAATCGAACGCGAGAACGCGCGAAACCAAATCCTTAAAATCCATCTCGTCCTTCAAAATCCGCATCAACAGCGGAATTTCCAGACCGACGAGCGTGCCGATGCCGAAAACAATCGCGTAAAGCACGACGTTAAAATATGAAAGATTGGCGAACGCGAAAAACAGCAGCGGCGCGGAAAATCCGCCTAAGATTGCAACGGCAAACTCAATGTCGATGAATTTTTCGGCGACGTGTTTTTCGATAAATTCCGATAAATACGAGCCGACGCCCATCGCAAACAAATAAATGCCGATAATCAAGGAGAACTGCGTAACCGAATCGCCCAGAACATACGACGAAAGCGTCCCGGCGAGCAGCTCGTAAATCAAGCCGCAAGTGGCGATGACGAAAACATTGAGGAAAAGTAAAGGTGTGCGGCGCATTCTAAAAGGATAAAGGATAAAGGATAAAGGATAAAATTCGGGAATGAAGATTTTTATTTATCCTTTATCCTTTTTCCCTTCGGCTTCACCCCTGAATCGCCGCCGAAATAATCAGCGCCATTCCGATAATCATCGAGCCGATAAGGACGGCGAGCGCGACGTTCTGGTCGTCTTCGATTTCTTTTTTAACCGAAAACGGCACGACGCGGACGATGATAAAAAACGCCGCCGCGAAAACCAGCAAGCCGAGCATGACGAAAATTATCGTCGTAACCAGAACCGGCAGAAGTTCGTCGAGTTTGACGACGAAACCGAGCGAAATTGTTTTAGATAAAAGATGCAGCATTTATTTTCCTCCACGAAAACCGCCGTAAATAAACGGCATTCCAAAGCGCGAATTGCGTCCCGAATTGGCAAATTCCCAGCCGAACCACGACGAGGACAGATAAAATAAAATAATAACCGCGCCGAAAGTCAGAAATAAAATTTTCTTTAACATAAAATTACACGAGAAAAAATTTAATCGTCCACTGCGCCGCCGAACATACTTTCACTCCAGCGTCTCGATTCAAACGTCATTTTCCTGATAAGCGCCCACAGCGGAAGAATCGACAGCAGAAAGAACGACAGCCAGAAATTGACGCCGCGCGCGACGTTTTGCTCGACTTTAACCGTTACGGGCAAAGCGGTCAGAGGATTTTCTTTCGTGCCTTCGACGCGCAGGGTGTAATTTCCGGCGGGCAGCGAAGAAATATAAACGTCCGAAGTTCGCCCGCCTTCCGACCAGCTTTCGCCGTCTTCGACGCCCGCGTAATATTCAATCGGAATATCGACCGATTCGACTTCGTTATTCTGCTCGTTGATTAAATCGACATCGACTTCGGCAAAAGAATTGTTGACCGGCGCGGACGCCGTTATTTTCACGTTGCGGTTTGCTTTGAGTTCAAACGGCTGCGAAAAAATCGTCTGCGCGATTGACGCATTCGCCGTCGGCTGCAAAACGATTTCCTGTAGTAAAACCGTGCTTGACAAACCGCCGAGCGGAATCATTAAAACGGCGATAAGACACAAAAGACCGAGCATCGCTAAACCGGCTTTGATGTAAAATCCGCCGGTAAAAGGCTGATTCGGCGCGATGTTGTAAGGCTTCGGCAGATTGGAAACGCCGAACGCCGTTTCGACTTCGCCGACGGTCAAATAAGTTCCCAAAGACCAGTTTATTTCCTTTGCCGTTGATTCGCGCGAAAGCATCAGCGGCGCGTTGACGTAATCGACGGCGCGCACGGTTTCGCCGACTTCGACGCGCCAGTAGAATTCGCCTTTGACATACTCGACGCGTGCGGGCGCGTCTTGAAAAATCTTAAAAGTTTTGCCGTTAAAAGTCGCGGTTTTGTCGCCTTCCGCAACGTCGGCGACGTTCACCGGCTCGACAAAATTCCAGTGATTATCCGATTGAACCAGCCAGCGAAAACCGATTCGCGGGTTATAAAGCAGATATTCGTGCCAGAAATATTTCGTGCCTTCGATTGTAACGCTTCTCGTCATCGCGCCGATTATTTTATTTTTTTCGCCGCCTGCGAACGCACCTTCCGCGCCGATTGGCAAAACAAAATCGTCCGCCGGCGACGCTTTTAAGGTTTGAAGAAATTTTAAATTCCCCTGATTCGCGTCGAGCAAAGAATTGCAGAACGGACAGGTTACGCGCATCGTTTTGTCGGGCGCGATTAAATCGAGCGCGCCACCGCAATTCGGACAGCTCAACGTTTCGGCGGAAACTTTTCGCGTCTTTCTTTCGGCTGATTCGCGGTTCGCCAATCCTAAATCTTCAAGCGAAACTTCTTCGCCGACGTAAACGAGCGGCGGATTCGTGCCGTAATCAATCGTCGCAAAAGCGCGGTTCGCGCCCGACAAATCGGCGTAATCATTCTGTTCGTTCGGCGTTAATCTATACGGAATTTCGCCGTCGGCGGCAATGTAAGTCGCCGTTCCTTTTTCGGCGGCGACGAAAGAAGTTTCAGCGGAAATGTCTGAAATCGTTTGACCGACGACGAGCGTTTGAAAATCGGGAATCGAAACATTTTCCGCCAAAGGTTTGTTGAAAGTCAGATAAAATTTGCCCTGCGCTTCGGCGAGCCAGCCCGTCGAACCGTTTGAAAATGTCGCATACCATTCGTCCCAAAATCCGCCGGATTCGTGCTTTAACTGCGCGCGTCCGGTCAACTCGAAATTGTTCGAGCGAAACTCGCCGCGCAAGCCGATTTGCAAAGGCGATTCGGATTCGGCGACTTCGGCGACTTTGCCCAAATCTTCGACGCTGCGGTCGTTTCGCGCGACCGCCGAGCGGCAGAACGGGCAGACGACGACAACCGTCGAACCGGATTTAAATCGGAGCGGCGCGGCGCACGACGGACAATTTGCCTGAAGAACGCTCACGCTTCACCTCTCGCCATTTTGGATTTTAGATTTTGGATTTTGGATTTTGCATTCAAAGAAATTGTATTTGCGCCGCGTTCGATTTTTTGAATGTTGACGATTTTAGCGCCGAGCATTTCTCTCAAGTTTTCTTCCCAATTCCACGCGGCGCGCTCGCGGCAGCAGTAAAGATTGAAGGTTGCGATTCTGTATTCGGGATATGTATGACAGGCGAGATGCGATTCGGTCAAAGCGATTAATCCGGTTACGCCGCCTTCTTCCGGGAACTTGTGCCAAACGCTTTTGCCGACGGTTTTCAAATTCAAATCGTCGATAACGCGCGAAAAAACACGGCGCAGAACTTCCGCGTCGCGCAGCGCGTCCGCATCACAGTCTTCGGCTTCAATCAACCATTCGATTCCGACAATCATTTTATAACCTGAAAATCTCTACGATACTTTTTTGAAAAAGTTTATCAGCCGTGCAAATTACGACTGCGTTATAATCGAAAACAGGGAAGTTATGTCGAGAGAAACTATAACCAAAATTTGCGTCGTTGTCATATCTTTAACGGCTTTTTGTCTGATTTCGGCGGCGTGTTCGCCGGTGTCTTCGAGCGTCTCAAAGAACGGCAATGACAATAATAACAAAAATGTTTCAGCAGGTTACGAAAAGCCGCGAGTCGCCGGCACGATTTCGTCCGGCGAAATAGACGAAAGCAGCGGCATTGCGGCGTCGCGCTGCGCGGAAAATGTCCTCTGGACGCACAACGATTCGGGCGACGACGCGTATTTGTTTGCAATAAATACAAAAGGCGAAAAGCTCGGAACGTGGAAAGTGCCGAACGCCAAAAATAACGATTGGGAAGACATCGCCGCTTTCAAAAATGCGAAAGGCGAATGTTTTTTATACGTCGGCGACATCGGCAACAACGAGCGTTTGAAAAGCGAAATGACGATTTATAAAGTCAGAGAGCCGAAAATATCAGGCGCGGATAAATCTTCGAGCAAAAAAAATCCAATCGAAACCGAAAACGCCGAACGGATAAAATACGGTTATCCAGATATGCGCCGCGACGCCGAAACGCTTCTGGTTCACCCGCAAACCGGCGATATTTACATTTTATCGAAAAGTTTCAGCCAACCGTCCGGCGTTTATAAACTCGCGGCAAATTATAATTTAAATAAAACCAACACGCTCAAAAAAATCGCCGATTTCGCAGTTCCGGCAATTCCCAACGGACTTTTGACCGGCGGCGATATTTCGTTCGACGGCAGGCGCGTCGTTCTATGCGATTATTTCGGCGGCTATGAAATCACCTTGCCGAAAGACGCCGGAAACTTTGACGAGATTTGGAAGCAAACGCCGCAGGTAATAGATTTAGGTGCGAGAGAACAAGGCGAAGCGGTCTGTTATTCAATCGACGGCAAATCCGTTTTCGCAACCAGCGAAAAGAGAAATCAACCGCTGATACGAGTAAAAAGTGATAAATGATAAATGATAAGTAAAAAAAGAAGTTTATTGCTTTCACTTATCAGTTATCACCTATCACTTATCACCTGCTTCCACAACTTCCTTGAGCTTTGAGATGTCGAGCATTTTCGAGAAATCGTCAAAGTGAAACATCGTTTCGTCCTTGCAGTAATCGCAGAAAAACGTAACGTCTTCGCCGAGATACATATCCTTCAAATGATAGGCGATAAAACAGCCGTAGCAGCGCTGTATGCGCTTGCCGAATTTTTCCATCACCTTGTCCGGTTCGCTTTTGTCCATTATTGATTACGGTTTAAAAATAGAAGCTCCGGCTGAAAAGTCGAGACTTTTTCAGATTAAATATTCGCCGCTTGCTGCATCGTTTGACTGCCGCTTTCCGATTGCTGGCGCGCGTGATACGACGAGCGCGTCAGCGGCGAAGATTCGACGTGTTTAAAACCGAGACTTAAACCAATTATTTTCCATTCGGCGAATTCTTCGGGCGTAACGTAGCGTTCAACCGGCAATCTTCTTTCATACGGCTGTAAATATTGTCCGATTGTCATAATGTCGCAGCTTACGGAACGTAAATCCTTCATCAGCGCGACGACTTCTTCAAACTGCTCGCCCAAGCCAGCCATAATGCCGCTTTTGGTTTTCATACGCGGAAACTGCGTATCCCGAAAATGCGCGGCGCGGTCTAATAATTCAAGAGTTTGCGTGTAAATGGCGTCGGGACGAACGCGGCGGTAAAGTCGGGCGATTGTTTCCGTATTGTGATTGAGAACTTCGGGACGCGCCGCCAGAACTGTATTTAATGCGTCTTCGTTGCCTTGAAAATCTGGAATCAAAACTTCGACGCGGCATTTTTCGTTCAGCGCGTGAACCGTGCGAATCGTTTCCGCCCAGTGCGCCGCGCCGCCGTCGGGCAAATCGTCCCGGTTCACGGAAGTGATAACGGCGTGTTCGAGTCCTAAATGCGCGACGGCTTCGGCGACGTGTCGCGGCTCGAACGGGTCTAAATCCATCGGCTTGCCTTTATTGACCGCACAAAAACCGCAATGGCGCGTGCAGGTGTCGCCGCCGAGCATAAAGGTCGCCGTCTTATCCGTCCAGCATTCAAAAATATTCGGGCAGCGCGCCTCCTGGCAAACCGTGTGCAGATTTAAGCCTTCGATAAGCTCTAAAACTTTATTTTGATTGGTCGGGTCGCCGAGCTTGATTTTCAGCCAGTCCGGTTTCTTCAGACGTTCTTTTTTCTTTTTGGCGACGAAATTTTGGATTAAAACTTGTTCTTCAATCATAAAGACTCTGTGCTTAAGCAGTCGGACGGAATTGTTTTATAACGCGGGAAACACGCAAACGCGCAAGGGCGAATTTGCACACTTACGCGCGTGCGTGTTTCTGCAAATTCTCATCTATCGAATAATTCCATCCGGCTGCTTACATCGAAATATCATTAAATATAAGGACTTTTTTTATTTTACCATTCTGCTTCGCCGATGTCGCAAAGCGGAAGATTATTTCGAGTTTAGCAGAATTATTTACAAAATCTTCGCCGAAACAGGAAACTTTTTCCGGGAATTGCCGATAAAATAAATACCGTTATCCGCCGGAGCAAAACGGTTTTTGCCGCTTTGCTATTTATTGAGAGGAAGAAAATTATGTCGTTCAAACTTGAAAATTTCGTTTCAAAAATCAAATTTGCCGAGCCGCCACCCGCGCCGAAGGCGGCGCCGGAAAAAACTGCCGCGCCGTCGCCGCCCGTCAGCGTTGAAAAAAGCAAATCTTTAAATTTTCAAGGCGATTTGGCTAAACTTCGTTTGAGCAAATTCGCGCCGCCCGAAGCCGCGCCAAAACCGCTGAAGCCGCCAGTCGATTATTTCGAGATTGATAAGCAAGCCGACGAATTAATTAAAAAACATACGGACGACGGATTTTTCGGCGACTCGCTCAAAACCGGAGATTTGGGCAGAGAATTAGCCGAGATCGCTAAAACCGAGCCGACAAAAGCGCGCGCGCTGACCGACAATGTTCTCGACAAAATCGATGACTCGGACAGAGATGAGGTCGCGCAGTCTCTGGTCGATTCGATGAAACCGGAAGAATTGCGCGAACTGGCAAAGAATGAAGACGGGCGCAAAATGCTCGAGCAATTAAAAGGCAAGCTGCTTTCCGGCTCGGTTCACGACGACGAAGAAAAAACGGCGCGGCGCGTCGATACGGCAATTAAAGGCGTGGAACTCGAACGGAGCGCCGATTTCAAAAAATTAAGTCCCGAAACGCAAAGCGAAATCAGAGCGCAGCTTGGCAGAGACGACAGCAATTCAACCACGGTCGATAATCTTCTGGAAACGGTTAAATCCGGCGGCTTCGGCGGCGTGTCGAAAGATACGCAAATCGCCGTGCTTAAAGCTCTGGCGAATCATTCCGAAGACACTGATTTCCGTGAAGCGTTGGTAAATTTAAGCAATAACGCCGACTTTAAAAACCTCGACGCAGCGAATCAGACGACCGTTATCGATAATCTCGACCGTTTTGCCGATACGGAAAGCTACAAAGGCAAGGAAGGAAGCTGGTTTTTCAACGTCGGCGCGCATTCGGTCGGCGACGCGGACAGGAGAATTCTGCTCGATGAAGTCGGCAAAGTTGCCGTCTACGCAGCGCAGAATCCGGGCAATAACATTATTCGCAACACTCTGGAACATATAGTTAATGGCGACGTGCATCTGAGCCTTTACGAAAAACAACCGGAAACCAGAAACGGAATCATTTATAACGAATACGGTTACGCGGGCGACGCGACGACCGTTAATCTCAACAAAATAACCATCGGCAGCGATTTTCACCAGTTTATCGATACTCTGGCGCACGAAGCCAATCACGTTCTGAACGCGCGCGCCAACGGCGGCGACCTTTCTGACGGCGATAAACCCGAACGCTTTATCGACGAATACCGCGCGTTTATTGCCGGACTGGAAGGCGACGGGCAAACGCTTTCGGGCAGCGACCTGAAGGCGATTCTCGATAATCTGTGTCATTCAAAAAACGCCGCGTATCCGAATCTGCGCGAGCTTTACGACGACAACGAAACTTTTCGCGGCGTCATCGACCAGGCTTATAAAGATGCCGACAGCGGGCAATTTATCGACGCCGACGAGATGGAAAAAAGGTTGACCGACGCCGGTTTGAATTCGGATTATTTGAAAAACACGGGCAATATGGACAACCATTAAACCGAATCGACACATCTTTAGCTGTGCCGCGACAATTTTCGGCTTTTTCGGTTTTATCGAAAGGAGAGAAATGAAAAAGGCATTTTCCGCTTTTAGAGAAATCAATATGCTACATTTACCACTCGCAATTTTATTCTTGATTGTCTTCGGAGGCTGCCAGATGCAGGAAACAACCGCGCAAACCGACGCCGCGCAGAAAATCGTTCTCGAACACGCCGCGAAAAATTATTCGCTTCCGCCGGCAGACGTTAAAGTTAGCGACGTTACGCCGAAAAATTTTTTCCCCGAAGTAAAGCGGTATTATCTTGAGCAAAATAAATCACAGCACTTGAATTACAACTATTTAGTCTATAAAAATCAAGCGTATAGTTCGGGAATCGACGGCGATTTGAGACGCTTTTTGAAGGATTACGATTTCGTCAGGAAAACCGGCGATGTCGACGAATACCTGACGCTTCTGCGGATTTTCTCTCTGCCGAAAAATATAAACGTGATTGACGCCGAATATATAGGCAATCATCAAAAAGAGCTTCAGAGTTACGCGCAGGTTCAACCGCCGAAATTAGTAAAAAACAATGACGGAAGCGCGGAAATTTCCTTTTATACGACGCCCGTCGTGCCGTTCAGACCCGAAAAATGGACGGCGAAAATCAATTCAAACTCCGAAGTTCAAATCGGTAAATAGTTTTTATCTGCAAAATGAAAAGGGCGAAAATATTTTCGCCCTTTTCATTTTGCAGATGTCCGCTTTTTGCTTTTAGTCTTAGACGGCGCGAAGTCTTTCGTAACGCTCGGCAATCGCGTCCCAATCGGCAACGTCCCACCACGCTTTTAAGTAATCGGGGCGGCGGTTGTTGTATTTCAGATAATATGCGTGTTCCCAAACGTCGTTGCCGAACAGCGGCTCGATGCCTTTGTGAAACGTCGTGTCCTGGTTCGGCATCGATTGAATCGATAACTGGTCGCCGCTCGCGACGACGAAAACCCAGCCCGACCCGAACTGCTTCGCGCCCGCTTCGTTAAATTTCGTTTTGAAATCGTCGAGCGAGCCGAAATCGCGGTCGATTGCCGTCGCCAAATCGCCCGACGGTTTGCCGCCGCCGGATTTCATAATCTTCCAGAACATCGAGTGATTGGCGTGTCCGCCGCCGTTGTTGCGAATCGCGCCGCGCGCCGCTTCGGGCAATGCGTCAAGATTTCCAAGCAGTTCGGACAAAGTTTTGCCGTGCAAATCCGCGTTGTCGGCGACGACTTTATTTAAGTTATCGACATACGCCTGATGATGTTTGTCGTGGTGCAGCTTCATCGTTTCGGCGTCGATAACCGATTCGAGCGCGTCGAAATCGTATTCGAGCGCGGGCAGTTCAAACGGATATGTCTGGTCTTTTGCTTCGGTTGCCATAATTTTTTTATTTTCTCCTTGAGTTAAATCTATTTAATAAAATAGGCAATAGGTTTTAATTTGGTTTTACTTATCAGTTACCAGTTATCACCTATCACCTATTCAGTCGGTCTGCCGCCCGCTTCGATTCCTTCGACGCTTGCCTGACGAATGACTTTAACGTGCAAATCGTCAATCACGCGCACCTGACACGAAAGGCGCGTGTGGTCGCCTAAATCGGTTTTCGTGGCGAGAATCGCTTTTTCGGGTTCGCCGATTTCGCCGGGGTCGCCCGCTAAAATCTCGACGCGGCACGTCGTGCAGCGGGCGTTTCCGCCGCATCTGTGCAAAATATCGACGCCGTTGTCTTCGAGCGCCAGCACTAATCTTCTTTCCGGTTCGGCATCGAAAGCAATTGTTCCCTGTGCCGCTTCCGCAGTAATTCTGAACATTTTAATTAAACTCCTGCAAAACAAATTCGGGTAAAACTTTTATACATTTGAATTTGTCATAAACGGAACGCTAAAACAAGTCGTGAAAAATTATCGATGTCATTATCAGATTACGGGAAAAACCGCTTTAAATTTATCGGGAGCGTCGTCGCCTTTGTATAAAACTTTTTCGAGAAATAAACCCGACGGCGGCGCGGTAAATTTGGCGGGCGCGTTCGACGGAAACTTCAGAAGCCTTTGAAAACCGTCGTAGCTTAAATTTCCGCGTCCGACTTCGGCGAGCATTCCGACGATTCGGCGAACCATTTTCCATAAAAAATGCGAAGCGCCGATGCGAAAGCAAATCAAATCGCCGTCGGTGAAAATTTCCGAACGTTCAACGGCAACCGTTGTCGAATCGCGCTCGCTTTCGACTTCGCAAAAAGAACGGAAATTGTGGCGACCGACGAGCATTTCCGCCGCCGTCCGCATCGCTTCGGCGTCGAGATTATCTTTAATCCACCAGACGAAATTTTTCGCAAAAGCCGTGCGGCGCGTCGAGATTTGATAAATATAATAACGCGCAGCGGCGTCGTGCCGGGCGTGAAAATTTTCGGCGGCGTTTTGGACTCGTATAATATTGATGTCGTGCGGCAGAATGTCGTTGAGCGCAAATTGAATCTGGCGCGGCGTTACGTTTGTTTTTAATTCCGCGACTTTCAGATGCACGATTTGCCGGAGCGCGTGAACGCCCGCGTCGGTTCTGCCCGCGCCGAAAACTTCGGTTCGGGCTTCAAAAATTTGGCGAACGGCTTGCGTCAATTCGCCCTGCACGGTTTTAGCATTGTGCTGAATTTGCCAGCCGCGATAGCGCGTCCCTTCGTATTCGACTTCGAGTTTCCAGGTATTCATAAGATTTTAGCCACTAACAAACACGAAAAGTTTTTGAAATAAAAACAATATGAAATTTTATATTGTCTTTTAATTAAATTTTCTCTGTTTTAATTTTCGTGTATTTTCGTGTTTGTTCGTGGCTAATTCATTTCCCGATTTTTACTTTTTCCCGATATTGATTTATCGCCACATACGTTACGTCGGCTTCGGTTACGCGCACGGTCTGACCGTGATTGCCGAAACGCTCGGCTTCGACGACGACTTTTACCGTGATAGAAGTCGAACCGACTTTGACGGTTTCGGCGTAAAAGCTGACCAAATCGCCGATAAAAACCGGCTGGAGAAAAATGATTTCGCGCATCGCAACCGTTACGAATCGGTCGTGATGCGTGTGGCGAACGGCTTCGACGCCGCCGGCAACGTCGATATAGCTTAAGATTATGCCGCCGAAAACCGTGCCGTGCGCGTTGGTGTCGCGCGGCATCATCGTGATGCGAATCGCGGCGTCGGCGTGGATTTTCGGTTTGTCGTTTAAGGTTTCTTCGCCTTTGATTTCTTTGCTTTCTTCAATTTGATTTTCCATTTTCCGTTTTCCGTCTTACATTTCCGCGAGCGTCCAATCTCGAACCGCGTCTTTTAATTCGTTCAAATGCTTGTCGAAAAAATGTCCGCAGTTTTCAAAAACGACGAGTTTCGTGTCGGTATTTTCGGCGACTTCGGCGACGAGCGATTTTAAGTTTTCGAGTTTGCCGAACTCGTCCGAATCGCCGTGAACGAAAAGAATCGGTTTGCGGCACGCCTTTAAATATGAAAAATCGTATTTATCGACGGGCGTTCCGATGCTGATTAAGCGCGCGATTCTTTCGTCATTTAACGCGACTTCCGTGCCGACACGCGAGCCGAATGAAAATCCGGCGAGCGTGATTTCCTGATTCGGATAGTTTTCAGCTAAATAATCGAGCGCGTCTTTGACATCCTGTTTCTCGCCGATGCCTTCGTCGTGCGTTCCGGTAGAATTGCCGACGCCGCGAAAATTAAATCTTAAAGTTACGAGTCCGGCTTCAAAAAGTCCGGCGGCGGCGCGGTAGACGACTTTGTTGTGCATCGTTCCTTGTCCGAGCGGATGCGGATGACAAACGAGCGCGATGCCTTTCGGTGCTTCGCCCGGTTCTTTCAAAATCGCTTCGAGTTTGCCGTGCGACGCTCCGATTTCTAAATTTCCTTTTGGATACATAATTGAATTTTAGATTTTAGATTTTGAATTTTCGATTGGCAAATACGTTTGTTTAAAATGCCGGTTTCCGGTTTTTATTATGTTTTAAGTCTGTCGTCAATACCCGCACATAAACAAAATCGTGAATCGTAATTTCTTACGATTCACGATTTACAATTTACGATTTACGCCCAAATTATTTCATCGGTTTGCGCGGCATTTTCTCGTCCATCATCGCTGTTTGATAAACGAACGCCGCCATAATCGTCGCTGCCTGCTTCATATCTTCGCCCTGAATGCGGTCGAAAACGTCTTGGTTCGAGTGATGCGTGCGCGTGTCATATTCGATTTCGTCCTGTATAAACTGAAAACCGGGAAGCCCGATAGCGTCGAAGGCTAAATGGTCTGTGCCGCCTGTGTTTGAAAGCGTCAGCGTTTTCGCGCCCGAATCGGCGAACGGCGCGAGCCATTGCTCGAAAATCGGTCTGACGGCGGCGTTACTCTGCATATAAACGCCGCGAATCTTGCCCGTGCCGTTGTCGAGATTGTAATAAGCAGAAAGTTTTTCGTAATCGCCCTTTTTGGTGAGCGTTCCCGGATTTGCCTGTTGTCCGTTCATTGCCGGTGTCGCGCCCTGCATTTCGCCGAAATGTTCCCTGACATAAGCGCGCGAGCCGAAGAGTCCCTGTTCTTCGCCTGACCACAAGGCGACGCGAATCGTGCGGCGCGGTTTCAAGCCGAGCGTTTGAATAATTCTTGCCGCTTCCATTGCGACGGCGACGCCCGCCGCGTTGTCGGTCGCGCCCGTTCCGGCGTGCCACGAATCGATATGTCCGCCGAGCATCACGACTTCGGCTTTCAAATTCGGGTCTGTGCCGGGAATTTCGGCAATCGTATTGTAAGCCATCGGGTCAGCGTCGTTATATTCGGCAGCAATATCGACGGTCATTTTCAGTTTTTCGCCCTGATTTATCATTCGCACAAGGCGATTGTAATGTTCGGTCGCCATCGTCATCTGCGGCAGCATACGGCTTTCGGATTCTTTTTGCTGCGCCGAAAGACGCGCCGGTCTGTCCTGCGCGTTTGCCGGAACGGGTTGGGCGACGCTTGCCTGCGCCACGAAAATTGTGCCGCCGCTTCCCTGACGGCTGTTGTCAATCATCACTGCCGCGCCTTCGTTAATCAGAAAACTCATTGTTTTCGACGCGATTACGGCGCGCTGCTGAAATTGCAGGATTTGTTCGGGCGTCGGCTGCGCTCTTTGCGGGCGGCGCGGATTTGACGGGTCGAATGCCGCCAGTTCGGTCAATTCCGCGTCGGTATGACGATTACCCAACGGTTTTTCCAGTTCAGCCTTTAATTCGCGCGGCTCGGAAACCAGAACGATTTTGCCTTTTAATTGACCTTTAAATTTATCGAAATCGGCTTCCGTCTTGACGTTCAGATAAACGACATCAGCCGTAACCGCGCCTTTTGTCGAAGGCGACCACGCTTTCGGATAAGCGGTAACCGGAATTGTGTAAGGCGCGATAACGTCGGCGCGAAAATTTTTCAGCGTCCAGCCGCGTCCGAACGGTCCCCACGCTTCGAGATGCGCGTTCTGCATTCCCCATTTCGCCATCGTGTCGCGCGTCCATTCGTTGGCGCGTTTTAACTGCGGCGAGCCGGTCAGACGCGGACCGATAACGTCGGTCAGATAACTCAAAGTCTGCAAAACCTGCGAGCGATTCATTCCTTCATCTTTGATTTTATCAATCGTCTCCTTCGGCACGGCGTAGTTTTTCGCCGTCGAAACCGCACTGACTGTCTGCGCCGTCTGCGCGAAAGTCGCCGTCGGAATAAAAACGGCGCACATCACAAAAACACTCAACAATTTGCGTCTCAGCATCGATTTGTTTCTCCTGAAATTTTGATTTTGAACTTTAGAAAAGAAAAGCTTTGCGGTTTATACAGCGGAAATTTATGAAAGGTTTCAAAAGTAACTAAAAATGAAAAGCCAAATAATTTAGTTTTTCACTATTTACTTTTAGCTTTTCACTTGTTTGTTTTCCACGTCAGCGTGTAAGCGGGCGGCATATTTTTCATAATCAGCGGGCTTTTCTGCGCCTTGCCGTAACGCTTTCGCATATGTTCGCGGAGCTTGATGGCGGAAGGGAAATAGTAGCCGTGCGCGTATTGAAAAGTGCGAAACGTGCAGCCCGATTCCATAAATTTATCGACTTCCGTTAAAATTTTTTCGCCGACCTCGTTCGGAATCGAGACGAACGGCAGGCAGCAGATTATGTAGCCGACTTTACCCAAGCCCGATTTTTGATGAATGGAAAAAGCGTCGCAGGCGTTTCCGCGCACGAGTTTTAATTTGGAGTAGTTTTTTTTGAGGTTTTTGACTAAATCGCGGTCGAGTTCGATGCCGAGATAAGATTCGCCGTTCGGCACGATGTCTTCAATAAATTTCGTAATCGCGCCCGTGCCGACGCCGAGTTCGAGAATAATATTCTGTTTGTCGGGCGCGATGTTTTTAATCATCTTCTGCGCAAGTTCCGGCGACGACGGCGCGATTGCGCCGACTTTCGCCGGATTTTTCAGAAATGCCTGTAAAAACTCGATGTTTTCATTCATCCGAAATCAATTAACCGCTGCCGGAACATTCGCGTCCGCGTCTGAATTTTGTGTTAAGTCTTCGCTGACGGCAATTTTATAATCACAACCTTCGTTTTGGCAATAGCGAAACGTTCCTTCTTTCTTCGTCGTCTTTTCCAAGAGAAACGGAGCTTTGCAGTTCGGGCAGGGTTCGGGAACGGGTTTGTCCCAATAAACGGCGTCGCATTTCGGATAATTTGTGCAGCCGTAAAAGGATTTTCCGCGCTTCGATTTTTTAACGGCAATCTCGCCGGTTTTGCATTTCGGGCAGGCGATTCCCAAAGTTTCGCGTTTGATATATTTGCATTTCGGGTAATTGGCGCAAGACGTAAATTCGCCGAAACGTCCGGTGCGAATAACGAGATTAGCGCCGTCAACCGGACAAAGTTCGTCGAGCTGAACCGGCGGCGCAACCGTTGTCGTCGCGCCGCTTTTCTTGTCGATTTTGCGAATGTTTTTGCAGTCGGGATAACCCGTGCAGCCGTAAAACGTGCCGAAACGCCCGCGCTTGAGCGCCATATCTTTGCCGCACTGCTCGCAAACCGGAATTTCTTCGGCTTGCGCTTCGCCGCCTTCCGCCGTCTGCTCGCCGCCCGCCGCCGATTTTTTCGCGACCTCGCGCGTCGTCTTACATTCGGGATAATTGGCGCAGGCTAGAAACTGTCCGAAACGCCCGAATTTTATGACCATTCCCGCTCCGCAGTTTTCGCAGATTTCGTCGGTCGGAATCGACGTTTGCTTTTTATCTTTAATAGCAACTTCGGCGTTTTTTAAATCGACGGAAAACTTGTCGTAAAAGCCGTGCAAAGCCGTGCGCCAGTTGAGTTTGCCGTCTTCGATTTCGTCGAGCGCCGTTTCCATCTGCGCCGTGTAAGCCGTGTCGAAAAGTTCTTTAAAGCTCTCGACGAGCAAATCGTTGACGGTTGTTCCCAAACCTGTCGGATGAAAACGCCCTTCGAGTTTTTCGACGTATTCGCGGGCTTCAATCGTCGTCATAATCGCCGCGTAAGTCGAAGGTCTGCCGATGCCTTTTTCTTCTAAAGCCTTAACCAGAGTCGCTTCCGAATAGCGCGGCGGCGGCTCGGTAAAGTGTTGTTCCGGCGTGATTTTATTTAATTTTAACTGCTCGCCTTTTTCGACTTTCGGCAAATTTTTATCTTCGTCGTCTTCATCTTCCGCCGGTTTTTCGTCGCGTCCTTCCTGATAAACTTTCAAAAATCCGTCGAATTTCTGCACCGAACCCGAAGCGCGAAACGTGAAGCGTCCGGCTTTTATATCAATCGTCGTCTGGTCGAAAACGGCGGGCGTCATTTGCGAAGCGACAAAACGTTTCCAAATAAGGCTGTAAAGTTTTAACTCGTCGGCGTTTAATTGATTTCTTAAACTTTCCGGCGTTCGATTGGCGTCCGTCGGGCGAATCGCTTCGTGCGCGTCCTGCGCGCCTTTTTTTGATTTGTAAAAAATCGGTTTCTCCGGCAGATAATCCGCGCCGTAATTGCCGCCGATGAAATCTCTGGCTTCGGCGAGCGCGGCGTCTGAAACGCGCGTCGAGTCGGAACGCATATAAGTTATCAAACCGACAAGACCTTCTTTGCCGATTTCGATACCTTCATATAATTTCTGCGCGGTCGTCATCGTGCGCTTGACTGAAAATCCGAGTTTGCGCGCCGCTTCCTGCTGTAATTTTGAAGTGATAAAAGGCGGAACAGGATTGCGTTTCCTTTCTTTTGTCGTAACCGAATCAACAATAAATTTTTCCTTTCCGGCTTCATCGACAATATCTTTCGCCTGTTTTTCTTCGTTTATGTGAACTTCCGATTTTTTCGCGTCCTGCTCGAAACTGCCGGTTTTAACGGTTTTGTCTTCAACTTTATAAAGTCTCGCGTCGAAATTCGGCGGCAGTTTCGCCGCGACATTGGCGGCGATTGTCCAATATTCGGTTTTAACGAACTTTTCGATTTCACGCTCGCGTTCGACAACCAACCGAACGGCAACTGTTTGAACGCGTCCCGCCGACAATTTTCCGCCGACGGTTTTCCATAAAATCGGTGAAACTTTATAACCGACTAATCTGTCTAAAATTCGGCGCGTCTGCTGCGCGTCAACCAAATCCTGATTAACCTGTTTCGGCACTTTGAACGCATCTTTAATGGCGTTTTTCGTAATTTCGTTAAACATCACGCGGAAAACTTCCTTTTTGCCGCGCTTCGGCACGATTTCTTCGGCTAAATGTTGGCAAATCGCTTCGCCTTCGCGGTCAGGGTCAGCCGCCAGAAAAATCGTGTCGGCTTCCTTCGCCGCTTTTTTCAAATCGGACACGGTTTTCTTATTGTTGCGCTTTTTTATGTCGGGAATAACTTCGTAAGTCGGCTCGAAATTGTTTTCAATATCGACGCCCAAACCTTTCGACGGCAAGTCCTTGATATGCCCGATTGACGCGAGAACTAAATAATCGCTGCCGAGATATTTATTGATGGTTTTCGCCTTTGCCGGCGATTCGACGATAACTAAATTCTTTGCCATTTTCTTTTTTTACTTCTTTTGCAGACTATTCAACCGCGAATCAAACAATAGAATAAGACATTAAACTCGTCTCGTGTCAATGCTTGAAAAATTCGCGGCTCGGAAAATTATCGTATAAATTGTGTCTGAAAACTTTCGGTATTCGGAATATAAAAAATTGATTTTGGTTGCCAAACTTAAAATTTAACGTGGTTTCTGCCAGAAAAGATTTCACCACAGAGACACAGAGAACACAGAGAAATAAATTAAATGAACTACGAAGAACGATTTACCGAAATATTTTCATTCTCTCTTTTTTACTTTGTGTTCTCTATGTCTCCGTGGCGAGAACGTCTTTATTTATAAAGCTAAATCTTTCGCGCGTAACGTTTTCCGGCGAGTTCCCGAATCAATTCTTTCATATCCAAAGCCAGCAGCGCGTTCGATAAATCACCGAAAGAGAGTTCGCTTTTTTCAAGCAGATAATCAACGTGCGTCGGCTCGTCCGGCGAGAGAAAATTCCAAACGGTTCGTTCGTTGACGCTTAGATTTGCTGGTAAAAGTTCCGATTGTTTGCTTGCTTTTTCAACATTTTTGCCGCCTTCTTCGATTTTCGGCGGCAGAATCGCGGCGGCGATTTCCTGCGGTAATTCGGACACAACGTCCTGCCACTGCTGAACTAATTTCGCGCCCTCTTT
>JBBPXZ010000093.1:0-31360 GCA_038200355.1 Pyrinomonadales bacterium | reverse complement strand
TGAAAGATTTGCGCGTCGATAGCATCTTTCATACTCCAGCCTTCCGGTTCGAGAGATTTGTAAAAGGAAACGAATCGGATTATCTCCCGTACGTTTCGGTATCCGAACTCCGCATTGAATTCCTCCATCAAATTAAAGAGCGTCTCGATTTCGCCTTTGATGATTTTGGTTTCTCGGTCGTCCAACGCCGGAACCGAACCGACTTGTTTAACGAACGAGATCGCAAACCGCGACCCCTTGCCGTCCAACTCCTTCAATCGAATTTGATTCGGGTTTTCGAGAAACCTTTTTATTTCCCCCGAATTTACCCGAAACTCGATAACATTCGCCCGATCCAAGACCTTCGGCGAAAACGTATAAGTCGTCTCGTCGACATTCACCGTTCCGATAATGAACAAATTCTTCGGCAGCCTGTCCATCCTCGGCGGAATGCCGTCTTTCGGAGCTTCTCCGGTATGCAGCCAAATCGGTTCGTCCGATTCGAGAGAGGAGAGGATGTCGGCGAAGTAACGCTCGACATGGGACAAATTCATTTCGTCGAAAATTAAAAAGTGCGGAATTTTGGGATATTGCTCGGCTCTCAAAATCAAATCCAAAGTTTGGGTTTTTATATAACGTTCGGCATCGAGCGCGTCGGCGTATCCGAGAACACTGTCCTTGCTCGTCCAGTCCGGACCGACGGCTACCAACTCGTAATGTTTTACCGAACTTTCAGGTTCGTCCGACTCCAAAACGGCAAATGCCGCCGCTTTTAGGGAAGCTCCCGTACTGTGTTGCCGATAGACGTAACTTGAGTTGTTTTTTACTAAGTTTCGTATGTCTTTCCAATTAGTGACACGAGTAAAATTATTCTCTTTAATACATTTTACCCATTCATGTATAAGTTCACGGGCAAGCAAAACCCTTCCGGACTCTTCACCTTCTTCGGAACCTGATAATTCAACCGACAATTTATTCGCATTAACTACCCGATAAACACTACGCTCACCCTTGATCTCCGCTCCGATTTGAAACGGATCGGACGCGGTTTTGCTTTCGGGCGTCAACCAACGGGCAAAAGCTTGTGCCAGTTTCGTTTTTCCGGAACCGGAAAGTCCTGTATGTATGACAAACGGTTGAGTATGGCAACTTGCGACAAATCTATTAACTAAAGATTTACTAAAAGTGAATCCAGCTTGAGTTGAATCATTTATAAACCATTTTATTAATTCTTCGATATTACCGTGCGAAATTTCATTGTTCTTCATTTGAGTTAATCTTCACCAGTGGAAATGTAATATTCAAACTATTCTTTTATACAATGGTTTCCGAAAAAAATCCGGCGGACTATTGAGCAAAAAAATCGTTTGTTAAAACTCAACCACCACAGCTTTCTTTTTAAGCTAACTTTGAAGGCTAGCTTGAAAAATTACTGCGATTTTCAGAGCGGAACAAGGATGTTATTTGATTGGCACTTCTTGAGAGAATTATTTTATAAAAATCTTTTCATTGTGATATGAAAGAAATTCGGCATCAGGCAGGAACTTATCAGGAAGAATGATTTTTTGATTGTTATGATTTAAAAATAATTCCGTAACGGTGTTGTTGTTTATGAAGTCTGTGAAACAGTTTGAAATCTTAACAGTATAGTCTGGTGTTACGGTGATAAATCCTTTATCAAAAGCCTTATCGTGCAGTGCATTTAAACACAGACCGTTGCGCGGATTCAATCGGTTCTTTTCATCTTTTGACCAAGGAACAATATGACTTGCAATTAGTAAATCGGGAATGTTTAAGCCCGTAATACAGCATTTCCGATTATAAAGAGACAAAATTGAAGTTCTGAAGAAACTTTGATTGACTCTTGTTTTGACTAGCCTTTCTTTTTCTTCTCCGATTGGTATTTCGTAATTTTCAAATTGCTTGGTTTCATCTTTTTGCAAATTGTGAATCTTACTAATTAATAACTCGCTTTCATAAGCGAGTTTATCCCAGTTAGCGTTAAATTCATTCCAAATTTCCTTGTCTAATTTTCCTGCATTTTTCAATCCGACGATTCCGCTTTTTCTTAATTCAGGGTCAAAACTTCCAAAATTGCCGAGTTTAAAAGCCACGGACGACGGAGTTCTGCCAATAAGATTAGCAACCTCAATAATTTCCGGATTAGTTTTGACTGTTTTACTGAACGGAATTTTGCAATACAAATTGAAGGCAATTATTAATTCTTCTCTAGTCCAATTATTAGCCATAAATTAGTGTGTCCAGAAATAAACGCCTCATAAATTCAGTGGTTTTTTATTTCTTGTCGAAAATCTCGGAGGAACGGCGTTGCCGATTTGTTTAAACTTATCGTCGAACGGTCCCTCGAATACGAAATCGGGCGGAAAGCCCTGCAACAAGGCGGCTTCCCGTACCGATAATCCTCTGTTCTGTTCGGGATGTGTAAAACGACCGCAGGAAGGCGTTCGGCATCTGGCGGTCATCGTAACTGCGGGACGATCCCAATAAAGTCTGCCGTAAACGTCGTAAAACCCCGCTACCTTATCCAAGCATTTGGGACCGACTCCTACCGGTCTCGAGCCGCCGTCTTTCGGAACCTGTTTTAGAATTTCAACGGTTTGCTCTCTGTGTTTGGATGTAACGTGCATGGAGTCTTCCGCGGATGCCTCGCCGGCTGAAAGATAAGGCAGGTGAGCTATCGCATCTCTGACGGTTCTAAAGAACTTTCGCTCGAATCTCGGTTCGGGCAAAGTAGGAATGAACTTTTTGCTCGCCACCACCACCGCTCTAAATCGCTCTTGCGGAACGCCGAACTCAGCCATGTTTACGATTTTGGCTGAAATTTTGTATCCGTTCGCACGCAATACGTCGGCGAAAGCCTGATAGTGATGCCAATGCTTTTTGGCGAGAATATCCGGGACGTTCTCCATGATTATCAATTCGGCGCCCAACTCGACGGCGATCTCCCCGAATCTCCCGACAAGCGAGTTTCTCAAGTCCTTTCTGGGATCTTTTTTTCGATGAGAGGAGAACCCCTGGCACGGAGCGCAGCCGATTACGATCAACGGATTTTCAGGGTTGCGACCGTTCCGCGCGATATCGGTTTTGATTTCGTCTACGGCGGATTCGTTCAAATCCATCTCGCTGGGCTTGAAACCGAAATTCGCCTCGTATGTTTTATTGGCGTGGCGGTCTTTGTCGAAAGCTCCGACAAGATTATAAGTTCCCGTCGCTTCGCCCAATTTGTGAAAGCCATAGGACATGCCTCCGCAGCCCGAAAAAAAGTCGACGAAATCGTAAGTTTTTCCGGTCAAAGTCGATTTTATGGCTTCAAAATTTATAGAGGACAGGGCTTCGCCTACCAAATCCGAGCCTGCGGAGGAAATATTTCGGTTGCCGTCGTCGCCGTTTATCGTGTTATTTTTCATTATCGTTTCGAGTTTTGTTTTTCCGCAGTAGTATTTTCTCAATATTGTCCATTACTTCTTCCGGATTGCGTTTAAGCGAACATTCCCAAACAACAATCACCTTCCAACCTTGATTTTCCAATTCCGTTCTCGCTCGGGCGTCCCGCTCGACATTTTTGTCAAGTTTGTTTTTCCAAAACTCCGCATTTTGTTTCGGATACGTCGATTTTTTGCAGCCGGGATGCTGGTGCCAAAAACAGCCGTGAATAAAAATAGCCGTTTCGTATTTGGCTAAAACCAAATCGGGCGACCCCGCCAAGTTTTTTTTGTGAAGCCGAAATCTATATCCTTTTTTGTGAAGCGCCTTTCTGACGAAGATTTCGGGTTTCGTATTCTTGGATTTGACTCGCGACATGATGTCGCTTCGCTTGTCCCTGTCGAAAACATCCGTCCCATTGTTTTGATCGGTTTTATATTTCACATGAATAACTCATTAAAAAGTAATATGAAGTAATTATAAACCGTCGTGTAATTTTTATAGCTTAATACAAAAATAAATTGAAATGAACAGTCCCGTTTAAACTTTGTTCCGTGCTTGAATCCGTCGAAACGTATTCGATTAGTTATTTAACGGAAATTTCTTTGCTTCGCTTTCTTTTAACGAGAAAACTCTTGAGAAAAATCTCGTTCCAAGCGTTTACTTGTTGTTTATCTAAAGTTACCATCATGCGTTGATAAACTTTCGTCCAAACTCCGCTTTCCTGCCATTTTTGCAGCCGCCGCCACCTTTTTACTTTCGCAGTGCTCCGGTTTCTAATGACATTTCGCTTATGGGTATTTTGCAAATCGAACAGAATATCCGATAAGAGAGAACGCGCCTCTTGGTCACCGGAAAACAACGACTCTATTTTTTTCCATTGAAAATCCGATATTTGACTGAAATCAATGTTCGCAGTCGGACTGCTTTGCTCGTCCTCGTTCCCCTCATCATTCTTCCTCGGTCTGCCTCGCCGCTTGCGCCCGATGCTATTCAGCGTAGTTGAAATATCTTTGGGTTTTTTTTCGGTTATTAAATTGTAAATCGCCACCCTAACTATTTCAGTCATATTCGGCTTTTCGACAAGCTTCTCACACTCGGCTCGAACTTCTTCAAGCTGCCGATATTCTTCGGAAGGAATACTGAAACTGTTATTTACGGTAGCCATAGCCGGGCGACTAAAAAGGTTTATTTTATTGATATTATTCTTGCATAATATATGATATTATATCATAATAGATTTGAAATTTATTTCAACGTTTAATTTGTCGTTTTTATTGTTCTTCCCGAATTTGCCGAAACTGTTTGACGCGTTGCTTTTTAGAATACGCGACTGAGAATTTATCGAAAGCGGGCTGACTTATTCCGGAGAAATTATTTTGCGGAAAATCGTAAATATCAATGAAAATCAGTTCTAAACCAACCGTGGTCGAAGTATTCGCCGGGGCGGGTTTATTCAGCCACGCTTTCAGGAAAGAGGGTTTTAATATTGTTCGGGCGGTCGAAATCGATTCGCTCGCCGCCGAAACTTACGCCAGAAACCTTGGTGATCATATAGAGACCGGAGACGTTCTTAAGCTGGAGCCGAAGGGCGGCTGCGACGTAATTTTAGCCGGAAGTCCGTGTCAGGGCTACTCTACTCTGGGTAAACGCGATCCGAACGACCCGCGGAACTTTCTGAGTCTCGACATTGTCAGATGGGCGCGCATAATGCGACCTCAAATCATAATTATCGAAAACGTGAAATCGTTTTTGGAATCTTTTATCTGGAGTAGGCTTAAGGACGAGTTGTGCGGCTTGGGATACGCCGTAGATTCGGTCGTTCTAAACGCATATGACTTCGGAGTTCCGCAGCTGCGCTCGCGGTCATTCACTTTTGCCGTGCGGCACAACTTTCCCATCATAAAAAAGCTGAATTTACCGGGATATTCGACGGTCAAAGAATCTTGGGCGGATTTACCGAAAAAACCCAACGGACGAAATTATCATTACGCTCCGTCACCTTCACAGTTGGCTCTCGGGCGGATGAAGGTCATTCCGACGGGCGGCGACAAGCGAGATGTGATGCGAAACGCTCCGAATCTGACTCCGCCGTCTTGGTGGAAACTTTACGGCGAAGCGACGGACGTTTGGGGACGACTTGAATGGGGCAAGCCCAGCAACACGCTCAGAACCTGTCTGCAAAATCCTTCCAAAGGGCGCTATATCCACCCGGAGCAGCATCGTGTCATCTCGCTTCGCGAGGCGTGCCGCCTGCACACTATTCCCGACGAATGGGTCTTCGCCGGTTTTCCAATCCACATCGCCAAGCAAATCGGAAACAGCGTTCCGCCCAATATGGGAAGGACGGTTGCGCGAGCCGTCTATGAATCTTTAGTCTGAGAGCCGTCGGGATTTCATTCAATATTAATCATCATCAGCTTCCGACAGGAGTTTGTTGTAAACGCCGAGCAGTTCTTTGTGAGCCAATTTCGTTCTGTCCAATACTTGCAGAATGTCGAACACCTTCCATTTTGCTCCTCTCATATACTCCTTCATATGAAAATCCAGTCTTTTAACTTTGTCCGAGTTGCTGCCGGGCTGATAACTTCCGATTAAAATTCCTTCGATGTCAAAACTGCTCTCGTGCTTCTGCTTCAGCCACTCTTCGGTTTTCCGCATGTAATCTTCCAGCTGGTCGAGATGCTCTTTGTGCAGCGGCGTGTTAGGCGCTTTAAGTTCGACGATGACGATTCTCTTCAAGCCGGCATTTGCCAACAGAAAAACCAAATCGGGTCGCTTGTTGGTTTCGAGCGGGTTGGCTTCCGCAGCCGTAACAGGGCTGTATGCGGCGGGAACCGAATCCCCTATCTCCAAATGCTCGTAAAGTTTTTTATTTAAGGTGCTTTCGGTTTCGTCGGAAATTAAAAATTGAGTGAAGGTCGGATCAATCAGCCAAGGCGACTGCTCGAAAAGATTATGCAGTTCGGTTTCGTTGTTCGACTTTTTGAAATCTACGCTCTCGCAAATCTTCCTTAACGCGTCGATAGCGCTTAATCTTCCTTCGACGATTCTTAAAAAATCTCCGAGTTCGTTGTGCGTCAGTTCCATCACCTGACCCGCCAAACGGCGAAAATCCGGCTTGTCGGAATTCGCCAACTCGGAAAGTGATTGCAGGATATTGCCCTGTACCAATCCCTCGATGAAAATAGGCAGCTGCTTTTTGTACGTGTCGTCCGCGACGCTTTGGTCGCAGACTGCGGCAAGCGTCGCGGCGATGCGGTATGCAAGATTCTTTTTATGTTTCGGTAGTTTGGCTTTTTGAATCTTGTCTTTTGTAAACGGGTCGTTTCTGACCGTGGCTTTGGCTTTCGTTTCGCGACTCTTCTGGTACTCGTTGCATGCCTTTTCCATTTCCGCACTCAAATGTTCGCGCATCGGACCGAGCAGACTGGACTCCCAGCGAAGACTTTGCCGGTCGGTCGCAATGTAATCGACTTTTTCCTCATCGTCGATAAAATCGGCTTGAACGATCCCGTCCAAATAATGCGTATTGTTAAAACCGTGTACTCCGGTTTTCATATCAAGCAAATCGGGAGCAGAAGCAAGCCGTTCATGAGCATAAACGCGGATGCCGCGATCTCTTGCGTTCAGATGCTGATTCGGCGAAGTGAAGCGAATGCGATACTCGTAATTTACCTTTTCCCCTTCCTCCGTTTCATAAGAATGCTTGACCAGTTTCTCGCACGGTAAATCAGGATGAGGATAACCGTAAACAAAGTCTCTGGGTGTCGGACTAACTGCTTTTTTATTTAACGTAATTTTGAAATCATCCGGCTTAATCAAAGCAAAATGGTCGCCTATTTGATTGGCGATGGTTTCCATTTTGCTGCCCATCGGTCCGTAAACCAGTTTCGACAAAATAATCTTCGTTCCGCTCGGTTCCAGACCGCCGCCGTCTTCCAATCTCTCGTCGGGAACTTCAACATCCTGCGCCAGCCGCTTTTTAATCAGTTCGTCATAATCCAGGGTGATTTTAGTGGCATGGCTTTCTCCCTCTTTGCGAGTAATCAGCTGGACGCGGCGCGCGACGCCGAATCCGGCAAGTTTTCCAAGCCCTTTGCGACCCATTACGAGTCTCTTTTTGCCCTTCGTGCGAACTTCCTCCTCTTCACGCCTTCGCCTACCGGCAATCAAAAACTTATTCGCCAGGTCGTCGCGGCTCATCCCGTGTCCGTGGTCGGTAACGGTGATCTGCACGTCCTCGGACAGAAGTCTTTCGCCCAACGGAGTTTGTTTTTCGATTTTTGCCTCGTCGCCGGGCGCATCGGAACTTTTCGGTTTGGCGTATTTTTTATCGATATTTTCTTTTTCCCATTCTTTTTTAAGAGCGTCGCGAGCTTCGTTAATTTTAACGGAATCAATTTCAACCGACACGTCCGGCGAATCGGCGTCATAGGCGTTGGCGACAAATTCAACGATAACCCGCGGCAACGTCGTGTAAAGATTTAACCCTAAATCTTGAACGATATGCGGAGCCACTTGAAATCTCAGTTCTTGTTCTTCACTTTTATCTTCCGACATGTTATTTCCTCAGTACGGTATTTATGAGATACGCCGATATTAATTCCGAGCCGCCTCAAGGCACATATTTCCGATGTTGTTTACAAAACCCACGGCGGTGCAAAACGACATTAAAATTTCTTAGCGTTTACCAGTTAACCTGCTATCACGGAACTTACCGATTTCCGTAGAAAACTCACAGCTCAACATAAGCACTATGCTCATATATCAAGTAATTGTTCCGACGGTAAATACCATCGGTGTCAGGCGTTTGAAGCTGACACTTTTCGGAAATGACGGGTTTTAACTATAAATGGAAAAAAAATTGCAGACAAACCATCGACACCAAATAATTCAGCGCCGGTTATGAATATCTCAGTATCCGTCCGATGTTACAGGTATAGAGAAATTAAATTGCAGTTAAAGTTAAAAATAACTGCGTAGTTCCATAAACTTACCAACGTTCCTTTTTCAAAGTTAACAATCGGCACTAAAAAGAAAAAGCCCGTATATACGGGCTTTTCAAGTAAAACAAACCGGATTGTCACGCTTTGGCGGTTAAAATATCGTCGCAAATCCAATTAAAAGTTAATTTACAGAGAACCGGACGGATATGATTCCGAAAAGCGGTCATATATGATTCCATTTCAAGCTGCTGCCCCATTGAATCACTTTTAAGATGGCGAAGTACAAATTCCCGTAAGGATTCCGTAGTTCACGACTTTATTGAAATCGCACAGATGGCAGTAGGATTATGCAAGACAATTAATTATGCAAATTACCCGCACTGAGTAATCTCGCAAAGCGTTTGGGCGTCAATTTCTCGACAGCAAGATTTAGAGCGCGGCAAAATTAACAGTTGACATAACGAATCGGATTCTGCGCGCCGAGAACCTGATAATTTTCCGTGCTGTTACCGACGTAATGTTGTAAGGCTTCTGCGACTTTTCCTTCAAACTGCCAGCGTTTCTTTTGTTTTACTTCGGAGTCGATCGAATGTTCGGCAATCCACGCGCGTTTTGCTTCGGTATCGTCAACGGGCGCAGGCAGCCAATGCTCAATTTCATAAGTTTCGCGTATCACACCTTTGTAAACGGCAAAAGCATATTTGGCTTTGTTCCGCCGAGTTCCAATGACCCATTTACCGCGCGTGATTTCGTAGAGCATTTCGGCACTTATCCCGCGTCGGTAGAAACGATTCACGGTAATTAAGATAACCGGCTCTTGAATTTCCGCCACAGGAGCTTGGTATTTGGAAACGACTTCTGCCACGGTCATTTGTCCTCTATCGTCGGAATTGTAACCTTGAACCTGGTTGGTCAGTCCGCTCAAACCGATAAAATCGATCAGCGCGGCTTCGACTTCAAACGCTTCCTTCTCGGTCAGCCCGTGCCGGTGGACGACGTGGTTAACCTCCGAACCGCTCGCGTGAATCGTTCTGATTTTATCGAGCTTGTCGCCGGGTGTCTCGTCGTTAATCGCGGCGTTAATATGAGCGAAGATACGATTGCCAGTGCCTTTGCCGACGTAAAAGACCTGATCGTTTTCAGGATCTAGCAGCAAATAAACGTAGTAATCCAGCTTTTCGATTACCGAGGATGGAAATTCTTGAAAGCGTGTCATTGAATTTGTTATGCAACCCCTGTCATATGGGATGAGTAGTAATTGCAATGTATCGTGCAATTTTCACGGATTTTTATTATTTCAATTCGTTCCGGAGACCGTTGGATTTTGGTAATGAATCAAATCTCTTCCCATAAACGAATCAAATCTTTTTCGGTGTGAAAAATAAAAAAGCCCGTATTTACAGGCTTTTAGTAGAGAACGAATCAAATGCGGTGGGGATTTCAAGGTTGGCGAACTACAAATACCCGAATGGCGAAGTATAAATACCCAACCTGGCGAAGTATAAATACTTCTAAGGCTATTTCGCACCGCCGGCGAGTTTGCCGATAAGCGTGAAGAGCGGCATATACATCGAGATAACGATTGAGCCGATGGTGATGCCCAGGAAGGCGATGAGCGCCGGTTCGATAAGGGCTAACAGGTCGGCGATGGCGGAGTCTACTTCGTCTTCGTAGAAATCGGCGATTTTGCCGAGCATCGCGTCGAGCGCGCCGGTTTGTTCGCCGACGCCGACCATTTGTCCGACCATATGCGGGAAAACTTCGGTGGCTTTTAGCGGGTCGACGAAGTTTTCGCCGCGTTCGACGCCGGCGCGGACGCTCATAATCGCTTCTTCGATGATGATGTTGCCGGCGGTTTTGGCGGTAATTTCGAGCGATTGCAGAATCGGCACGCCAGACGAGAGCAGCGTTGAAAGAATACGCGAGAAACGCGCGACGGCGACTTTTTGCAGAATACCGCCGAAGATGGGCATTTTCAGCAGGAGCGCGTCGATAACGTGTCTGCCTTTCGGCGTTTTGTAGTAAAAACGAATGCCGACGATTGAACCGATTAGCGCCAGAAGCAAGCCTAAACCGCCCCAGCCGGCGAGAAATCCGCTGATGCCCATAACGATTCGCGTCGGCAGCGGCAACAGCTCGCCCGGTCCGAGCAAGCCTAAAAAGATTTGCTCGAACTGAGGAATGACGACGACCATAATAACGGCGACCGCGCCGATGGCGACCGCGATAACCGCCGCCGGATAAATCGATGCCGAAACGATGCTGCGTTTGAGTTTAACGACTTTTTCGATGAGCGTCGCGAGGCGCTGCAAAATCAAATCGAGAACACCGCCCGCTTCTCCGGCGGCAACCATATTGGTGTAAAGCGCGTCGAAAACTTTCGGGTGTTTTTCCAACGAAGCGGCTAAGGTCGCGCCTTCTTCGACGTTTTGGCGAACCTGATGCAGCGTTTCTTTGAAAAACAGGTTGTTCTGTTGTTCGGCTAAAATATCGATACACGAAACCAACGGCAGACCGGCGTCAATCATTACCGAAAACTGGCGCGTAAAAATGGCTAAATCTTTAGCTTTAACCTTTTTACTTCTGCCGAGTTTCGGAATGCGGATTTCGCGCCCTTTTTCCGACGCCTGCGTCATTACAATCTGCTCGCGGCGCAGAAGGGCGCGCAGCTCGTCCTGCGTGGCGGCGTCCTTTTCACCGGAAACCATTTCGTTAAGGCGGTTGCGACCTTTATAAGCGAATGTTGGCATTTTTGTATGTGTTGCTCCTTGGGGAAGTTTGTAGAGTTTATGGAGTTTATAGAGTTGTAGAGTAGGAGAAGTTTTTCAACTCTCTGAACTCTCTAAACCCAACGACTCTATAAACTATTTAGCGGATTGGCGGGCGTTGTCCGACCGGGCGACCCTGCGCATACGGGCTGCCGGGCGCGTTCGGTTTGGCTTGTCCGCCGTATGATTGATTGACGCCCGAACCGCGCTCGATTAAATCTTTAAGCTCGTCGGCGTTCGATGTGCGTCCCATCGCGGCTTCGAGCGTGATAAGCCGTTTCTGGTAGAGCGAGGCAAGCGCCTGATTAAAGGTCTGCATCCCGAATTTGTCCTGTCCGGTCTGCATCATCGAATAAATCTGGTGAATTTTATCGTCGCGAATAAGATTGCGGATAGCCGAGTTCGGAATTAAGATTTCGAGCGCCATAACGCGTCCGTTGCCCGCCGCTTTCGGCAAAAGCGCCTGACACATAACGCCTTCGAGGACGAGCGACAATTGCGTTCTGATTTGCGACTGCTGACCGGCGGGAAAAACGTCGATGATGCGGTTAATCGTTGAAGCAGCTGAGTTTGTGTGCAGAGTAGCGAAAGTTAAATGTCCGGTTTCGGCGACGCGCAGAGCCATTTCGATAGTTTCCAAATCACGCAGTTCGCCGACCAGCACAACGTCCGGGTCCTGGCGGAGCGCGCTGCGGAGAGCGTCGGCAAAACCGTGCGTGTCGGCGTTGACTTCGCGCTGGTTGACGACGCAGTTTTTGTGATTGTGCAGAAACTCAATCGGGTCTTCGATAGTTAAAATATGCTCGTGGCGGTCGGTGTTGATTTTATCTATCATCGAAGCCAGAGTGGTCGATTTGCCCGAACCGGTCGGTCCGGTAACGAGAATCAAGCCGCGCGGCTTTTTGCACATATCGGAGACGACCGGCGGCAGATTCAAATCGGCGAATGTTTTGATTTCGTATGGAATGGCGCGAAAAACCGCGCCGACCGCGCCTTTCTGGTTAAAGAGATTGGCGCGAAATCTCGACATTCCCTTTAAGCCGAACGAAAAATCGAGTTCGAGATTTTCTTCAAAACGATGTTTCTGCGCGTCGGTCAAAACCGAATAAGCGAGGCGTTTCGTTTCGCCGGGCGTAAAGGGCGTAAAGCCGTCGAGCGGACTCAGGTGTCCGTGAACGCGCACCTGCGGCGGGCTGTTGGTCGTCAGATGCAAATCCGAGCCGCCCAACTCGGTCATTCGCCTGAGAAGGTCGGGAAGCGTAACCTGCATTTCCGCGTTTTGCTGCTGATGTTCCAAGCTCATAATTTAATTTTCTGATTTTAAGGTTCGTTTTTTCCGCCTCAACCCGGATTTAGCGGTTAGCGGCTTCCTGAGTTGACAGACTGCGGCGCTGCAATGATGTGATAACCAATTCGGATTCCTGTTCGATGCGCCGCGCGTTATCGTTCGGCGCGTTGGTCGAGACGCTGTAGATGCGCCCGCCGGCTTCGGTAAAATAAAACAGACGCGACTGGACTTTACTGCCCGCGCCGGGCGATTGGGCGACGACGACGAAAACCTTTTTGCCGCCGACTTCCTTTTGATAATCGTTGACTACCCAGCCTTCTTCTTTAATCATCCGGTCAATTACCGTGCGCCGCAAAGAGCTGGTCGAAACTCCGCCGAGAGTTTTAACGCGCGGGTTGCCGCCGTCCGCGCCTGTCGCCGGACCGACGACGGAAATCGAAGCCGAGCCGACCTGCGCGCCGTTTTCGTCATCGACGCGAAACTGTAATTCGTCAGCCGTGTTCGCGCCGCGCTTCCAGCCTTTCGGAGCGGCGTCGCCCGACGGAAGCAGCGCGGGCGACGAATCCGGCGCAGCCGATTTTTGACCGGCTTTGACCATAAACGACTGATTTGCCGCGCCGTTTCCGGCAGCGTTTTTTGCATTTGCGAGGCGAATCTGCCGCAGACGCAGCGCCCGACGCTGTGCCGCCAGCGCTTTGTTTCGCCGCTGACGCTGGAATCGAGCGCGCCACCAGCCTTTTGAATATTTTTTGTATTTCCGATATTTTTTGGTATGTTTTCCGGTTTTGTGCGCGCCCGCTTCCGCGTAATCGGAAACAAACGGGACGACCACGCCAAGCCCGATTAATAAAAATAATGATAATGCTATCGCTCGAAACATAATTTCCGCCTCCACTTATTCTACAAAACCGTTTCTTTAACTACTTCTTCGATTGTCGTCATACCGGCGCGCAGTTTATGCAGCCCCGATTCGCGCAGAGTAATCATTCCGCACTCGATTGCCTTTCTTCTCAGCTCGATGGCGCTCGCGCCGATGATAATCAGCTCGCGCAGCTCGTCGGTTACTTCCATCACTTCGTAAAGCCCGATTCTTCCTTTGTAACCCGTGTCGTTGCAAGTCTGACAGCCCTTGCCTTTATAAATTTTCAGCTCCGGTGCTTCTTCGGGCGTAAAACCGATTTCGACGAGTCCTTCTACCGGAACTTTCTGTTCTTCCCTGCATTCCGCGCAAACTTTGCGGATAAGCCGCTGCGCCTGAATGATATTGACGCTCGTCGCCACCAGAAACGGCTCGATTCCCATATTGACGAGACGCGAAATTGTCGAAGGCGCGTCGTTCGTGTGCAGCGTCGATAAAACGAGATGTCCGGTTAAGGCGGCTTTGATGGCGATTTCCGCCGTTTCAAAATCGCGGATTTCGCCGACCAGAACGATATTCGGGTCTTGACGCAGAAAAGAACGAAGCGCGGCGGCGAAGTTCAAGCCGATTTGCTCTTTCATCTGCACCTGGTTAATTCCCGGCAAGTTAAATTCAACCGGGTCTTCCGCCGTCATAATGTTGGTTTCCGAAGTATTGAGTGCCTGCAAAGCCGAGTAAAGCGTGTTGGTTTTTCCCGAACCCGTCGGACCCGTAACCAAAACCATTCCATACGGTTTCGAGATATTGCGCTTAAAGATTTCCAGACTCTTTTCTTCAAAGCCGAGCTTGGTCATATCGAGCATCAGCTTGTCTTTATCGAGCAGTCGAAGCACGACTTTTTCGCCGAACAGCGTCGGCAGAGTCGAAACACGGAAATCGAGTTCTCTGGAACGGTTATCGACTTTGACCTTTATCTTGATGCGACCGTCCTGCGGCAGACGTTTTTCCGAAATGTCGAGCTTCGACATAATTTTCAGACGCGAGATAAGCGCGTCGCGCATCCGCATCGGCGGGTGCATAACGTCGTATAAAACGCCGTCGATGCGAAAACGAATACGAAAATCTTTTTCATACGGCTCGACGTGAATGTCCGAAGCTCCGCGCCGAAGCGAATCGACCAGCAGAACATTGACCAGACGCACGACGGGCGCGTCTTCGCTCGCTTTGGCTAACTGCGCCAAATCGATTTCGTCATTGTCCTCGACAACTTCCAATTCTCCGCCGTCGGCGGCGTTAAACTCGAAACGGTCGAGCGAGACGTTTAAGTCCGATTCGATAAGCCGCTCGCCCGCTTTGGCAAAACCGTTTGCCGAAGAACTGTGTCCGTTTCCATTGCCGCTGCCGTTTTTCGATGGTGCAGTGCCGATTTTTTCTATATCGACGACGGCGGATTTGAAAACTTCAATCTGATTTGCGGATTTGTAGTATTTACTGATTGCGATTTGCAGCGAGGCTTCCGAGGCGATGACCGGCTCGACATTCAGCCCGGTCATAAACTTGATGTCGTCCATCGCGAAGACATTGGTCGGGTCTGCCATCGCCAGCGTTAAAGTCGCGCCGACTTTGGAAATCGGCAGAACCGAATACTTCAGCGCCACTTCCTGCGAAATCAATTTAACGGTTTCTTCTTCAATCTGGAAAAGCTCGAGGTTAATTGACGGAACGCCGTATTGACGGGAAAGAACGGCGGTTATTACATCGTCGGAAATAGTTCCGAGTTTGACCAGGTTCGAGCCGAGCCGACCGCCGCTGGCGCGCTGGTATTCGAGCGCTTCACGCAGCTGCTGCGAGGTGATTAAATTTTCACGGACGAGAATTTCTCCAAGTTTGGCTGACATTTATTTAACGGAGTTACCTTTTGTCTATAAATCAAGAGGCGATTCGAGAAGTGCTTTTCGTTGCTGTTCGCTTGATGATGGCTACGGGTTAAAACGATGATGAACACCGTTAAATACAGATAATAGTTATTTAACCGCGTCGTGTCAAGATATTCTTTTAAGACTTGTGAAAATTTTATAAAAAATGTGGAACTCGGCGGAAAATAAAGAGAAAAGCCGCGTCCGAAAATGTTTCGGACGCGGCTTTAATTTTATGACTAAATCGGAAAGGAATTTACTGTTTCTTTCTGGCAGCCGGTCGGTTGACTTTCTGCGGCGTTAATTTTTCCTGTGTTTTTAGGTAATCGACCAATTCGGCGACGTTGGATTTGAGCGGGTGAGCCGCGGGCGCGACTTCGGCAAAACGGGTCATATAGTTTAAGCCTTCCTGCATTTTCGCTTTATTATTGTTGTCTAAAACACCGGCGTTAAACAACGACAAGCCCAAACCGGCAAGCGCGTCGGCGTCGTCCGGCGAAGTTTCCAAAGCCTTTTTATATTCGATTACGGCATTATCCGAATCTCCGGCAACGCGGAAAACGTCGCCCAGAACTGTCTGCGCCTTCGTTTTTTTAGCCGCGTCCGTTTCCGTATTGATGTATTCCTGCGTCAGCGTTCGGGCGGCGGCGGTCGTTTTTTCGTCAACCGCGTCGGTCGTTACCATATACTGCATAACGTTTTGCGCGCCTCGCAGCGTCTGGAGCTTGATGTCCGCGATTTTCTGCGCCGGAACTTCGGTCGAACCGGCATTATTTTTTATTATCGTCAGCGAGTTGTTATAGGCTTCCATCGCGGCGGCAAAGTCCTGCCTGATTTTGGTTTTGTTGGCTACTTTCAGAGTCGCGTCGGTTTCCTTGACGTTCTGATTGTGCAGAAAGGTCGCGCGCGACGTGTAAGCGGCAGCCTTATTATTCAAAAGCACGGGCGCGCTGCCGACAAAATCCGGCGAAGCCTTGTAGCCTTCGTCGAATTTCACGATGGCTAAATCAAAATTCTTATCGGCGAAAGCCTTGTTTCCTTCCTCGACCGATTTTTGAATAATTGCCGAAGAACTTTTTATTTTTTCGTTGCCGGCATTAATTTCGGCGATTTTCTTTTCTTCTTCCTCGCGTCTTTTTTTATCTTCGGCGCTTTCCTTTACAGGCTTTGCCGGAGCGGAAGATTGAGCAGCAGCGGGCGCACCGGAACTCGAAGCGGCGGCGGGCGCGGTCAGAGATTGTCTTACTTCCTCTTCGGTCATACGCTTGCCGTCGCCTTCGACTACGGTGAGATTGACGTTTTCCATTCCGGCTCTAATGTTCGGGTAGACTTCCGGTTTGATTGTCGGCGCGCTGATTGATAAGGCGAAGGTTTGTCCGAGTATAAGTCCGGCAAAGCTGAAATTTCCTTTTTTATCGGTTTTACCCGCCGGAAGTTTGCCTTTCGCATCGGTGCGGAAAACTTCGACCATCGCGCCGGCAACCGGCTCGGTCGTGCCGTCGGCTTTTTTCAGCTCGACTTTGCCGCGCAGCGGCGCGGTTTGAGCGAAAACGAATAAACTGCCCGACAAAAATAAAGCCGCCGCCGTCAGAAACGAAAAATAATTCTTACGAAACATTCTAAATCCTCCAGACTTTTGTTCAATTGTTTGATGTATATTCAGGAAAAGCTCACTTAAGATGTCTTCTTCCAAAAAAGAGTTGTTTTAAGTATCCGTTATTTTAACTTAAATCCGGTTGAACCCGGAAGCTCAAAAGCGGATTCGTCGAAATTCGGTGAAGTTTTCGAGCGTCGCCCGGCTTCCCGCAAAGGCAGCGTAATCAACGTCCGGGCTGAAAGCGGATGCGCCGCGAGAAGCTGAAACCGTTCGGCGCGAAATCAAATTCGCCTGACGACAGGCGTTCCGAGTTCACGCTGAACAGGGATTACCTGCCGTTCAATCGTGAACGATTACTTGCCGTTCGATTGTGAACGATTACTTAGCCGCCGGTTTCAAACGATGCCGCGCGGCATCAGTTCGCGCCGAAAGGCAGGATATAACCTTTCGTGTTTTCATCGAATCCCGACAAACATTCATCTAAATTACGCGCCTTTTCGAGACGCATCGGGCGCGTTTCGTCTTCTGTTAAAGACGTTATGATTCGGACGTTAAAGTTTTCGGCGGCGCGCAGCAGATTCCACGCGGTTTGACCGTTGACCTGATAGCTTCGGCAGAGTTTTTCGGCTAATTGATTTGAGTTTTCGGCTTCAAACCATTTGAGAAAATCGCTTCGCCCCAAGCCGTCGGCGCATTCGGCTGACAATATAATTGTTCCGCCGTCCGCGCAGATGCGGGAAGCGGCGTCTAAGGCTTTTTGCGCCTGAATCATATTCGTATCGTGCGGAAAACCGCCGCAGGAAGCGATTACCAAATCGCGTTTTTCGGCGATTTCAATCGTATGATTCGACGCGTAAGACTCGCAGGCGCGCATCCAAGCCGTTTTCCAGTCGCCGCAAAAAATCCCGGCGGCTTCCCCTCGCCGGTTGACGATTGTATTAACCGAAAATGACGGCTTTACCAGATCGACAATCGACATAAACGCTTCGTGAACGGCGTTTCCGTCTAAAATTTTCGTGTCCACACCGGCGCGCCGTGTTTTTCGCTCGCAATCGAAGGCAAGTTTGTGCGCCGCCGTAACGGTTCGGGACGAAGCCAAGCCGGGACAAATCAGTTTGCGTCCGCCTGAGAATCCGGCGAGGTAATGAAACGATACGCCGCCGACGATTATTGTGCGGTCGTGTTCGACGAGAGCGCGGTTAAGTTCAATCGGAATGCCGTTTTCGGTTTCTCCGAGCCGGACAATCTGCATTAAATCGCGGGCGTCGTGGTCGAGCGTTTTTATACGCTGAACGATGAACGGCGTCAGGATTTCCCGCTTTTCGGCTTCGGTTACGCGGCGATGAATTCCCGCCGCAAAGATGATTCTGATGTCGTGCGGCATCGTGCCGTTTGCGATAAGACGGCGAACGAGTAAATTTACAATCTGCCCGCCTGCCGCCTGCCGTGTCGCGTCCGGCACGACGATTAAAACGCTTTCGTCCGGCGACACGATTTCTTCGACCGGCTTTGAATCGACTGGATTATCGAACCGCTCGCCGATTTCAGCATCGCTCAGCGCCGATTCGTCCTTCGTGTCCCCCAAAACCGTAAAACGATTTTCGTCGTAATCGAAAGAGATTTGCGATTTTCCGTATTTGAGTTCGATATTCGGCATAAGAAACTATGTTTTACGAGTATGCGGCGTGTAAATTGTCGTCGAAATGTGTGAATTTGGACTTTTAACCCGCGACTCTAAGCCTTTAACCCGCGACTCTAAGCTTTTAACCCGCGACTCCGGGCTTTAAACCCGCGACTCCTTAGCTTAGACTTGCCAGGTTTATAGTCGAGAGCCGCGACTCCGGGCTTTAGAGTTGCGACTTTGGACTTTGGACTTTGGACTCCAAGCCTTTGGACTTTCTAGTTCTGCCTGACGGCGTTTCCCGTCGTCAGAGATAGATTATAGCGGCTTCGGTTGCCCTTGTCGTCGCTCAAATCGACGGCGGCGGTCGGCGCGGCGGTTGAGATTTGCAGTGTAAAGCTGCCGTCGGCGGCGGCGAAGGTTTCGCGGTCGCCGGTGCGGACGATTGTGCCGGGCGCGGTTCTGCCGCGTATGCGATAGACGCTGCCGCCGACCGACTCGATTTGCCACTCGCTCGCCGTTACCGGCTCGCCGCCCGATTGTTTGACGATGGTCAGCTTGCGCGGCTCGCTCCAATCGCTCTGCTGCCCGGATTGACTCGACGCCTGCACGCGCCAGTAATAAACGCCGGGTGTGAAATTCGATAAATTCAAAATCTGATTCGTTACCGGCGCGCGCTCGACGAGTATCGAACCGGCGGCGAAGAACGGCGATTTGGCAACCTGCACGCGATAGACGACCGCCGAGCCTGCGTCCGGCTTCTGCCAGCGAAATGATATTTCGGTCGAAGTTACGACCTGTTCGGAAGCCGGCGGCGCGACGAGCTTCGGCGCTTCGAGCAGACGTTCTCTGGCGGATATTCTGCCGTCTCTGACCGTTGCGAACTCGCCTTCGTTAATTAAAACTTTTTCGCCGCCGGTGTTCGATTCGACGCCGCCGCGACTGATGCGAATCTCGCCGCCGGTTTCGGAGTTGACGTTAAAGCTGGCGTCCGTCTGCGCCTTGATTTCGTTTTCCGATTCAAGCATCTCGACGACATTTTCCGAGCCGTCCGACTTTTCCCGTGTTTTGACGTTGAGCTGTCCTTCGTCAAGCGTTACGCGAACGTTCGTGCCGCCCAGAAGCGACGCGCTGTCGCGGATGACGACCGTGCTGTTCGGGCGAACCGAAAGCTGCGAGCCGTCAATCATCTGCACCTGCGCTTTGCCGTCCGCCTGAGTTTGAATCGTGTCGCCCGCTGTTACATACGTTTCGCGCGTAACCAGAATTGTTTCACGCGTCGAAGCGCGAACGATTCGCACGTCGCCTTCAAAGGAAATTATCCGCGCCGCGTCCTTCGGCACGTCCGTTTTCTCGACACTCGTTTGAAACGAACTGTTTCTGAGCCACCACCAGCCGCCTGCCGCCAGCGCCAAAAGCACGAGAAAAGCCGCCGCGCCGTAGACGGTGCTTTTTTTGATGTTCCACCAATCGACGTAGAATCTGGGGTTTTTATTGTCCATCGAGGCTATATGATGAGTGATAAGTGATAAGTGATAGCTGATAAGTAAAGAGAAGAATTTTTCTGACCTATCACTTATCACTTATCACTTATCACCTATCACCCATCACTTGATTCCGTCTGTTTCGGCGAAAACATCAGCGAAGCGATTACCGACAGCGCGATTATGCCGACGACGATTCCGAGCGAAAGATTTATGACCGCCTGCTCGAAATCGTGATGCAGGTATCTGTTTAGAAAACCGCCGAACGCCGATTCGCCGCCGAATCTCCAGAGCAAGCCTTCGGCGACGAGCGGCAAAAGCATTTTGACGCCGATAAAACTTAAGACGAAGGCTAAGCCGTATTTGAGAAGATGAAATTTTTCCGCCATCTCCACCAGCAGGAAAAAGAAGGTGCGCAAGCCTAAGATAGCGAAAATGTTTGAAGTATAAACGATAAATTTATCGGTCGTGATGCCGAAAATCGCCGGAATCGAATCGACGGCGAAAACCAGGTCGGCGACGTTGATGACCACTAAGACCAGCAGCAGAAGCGTCCCGACGCGCCTTCCGTTTTCGACGACGAAGAAACTTTCGCCTTCGTAGCGCTTGGTAATCGGCACGAAACGCGTCGTCAGTTTTACAATCAGGCTGTCTTCCGGGTTAAAATCTTCGTCGCCGGAAAACATTTTGATTCCCGTATAAACCAGAAACGCGCCGAAAAAGTAAAGAATCCAGTGAAACCGCTCGACTAACTCCGCGCCCGCGAAAATCATCGCCATACGGAGCGCGAGCGCCATAAAAATTCCCCAGAAAAGCGCGCGGTGCTGGTATTGCTTCGGCACTTTGAAGAAATTGAAAATCAAGAGAAAGACGAACAGATTATCAATCGAAAGGGACAGCTCGATTAAATAGCCGGTGAAAAACTCCTTCGCCTTCAGCCCGCCGAACTGCCAGTAAATAAAAGCGTTGAAGGCGAGCGCCAGACCAATCCAGACGGCGCTCCAGACGAGCGTTTCGCGGCGCGAAGGCGTGTGCGCGCGGCGATTGACGATGCCGACATCGACAAAGAGCGCAATCAAAACCACCGCGAAGAAAAAAATCCAGACCCACAACGGATATTCCATAGAACATTAAAATACAAGGTTTGCGGGCTAAATGCCAAAGGCGAAGTTTAATGTCCGAAGTCTGAGATTGAAATTTTATCGTTCATCGCCCGTTTTTGCCGAAACAGCAACGGAAAACAAAAAGGCAGGAGCCGAAACCCCTGCCTTTATTTCCAAATACCGAAAATCGGTTTTTAAGGAACGAAGTTATAAACGATGATACCGCTGACCTTTACCGGAATACCTTCGATTAGCGTCGGCGCGAATTTGGCACTGCGCGCCGCTTCGACTGCTGCCGCTCTGAGCAGCGGATGCCCGGAAACGGCGCTCGCCGCGACAACGTTTCCCGATTCGCCGAGCGTTACCTCGACGTTGACCGCGCCTTTAGCTTTCGCCGCACGCGCGGCAGCCGGATACGCCGGTTTCGGCAGCTGCACCGCTTTTCCGTTTAATATACCGCCGGCAACCTGTTTTTGCGGCAGGACGAATCCGGTTAGGGATTTGTCCCGCGCCGTGTTTAGTTCGCCTTTGATTTGACCGCCGTTGACCAGCGTCATATCGCTGCTTGAAACGAACGTGTCGGAGATGCCGTCGGGCATCGCGCCGCCGGATGCGCCCGCCGTATCGGTTTTGACAAAATACATCTCCGCCGTCTGCGCGCCGCGCACCGTCGTTACCTCGCGCGTAACTTTAAGCGTTTTTCCGTCCGGCGAAAGTTCCCACGCGTCATTCGTTTTTGTAACCGACTCGCCGCTTTCGGCGGTTACCCGACTGACTTGAGTTAATCTCAACCTGCCGTTTTTTTCAAAATTAGCGTTGAGCGTCAGAACCGACGAAAGAATTCCGACCGGAGCATCCAATTCTCTTACAACCGCGTTGCCGGTGAGGTTATAAGTTAAAGAACCCGGAAAATTTGCAATTCCGCCGCTGCTGTTGTTAATATTTCCGCTGCTTGCAGCCAGGCGAGCGGCGCGATTTCCGTCCGGGCGCATACCGCCGTTGGCGTCAACCTGCGCCAGCATTTCGGGCTGCGCGTTGCGTTTGACGACGGTTTCAACCGTCAATTCGTCGGCGGTTTGATTGACAATCATCATCATCGCCTCGATACGCGTCCGTTCCGGCAATTTGCTTTTGGCAATATTAATCTCCCAGTTTCCCGAAAAATTCGTCGTCCTCTCCTGCGCCGAAACCGCGCCGGCGGCAAACAGCAGACAGAAAACCGCCCACAATACAGATACTTTTTTCATATAATTTAACTCCTGCTGATACATTCGGACATTTTCGGTTTTTAGATGTCGCGCGCGGCGATTTGTTGCCGGTGAAAGAAAAGTCGCCGATTAAAAATCAAGACGCGAACGGTAAATAAATAAACTCTCGATATTTATCATCCGCCTTTTTCCAATCGGTTTCTATGCCTGCGCAGCGTTTTCCCGCTGGTGCAGTTTGCTGTGTTTGTAACCGTAGACCGCGTAGATTACCAGTCCGACCAACAGCCAGATGCCGAAGCGAATCCAGTTGGTTACGCCGAGTTCGGTCATTAAATAAGTGCAGAGCAGAAGCCCGACGACCGGAATCAGCGAAAGCTTTTTGACGATTGAAAGAAGCGCCATAACCAACGCCAGAAGGATGAAAACAATAAGCGGGATTTTGTGTGAAAATGCTCCAAACATTGTTTCGTCGTCTTTCGGCACGACGCTGAAAAAATCCGAAATCGCCGTCGGATTAAAATAATAAAGCGTGCCGAGAGCGATAAGAAGCAGCGCGGGAATGATAATCTGCGAATTGATATACGGCACGTATCTCGTTCCCGATTCGCTGAATTCCTTGTCTTTAAACAAAACTCCGGCGCAGACGACGACGAAAGCGAAAAGCGTTCCGATGCTTGCCAAATCGGTAACTTCGGTCAGATTCATAAAGAGCGCGGGAACGGCGACGACGATTCCCGTAATAATGGTCGCAAACCACGGCGTGTGAAATTTCGGATGAATCGACGAGAAAATTTTCGGCAGAAGTCCGTCGCGGCTCATCGCCATCCAGAGGCGCGGCTGTCCGATTTGGAAAACCAGAAACACCGTCGCCAGCGCGATAACGGCGCTGATGGCGATAATGCCCGCAACCCACGGAAGATTTGCGCCTTCCGCGCCGAACACGAACGCCAGCGGGTCGCCGACATCGAGCTTCGTGTAGGAAATCATTCCGGTTAAAACCAGTGTCAGCGCGATATATAAAACCGTGCAGATGAGAAGCGAATAAATCATCGCTCGCGGCAAATCGCGCTGCGGATTGTTGCATTCTTCGGCGGTCGTCGAAAGCGCGTCGAAACCGATGTAGGCAAAGAAAACGGCGGAAACGCCTTTCATCACGCCTGCCGCGCCGTTCGGCGCAAACGGCGACCAGTTCGCCGGATTGACGTAGAAAAGTCCGAGGAAAATGACGAGCAGAATAATGCCGATTTTCAAAACGGTCATTATATTTCCCGCCACTTTCGATTCGCGGATGCCGATGTAGACGAGCGACGTGATGACGACGACAATCAAGAGCGCGGGCAAATCCATCACAACCGACAAACCGCCGACTTTCGGCGAATTAAGCCACGCCGTGTAACCGTCGATTTGTCCGCAGTTGACCACGGCGTCCGTCGCGCCGCAGGCTGTTGTCAGTGCGTCGAGCGTCGCGCCGCCGCTCAATTCTTTCGTTACGGATTCAAAACCGCGCCGCGCCGTCAGGAAATCCATCGTGTAATTGAGCGGAATATTGATGCCGTAGCCTTTCATAAGTCCGGTAAAATAATCGCTCCAGGAAATAGCGACGGCGATGTTGCCGATAGCGTATTCGACAATCAAATCCCAGCCGATAATCCACGCAATCAGCTCGCCCAAACTCGCGTATGAATAAGTATAAGCCGAACCCGCGACCGGAATCCGCGACGCGAATTCCGCGTAGCAAAGCGCCGAAAAACCGCACGCGACCGCCGTGAACATAAACAGAAAAATAATCGCCGGTCCGCCGTTGTATGACGCTTTGCCGACCATCGCGAAAATGCTCGCGCCGATAATGGCGGCGATGCCCATCAAGGTTAAATCCGTTACGCCGAGCGTTCGCCGCAAACCGCCGCCTTCGCCGCCGATGCTCGCCTGTGCGTGTTCGGTCAAACCGGCAGCCGCGTCCGCCTGAAGCTGCGCGATGGATTTTTTACGAAATAATGAATTGTTCATAGGTTTAAGCAGTCATTCGTAATTAGTCATTCGCGAGTTAAATTTAATTTTTGAAGCTCGATTTGATTTCAACCGACAAAGGACGAAGCGACTAATTCTTGTTTGCGAATTTTGAACGAAAACGCGTTTAATTGCAATGAGAATCGCGCCAAAATGTTAATTTTATTCCTAAAATCACTCCGAAAATACTTTGTCCTAAACTTTGCCGCTGTGCGCCGTTGAGGGAAACAATTTCTACCGCAAAGGCGCACAGCGGCAAAGGAAAACAAAAAACGCAAAAGCTCGTTGTTGTTTTCGAGACGGTTTGTCCAAACAGTTCGGTTGTTAGTTTCGCGCCGCGTTTTCGTGTTAAAATCACTCTTTTAATTTCAACCGGTAATTATTTAACTTTTATGAAAGGCAACGAAATCAGACAGAAATTTTTAGAATATTTCGAGCGACACGGACATAAAACCGTCCATTCCAGCCCGGTTTTCCCGCCGAACGACCCGACGATTCTTTTTACCAACGCGGGAATGAATCAATTTAAAGACGTTTTTCTCGGCAACGAACGACGCGAATACACGCGCGCCGCGAGTTCGCAGAAATGTATCCGCGCCGGCGGCAAGCACAACGACCTCGATGAAGTCGGCAAAACGGCGAGACATCACACGTTTTTCGAGATGCTCGGCAATTTCTCGTTCGGCGATTATTTCAAGGAAGACGCGATAAATTTCGCCTGGGATTTTCTCGTTAACGAATTAAAGCTCGATGTAAATCGCTTGTGGTTCACGGTTTTCGCGGGCGATGCGGAAGTTCCGGCGGACGAAGAAGCCGTTCGATTATGGATAAAAGCAGGCGCGAAACCCGACAGAATTTTGCGTTTCGGAAAAAAAGATAATTTCTGGCAAATGGCGGAAACCGGACCGTGCGGACCGAATTCGGAAATCAATTATTATCTCGGCGACGAGCCGGAAGACCCTTCAATGAACCGCGCCGATTTAGTCAACGCCGAGATGGGCGACACGACGATGGAAATCTGGAATCTCGTCTTTATGCAGTATAACCGCGTCGAAGTTGAAAAAGGCGTTTATAAACTTGAACCGCTGCCCGCGCCGTCGGTCGATACGGGCGCGGGTTTGGAGCGAATGGCGGTCGTGATGGAAGGCGTTCATTCAAATTACGAAACAACGCTGATTCGTCCGATTATCGATTTCATCGCCGAACTCGCGGGCAAAAATTACGAATACGATTCTGCGACGGGTTTCGCAATGCGCGTCGTCTCTGACCACGCCCGCACAACCGCGTTTGCCATCGCCGACGGAATTTTGCCCGGCAACGAAGGCAGAAGCTACGTCCTGCGAAAAATTATGCGCCGCGCCATTTATCACGGGCGCGAGCATTTGGGTTTTAACGACGCGTTTTTTTACAAAGTCTGCGATTTCGTCGTTGACCTGATGCGCGACGCTTACCCGGAACTCGAAGCGCAGCGCGAATTTATCGGCAAAATGGTGCGGCTTGAAGAAGAAAGATTCGGCGCGACGATGACGGTTGGGCTTAAAAAACTCGACGAAGTTTTGTCCGGCTTTGAAGATAAGTATAAAAGCCTGACTTTCGGCTTTGAAATTCCTAATGACGACAAGGAAGGATTTAAAGAAATTATAGAAAATCCGCCGACGAATTTGACGGAAATGTTTATGAGTTTGGATTTCGCAAAGCATTTAAGCCCGGAAAAGCTTGAGAGAATGAATGAATCTTTTGAAAAATTCGGCGGACAGGAAGGCTTCGCCAAATTTATGAGCGAAACGGTTCAGAGCGACGAAACAAAAAAAGTCGTCAAAGATTTAATCGATTCCGCGCCGCCGAGCTTGATTGACGATTTAGCGAAACTTTACGACACTTTCGGAACGCCGAAAGATTTAATTCGCCTTAAACTCGAAGAAAAAACCGGATTCGCTTATCCCGAATGGTTTTTTGACGAGGAGTTTAATAAATCGCTGGTTAAACTTCAGCAAACTTCGGATATTGGAAAAACTAAACAAGCGGAGAAAATCAAACCGATTTATAAAGATTTAGAAAACAAATCCGTTAAATCGAAATTTCACGGCTACGATTTAACAAAAGTCGAAGACGCGAAAGTTGTTGCAATCGTCAAAGATGACCGGCAAACGGACGAACTCAACGAAGGTGAAGAAGGTTTAATCGTTTTGAACGATACGCCTTTTTACGCCGAATCGGGCGGTCAGGTCGGCGACGCGGGAACGATTTACAACCAGAACGTGCAGGTTAAAGTTTTCGACACGTTCGCTCCCGTCGCGGGAATCGTTCTGCATAAATCGAAGATTGAAAAAGGTTCGGTAAAAGTCGGCGACACGGTTACGGCAATGGTTGACGCGGAAAAACGCGACGCGACACGGCGCAATCACACAGCGACGCATCTGGTTCACGCCGCGCTTCGGGAAGTTTTGGGAACGCACGTCAAGCAAGCCGGTTCGGTCGTCGCGCCGAATTATTTAAGATTCGATTTTACGCATTATCAACCGATTTCGAGCGAGGAAATCCGGGAAATCGAAGATTTGGTGAACCGTGAGATTTTAAGAAACGACGCAGTAAATACCGATTTGATGTCTATCGAAGAAGCGATGCAGACAGGCGCGACGGCTTTATTCGGCGAAAAATACGGCTCGCAGGTGCGCGTTCTTAGAATCGGCGCGGGTGTTTTCTCGAAAGAGTTGTGCGGCGGAACGCACGTTTCGGCGACGGGCGACATCGGCAGCTTTAAGATTTTGTCCGACGAAGCGATTGCTTCCGGCGTTCGCCGCATCAGAGCGATTACGGGACTCGACGCCTTCGCGCGTTTTCGCGAAGACGAGCAGCTGATTGAAAAATCTCTCGGCGCGCTAAAAACTCAGCGCGACAATTTGCCGAGCGCAATCGAACGTCTTCAGGAAGAGTTAAAACGCACCAAACGCGAAAACGACGAGTTGAAAATGAAGATTGCAACGGGCGCGATTTCGCAAACCGCGTCAAACGGCGACGAAGCGCGTGAAATAAACGGCGTCAAGATTATCGCCAAAGTCGTCGAAGGTTTGGACGCCGGCGCGATGCGCCAACTGTCCGACAATCTTTTAAACAAATTAAAATCCGGCGTCGTCGTCTTAGGCAGACGCGACGACGCGAAAGTTTCGATTATCGTGCGCGTCTCCGACGATTTGACCGCGCAAATCAAAGCCGGAAACGTGATTAAAGAATTAGCGCCGATTGTCGGCGGACGCGGCGGCGGCAAACCCGATATGGCGGAAGGCGGCGGCAATCTGCCGGAAAAATTGAGCGAAGCGATTGAGGCGAGCTACGGCGCGATTGAAAAGATGCTGGAATAAAAATTCAGCCGCGGATTTGAAAAATATATCGTTGTCTATTGCTAAATTCCGACAAAAAGTGAAGATTTTTGCCCGCGAAATACGCGAAAAGATACGAAATAAAAACCTTTTTTTCTTTTTCGTGTTTTTTCGCGTATTTCGCGGGCAAAATCTTTAATCGGTCTCCCTAAAATCAAATCGCAGATTAACTCGAAGTCGAAAAGCTCGGACAATGGCTCGTTTCAATTTCCGATTCTTCCGATTTTTTGCTTTCGCCCGTCGAAGTTATCAAAGCCACCGAACCGACGACGACCGCCGCGCCGAGAAGCATTTGCAGGTTTAGAGATTCGCCCGCAATCAGCCAGCCGAGAAAAACGGCGACCGCCGGATTAACGTAAGCGTAGGTTGCCACAAGCGACGGCGCGGCGTTTTTAAGCAGCCAGCTGTAAGCCGTAAAACCGATTATCGAGCCGAAAATTATCAGATAGATGAAGCCGAGCCACGAATTTGCCGTTACGTCGGCGACGTTGAATCTCGTCCATTCGCCCGTGAAAGTTCCGACCAGCGTCAGCACGAAACCGCCGGCGAGCATCTGCATTCCAGATGTCAGCAAAGAAGATTTCGGAGTCGTCGCCCGTATGCCGTAAATCGAACCCGCCGCCCACGAAAACGCCGCCGCCATTACTAAAGCAACGCCGAGAATCTGATGATTTCCTTCATCTGCGGCGTTACCCGAACTTTGACCGCCGACCAACATATAAACTCCGGCGAAGCCGAGAACGATGCCGAACGTAACCTTCCAGTTCGGACGATTTTCGCCGAGCAGAAGCCAGCTGAGCAGCACAATCCAGAACGGCTCGACCGCGACGAGCAGCGCCGCCAGAGATGATGAAATATAATGTTCGGCAAGCACGACGCAGCCGTTTCCGACCGTCAAAAGCAGCGTCCCGACAATCAAGCTCGTCCGCCAATGTTTCAAAGTCGGCTTTTCGTAATCTTTTGAAAAACGCGCCCAAACGTATAAAACCGAACCGGCAATTAGAAAACGCGAGCCAGCCATCAAAAACGGCGGCAGCGTTTCAATCGCGTATTTAATCGCCAGATACGTCGAACCCCAGAAAATATAAACCGCCGCGAACGCCGCGATTAAAACGAGCGACACGCCTTTGATTGATTGATTTGTTTTCGTAACTTCCCGCATAACTTCCCTTCACTTATTAAAGTTTATTTAGCCTTTCGCGGCTTGCGCTTTGCCGCTTCGCTCGCTTCCGCGCCGAGATTTTCGAGCGGCAACGAGGTTGTTTCCTTTATCGTCTGCAAAACAACGGTCGTTCTGGTCAATAAAACATTCGGCACGGCTCTGATTTTTTCGCGCAGGAGAAGCGCCAGTTCTTCGGTATTTTTCGCCCGGACTTTCAATAAATACGATTCTTCGCCCGCCACGTCGTGAACTTCCAAAACTTCGGGAATAGCCGCCAGAAGTTTATCGGTCGGACTGCCGCATTCGTTCGTGCGGACAAAGACGAACGCCGTCAAACCGAAACCGACTTCGGAAGCGTCAATATCGGTCGCGTAACCGCGAATGACGCCGCGTTCTTCGAGCTTTCGCACGCGCTCCAAAACCGCCGACGGCGCCAAATCAACCTGGCGCGCGATTTCGGCATTCGAGATTCGCGCGTCATTTTGAATAATGTTCAGTATTTGTATGTCGATTACGTTAATCATTCTCTTTAGCTCGCCGTATTAAGAATAATATTCGGCAAAGGCTTTGTCAAGACTATTTTGTTCGGTTATTTATTAAAACCGTCGAATAAGCTATTCTTTATAATATTCTTTATAAAAGGAGCAAAATATGAGCGCGACGTTTCCAACTCCGGCGACGGAAAACGAAATAATTTCATATAATCCGGCGACGGGCGCGGAAATCGGCAGAGTTTTGAACAACAGCCGCGAGCAGGCAAACGAAGCAATCGAAAAAGCGCGGCGGGCGTTTGTCGATTGGCGCGAAACTTCATTTGCCGGGCGCGCGCGATTTGTAATGAAAGCGCGGGAAGTCATTCTCGCCGAACTGGACGAAATTGCACTTCTCATTTCAAACGAAGCCGGAAAACCGATTGCCGAAGCGTTATCCGCCGAAATCGCGCCGGTTCTGGACCTGATGCAGTATTTCGCACACAGCACGGCGAAAATCCTCAAACCGGAAAAAATCGACATCGGACAATTAAAATTTCTCGGTCGCTCGTCGAAAATCATTTATAAACCGCTCGGCGTCGTCGGAATTATCTCGCCGTGGAATTTCCCGCTTGCCATTCCGCTCGGCGAAGTCGTAATGGCTTTGATGGCTGGAAACGCGGTTGTTTTGAAACCGTCGGAATTGACGCCGCTCGTCGGTTTAAAAATCGGCGAGATTTTTGCGAAAGCCGGTTTGCCTGAAAATGTGCTGCAAATTTTGACAGGCGACGGGCAAACCGGCGCGGCAATAGTTGACGCGGGCGTTGATAAAATAATGTTCACCGGAAGTGTCGCAACCGGCAAAAAAATTGCCGAAAGCGCGGCGAAAACTTTGACGCCGGTTGTTCTCGAACTCGGCGGCAAAGACCCGATGATTGTTTTCGCGGACGCTGACTTGGAAGCGGCTTCGAGCGCAGCAATCTGGGGCGCGTTCACCAATTCCGGTCAGGCGTGTTCTTCAGTCGAAAGACTTTACGTCGAAGAATCAATCGCCGAAAAATTTACAAATTTAGTTGTCGCAAAAACGAGAAATCTGACGCAGAATTTCGGACACGACGCGGCAACCGACATCGGCGCGATGATTAGCGAAAATCAATTGAAGATTGTCGAAAATCACGTGGCGGATTTTCAAAAAAGCGGCGCGCAGATTTTAATCGGCGGCAATCGCAACCGAAAATTTGACGGCACGTTTTTTGAGCCGACCGTTATTTCCGACGCAAAAAATTCGATGCGCGGAATGCGCGAGGAAACTTTCGGTCCAACCTTGCCGATTGCGATTTTTAAAACTGAAACCGAAGCAGTCGAACTTGCCAACGACACGGATTTCGGTTTGACGGCAAGCGTCTGGACGCGGGATTTGCGAAAAGGCAGGCGCGCGGCGGAAAAAATATTGGCGGGAACTGTAACGGTCAACGAAGTTTTATACACGCACGGCATCGCGCAAACTCCGTGGGGCGGCTTCAAACAAAGCGGTTACGGGCGCACGCACGGCAAAGCGGGTTTGATGGAATTAGTCGCGCCGCAGCACATACACGTCAACCGCTACACGTTTCTGCCGAACCTCTGGTGGTTCGGCTACTCGGAAAACGGCATCGAAACCTTTCGCGGATTCGCCAGAAAATTCTCCGCCGGTTCGTTGTTTCAAACCGCGCGCCTTACGCCTCAGCTTTTAAAGAGAATCAGGGAAATGCGCCGGAAATAGCTTGCCGCTAAATTATAAAGCATAACGATTTAGCCTCAATAATTGGAAGTAGTGCGACATCGACACCGATTTCTTTGCGGTTAATTGAAGAACGGGACAAAACCGGCAAACACGAAAACGTTTATCACGGAAATTTCGTCCCGCAGATTCCGAATCAGCTAATCAGACGCTACACGAAAAAGTCGGAAACCGTTTTCGAGCCGTTTATGGGAAGCGGAACGACGCTTTTGAATCTGAAAATTTAGGCAGAAAATATATCGGTTTCGATATAAACCCGAAAATAATCGATTACGTTCGTGGAAAAATGACCGGCGATTTATATTTGAACGAGTTTTTTATCAAAGAATGTAATTCGCTCGATGCTGA
>JBBPXZ010000092.1:0-76374 GCA_038200355.1 Pyrinomonadales bacterium | reverse complement strand
AGGTTAAAAACCTTGCAATTTATTGCAAGAATTTATTACGGCTTTCTTTTTCCAGCACTTTAAAATCTTAAAAAGAATCCTTATCGAATTTATTCGCCGTTTTCGAACCTACCTACTTCCAGTAGGTAGTGGTTCAGTTCACAATCTCTAAACCTATTAAATAAATACAAATCTGGAATATTAGGTTTTATCGTTCCAAACAATTTGCTGTTTCAGAACGAATATCAAAAAACAAGAGAGTTGCTTTTGAGAGATAATAAATTGTTAGACGTTATCAATCTGGGCGATGAAGTTTTTGATAGTGCTGTTGTTCCTTCTTGTGTTTTCTTATCCACAAATTTAAAACAAACTGATCACGAATTTAACTTCGCTGACTTGCGACAATTTAAACAGGGATTATTTGAAATTGATTTTAATTCTTTAATAAAACCGTTCTCACAAAGAAATACTCTCGAAACTCCTGGCTATGTTTTCGGCGTTAATAACAAGATTGTGTCTATTTTGAAAAAAGTAGAAACATTATCGGTCAAAATTGATGATATTGCCGAAGAAGTTGCAAGTGGAATTTCTACAGGTGGAGATAAAATCTTTCGCATTTCGTATAATTTTATGCTTGAAAACGGATTTGAACAACAAATTATTCATAAAGTTTTGAAAGGTAGAGAAATCAATAAATATCAAATAGAAGATACTAATCATTTACTTATTTATACGCATAAAAAAGTTGAAATCGAAAAATACCCGCATATATTGGAATACTTAAAACCTTTTGAGAAACAACTGAGTGGAAAACGTGAAACAAAGCAAGGAAAGTTGCCTTGGTGGTGTTTGCATTGGCATAGATATGCAGAACTTTTTAAGGGAAAAAAAATTTTAATTAGACAGACTTCTGATAAGTTGATTGCCGCACTTGATACGAATAGTTTTTACGCTTTAAATAGCCTGCTAATCCTAAAGCTGAAATCAGAAACACAATATAATTTAGAATTTATTCTGGCAATTCTTAATTCAAAACTTTGCGATTTTATTTACCAACAAATCACCCAAGAGGAAGGCAGAGTTTTTGCGGAAGTTAAGCCTCAAAACATACGGAAACTTTATATTCCAAAAATCGAAGAGAAAGACCAACAACCATTCGTCGCGCTGGTTGACCAAATCCTTGAATTAAAGAAGGCAGGCAAAGACACCGTTCCATTGGAAAATGAAATCGACCGACTCGTTTATCGGCTCTACGATTTGACCGCTGAAGAGATAAATATTGTCGAAGGGAAAGAAAAGTTGTAAAATTCGAGTATTATGAACGTCGCCGAAACAATTCAAAAAAAAGTTTATCACTTGCCGCCCGACGCTCAACAAGAAGTATTAAAGATTGTTGAAGAAATCGGCAACCGCTATCGAACAAACGAAGAAAAACAAATGGCTCATCCGCTCGATCTGTTAGCGGAAATTCAAATTGACGCGCCGCCCGATTTTGCCGAAAAACACGATTTTTACGCGCACGGAAAGTTGGAGGAATAAAGCGTTTTGGAAAATGATGTCGTTTTTATAGATACTGCATACGTTTACGCGCTTATCAATCCGCACGACCAATGGCACGAAAAAGCAATCGAATGGCGGCTGAAAATCAAAACCGACGAACGCTCTTTGATGACAACCGAATTCGTTCTCGCCGAAATTGCCGATGGTCTCTCCGCCGTCAGGTTTCGCCGCGCCGCTGTTCAAGCCATTCACATTTTACAGAATAACCCTTTGGTCAAAATCATTCCCGCCACTTCCGATTTATTTTTACAAGCGTTAGAACTTTACGGTCAGCGACCGGATAAAAATTGGGGTTTGACCGATTGCGCTTCGTTTGCCGTAATGACCGAAAATAATATAACTGAGGCTCTAACGACCGACGACCATTTTCGTCAAGCCGGATTCATTCCTTTATTGACTGAAACCAAATAGTTTAATATCCAAATCCGACAACCGTTCGTCGCGCCCGTTGACCGAATTCTCGAATTAAAGAAAGCAGGCAAAGACACCGTTCCGCTGGAAAATGAAATCGACCGGCTCGTTTATCGGCTCTACGATTTGACCGATGACGAGATAAAAATTGTCGAGGGAAAGGCGTGATATTATTTAGAAGCGAGGTGAAATTTATGCAAAATACGATTCAGGAAATTTATCAAAACACAATTCTGCCTTTGCCGGACAGCGAGAAATTGCAGATTGCCGCTTTGATTCTCGAAGACGTAACGGGAAAAGCGGCGGGCGAAAAAGTTAAACAAGGCGGCGGACGCGGGAAAGTTTTCGGAATGTGGCAGGGAAAAGAATTCACTTACGAAGACTATCTGAAATTAGAACACAACGAACGCATAGATTTTGATTTAGCCCGCGCTTACGCCGATAATCACGAGGACGAAGACTGATGCTGATAGATACTTCGGGTTTTTTGTGTTTCAACCGCAAAGAAGAACCATCTCACGAAAAAGCCGTTGAGATTTACGATTCGGCGTCGAATCGTCTGACAACGAATTACGTTTTAGCCGAATACGTCGCGCTGGCTTCGGCTCGCGGTCTGTCGCGGAAACAAACACTGATTTTCAGCGAAGAAATTCTACACGATGAAATCGTCGAAATCATTTGGGTCGATAAAGAAACACACATCAAAGCCGTCGAGCTTCTCAAAGAACGCCGCGATAAAAATTATTCGCTCTGCGATGCCGTCAGTTTTGTAATTATGCGGACGCGAGGAATCACCGAATCTTTAACCACTGACAAACATTTCGAGCAGGAAGGCTTTATCCGTCTTCTCAAATAAATCGGCAATAACCATTCGTCGCGCCGGTTGACCAAATCCTTGAATTGAAGAAAGCAGGCAAAGACACCGTTGGGTTGGAAAACGAAATCGACCGGCTCGTTTATCGGCTCTACGATTTGACCGATGAAGAAATTGCGATTGTCGAAGGGAAATAATGCAGAAGCCCGCGCGACTAATTACTGCAAACCGCCCTCAAAGAAGCGTTAGAGCCGAAAGAATTAATTTCGTTGTAATAAGTATGGCTGAAAAAAATTATTCGTTTGAAATTAAAGGGCTTTTTGAAAATATAGAAAAACTTGTCGAAGAAGCTGAATTAGGAAAGTATGAAGCGATTCAAAGATTAGAAGCGATTAAAAAACTAGCCAACCCAATTTTTGATTTTTCAGCTTCAGATTACCAACGAATTTTAGATAAGAAACTTTCTCTTCCAATTAAAAAAGGGATAGAACTTTACAAGATGATGAAAGAGCTTACTAATCTTGTGCAACCCGTTGGAAAAAGAAAGGGAACGGCTTGCGCTGTTCGTCGTGTCGATTATGAAAATTTAACTTGGGAAGAATTTCTCGAATTGCGTGGAACTTTTAGCGCGGGCTTTATAATGGAAGCTATCAAACAGAGAGCCGAACCGAAATTTAACGGGCTTGAAATGCTTGATGAAAATCAGAAAGAGCTTTATCAAAAAATTAAAGTTTATTTTGGAAATAAGAAAAAACCTACTTTACAAAGTCTCGCTATGAATCTGTTGAGCGAAGAAACAGATGGGAAGGAGTTTTCAGAGCGCAGCTTATATATTTATCTTGAAGCCATAAATAAATATCAGAAAAGGCGTAAAAAGGCTTCCGGGTTTGATATTTTTCTTTATACTACCTTTCATTCGGTTACAGCATTCAATAATAATGATATAACGATTCGTGAATCTCTTGAGCGAATGGACAATACTTTTGCTAACGTAGCACTTGGCTTTAGAGATATGCTACCGAAAATAAGCGAGGATTTATTAAAAGACATAGTGCCGAAACTTAACTGGAATTTGGTAACCCAAACCTACAAAGATTTGATTCCCAAATTTCCGCTTTCGCAAATGAGTGAATTGATTAGTTCACTTGCTCCCAATCGCTATAACTTCAAGGATTTGTTTCAAAAGGAAGATTAAACCTAAATAAATCTGTAAAAAATTGTCCTGAAAATTGCAGAGGTAACGGAATCTCTTCATTTTAATCTATGCGTGTTGCTTTAGGTAACGCGCATTTTATTTTGGAGTAGATGAGTTATGACAAACAAATTATTGACGGTTAAAGAAGTAAGCGAAATTTTAGATTTGAAACCGGCGCGGATTTACGAATTGACGCGCGAAAGGAAAATTCCTTTCGTGAAAATCGGCGAGCGGCAATACAGATACAGCGAACCGGCTTTGCTCGATTGGATTGAGAACGGCGGTAACAAAGAAAATGGCGATGCCGCAAACATCGCCAAAAATTAACCCGTGCGGGAAGGACTGTGATTTATGCTGAACGAAACACCGTCCGCCGCGAGCGGGCAAAATGATTTTAACTCAATTCAAACGGTAGAAAAAGCGTTTTTTCAAATCTCGCTTTTTCAAAATAAAACCGACAACAAACCGCAAATTGTCCGGCGAAGCTGGCGGCAGCTTTGCGACAAATTTCAAACGCCGCAAATCCGCGCGAGCAAAGACGGCTTGCTTTTTTCCGGCGCGACTTTTGAACCGGCGCGGCGGCTCAAAGAAAACGTCCGCGAGCTTTCTCTGCTCGTTTTCGACGTTGACCATAACGCCAATTTTGACGACGCGAAAAACCGCTTTGACGCGTTCAAGTGCGCTTACGTCATTCATTCGACGCATTCGCATCTGCGCCGAACGGACAAAAACCCAAACGCCGAGCCGCGCTTTCGCGTCGTCGTTCCGTTGCTCAAACCAATTCCGGCGAAAGATTTTCCGAACCTTTGGAAATATGTGAAATTTACAACCGTTTTGCCGTTCGATGAATCCGCAAAGGACGCGAGCCGCATCTTTTACACGCCAGCAAAAGCCGACGAAAACGCAGCGTTCGTTTGCCACGTTCAGAACGGTGCGTTTCTCGATTGGCAATCTCTACCACTCGTCGCATTCGTCGTGGACGATAAAACGAATGCGCCGACCGGCAATCAAACGAGCGCAGACAATTTAAGAAATTCAATAAATTTGTTTTCTTCGCACGACGAAAGACACACCGAACTTTGCCGAATAATCGAAGCGCGGGCGAAAAACACCGGGCGCGGCGGCTTTGAGATGAAATGCCCGGCGCACGGCGGCGACGGCGACACTTCGCTTTTTTACGATTTGAAAAGCGGCGCGGTTGCTTGTCTGAAAAAACCGAAACCGTGTAGCTATTTTGAAATCCTTCGCGCATTTGGTTTGACCGATGAACGCTTGCCAAGTAAAGAACGCGCCGAAAATTCGGCACAAATCGAAAATGAAACGACCGCTTTTGAGAAATTGCCCGAACCTTCGGGCAAATGCTTTTACGGTTTGGCTGGCGATTTCGTGCGAACCGTCGAACCGCACACCGAAGGCGACAAATCCGCTTTGCTCGTTCAATTCCTTACTTTCTTCGGCGTAATCGTCGGCAGAGCGGCGCATTATTTGCAGGAAGCCGACAAACATTTTACGAACCTTTTTTGCGTAATTGTTGGCAACACGGCAACTGGGCGAAAAGGAACATCTCTAGGGCGCGTCAAACAAGTTTTCAAAGACGTTGATTTGCATTTTGAACAAAATTGCATCGTCGGCGGTTTGGCAAGCGGCGAAGGTTTGCTTTATCAAATCCGCGATGCCGTTCACGGCGAAAAGAAAAACAAAGACACTGGGTATATGGAAACGGTTTGCACGGACAAGGGCGTTGACGACAAACGCTTGCTTGTCATCGAAGGCGAATTTGCTCAAGTGCTGCGCGTTCAAGGGCGCGAAGGAAACACGCTTTCGTCGTTTCTTCGCAACTTTTGGGACACCGGCACGGCTCAAAATCTAACCAAAAATTCGCCGCTCAAAACGACAGACGCGCACGTCGGCATCGTCGGACACATTACGAAAACCGAATTGCTCGTTTGCCTCGCCGAGGTAGAAGCCGCGAACGGTTACGCCAACCGCTTTTTGTTCGCGTGCGGCAATCGTTCAAAACTTTTGCCGTTCGGCGGCGACGTTCCCGAATACGAAATAAACCGTTTGCGCGAACGAATCCGAAAATGTTTGGAATTTGCGCGAACCGTTGACCGGATGCAATTCACGCCGGACGCGGCGCGGCTTTGGGCAATCGAATATCAGCGGCTCGAAACTTCGCGTTTCGGTTATTTAGCGAAAATAACGCAGCGTGCTTCGCCTTACGTTTTGCGGCTTTCGTGCATTTTCGCCTTGCTCGACAAGGAAAAGTTTATCGGCGTGAATCATCTCGAAGCAGCTTTGGCGGTTTGGCAATACTGCGAAGATTCGGCGCGGTATATCTTCGGCAATCAAACGAGCGACAAGCTGGCAAACAAGATTTTAACTTTGTTGCGCGAAGCGGGCGCGGGCGGTTTGACCAAAACCGAAATTCACGATTTGACCAAACACACTTACGACGCGAACCGTTTGAACGCGGCTTTGAAAACTTTGTTTGAAAACCGTTTGGCGCATTTCGAGAGCGTCGCACAGCCGACGGCAAAGAAGCCGGTTGAAAAATGGTTTGCGATTGAAACGATTTCGCCGAAAGCCGAATTTGCCGAACTTAACGAATTTAATCAAACGGACAAAATAACAAATTCGGCAAATTCGGCAAATTCGGACAGTGAAGAAATTTTTACGCCTTCGGACGGCAAACTTTTTGATTGCCAATCCCAAGACGGCAAATCTTCGCCGCGCGGCGAAGATTTGCCGTCTTACTACACTTTTTCTTGTTGGACGTGCGAAACAACCGTTTCAAATCAAGATTCGCATTGCTCGAACTGCGAACAAAACCTAAACCAACCGCCATTTTGAAAGGTTGAAACGAAAAAGTTAAGCAAGCCTTTGATAACTAATGCTTATGTCAAAGAAACAATGCCAAGCGAAAAAACGAGACGGCGAGCCGGGCAACGCGGCGGCGAACGAAACCGGCTTTTGCTTCGCGCACGATGCGACCAAAGGAAAAGAGCGAGCGGTTGCCCGGCGCAAAGGCGGATTGCAGAGAATCACGCCGCACGTCGCCGACGTTTCGATTGTGCTGAAAGAAACGCGGTCAATCGAAGGCGTGATGATTATTCTCGATTACGCTTTGCAGGAATCGCTCGGCTTATCAAATTCAATTCAGCGCGGGCGGCTTCTCGTTTCAATCGCGCACGGCTACATCGAAGCCTTAAAAGTCGGCGAATTTGAGAAACGGCTTGAAGCGGTTGAAAACGTGATGAATTTAAGGAAGCAAGACAAATGAATATCAAAAACCTTAGAAAAAATTACGATAAACTTTTAAAACGCGAACGATTCATTTTGTATGATGCAGCGGAAAATAAAGATGACAAAAGCGAGATGGATGCGATTTCACTTGCGACGCCGAATGAAGATTGGATAAAGCCGGACTTTGCTTTACAGGCGGAGCATCTTCTTAAATTGCGGCTTGTGAGAATAGCCCAACGATTGAAACACAGCCGCGAAGCTATGTTTTGGTTATCACTTTCGGTGCAGGAAGAAACGACTGCGAAAAGCACGAAAAAAGACCACTTTTTCTATGAATCTGCGAGACTGAATGCTTATTTCTACTGCATTACCGTCGAAGTTTCACACTCAATTTATGAAGACCTCGGTTTGGACGTTGCCGCTTGGGAAGCAAAGGAAGCTCAACTGTTCGATTTGGGCTTTGCAGATGAAATGACGGATTGGCAGATGAAAAATCTTGCTTTCGATGAAAAAGAAGCCGAAGTTTTTATCAACAAAATCGGTAAAAAATACGGAATTAACAAAATCACAATGGGTTTTACTTATGACAGAGAACTTGCCGGAATGCGAGAAATACTAAAAGAAAAAGGATTTGAAGAGTTTTTCAAAAAATAAGATTTTATTTTTCGTCTTTGCCTTTCGGCGAATAACCTTTCGGTCTGCCAACTTTGCGGTCTTTGACAAGTTCTAAATCGGTCTCTTTGATGAAATTATCACGACCGATTTTTGTTGCCGGAAGCTGTCCGTCAGCAACCATTTGTTGAACTCTGCCAACCGACACACCGAGAGTTTCCGCAACTTGTTTTGTTGTTAATAATTCATTTTCTTTCATAGAAATAAACTAACAATTTTTTGCATATAAATCTAGTGAAAAGCCTAGTTTTAGATTGACTTATCCTAGTGCATAAACTAGAACAAGGGAGTAGCAGAAAGTTACTAAGTCAAAACAAAGGAAGGAAAGAAAAATGTTTATTTTGAAAAACAAAACGCAACTTGAAAGAGCAATCGCAAAGGCTTTGAAAATCCGCCCTCGCGTCGAATTCGATTGCTTTGGACGTTATCGCGTTTCCGGCTCGAAAGGCTATTACACGGTCATTTGCCGCAAAGACGAACGCGGTTACAAAACAGTTGAATGCACTTGCAAGGGCGCGGAAAAAGGTTTGGTTTGTTATCACGCGGCATCTGCACTTAGTTTGCACATCGGACTTGCAAGGCAACGCCAAACGCCGACCGTATAAATGCAAAGGCTTAGGAAAGCGTCAACTTCCCTAAGCCCGATAAATCCAAAGGAAACTATTCAAAGAAACCAAAGGACGTGCTTAGTATGACACAAAAAAGCGCGTCCTTTCAAAAATAAAATTATGGCAGGACAAATAATAAAACGCGGCGAATCTTGGCAAATTCGCATCTTTCTCGGACGCGATGATAAAACGGGCAAACGCCGGTATTACAATGAAACCGTGCAAGGCACTAAAAAAGATGCTCAAAAAGTTTTGAATGAAAAACTTTCGGCGGCGGATAAAGGAAAACTTGTCGAAAAAACTTCTTTAACCGTCAGAGAATTTCTTACCGAATGGCTTCAAACGATTGCAAAGGCGCGGGTGCGTGAAGCAACTTTTGATTCTTACGAATACCATTTGAAGCAATATGTTTTTGAGAGACTCGGCAATCGTAAGTTATCAGATTTACGGACGTTTGAAATCCAAAAGCATTATAACGAAATGAAAGCCAAGTATTCAGCGCGGACAATTCGTTACGTTCATTCAATTTTGAAAAACGCGCTCAATAAAGCTGTCGAACAAAGATATATTTCAGATAATCCTTGCAACTTTGTTGAACTTCCCAAAAAGCAGAAAAGAGAAATAAAAGTATTTTCGCCGGACGAAGCGCAAAGATTTTTAGATGCGGCGAAAGGCGACAAACACGGCATCGTTTTTGAATTTGCTTTGCTTACAGGCGCGAGACCGGAAGAATATTTGGCTTTGAAATGGTCGGATGTCGAGTTTTCGCGCGGCACGGCAACTTTTCAGAGAACGCTTATTTGGCGAAAAGGCGGCGGCTGGTATTTTGATGAAGAAATGAAAACGACGCTTTCACGGCGCACTATTCCTTTGCCAAAGACGCTTCTTTTCAAGTTACGCGAGCATCGAGTCAAACAAGCTGAAAAAATGCTCAAAACGGGCGCGAATTACGAAAGAAACGACCTTGTATTTGCAACCGATGACGGTCAACCGATTCGATACGGCAATCTTACCAAAAGATATTTTCACGAAATTTTGAAAACTGCCAAACTTGGACATCATCGGCTTTACTCTCTAAGGCATAGTTGCGCGACGTTGCTTTTGGCGAGTGGTGAAAATATGAAAGTGATTCAGGAAAGACTTGGACACGCGGACGTGCATTTGACGCTTTCAACTTACAGCCACGTTTTAGACGGTATGCAAGCGCAGGCATCGGACAAACTCGAATCAATGTTTTATGAGAGTCGAAAAGCCGGTTAAAAAGATAATTTTTGAGTTTGGCACACATTTGGCACACAAAAGGAAAAAGGCATCGTTTTTGATGCCTTTATTTTTTGCGTAAGTTGTTGATTTACTTAGATTAAAAGTGGAGCCATCCATGGGATTCAAACCCACGACCTTTCGATTACGAATCGAATGCTCTATCAGCTGAGCTAGGATGGCGAAATGTTTTGCCGAATTACAGAATATACTTTTCCGTAAGTGCCGATGTCAAGCAACGTGAGTGAGGAAAGCGTTCGGTTCACATTGAGCTTATGCGGAGATTGATTCGACTTTCGCTTACCAATCGAATGCTTTATCATTTAGTTTAACAGTTACGGGCAGACGGGAAACGCGGTTTTCGGTTTGCCGGTCGAATTAAATGTATGAAAGAGATAAATGTTATCGGCGGCGGTTTGGCAGGTGTCGAAGCGGCGTGGCAGGCGGCGGAGAACGGCGTCAAAGTTAAATTATTTGAAATGCGTCCCGTGCGGCAAACTCCGGCGCACCGGACGGATAAGCTGGCGGAAATCGTCTGCTCGAATTCGCTGAAAACCGATGAGCCGGGAAGCGCGCCGTATCTTTTGAAGGAAGAACTGCGGCGCGGCGATTCGCTGGTGATGGAAGCGGCGGAAAAAACGAAAGTTCCGGCGGGCGCGGCGCTTGCCGTTGACCGGGCGAAATTTTCCGAATATGTTACGGAAAAAATCGAAAATCATCCGAATATTAAGCTTCTTCGGGAAGAAGCGACGACAATCTCGCCGGATGAAATTACGATTATCGCGACCGGACCTTTGACGAGCGATGCTTTGACATTGGAAATAATGAAGCTGACGGGCGACGACCAGCTTTATTTTTACGACGCGATTGCGCCGATTGTAGCGGCGGATTCGATTGATATGTCGATTGCTTTTAAAGCGGCGCGGTATGGAAAAGGCGGCGACGATTATATAAATTGTCCGTTTAACCGCGAGCAGTATGAAGTTTTTTATAACGAACTGATTGAAGCGAAATCAGTTCCGCTGAAAAGATTTGAAGATACGAAATGGTTCGAGGCGTGTCTGCCGCTCGAAGAATTAGCCAGACGCGGAGTCGATACTTTGCGCTTTGGCTGTATGAAGCCGAAAGGTTTGTATGAACCGGCGACGGGACGCGAGCCGTATGCCGCCGTTCAATTGCGGCAGGAAGATTTGATGGCGGACGCTTTCAGCTTGGTCGGTTTTCAAAATCATTTGAAATACGCGGAGCAGAAGCGCGTTTTGCAGCTGATTCCCGGAATGGAAAACTGCGACATTCTGCAATACGGACAGATTCACCGCAATACTTTTATTGATTCGCCGAAAATTTTAAGCGCGACTTTACAGACGAAAAATAACGCCAATTTGTTTTTCGCCGGACAGATTACCGGCGTCGAAGGCTACGTCGAATCGGTCGGGACGGGTTGGCTCGCCGGTTTGAACGCGGCGCGTCTGGCGAATGAAAAAAGTTTAATAAGCGCGCCCGCGTCAAGCGCAATCGGCGCGCTGTGCCGTTATGTTTCAAATGTGGAAACGAAGAACTTTCAGCCGGTTAACATTACTTTCGGTCTGCTCGAAGAAGCGCCGCTTGAAATTCGCAAAAAGTATCGAAACAAACGCGAGCGGCACACGGTTCAGGTTAATCTCGCGCTCGAAGAATGGAATCGTTGGCTTGCTGAAATCGCGCCGAAATCTTTTGCTCAAAACGTCTGAAAATTTATGTCAACAATTGTCGTTGTAAAGAAAAAAGGCGAAACGGTCATCGCCGCCGACACGCTCACAACTTACGGAAACACAAAAGAATCAGCCGGTTACGTCGTTAATCACGAAAAGATTTTCAAATACCTGGACAATTATCTGGGCGTTTCCGGTTCGGCGAGTCTGGCGATTGCCGTTCAGGATTTCTTATCCAACAGCCGAAAAAAAGTTTCGTTAGATTCGGTTTCGGAAATATTTCGCTTCGGGCTGGTTCTGCACAGAGAATTAAAGGAAAATTATTTTCTGCGTCCCGACGACGAGGAAGATTTCGAGACTTTTCGCGGCGACGTTTTAATTGCAAATAAACGGGGAATTTTCGGTTTGAGCGCGTATCGATACGTTCAGGAATACACCAGATTTTACGCCAACGGCAGCGGCAGTCCGTATGCTTTGGGAGCAATGTTCGCTCATTACGATTCGGACAAAACAGCCGAAGAAATCGCCGATTCCGGCGTTCGCGCAGGCGTTGAATTCGACGATGCTTCCGGTTTGCCGATTACTTTCTACAAAGTCGATTGATAAAATTTCCGATAAATGTTTGAGCTTTCCGCCGTTTCGATAATCGCCGCGATTTTTCTCGTCGCCGTTCTGTATTCGTCGGTCGGACACGGCGGCGCGTCCGGTTATCTGGCGGTTTTGGCGCTGTTCGGCGTCGCGGCGAGCGTTACGCGCCCGACATCGCTGGTGTTAAATCTTTTTGTCGCGTCGATTTCGTTCGTGCAGTTTTACCGCGCCGGATATTTCGATTGGAAAATATTTCTACCGTTTGCCGTCGGTTCGATTCCGGCGGCGTTTCTCGGCGGAATGATTCAGTTGCCGGCGGGCGTTTATAAAATAATACTCGGCGCGGCTTTGATTCTGGCGGCGATTCGGCTGGCTGTAAATTTTGCGTCGGACGACGAAGCGAGCGCGCCGAAAGTTTGGATTTGTCTGCTTGTCGGCGCAACTTTGGGTTTTGTTTCGGGCTTAATCGGCATCGGCGGCGGCGTTTTTTTAACGCCGATTCTGCTGCTTTTCGGCTGGACGGAAACGAAAAAAGCGGCAGGCATTTCGGCGTTGTTTATTCTGGTCAACTCGGCTTCGGGGCTTTTGGGAAACTGGCTTTTGGGCAAGGATTCGCAGATTTCCAGACTGCCGCCGGACGTTTGGTTTTGGGTAATCGCGGCTGTTTGCGGTGGTGTTATCGGTTCGACTGTTGGAAGTCGCCGGTTCAATTCATTAACGCTGCGGCGCGTTCTGGCGGTCGGTTTGTCGATTGCGGGCGCGAAACTGATTTTTACATAACAAATAAAAAAAGCCCGAATCAAACGATTCGAGCTTTAGTAAATTAACTTTTAACCGACTTTTAGAAAGGAAGCGGAAACGGGATGTTTCTGCGCCAGTCGTTATTGTTGGTGTTGCGGCGATTATTGCGGTTGTAATCGTCGTCGTTGTAGTCGCCGTTGCGGTTGCGGTTGTTGCGGCGATTGCCGTTGTAATTGTAAGCGTTGGCTAAAACATTCAAATCCTGACGAATTCTGTTCCAGTCCGAGCCAAGATTTGAATTCGTGCGTAGGCGCGAAACCATCCGTTCGAGCTGCGAACCTAAATCGAGAACGCGGCGCGCTTCGTCCTGACTTCGGCTGTAATCGCTGCGGTTGTCATATGCGCGGTCGAGCCGGTCGGTCGCGTCCTGAAAGTTTTTGGCGACATCGAGAATGCGGTCTTCGCGCTGTCTGCCGTTGTAGCGGCTGTTGTCGAGTTCGCGGTCGAGACGGCGCTCGAACTGGCTGCTGCGGTTTTTCAAATTTCTAATCGTGCCTTGCAGATTTCGATTGTTATTGTTGCCGTAACCACCGTTGCGATTATTGCCCCATTGCGCCGAAGCAAATGTCGGCAAGCCTAAAATTAAAAGCGCGAATGCGAAAACGGCAATTGAATTTCTTAAACGGTTCATAATACTTTCTCCTAAGAATTGAAATTTTCTGGACAATGCTCGAATATTTCTCCCGTCGCTTTGCCTGTTGCCGCTTCTTTAGCAATGATTGTGCCATTAATAGAAACACGAAATCCGCAATCGGTAAGTATTGCAATAACAGAATTTTGCGATTATTTAATCCGGCGGCAATTGCCGGAGCGCCGCAAATATCGTTCATTTTTATTCCAAATGGTCGATGGTCGCCGCAAATTGTTAAGGAGATTTTTTTTCCGGTAAAATATATTCAGATATGAATTTCGGACTTATTGCCGGAAACGGAAATTTTCCGTTTCTCGTTATAGAAGGCGCTCGCAGACAAGGCGTCGCCCTATCGGTCGCGGCTATAAAAGAGGAAACGGATAAACGCATCGAGGAAGTCGCCGAAACAATTGTCTGGGTCGGCATCGGGCAACTCGGCAAAATGATTTCGTTCTTTAAAAAACAAGCGGTTACAAAAGTGATAATGGCTGGACAGGTCAAACACGTGCAGATTTTTTCCGGCGCGCTGCCCGATTTGCGAATGCTGCGAATGCTTTACAATCTGCCGCGGAGAAATACCGATTCCTTAATCGGCGGAATCGCCGCCGAGCTTGCAAAGGACGGCATCGAACTGATTGATTCGACATATTTTATGCGGGATTATTTAACGAAAGAAGGCGTTTTGACGAGCCGCAAACCGGACGAGACCGAGCGCGGAAATATCGAATACGGTTTGCGAATCGCCAATGAAATAGCCAGGCTCGATTTGGGACAAACCATTGTCGTCCGCGCCAAAGCGTGCGTCGCCGTCGAAGCGATGGAAGGAACGGACGCGACGATAAAACGCGCCGGTGAACTCGCCAAAGGGAAATTAACCGTCGTCAAAGTCTCGAAGCCGAATCAGGATATGCGTTTCGACGTTCCCGTCGTCGGTCTTCCGACCATTGAAACAATGATTCAGGCGGGCGCGGCGTGTCTTTGTCTGACTGCCGGAAAAACTTTGATTTTTGATAAAGAAGAAATGATTGCGCTTGCCGATAGAAACAAAATCTCGATTGTCGTCGTCGAAAACGAAACAATTTCCGCCGCGCCGCCGTAAAAACAAGGAAAACTAACCGCCGAATAACCGCAGATAAACGCAGACAAACGCTGACGGAATTAAATGGAAAGACAATTTTTCGGCAAAGTTGAAAATTTCGAGTTTAAATCCGAAATGTTTTCAGATAACAATTCGCGGTTATTTCCGGTTAAAATCTTTTTTGGAGAAAAAATGAAAAAAAATCTACTTGCACTATTTTTATTCGTCGCGCTTGCGACGCCCGCGGCGACTTTCGCGCAGACGGCGACAAAGGCGAAATCGCCCGCGATGAAGGCGGCGCAGAATATTACCGCCAAACAGATGTCGGATTATCTTTATTTTATCGCGTCCGACGAGATGGAAGGACGCGACACGCCTTCGCGCGGGCTTGATACGACGGCGAAATTTATCGGAATGAATCTGTCGCGCTGGGGTTTCAAACCGGCGGGCGACGACGGAACATATTATCAGAAAATCGCTCTGCGCCGCGACGTTGTTGACGCGCAGAATACTTCGGTCGAAATCGGCGGGCAAAAGTTTCAATACGGCGAAGATTTAATGCGCGTTTCCGGCAGCGGAACGGGCGTTATAAACGCGCCCGTCGTCTTTGCCGGAAACGGCTGGATGATTAAATCGAAAAATCTGAATCCGTATCAGAATATCGACGTTAAAGGAAAATATATCGCGGTCTACGGCGAAGGCGCGGTTTCGGGACAAACTCTCGTTCCGCTTCCCAAAGGCGTAACGAATGCGGACTTAAAAGGCACTCGCGGCGCGGATTGGGCGGACGCCGTAACTTACGCCAGACAAAACGGCGCGGCGGGCGTCATCGTTCTGCCGTCGAAATTTTTGCGGGAAAACTGGGGACAGGTTCGCCAGATGTTCGGGCGCACCAGAACTTACGTCGAAAAATTCGCGCAGCTTTCTTTGACGCCGGGCGCGACCGCTCCGCCGGTTTTTCTGGTGTCGCCGAAAGTCGCCGAAGCGCTCTTTACGGGCGAATCGGGCAATCCGTTAAACGGTTCGGCAAACAATTCGTTCAGCCTGAACGCCGATAAACAAATCAGCGTCAACATTTCGATGAAACCGGAAATGCTGACGACGCAGAATGTCGTGGCGATTTGGGAAGGCAGCGACCCGATTTTGAAAAATGAAATGGTTGCCATCGGCGCGCATTACGACCACGTTGGAATGAATCCGAACGCGCCGGGCGCGGATAAAATCTGGAACGGCGCGGACGACGACGGTTCTGGAACGACCGGCGTTTTGGCGATTGCCGAAGCGTTGTCGAAATCCGCGAAACGTCCGAAACGGTCGATTCTTTTCGTCTGGCACTGCGGCGAGGAAAAAGGTTTGTGGGGTTCGCAGTATTTTACGAGCTATCCGACGGTTGATTTGAAAAACGTCGTCGCGCAGCTCAATATCGATATGATTGGACGCAGCAAAAAAGCGGGCGACACCAACCCGAAGAACGAAAACCTTTCGCGTGAAAATGAAATTTTCGTTATCGGTTCGCAGATGATGAGTTCGCAGCTCGGCAAAACGGTTGCCGACGTGAATAATTCATTTTTGAAACTCAATTACGATTTGAAATACGACGACCCGACGGATAAAAATCGTTTCTTTTTCCGCTCCGACCATTTTAATTATGCGATTAAAGGAATTCCGATTGCGTTCTGGTTCGACGGCGTTCACGAAGATTATCACGGCGCGGGCGATTCGCCCGACAAAATCGATTACAACAAAATGCAGTCGGTTACGCGCACAATCTTTTTGACGATGTGGGAATTAGCCGATATGAAAACGCGTCCGGCAATCGACAAACAATTGCCGCCGGAATTGATGCAGAGATAAAACAGTAAAACGGTTGAAAATAAAAAGCGAGCGATTGAAATTTCAATCGCTCGCTTTTTATTTCTTTGGGGTTAGTTCGTAAAATCAAACAACCGCGCCGCATTTGTCTTTGTTTAAAACTTCAAAGAAAAAAAGCGGACTTAACCAAGTCAGCTTTTTTTCTTCTGTGAAAATTATAAAACCGTCTATTATTCGACAAAATCGACTTCGACCTGGTGCGGAATAATTCCCTTCTCAAAGCCTTCCTTGAGCAGCAGGCGAACGGCTTCGCGTCCTCTGTCGCCGTAGTCGAGCGTTAAATCGTTGACCCACATCGCGACGAAGCGGTCGGCGAGTTCCGGCTGCATATCGCGGGCGAACTGCATCGCGTAGGCGAGCGCGTCTTCGCGGTGTGAGAGCGAATATTTGATGCTTTGGTGCAGATATTTGGAAACTTCGCGCATTAATTCATCTCCGAGCGAGCGCTTGATGACGTTTCCGCCCATTGGCAGCGGCAAGCCGGTTTTCTCAAACCACCATTCGCCTAAATCGATGACTTTATCGAGTCCGACCTGTTTATAAAAAAGCTGTCCTTCGTGAATTAACAAACCGGCGTCAACCTTGCCTCGCTTCACTTCGTCGATAATCTGGTCGAACGGGATGACGACGTATTCAAAATCCTGATTGTAAATTCTCAAAGCCAGAAAAGCGCTCGTCATCTCGCCGGGAATAGCGATTTTCATTTTGCCGATGTCGTCCGGCGAGCGCGGTTCTTTCGAGACGAGAATCGGACCGTATTTATCGCCGATGCTCGCGCCGTGCGGCAGAAGCACATATTTATCGGCGACGTAGGCGTAGGCGTGAAAGCTGATTGCCGACACGTCGAACACGCCGTTTTTCGCGTCCTCGTTCAATGTTTGTATATCTTTTAACGTGTGTTCAAATTTTAAGTTCGGCGTCTCCAGCTTATTGGTCGCCAAACCGTAAAACATAAAAGCGTCGTCCGAGTCGGGCGAATGCGCGACGCTTATAACTCGTTTGTCTGTTGTAGTTGCTGCCATAAATAAAAAAAATCGAATCGGACAAATATCAAATCCGCGCGTAGTAGATGTTCGTAGTGTATAAGATTTCTATTTTACTTTCTTTCTCGTAATCTGCAAACAGCCGTTCGAGTTCGGCAATCATCGGCTCGCAGATTCGTTTCCGTCCCGAACACGCGCAAAATTTCCGACGGATACGTCGGACGACACAAAACGTAATTCTCGACGCGGTTTGAAAATCTCTTGATTGTGTCGGACATCTAATCTCCTGCGATGAACGCCGTCATTTTCCATTTACCCTTTGATTTGTCAAAACAAACGCGATAGTCGATTGCGCTGCGGACGAAATTTTCTTTTACAAAACCTGTTTTACCGCCGAGCGTTGTAACCTTTACCCACGAATAAGTATTTTCGGTATTTTTAATTTTCACCGAATTATCGTAATCAGGCTTGACGATATTGTAGGAAAGATTGGCGATTGTTTCGGCTTTTGAAGTCGGGCGAGCGCGCAGAGCGACGTTTTTGCCGAAAATCGTTTCGTAGTCGAACGAGTTTAAGTCGTCGGGAAAATTCGTGTAAACATACGGCGCGCAAAAAGCGTTTTTGCCGCCGTGAAAGTTGCCACCGTTGGTTAAAACTAAAAGGAATTCATCCCAAAATGTGGTTTTCGGGTCGGCGATTTTCCAAATCGCTTTAAATTCTTCGCTGCCGCCGCTGCCGCCGAAATCGTTCAGGATGCTCGGGTCAATTATGCCGAAAAGATATTTTCTGTCGCGTCTTTTCACCGCCGCGATTAATTTATTTCTGAAAACCAGAAATGAGGCATCTTTTTTCGCGCCGTCAAACGGCAGAACATAACGTTCGACTGGAACGATTCGGCGTTTCTGTGCCGGAATATCATTTGAAAAAACTGAAATGAGAATCAGCGGAAACAAAATTACAGCGAGTTTTTTTAATAGCTTCATTTTATTCTTTGTGCGAGATTTCCTCGCCCGTCCACGCCGTTTTGCGCGAGTGCGGAATGTCGAACTGGTCTAAAATTCTAAAACATAAATGGTCGGCTAGTTCTTCAATCGTTTTCGGACGATGATAAAATCCGGGACTCGCCGGCATAACGCGCGCTCCGGCGTCGGATAATTTCAACATATTTTCCAGATGAATCCGGTTATACGGCGTTTCGCGCGGAACGACGACGAGCTTTCTGCCTTCTTTCAAGCAAACGTCCGCCGCTCGATGTATTAAATTCGTTCCAGCGCCCGAAGCGATTGCGCCCAGAGTTCCCATCGAACACGGCACGATTATCATTCCCGCCTGTTTGTTTGAACCCGACGCCGGTTTCGCCGCCAGGTTATCGAGCCGCCAGAGGCGTATCAGCTTTGAATCGGGAGCGAGTCCGAGCCATTCGTTGATTTTTTCGGCATTCGGGTCGCGCAGATTGACGTTCATTTCAACCTGCGCGACGGTCGCCGACGTGCCGGACATTATCAGATTGATTGTCTCGACAGCGCCGCTTGCCGCTAAAAGCTGTAGTGTCCGGTAAGCGTAAATTGTTCCCGACGCGCCGGTTACGGCAATGGTCAATTCCATAAAATAAACTCTAGCATTTTCGGGAAATATTCGGCTAATCGCGCATTTAACATTCGGTTTTCTTATTAATATATGAATCAAGAGTAGAAATCAGTCTCCTGATTGACATTATTATAATTTGTTTATTGGTTAAAAAATATTTCAGCCGTTAAGATAAGTTTATGAAAACAAGCGAGATTGAAACGATTCTGGCGTCTTTGACAAAAGGCGACATTTCAACTGCCGAAGCAACCGAAAGCATTAAAAACCTATCTTACGAAGACATCGGTTTTGCCCGCGTTGACCACGCGCGCGCCGAGCGACAGGGTTTTCCCGAAGTTATTTTCGGCGCGGGAAAAACACGAAATCAGATTGTCGGGATATTTGAAAAGTTAATCGCCCGCTCGCCGAATGTTTTGATTACGCGCACGGACGCCGACGTTTTCGGCGAGATTCGTAATGTTCTGACCGAATCCGAATGGCACGAATCGGCGAATTTAATCCGCGTGTGGCGTGATAAAACCGAACTCGGCGCGGGCGAGATTGCCATTGTTACGGCTGGCACGAGCGATATTCCGGTTGCCGAAGAAGCCGCGCTCGTCGCCGAAACGATGGGCAACCGCGTAACGCGCATCTGGGACGCCGGCGTTGCGGGAATTCACCGGATTTTAGCCGAACGGGAAGTTTTGCAGAACGCGCGCGTCGTCGTCGTCGTCGCCGGAATGGAAGGCGCGCTGCCGTCGGTTGTCGGCGGTCTTGTAAAAGTTCCGGTTATCGCCGTGCCGACAAGTATCGGCTACGGAGCGTCGTTCGGCGGTTTGGCGGCGCTTTTGGGAATGCTCAATTCGTGCGCGTCGAACGTCACGGTCGTTAATATCGACAACGGTTTCGGAGCAGGTTTCGTATCGAGTTTGATAAATCGACGGCGGCGAAACGATTAAATATTTTCCAGAAATTCAATTCCAGAAATCCAGGCTGATTGCTTTTTCCAAATGCTGAAATCAAAAAAAATATTTTTAATTCATCTCGCTGTTATTTTATTCGCTTTTTTCTCAATCAATATAAACGCACAGACGACCGGCAAAGACCCGGTGATTATCATTCCCGGCGTTCAGGGTTCGGAACTGGTCAATTCGCGGACGGGGAAAAGCGTCTGGTTTGCCGTGCGGCGCGATAAGGACGACGACATACGTCTGCCGATGACTTCGGCGAATCCGGCGCGAAACCGCGATAATCTGGTTGCCAAAGACATTATCCGCGAAGTCAAACTGCCGGGCGTTCTGCCTGACATCGAAGTTTATAAAGGACTTATCGATTCGCTTCTGGCGCGCGGCTACACCGAAGCCGACTGGAATAAACCGCAGGCGAGCGATGTTTTCTACGTTTTTCCATACGACTGGCGGCGCGATAACGTGGAAACGGCGCGGCTTTTAATCCGAAAAATTGAAACGCTCAAACGCGCTCTCAAGCGTCCCGATTTGAAATTCGATATTATCGCTCATTCGATGGGCGGACTCATCGCCCGCTACGCCGCGATGTATGGCGCGGCTGATTTACCGCCCGAAGGCAGAAATCCCGTTCCGACGTGGGCGGGCGCGAAACACATCAATAAACTGCTGATGTTCGGCGTGCCGAACGAAGGCTCGGTCGATGCCTTCAGCGCGGCGATTAACGGCGCGAGCATCGTCAGCACACGTAATCTTCCCTTTATCGACGATTTTCGCCCCGAAGACGTTTTAACTTCTCCGGCGTCGTTTCAATTGATGCCGCATCAATCGACGGCGCGGTTTCTCGACGAAGATTTAAAGCCGCTGAAAGTCGATTTGTATAATCCAAAAACGTGGCGAACATACGGCTGGGGCGCGCTCAATGACCCGAAGTTTCTGAGCAAATTAAAGGACGCGCCGCAGCTTGCTTTGCGGAATAAAGAAATCAAACCGGCGAAATTGCCGAAGGACGCAAATTACGACGACCGAATTCTGGCACAAACAACGTCGGCGCAGGTTCGGGCTTATTTTGCTTCGGTATTGAGCCGCGCGAAACGTTTTCATCTGGCGCTCGACGCGCCGACGCGCAAATCGCCGATTCTGCTTTACGCTTACGGCGGCAACTGCCAGCCGACGCTCGACGCGGTTGTCCTGCTGCCCGACGACAAAAAAGAACGCTGGCTGACGATAACCGCCGCACGCGATATTAAAACTTCCGGCGGGCGCGAAATCAAAAAAGACGCGGTTAAAGAAGCGATGTATGCGCTCGGCGACGGACGCGTTACGCGCCGCTCGCTGCTTGCCGAAAGCGAAGAATCGAAAGGCGGCACGGAACAGCTTGTAAAAACGATTTTCCCCTTGAAGTCTTCGGTCTTCGGCTGCGGTCTGCACACGAGTTTGTTTCTGGAAAAAACGATTCAGGACAGCTTTTTGAGCGCGCTCGTAGTCGAAAAAACACAACAACCTTAAAGCGGATAATTAGGTATCAGGTGCGAGGTGTCAGGTTAAGCATTTCCCCTAAAACCTATTACCTAAAACCTGACGCCTGCTTTAAGGATTTATTAAAACATAAAGCCTGTCCGCCCAATCGGATTTCGAGTTTTTTAAGATTTCGTATTGAATTTCGGCGGAGTCGCGGTCGCCTTTTTTTAAATATGCGCGTCCGAGATTGAAACGCGCCTTATCAAAATCGGGATTGAAGTTGACGGCGTTACTTAACGCTTCGATGCTCTGGTCGGTTGCGCCCGATTCGAGATAGCTTTCGCCGAGATAATTATAAGTTTTCGCGTCCGGTTTATAAATTTTCAACTGCTCGAAGGCGGCAAGCGCGTCTTTGAAACGATTTTGCTTGAAATAAGCCAGACCGAGTTTTTCGATGGCGTTCGCGTGGTCGGGTTTGAGCGCGACGGCGCGTTTATAAGCGAGAATTTCTTCGTCGGCACGATTTAATTTATTCAAGGTCAAGCCAAGCGAATATTGAATATCGGCGCTGTATTGATTGAGCTTGGCGGCTTGCCGGTAAGCGTCCGCAGCTTCCTTAAATTGTCCGAGCGCGAAGCTCGACGCACCGATATTGACGAAAGTTTCCGCCCATTCGGGACGCAGCCGCGCCGCTTGTCTCGACGCTTTGAGCGCTTCGGCGTGTCGTCCCAAAATGCCGTAGCAAAATCCCGCCTGATACCAGCTTTCCGCGTAATTCGGGTCAATCTCGACCGCCTTTTCAAAAAAAACGAGCGCTCTGGCGTAATCATCACGCGATAAAATTCCCAAGCCCTGCGAATAAAGACTTTCCGCCATCGCGCGCTTGTTTTTTTGCGTCTCCAAATTCAAAGATGAAAAAGTTTGCAGCTGGGTGATTTTCAGCGCCGAAATTCTTTCCGACGGCACGGCGAAATTCAGACTTTGACCTTCAGCCGCCTGTAAAGTCGCCACGCCGATAACCTGACCGCGCATATTGACGACGGGCGAACCGCTTGAGCCGGGCGAAATCGGCGCGGTGATTTGAATGATTTTTCCGTAACCGGCAATCTCGCGGACGGCGGAAACGATGCCGTTCGAGACCGAGCCTTCCAGACCGTATGGGTTACCGACGACGACAATCGATTCGCCTTCCTGCGGCGTCGCCTGCACAATCTGCAAAGGCGCGGCAAAACCTTCGGGCAAATCGACCTGCAGAAGCGCCAAATCGCCTTCGCCGTCAATGGCTAAAACGCCGCGGGCGGAAATCTTTTTGCCGTCTGTTAAATGAATATCGACGCGGCTGGCGCGCTCGATAACGTGGCGGTTGGTTACGATTCGGTTGCCGGAGACGAAAAACCCGCTGCCGCGCGAAAGCGACGCGCCTTTAGCGTCGAAAGTTTCAATCGCCACCGCCGAAGGCTTGATTCGCCTGACCAGTTCGGGCAGAAAATCCTGCGCCAAAGCCGAAAAAGCGCAGAGCAGCGCAAGGGCGAAGACAGTAAAAGTTTTGGAACCGATAAATTTCATCTTTTCGTTATCGAGCGGTTTTCTGTCGAAAGTATAAGGGTTTTACGGAAATCAAACAAATTTATCAAAAGCGCTTTATATCGGGAGCGCGGGCATCCTGCCCGCAATGAGCGCCCAAAGGCGCGAATAAATCAAATCTACCTAACGTCGAATTCGATAAAGTCAATTACGCCGCTCGCGCGGCGTTTGCGGGCAGGATACCCGCGCTCCGACAACGAACCTAATTTACGGAGACGAATTTTTGAACGTATTCGGCGGCTTCGGTAAAATTTCCGGCGTGAAACTCGGCGGGGAAACGGGCGCGCGCCGCCTTGTCCGCAAAGGCTTTGCCGCCGAGAACGAAGGGAATTTTAAGTTTCGCGGTTTGCGCTCGTAAAGCCTGATAATCGCGGAAAAGATGTTCGGCATCGCTTAAAATCGCGCCTGAAATACAAACCAAATCCGGTTTGCGGCGCAGAATTTCTTCGCTTAAAGCGTCGAGCGGTGTATTCGCGCCGAAATTTATCGCGTCCCAGCCTTCATTTTCAATCGTCATCTGCGCCAGATGCGTCGGCAGTTCGTGAAAATCGCCTTCGAGCGCGCAGCACATCGCCGTTTTTTCGACTGATTTTGAAACGGGAAGCGCCTGTCTGAGCTTATAAACGGCGATGTGCGCGACGCGCACGGCGAGATGTTCCTGTGCAATATTGATTTGCCCGTCTGCCCAAAGCTCGCCGATTCGGTGCATCGACGGGCAGACTAAATCATCGAAAATCTCCGCCGGTGATTTGCCTCCGAGATGCGCGCCGATTAAGACATTCGCCGCCGCTTCTTCACAGCCCGCCGTCAGCGATTGAAAAAACGCGCAGCTCGAAAAGGCTTTGCTATCGTGTTTTCTGGTCGAAGCGGCGAGAACCGATTCGTCGCCGTGGCATTGTTTCAACCCAAGCCCCTGCGCCCGCTGAAAACGCGCCACTTCTTCGGTGCGAAAACGCCGATGACCGCCGCTCGTCCGCTCCGACCGAAGCAGTCCGGCTTCCTGCCAGCGCTTAACCGTCGCGTCGCTGACGCGGCAAAGACGCGCCACTTCTTTTGTTGTAAGGCATTTTAAATCGGTCATTTATTAAAATTCGAGACATCGAAAATCAGGGAAAGATGTTGTTTTTAACATTACTGAATTTTGGCTGAATCGCACAAACCGTTCACGGACGATTTGCAGAATTTAACTTTAATCGACGTTCAATCTTTCGCGCCCGACTTTCAAGCCGTTCAAATTGCCGAGCGCGGCGAGCGCGATGTTTTCGGTTCGGAAAAACTCGTCGGCGAGTCTTTGAACGTCTTCGGCGCGGACGGCTTCGATTTTTTCCAGTGTTTCTTCGAGCGCGATTGTTTTGCCGTAGGTAATCATCTGCTGGGCGAGATTTCCGGCGCGGACGCCCGAATCTTCGAGTCCGAGCAGAATCGCGGCGTTTGCCTGGTCTTTGGCAAGCCGCAATTCTTCGCCCGTTACGCCGCGTTTTTTAATTTCGGCTAGTTCGGCAACCGATAAATTAATCGCTTCGCCCAATCTTTCGGGCGAAGTCGCCGCGTAAATCGAAAAAATTCCGCAGTCTTCAAACGAGACGCCGCTCGCGCCGACCGAATAAGCCAGCCCGCGTTTTTCCCGAATCGACTGCCAGAGGCGCGACGAAGTTCCGCTGCCGAAAATGCTTTCGAGCAAGTGCGCGGCGTAGCGTTTTTCGCTGTTTGCGCGAATCCACGGCGTCGCGATTATAAAGTGCGCCTGTTCAAGCTCGCGTTTCTTTTTCAAAATAATCGGCGCGGCAGGCGTCGGCGCGTTCAAAACTTCGGGTTCAGAGTTCGGGGTTTCACGATTCAGACTTTGAACTTTGAACTTTGAAACTTGAGCTTGAAAAATCCCGCGCGCGAGTGTTTCGATTTCCGCGTGTTCTATATTTCCGGCGGCGGCGATAATCAGATTTTCCGGCTGAAAAATCCGCGCGTAATATTCGCTTGTAACTTTGCTGTTAAACGCGCGAACCGATTTGCGCGTGCCTTCAATCGGCAGACCGAGCGCGTGATTCGGGAAGAAACCGGCTTGAAAAATCTCGCCCAGAAATTCTTCGGGCGTGTCTTCGACCATTTTCATTTCTTCGATGATAACGCGCCGCTCGCGTCTTAACTCGCGCTCGTCAAAACGCGGATTGACAAGCATATCGGCAAGCAAATCAAACGCTCGCGGCAATTGCTTATCGACGACTTTCAGACCGAATCCGGTCGTTTCGTGCGAGGTGAACGCGTCGAAATTTCCGCCGAGACGGTCGATTTCGACGGCAATATCGAACGCCGAACGCGTCGCCGTTCCCTTGAAAACCGCGTGTTCGATAAAATGCGAAACGCCGTTTAACTCAAACGGTTCGTGGCGCGAGCCTTTATTAAACCAGAAAACCAGACTCGCCGAGCGCGCGTCCGGCATCGTTTCGGTCAAAATCGTCAATCCGTTTTCAAGTCGCGTGGTTTGTATGTTTTCTTTCATCGTTTGTATTGCAAACGAACATCGTATCACGCCGTGAAATCAATCCGAAAACAGCGGCGGAAATGCTGGAATTTACATTTTGCATTTCCGTATAATAAAAATATGAAACAAGAAATCTGACGCGGCGAGAAAATCCATATTTATGTTAGCGGAGTAATTTGGCTGTCGGTGATTCTTTTGATTCTCGGTTTCATAATTTATGTTTTTACAGATATAGCAATGATGCAGTGATTTGATATTAAAATTGAGAAATTAAACAATTCGGCTAACCTGAAAAAATATTTTGCAGCCGCGCAAACACAAATTCTTTCTAAAATTTGGTAGTATCCTAATCCTGCGATTCTAATTAAGATAATTCCTCTCTTCCTCTTTAACGATGGAATAGCACTTACAGGCAAACTCTTCCAAGCCTGTCCGATTAAGGATTGATAAATTGCCCCGGCTGTAGCTAATCAACTGCTTTTCCTGCAGACTGGCGGCGGCGATGGCGACGGCTTCGCGACGGACGCCGAGCATATTTGAAATGAATTCCTGGGTGATTTGAAATTTATCCGTTCCCATACGGTCGCCGGTCATCAGCAGCCAGCAGGTCAGCCGTTTGATAATCGGATGAAAGCGATTGCAGGCGCTGACCGAAGATAATTGGGTTAATAACAAATGCGTGTAGCGTCGGACGAGACCGGACAACAAGTTGTTTTCACGGCACTCCTTGAGAAAATCCGCCGCCTTCATTTTCCACGCAATGCCCGTCGCCCTGACGACTGCGCTGTTCGGCGATTTTGTCGTTCCGAGAAAAGTCGAAAGTCCGACAAGTCCGTCGTTTCCGACAAATCCGGCTTCGAGCGTTGAGCCTTTTTCGATTGTCGTCATAAACGAAACGATGCCGCTGTTCGGGAAATAAACGTCCTTGATATTCGCGTCGAGCGCGTAAATGGTTTCACCGAAATTCAATTCAACGAGTTCCAATTTATTTGCCAATCGTCTATATTCCCTGGCAGGCAGAGCGGCAAGCATTTTGTTGCCCGGCGCGGTGTTTTGGAAAGTGTTTTCGGTCATTGAGAATCTCCTTGTTTAAGGTTTGTTGAAATAAACAACAAGCGGCAAAAAAAGAAGTTCGTTAAGCCTTTCTCAATGTCGGGTGATGAATTTATAAAAAGAACAATTATCTTCTGCTGACTAATAACTGTAACGGGCGAAAGAATTCCAGTTTTATTTATTACCTGCCGTTTCGTATTTGTTTCTGTTTATCGGAATGTATTTGCCCAAAAGCCGCTCGTATTCGTCCATTACTATTTGATAACATTCGCACGCAGCCGCTTCCAAACCTTTTCGGTCGAGCATCGTAATCGTGCCGCGAACATATTTTATCAATCCTTTTTCCTGTAATTTTTGGGCGGCGACGGTTACGCCTTCACGACGCACGCCGAGCATATTGGCAATCAACTCCTGCGTCATAACTAACTTATTAGTGTCCAGTTGGTCGTGATTGATCAGCAGCCAGCGGCAAAGGTGCTGGTCAACCGTATGCAGGCGGTTACAGACTGCGGTTTGCGAAATTTGCGTCATCAATGTCTGCGTATAGCGCAGCAGCAGCTTCTGAAACTGACCGCCGCGGTCAAACTCGGTTTGCAGCGGCTTAGCTTTTATCCGAACCGCGTCGCCTGTGCTTTGCACCACTGCCCGACTCGTCGTTGATTTGCTGCCCATAAAAAGCGCCGATCCGATTAAGCCGTTATTGCCCGCAATTCCAATCTCGGCGGTTCCGCCGTTTTCCATAATATAAAGCAGGGAAATAATCGCCGTCGTCGGAAAATAGACGTGCGTCATCCGGTCGCCCGATTCATAAATGACTGTGCCGAGCGGAAGGTCAACCGATTCCAAATCGGGTTCGAGACGCGCAAATTCCTCTTTGGGCAATGCGGCAAGCAAATGATTTTTCAGAGCATTATTTTTTACGGTGTCAGACATATGTTTTCATTCTTAATTCAGAAGCGATTCGGATGCGAGCTTCTGATAGTTCGACAACAATATCACAAAAAAAAGATTGAATAAGTGCGGAACCGCACATACAAGCATATTAAATTAAGGTAATTTACTTATAAGTCGTTGAAAAAGGTTCAAGCTGTTGAACCGGAGTTGAGTGCTTATCGCAGCTCGTATTGCGGGAAACGTGCCTTGCGTTTCCGAATCCGGCAGCAGGTTTGTTACAGAGCAAGGGGAATAAGGGGAACAAGCGGGACAAGGCAATAAACTTTCGGCGTTATTTTTAGCGCTTTTAATCAAAGGCTGTGGAGCTTTTTTGTTGATATTTATTCTGAAATAACCAAAACGATAATGTTTTGGTTATTAATTTAATTTGTGGAGATAACATTGTGATGAAAGATTTTAGTAATGATGAAAAATCCAGTCCGAATCAAGGCATCAGCGGCTTAACATCTCGCCGCTCGTTTCTCAAGTGGTCGAGCGCGGCGGCTTTAGCTGCTGTCGCTTACGGCGCGCTCAATCCCGAAACGCTGTCGGCTAAAAATGCTTTTCTGGGCTTGCCGATTGACAACGATAAATCCGATTCGATTGATTTGGGCAAAGGCGATTTCGGCGTTTTGAATTACGCCTACGCGCTCGAACAACTTGAAGCGGCGTTTTACACGCAGGTTGTCGCTTCGCCTTATTCAGGCATAAGTTCGATGGAACGCGGGATTTTAACCGACATCCGCGACCACGAAATCGCGCACCGCGAATTATTCAAAGCCGCGCTCGGCAAAAAAGCGATTCCCGGCTTACAGGTGAATTTTACCGCTATTAATTTCAACAGCCGCGACAGCGTTCTAACGACCGCCAGAACGTTTGAAGATTTGGGAGTTTCGGCTTACAACGGCGCGGGACAACTGTTAAAAAATCCTGATTTTCTGCTGCTGGCGGGCAAAATCGTTTCCGTCGAAGCCCGACATGCCGCGACGATTCGGGATTTAATCAATCCGTCGTCGTCGGCTTTTGCGGGCGATGACGCAGTTGATTCGAGCGGTTTGGACAAAGCGCTGATGCCCGCACAGGTTTTAGCCGCCGCCGCGCCGTTTATCAGAACACGTGTCACTGCCAACAAATTACCGAAGGCGAAATCGTAAGAAGGAGAAAATAAATGAACTTCAGAAAATCTATTTTAGAATTTATCACGCCGGATTTTATCGGTGAAATGACCGAACAGGGCGAGAATATCGCCAAAGCCAAAAAGATGACCGGCGCGCTTGCCACGCTTCCGATTGGTATCGGAGCGCTTGCGGCAACCACTTACGGAGCGGCGGACAAACTGCCGGAGAAAATCGCCGACGTGCTGAATTTCGCGCTCACGCTCGAATATCTCGAAGACGAATTTTACCGCACCGCGCTCGGCAGTTCCGGTTTGATTCCGCAGGACACGCAGGACGTTTTCGGACAAATCAGCAAACACGAAACCGCGCACGTCGCCCTGCTTAAATCCGTCTTAGGAAACAAAGCCGTCGCCAAACCAAATTTTGATTTTACGGCAGGCGGCGCGTTCGCCGACGTTTTCAGAAATTATCAAACATTTCTGGCAGTTTCGCAGGCATTGGAAGATACGGGCGTGCGCGCTTACAAAGGTCAAGCGGGCAATCTTAAAGGAAACGGTAAAATTTTGACGGTTGCTTTGCAAATACACTCGGTCGAAGCCAGACACGCGGCGGAAGTTCGTCGTCTGCGCGGCGAAAAAGGTTGGATTACGGGCGATTCACGCGGAACACTTCCCGCGGCGACGCAGCCCGTCTATTTCGCCGAAGGCAAAACCTCAGAAGGCGGCGTGGTTCTCGAAGCGAAAACTATGAATCTGACCGACGACGCGATTTCCGAAGCATTCGATGAACCTTTGTCGAAAAACCAGGTTTTGGCGATTGCCGGGTTGTTTATCAGAGGATAATCGAAAATTAAGTATGAACTCGGAAAGCAAAATTCGCTTAAAAGCCGAAAATTGCTTTTCGAGTTTAATAAAAATGTCAGGAACAAAATTATGCAGGCTTTAGCGGTTCAAAACATTCAAATAGATAATTCCTCAGCCGTTCTCCAAAGAATCGCACATAAGGACAAAAACGCCGTCAATGATTGTATTGAAAGTTATGGCGATTTGATTTGGGCAATGGCGAAAAAGTTCACCGGCACAATCGAAGACGCCGAAGTCGTAACCCAGAAAATCTTCCTTCACATTTGGCGTTATGCAGCCAGATTTGAAGAAACCAATTTTGATGAACTCCTTTTTATCACCGTTATTGCGCGTCACCAATTGAGAAAATACTCGGAAAAAGCCAATTTACAGACTAACTAAAATTCCGTGCGTTCTTCACAGATAAGAGAATGAGCAAAGTGCAGCAGCAGCGGACAGCCGATTCGGGTAAATCGAAAAAGGCTGTCCGACTCCAAACAAATCAGGAGATAACTTATGCAATTGCCAATTGCGGCTAAAGTATCGACTCAAGGGACCTTTGATAATGCACCAGACACTTGAGCTGATGCCTGATGGGAAGACCATCGATAACGTGGGCAAAATCACGTTTCTGGGAATTCCCGTAGGTCATCTGCACGAAACGATTACACGGAAGGATTAGGCAATCATCTCTAACCATCTGTTGCAGCGAACGGCGCGCCGCGCCGCCGCCGAACCGGAGCGTTCGACTTAAGTGAATATTCGTATCATAAAAGCCCCGTTTTTGAAACAGAAACTTATACTTCACCTTTATATCCATCAGCCAAACTGAAGCTTTTTCAAAACCCGTTTCATAATCAAAGTTTCAAAAATAATCCGTTTAATGAGTTTTGAAACACTGTGTTGAGGCACTGAAAAGTAATCTCGTTTTCCAGCGCCACAAGTTTGGGACACTACCTAAAATTTCGAGTGCTTGACACACAATTTTGCCGGTGCATAATGGAATGAAAATGCGAATTTTATTGAAAGTCGCTTGAAGCTGAGCGGCTTTTTGTTTTTTATTTTTAAGGAACGAATGAAACAGGACAAATCAATCGCTGTCTACTACGAACATCCAGAATGGTTTCGCGCTCTTTTCGCCGAATTAGACCGGCGCGGTTTGAATTATAAGAAAATCGACGCGGCACATCACAGCTATAATCCAAATGAAAATTTCGCTGAAAAATACTCGCTCTTTTTCAATCGAATGAGCGCGTCGGCGTTTTTGCGCGGACACGGAAACGCGGTTTTTTACACGCTCGGCTTGCTGGCGAATCTGGAACGAAAAGGCGTCCGCGTTATTAACGGTTACGACGCGTTTCAAATCGAGATTTCAAAAGCCTTACAGCTTGCTTTGTTTGAATCGCTCGGCGTTAAATATCCGAAAACGCGTGTTATCAATTCGGTCGAAAAAGCAATTGAAGCGGCGAAAGATTTGCAGTTTCCGATTGTCGTCAAACCCAACATCGGCGGGCGCGGCGCGGGAATTATCAAATTCGATTCGATTGAAGACTTACAGAGCGCCGTCGAGCAGAATCTGATAGATTCAGGCATCGACTCGACGGCGCTCGTTCAGGAATTCGCGCCCAAACGAGGCGAACACATCAACCGCGTCGAAACTTTGGGCGGCAAATTTCTCTACGCGATAAAAATTTATCCGCAGGGTGAAAGTTTTAATCTTTGTCCGGCGGAAGTTTGCCAAATCGAGGACGCCCGACAAACAAGCGGAATTTCCGCCGTCGGCGAAATCTGCATCGCGGACGCCGCGAAAACAGGCTTAAAGATTGAGAAATTCGAGCCGCCGAAGGAAATTATCGAAACGGTTGAAAGAATCGTCAGGGAAGCGAAAATCGATGTCGGCGGCGTCGAATATTTAATAGACGACGAGACGGGCGACGCGCTTTTTTACGACATCAACGCGCTCTCGAATTTCGTCGCCGATTCGGTTAATTTAATCGGCTTCGACCCGCACGAAAATTTAATCGATTTTTTGGAACAGGAGATTGCAGGATGCGCTACGGATACTGGATGCCGGTCTTCGGCGGCTGGCTGAGAAATGTCGAAAACGAAGGAATGGAAGCGAGTTGGAATTATGTTAAAAAACTCGCGCGGCGGAGCGAAGAAATCGGTTTCGATTTGTCGCTCGTCGCCGAGTTGAACTTAAACGACATCAAAGGCGTTGACGCGCCGTCGCTCGACGCGTGGTCAACGGCGGCGGCGCTAACTGCTGTAACAAATACGCTTGAGCTAATGGTCGCCGTGCGTCCGACTTTTCATAATCCGGCTTTGCTGGCAAAACAATCGGCGAATATCGACCGCATCGGCGGCGGCGGACGCCTTAGTTTAAATGTCGTTTCGTCGTGGTGGGCGGGCGAAGCGCGCAAGTTCGGCGTCCAATTCGACGAACACGACGACCGCTACGCCCGAACTTCCGAATGGCTCGAAATCATTGACCGACTTTGGAAAGAAGACCATTTTTCAATCGACGGAAAATATTACAAACTCGAAGACGCCGTGATGCAGCCGAAGCCGATAAAAAAACCGATAATTTACGCGGGCGGCGAATCGGAAAAGGCGAAAGACACAATTGCGCGGCAGTGCGACGCGTATGTAATGCACGGCGACGCGCCCGAACGCGTGAAGGCGAAAATCGAAGATATGGAACGGCGGCGCGACAAATTAAATTTGCCGCCGATGATTTACGGCGTCGCCGGTTACGCCGTTGTGCGCGACTCGGACGCGGAAGTGAAAAGGGAAATCGAACGTATTACGGACGTGAAACAATCGGCGTCAGGCTACGGCAATTATCAGGATTGGCTCGCGAACACGAAGCTCGAACAGCAGGTATCTTTGGAAGATTATTCGGTTTCAAATCGCGGGCTTCGTTCGGGCTTGACCGGAACGCCCGCGCAGGTTGCCGATAAAGTCGGCGAATTCGGAAAAGTCGGCGTCAATCTTCTGCTTCTGCAATGCAGTCCGCAAATCGAAGAAATGGAGCGATTTTCCGAAGCCGTGATTAACTAAAGCGCTTCGACTGCGGTTTGATAATTAAACCTGCGTCAGGATGATTTCGCCGAAAGTCTTGTCTTGCAGTAGTCTAACGCTTTCGGTGCGGACGATTTCGAGAACGGCTATAAACGCCAGAACCAGTTCGGATTTAGTTTGTATCGACGCGAAAAATTCAAGCAGATTCAGTTCCTTGACTTGAAAAATTCGCTGTTTCATCGTTTTTATCATTTCGGAGAGAGACATTTCCTCACGCTCGATTTCCATTTTAAATTCTTCTTTTCGGCGCGCCAGAGTTTTCTGGAAAACATAAAGCAAATCGAAAACCGAAACGTTAATTTCCTGATTGTTTTCGTCCGATTCGGTTCGACCGCGCGCGAAAACCGCCGCTTCGATTGTCGTGCGCTCGTAAAGCATCTGCGCCGCCGATTTAAATTTTTCGTGTTCGAGCAGACGGTCAACGAGTTCTTTGCGCGGGTCTTCCGAATCTTCTTCCGTTTCGGCGAAAATCTCGCGCGGCAGCAGCATTTTCGATTTAATCTCAATTAAAGTCGCCGCCATCACGAGAAAGTCGCCCGCCAGAGAAATATCGAGGCTTTTCATCAGACGAATATATTTCAGATATTCGTCCGTAATGCGCGCAATCGGAATGTCGAAAATATTCGCCCGTTCCTGTTTTATTAAATGAAGAAGCAAATCGAGCGGTCCGGCAAAAGCGCCGAGTTCGAGCTTAATTTCATCGCTCGATGCGGCGGAAATGCTCGGCTTTTCCGTGAAAAAATCGAAAGTTATCTGTTCGGTTTGCTGTTCCATAATTCGGATTGCGCAGCCGCTTGAAAATAGCGATTCGGTTTTTCCTTTGCGAGATTTGCGCCTTTGCGGGAAACAAAAAAATCTTCCGCAAAGGCGCAAAGCGGCAAAGGAAGGCAAAGAATGCTTTTGAGAGGACTTTTTATAAAATGTTTTTGCGGATTAGATTTGATGATTTTTCAAATCTTCGAGCGAAACATATTGAAGCGCCGATTCGTGCGTCGCTTCCAAATCGACGAGCGGCGCGGCGTTCGCGTCCAAAGCCTGCTGCCAGCGGAGCGCGACGAGACACCATTTATCGCCCGCGACGAGTCCGGGAAAGCTGAATTCCGGGCGCGGCGTCGATAAATCGTTGCCCGCCGCTTTGGAAAATCGCAAAAATTCGTCCGTCGCGTAAATACAAATCGTGTGGCTGCCCGCGTCGTCCGCGCCGGTTTTGCAGTAGCCGTCGCGGTAAAATCCGGTCATCGGACTGGTGCAGCAGACTTTCAGCTCGCCGCCTAAAACATTTTTCGGTTTCGGTCTGTGTCCGTTTCCGTTTCCGTTGCTTATACTCATAATTTTGAAAGTTATTCGTTCGCGGAATTTATCAAAGCAAGCGCTTTTTCAATCGGTCTGGCTAAAACCGCTTCGTCGCCGACCTCGACAATCGGACGCTGCAAAAGAGCGGGATTTTCTACAATCAGCCTTATAATTTCGTCCGGCGCGGTGTCGGGCGACAAGTTCGATTGTTTGAAAATCGTTTCGTTCTTTCGCAAAACGTCGAACGGCGCGAGTTTCATTTTCCGCAGAAGAGAGCGAAGTTTTTCTTCGGTCAGCGGTTCGTTAAAATAATCGATTCTTTCGTGTTCGACGTTGTTTTCACGAAACAACTCCGCTAAATTGCGGCACGTCGTTCAGGTCGGTTTTTCGTAGACGATGATTTTTTCGGGCATAATATTTTCGATTTTTTACATTTCAGGCTAACGCGGACTGCAAAACTGCAACGTCGATATGAGCGAGAATATCGTCGCTCGAAATCTCGTTCGTCTTTTCGATATAGTAATTTAAACTTCTCGGCGTCGGAACGCTTTCTCCGCTTTCCAGAACTCCTTCGATATGAAATTCCAGCGCTTCTTTCATATTCGCAAGCGTCTTTTCAATCGTTTTTCCCGTCGCCGCGCAACCGGAAACGTCGGGCGAATAAGCCGAGTAATTGTTTTTTCCTTTTTCGATAACGATTAAAAATTTCATTGCTTTTTTCGGCGGATTAAAACTATTTCAATCTCGCCTGTTTCAAAATGCTGCGCTGGGTTTTCGGGTGAATGTCGTCATTCGGATGTCCGGCGATTGTTACCGCGCCGCTTTTCGTTTGATGTTTATATTGTCGATGACTTCCTTTCGTTCGGCTCAAAATCCAGCCGTCTTTTTCAATAATTCTGATAATTTCCCTGATTTTCATCTCGCGCCGACGATTCCCATTCGCTCATAAACCTGTCTGAGCGTTTCGCCCGCAATCGAACGCGCTTTTTCCGCGCCTGATTTTAATATTTTTTCTAACTGCGCGTCGTCAAATTCTTTTACTTTTTCTTGAAAAGGTTTCAGAAATTCGATGACGACTTCGGCGAGCGTCGATTTGAAATGTCCGTAGCCTTTGCCCGCGAAATCGTTTTCGCATTCTTCGGCGGTTTTATTTGTGAGCAATCGGTAAATCGTCAAAAGATTATTGATTGCCGGGCGCGTTTCGTTAAATTTTATTTCGCTTCCCGAATCGGTTACGGCTTTTTTGAATTTTCTCGCAATTGCGTCGGCGTCGTCCAGAAGAAATATCGAGCCGTTTAAATCGTGGTCGGATTTCGACATTTTTTTCGTCGCGTCGGCGAGCGATAAGATTTTCGCGCCCGCCGGTGGTATAAACGGTTCGGGAATCTTGAATGTCTCGCCGTAATCGCGGTTAAATCTTTCGGCGACATCTCTGGTTAATTCGAGATGCTGTTTCTGGTCTTGCCCGATTGGAACTAAATCGGTTTGATAAAGCAGAATGTCGGACGCCATCAAAACCGGATACGTAAAAAGCCCGACGCCGACGCGCTCGGTTTTGCCTTTCGATTTGTCCTTAAACTGTGTCATCCGTTCGAGTTCGCCCATTCCGGCGATGCAGTTCAGCGTCCACGCGAGTTCGGCGTGTTCGGAAACGTCCGATTGAATAAAGATTGTCGAATCTGACGGATTGATGCCGGACGCCAGATAAATTCTGGCTAAATCGAGAGTTTTTTGTTTTAAGATTTGCGGATTTTGCGGCAGAGTTACGGCGTGCAGATTGACGATGCAGAAAAAACTTTCGTATTCATTTTGTAATTCAACCCAGTTTTTCAGCGCGCCGAGATAGTTGCCGATATGCAGATTGCCCGTCGGCTGCGCGCCGCTGAAGATGCGTTTTTTCATAAAGTTATTTGAGAACCGCAATCAGCGCGTAGAGAAACGGCGTGATAATCATTTGAAAAACGCCCATATAAATCAGCGCCATCAAAATTAAAAAACCGTATTGTTCCAAAAGATTTAAAATCGGCTCAAAGCTCGCGGGCAGAAACGTCGAAAGAATTTTGCTCCCGTCGAGCGGCGGAAAAGGCAGCAGATTAAAGACGAATAAAGAAAGATTGAGCATCATCAAATCGCCGACGAATATCGAAATCGGATTTTGACTCTGCCCGAAAAACTCTCCGATTCCGAAGCCCTGCGTCATCAGGATTTTCGCCAGAATAATGCCGACTATCAATAAAATTAAATTCGCCAGAACGCCCGCGATTGAAACCATCACGTTCGCCATTTTATAATTTTTCCAGTTGCGCGGATTAACGGGCGTCGGTTTGCCCCAGCCGATAAGCGGAATCGAGCCGAGCGCGCCGCCGAGCGCGCCGAAAACGAAGGAAATAATCGGAATCAGAAGCGTTCCAATCGGGTCTGTGTGCGCCACCGGATTTAAGGTTACGCGTCCGAGCATAAACGCCGTGTCGTCGCCGAATTTGTGCGACATCCAAGCGTGCGCCGCTTCGTGCGCCGAAATCGCCAGCAGCAGCACGACCATAAAAATTACTAAATGACTGACCAGATTCGCTAAATCAATTTCGCCCATTTTTTTTGCTCCGATATTATAATTGCCTGATTCGCGCCCGTTTCGATGCTCGTTTCGTTCGTTTCAAAAACAAAGCTTTTTGTTGTTTTTAAGGTTAAATTGTGCCATTATTTTTTTATAAAACAAAACCGAACGTCTATGAAAAACTGCATTGTCTGCATTGCAAGCGAGTTTAAGGGAAACGATTTCTTCGACGAATGCCGCGAAAACGGCTGGCGTGTCGTGCTGGTTACGCGCGAAAAACTGCTCGGCGAGCCGTGGCTTTGGGCGAGCATCGACGAGGTGAGAACCGTGCGCGACGACGCGTCGGCGGAAGATTATGTGCGGGCTGTAACGAACGTCGCCGGAACGCTGAAAATAAAACGCGTCGTCGGCATCGACGAGTTCGACGTTCTGACCGCCGCCAAAGCGCGCGAGCATCTGCAAATCGAAGGCATCGGCAATTCCTACGCGCTTCGCTTTCGGGACAAACTCAGAATGCGCGATTTAGCCGCGAGCGTCGGCATTCCTTGCCCGGAATTCGTCGGCGCGTTTCGTCCCGACGAGATAAACGAATTTCTGACGCGCGTTCCCGCGCCGTGGATTATCAAGCCGCGCACGGAAGTCAACGCGTTCGGCATTCGCAAATGCGCGACGAAAGATGAAATCTGGAAAGTTTTAGGCGAACTCGACGCGCGAAATACGTGGCGCGACCATCCGTCGCAATTCTTGATTGAGCGATTCATCGAAGGCGCGGTTTTTCACGTCGATTCGGTTGTCGAAAACGGCAAAGTCGCCGCCTGCGGCGTCAGTCGCTACGGCACGACGCCGATGAACGTCTCGCACAAAGGCGGCGTTTTCACGACTTCCGTTTTGCCGCATAAATCTAAAGAACGCAGGGAATTAGAAAAACTAAACAAACAGCTTCTCAAAAATTTTCAATACGAGCGCGGCATCGCGCACGCCGAATTTTTGCAGAGCGCCGAAACCGGAAATTTTTATCTTCTGGAAGTCGCAGCGCGTGTCGGAGGCGCGTATATCGCCGATGTTCTCGAACAGGCGAGCGGTTTCAGCCTCTGGCGCGAATGGGCGCGGCTGGAAATCGCCGATGAAAAAAATCCGTATAAGCCGCCGAAAATCCGCAGGGATTACGCGGGAATCGCGCTCTGTTTAGCGAACGAAGACGCGCCCGACACGTCTCGCTACACGGACGCCGAAATCGTCTGTCGCGTCCAGAAACCGAAACACGTCGGGCTGATTTTCCAATCGCCGAAACACGAACGAATCAGCGAGCTGCTCGAAATTTATACCGAGCGAATCACCGGCGATTTTCTCGCCGTCGCGCCCGTCAAGGAACGATACGACGATTAAAAACGATGACCGGAGACAGTAAAAAAATGCTGAATACGACGCTTTTGGCTGTCGAATTTCTCGTCGCTTCGGCGTTCGCTTTTTCGAGTTGTCTGCTTTATTACGGGCTGACGCGGCAATCGCCGGTTTCGCCGGAACAACAGTTGGACGGCGAGTTTGTGCCGTTTCTTTTACTGATTCTGCTGCTTGCCTGCACGTCTGTTTTCTGTCTCACGTTTTTAATCCATTTTACCGGCTGGCGGATAATGAAAATAAAGGAAAAAAGAAAGTCGGCGAACCGTTTCGTTTAACCTGCGTCCCGTTGTCTTTCCGTGATTTTCTCTCTATAATTCCAAAAGCTGTCTCAAAAATACTTTGCGTTTCACTTTGCGCCTTTGCAGAAAACAAAAAATTTCCCGCAAAGGCGCAAAGCTCGCAAAGGAAAACAAAGCCTTTTCTTTTGAACTGCTATTTTTGAGATTGATTGTAGTTTTTTATGACGCTCGCAACTTCACCGAACCCGAACGCGCCTTCGATTTTAGACCACAATCTGGAAGATTATTTTTCCGAACTCGTCAGGTTTGAATCCGTCGAAGAACTCGAAAAATCCGCTGTTTATCAAAAAATAAAACCCGAAGTCGAGAGAATCCTAAACGCCGTCGTGCAGGAAAATTTCGCGCCGCGAATGTCGGAATCGTTTGCGGCAGCGCGCGATTTTCCCGATAAAGTCAGCGCGCTGGCGTGGAACATCGAGCGCGGAAATCGGTTTGACGGAATCGACGAAGCGCTGAAAAATCACGAACAACTGCGAGATAAGGATTTACTGCTTTTGACCGAATTAGATTACGGAATGGCGAGAAGCGCGAATCGTTTCGTGGCGCGGGATTTGGCAAAAGAATTACGATTAAATTATGCGTTCGCGCCGGTTTATATCGCTTTGCAAAAGGGAAGCGGCGTCGAATCAGCGGTCGCGGGCGAGAACACGAAGTCCTTGCACGGTCTGGCGATGTTTTCAAAATATCCGATAAAAAACGCGCACGCGATTCCGCTGCCGAACGGCAAAGATAAAATGCTCGGCAAGGAAAAACGGCTCGGCTATCTGCGCGCTTTAATCGCGGATATTCCGCATCCGGCGGGCGATTTCCGCGCCGTAACCGTTCATCTCGACGCGCATTCATCGCGCAGACACAGGCATTTGCAGATGAAAATTATCCTGAATCATTTGGAAACTTTGCCCGATTTGCCGACAATCATCGGCGGCGACTGGAACACGACGACCTACAACGCGCAAAGCGCCAGCCGCGCCATTGCCGGATATTTTCGCCGCGTCGCGATGGGCGTCAAAATGGTTGTCAAAAATCATTATCCGCATCCAGACCGTTATTTTGAAAAAGGTTTGTTTCTGGAATTGGAAAAACGCGGCTTCGATTATAAAAACTTGAACGAAATCGGCGTCGGCACACTGCATTACGATATGGAAAACGCCGCTTACAACACCAATTTAAGCGATTGGGTCCCGCAATGGTGTTTCCCGTTCATCTTCTGGGCGGCAAAAAGAGTCGGCGGGCGCGTGTCGGCGCGGCTCGATTGGTTCGCCGGAAAGCAAATCGAAGTTCGCGGAAAGCCGCACACCGTCGGCGATTTATTCGACGCCGAAAACATTCCGCTCTCCGACCACGATGCCATCACTTTGGACTTTGCGCCGCTAAAAAGTTAAGATTTAGCCACGAACAGACACGAAAGAATACGAAAAATAATATCAGGAAAATTTAGACTTAAAGTCAGGAACAAAATCGCTTAACATTTTTTAATTTAAATCTTTCGTGTCTGTTCGTGTTTGTTCGTGGCTAAGCATCTTGAGGAGAAAAAAAATGTCAGAAGTAAGTTTTTGTCAGACAATCAGTTTTAACGCCGATAATTTTGAATACGAAACGGTCAACCAGGAAAACGGCAACGCAACGATGATTAAATTCCCCATTGATGGCGCGAACTACAGCGCGGGCGATGTCGTTGTAGTTCTGGACAACGACGACATCCGATTTCACGGAATGATTGGAAAAATCGAAAGCGGCTGCGCCTTCGCCTACGACCCGAAAGGCTCGCTTCTGCCCGGAACGGTGCAGTGAGTTTATAGAGTTCTTAGAGTAATGAGTTTATACAGTATAAGGGAAATTTCTTACACTCTAAGAACTCTATAAACCCTATAAACTCTATTAACTTTCAAGACTTGATACGTTCGACCCGGAATTTTTATCATCAAACTTCGTAATTCGGGGTAGTAGCTCAGTTTGGCAGAGCGCTGCGTTCGCAATGCAGAGGTCAGGAGTTCGACCCTCCTCTACTCCACCATTTGTTTTCAAGCACTTAACGCGCGTTAGGTGCTTTTCTTTTGCCTCAAATTAAGGCTCCGGCACGATTTTGGCACGATTTCGCTGTTTATCGAGCAATTTCGCCGCCTCGCGCTTTTTCTTTATCGACTGCGCGTAACGGTGAATGACGCGCGTATCCGAATGTCTTTTGGTGAATACGGGACGACTTTATAATAAACACGCTCACTCATTGAGTTATCTCGCCCTTTTCATTACTCTTCTGTCTCAAAAAGGGTCGTTTTGAGACAGAACCTAAAAAGGCTGTCTATAATAAAAGGCTTTTAATTTGTCGTCCTGAAGTCGATAATGGTCACCCTATTTATTTTTGACGACCGTTATCGTTACTTCCGCCGGATACTGTTTTGAATGATGAACCGCATTATGTGCTATGACGCTTTTCGTTTCGTCATAGTTATTCCCGCCGGTGTTTAGATTGCGGTCAAATCTTGGGAAATTGCTGCTTGAGATTTCGATTCTGATTCGATGTCCGGGCGCGAAATAATTGCTCGTCGTCATCGGCTGGAATTTCACCCGGTAAACTTTATCCTTTTCCATCCAGACCGGCGGTTTGTCGTAGCCTTCGCGGTAGCGCATACGCTGTATCGTTTCATCCAAATTGTATGCGCGCCCTTGTTCATCAACGTCAATCAGCTTCACGGTAAAATCAGTATCTTTGGCATCCGAAGAAACATAAAGCGACACGTCGATTGAACCTGTCAGTTCGATTCCTTCTTTTAAAACATCAGAACTGTAAACGAGAATGTCGGGACGCTCTTCCATCTTGCGCTGGTCAAACGAGCCGCCGGTGATCGCGTTTCCGGTGCAGCAGACGTTGCCGCCGAACGAGGGAACCGGATTTATCGGGTCGTATTCAAAACTGTCGGGCGAGTCATTTGCAGGCGGCGTCGAAACTAATTTGCCGTCGCCGTTTAGAGTATTCGCCTTACCGTTGCTCGAAAGATAAAAAGTTACCGGCGAAGCGCCTGCGGGCGGAAATGATTCCGCCGACTGCCATTTATTGCTGCCCATCGTAAAATACCGGACTTTCGGCATTTTCAAGATGTCGTTCTTTTCGCCTTTCAGGAAATAATCGAACCAGCCGTAAGTCAGCGCGTTGTAGTCGAGTCTGGCGTCACCCATCGAGCGCTCGCCGACGACGGTGTTTTCTGTCGCGCGTGTGTAACTGCAATGCAGCGTCGGCGCGATGACGGCGTATTGTTTGTCGGCAACGTCCCGGTCAGCGGTTTTGCGAACGTGATTGTAAGCCGCGATGTTCGGACCGACCGACACGTCATACCACGACATAAACCAGAATCCCGGAATGTTGATTTTCATTTTGTCATTCCACAATCCGCCTTTATACCAAGCCGGATCGTTCGGCGTTCTCTTTATCATCGCGCCGCCGGTCGAAACCGGCATTTGGTCGGCGAAAACGCCGCGCGGCGCGTCAACGGCTTTTAGAATATCCATTTCCGGTAAATGCCGGAGAGCCTGCGCCCAATCAACCGGCGGCGGCTGTTCGGCGAGATCAAAACGTTTTGAAGCGCGAATCAAATCCGCCTGCGAAGTTCCGGGCGGAAACATCGGACGAACCTGATTTTGCTCGCCGTAAAGCCACGCGATAAAAAGCATCTGCACCGCGCCGCCGCGATACCAGTTGCCTTGCTCGTAATACGGTCCGACGCGTCCGATGCCCGCTCCAAAACCTTGAACAATCATTGTCGTAAAGTTCGGGTTTCCAAGCGCGGCGACTGCGGGCTGCCATTCGGCGGTCGAAGAACAGCCGATTGTGCCGACTTTTTCGTTCGACCACGCCTGCGACGACATCCATTTAATCGCGTCGTCGCCGTCCGTGACGGGCGCTCCCAAAATATCGTAATTGCCCTCGGAGAAAAAATGCCCGCGCTCGTTCATCACGACATAAGCGTAGCCGCGTTTGACGGCTTCGAGAATCGTCGTCATATTGCGCGGCGCTCCCAATCGAACGTCCCAGAAATTGAAATTATAAGGCGTGCGCGAAAAGATAATCGGGTATTTTTTCGACGCGTCTTTCGGGCGATAAATGTCCGCCGCCATTCGCTTTCCGTCGCGCATCGGCACCATCACTTTGCGGTCGATAACGGCAATGTCTGCCAGTTCTTTTTCGATTTGATTGCGCTTAGCGATCAACTCCTGGTCTGGAACCGGGCGATTTTGTGCAAAAGCGTTAAGTGTTAAGACGGTAAACAGCGCCGTCCCGAAAATGAATTTAGTTAAAATGTATTTACCCATCATTACTCTCTTTTACAGGATGTTTATGCCGCAGGTCAATAAGTTTTGTTCAATCTCTTGATTTGAATCGGTCATCCGGCGCATCGCAAAACCGTCTCAACAGAGGTCGTTTTCGGGACACGCAAATTTCATATTCATCTGTTGGACAATAACATTGAACCCAACACACAAAAGAATCATCTTGACAATGAGTTTAAGAATGAAACAAAAACCTTGGTAATGCAGTTTATTCAAGCATCGGACGGAACAAAAATAAAATGTTTCGCCTTTGTAATCGTATTTTCCGGCGGCGGTTTCGGGCGCGACCGACATTCCGCAAATTGGGTCAGCGAATTTTTCGCTTCCATCCGTTTGTTTTTCCGTCATAACTTTATCTGAAACCGCCGCGTCGTCAAATTTCCGTTTCGCCCGTCGGTTTTCCTTTTTCGAGTATCGCCAGCGGTCCTCTCCGCAAGCCTTCGAGCCAAAGGAAAATATTCTCACGACCCGCAGACCAGACGAGCAACACGGCGAGCGTGCCGTAAATCGGCAAATGCCCGATAAGCTCCGTCCAGTTGAAAATCGTTAAAGTCAGGTTAATCGGAATCCACGCAATCAAAATAATTTCGCGCGGGAAAATTCCGAACAGTATCCATAATCCGACGAGCAGTTCGACCGAACCGGCGCATAAGATAAACGTCTCGTTCGACATCGGAATGCCGAGCGCGTGGGTAAAATTGAGCGGAAAGCGTTCGAGAAAATCGGATGCGAGCGGAATGTTGGCGAATTTTTCAGTAAAAGCGACGAAGACGAGACTCAATCCCAAACCCGCGCGCAGCGCCGGAACAGCTTTCCCCATTAATTGCGCCGACGGCTCAAGTTTCGGCAGCAGAAGGCGGTCAATCGAAATCGGACCGCGCCCCGCGAGGAAAAAGAATGCGGCAAATCCGAGATACATCGAGCTTTCAAGCATCGGCTCAAGCCCGACCAGAAAGATTCCGGCGAACCACAGGACGGCGAGCGCGACGGCGGCGATTCTGGTTAACGCGCCGTAAAAAATCGCCAGCGCGACGCCGGTTTGCGCCAAGCCGAGCGCATACATCCACACGCCGGGCAGTTTGTTGTTCGGCGTGAAAAGCTCGCCCTGCACGCCGCTTACCAGAAGAGGAGCGGCGACGTGAATTCCGAGAATTGCCGGAATTAAGCCGTATAAAGCCGCGCGGCGGTCGTCGGTTGTGCCGAAATCTTCCGGTCCCGGCACGAAACCTTTCCCGCGTTTCCGCCAATACAGCCAGGCGGCAAAGGTTGCAAGCAGCACTGCCCCAAACAGCGCGAGCGGCAGCGGACGAAAAAATAAATCCCAGCGCAGAGCATAACTTTCGGTTTCGTGAAACCATTTTTCGTGCGCCGACGCGTTCGTCGCCGTAATCAAAATCAATAATCCGCTTAAAGCGGCGTAAAATCGACTTGGTTTTTTAGTCATAACTCTATTTTTAAGTTTAATCGGCTGTTGATGAACAGGCAAATCTTGAAAAGATTTGCCTGTTCATCAACAGCACGTCCGCTTTGAATTACGTTAAAAGTTCCGAAGTCTTTCCGCCGCCGCTTTAAAGACTCGTTGACGACTTCAATTTCCGGCTGCCGAATTTGAGAAATCGGTAAGTTATATTTTTTATTGCCGCTGTCAGCCGCGCAGCTTCTGTTTTCGAGTTGTTTGTCGCCGTTGTTGTTCTGGTAATAAAAACATTTGTTGACATTAAACCTCGTTTAATGCAAGATGTGTTTGGTGTTTCTCCATACCTCGTTTCAGTTTTATACACCTCCGATAAAAACCTCGAAAAGTTTTCAAAATCTAAAACAAAGGACTTTATACAAAGTGAATAAAGGCGTAATCGCGGAACAGCAGGCGGAAATTAATATCGAAATCAAACCGAATATTAAAACCGTTAATCTAACAGGCTCAATTGACGAAACGACTGGCGGTTTGCAAAATCGGCGGGCTGAATCGGCGGCGTCAAAAAATTTCGGAGACGATATTTTCGATTCGATAGCCGACGCGCTAATCGTCATCGACGCCGATATGACGATTAGCCGCGTCAACCGGGCAGCACTTGAGCTGACCGGCTTCGGCGAAGAAGAATTGAGCGGGCAGCCAATCGAATTCTTATCGAAAAATGAAAGATTCTTCAGCGACCTTATCGACGGCAAGCTCGACGAAAAGAATTTCGCGCGCGACCTCGAAACCGAGTGTTTGAGAAAAGACGGCAGCTCGTTTCCGGTTTCGCTTTCGGTTTCAAAAATATACGACCGGAAAAGCGAAAGCTGCAAGATTGTCTGCATCGGGCAGGACATTACGAAACGAAAGCGTCTGGAAGCGGAATCGAAAATTATTTCCGAGATAATTCACGGCGTCTGCACGACTTCCAATCTCGAAGAACTGCTCCAGATAATTCACCGCTCAATCGGGACGATACTTTACGCCGAGAACTGCTTTGTCGCGCTTTACGACGCCCGCACCGAGCTGTTCAATATGCAGTTTTTCGTCGATAAATACGACACCGCGCCGCCGCCGCTGAAAATCGGGCGCGGTTTGGCGGCGTATGTTTTTCGCAAAGGTCAGGCGATGCTGATGACTTCCGAAGTCGTCGGGCGGCTTATCGAACAGAATGAAGTCGAACAGGTTGGGACGGATTCCCCAATCTGGCTCGGCGTGCCGCTCCGAACGCCCGCTGGAATTATCGGCGTCCTCGTCGTTCAGCATTATGAAGACGCGAACGCTTACAGCGAGCAGGATTTGGAATTTCTCACCTCGGTCGGCGACCAGATTGCGCTGGCTATCGACCGCAAACAAGCCGAAGAACAGCTCAGGCTTTTCAACGAAAAGCTACAGCAGAGCAACCGCGAGCTTCAGGATTTCGCGTATGTCGCTTCGCACGATTTACAGGAGCCTTTGCGGAAAGTGCAGGCTTTCGCCGACCGTCTCAGCACAAAATACGGCGACGCGCTCGAAGGCAGCGGACTCGATTATCTCGAACGAATGCGCGGCGCGGCGGAGCGTATGCAGAAACTGATTCAGGATTTGCTGACTTTTTCGCGCGTGGCGACCAAGACGCAGCCGTTCGTTTCGGTGAACCTGGACACGGTAGCGCGCGAAGTCTTGTCCGATTTGGAAATTGCCGTCGAGCAGTCGGGCGCGACCGTCGAGCTTGAAAATTTGCCGCTGCTTGACGCTGACCCGCTGCAAATGCGCCAGCTGATGCAGAATCTTATCGGCAACGCGCTTAAATTCCGGCGCAGAGACGTCGCGCCGCTGATAAAAATTTCCGCTCAAACGAACGATAATTTTTACCGGATAACGGTTAAAGATAACGGAATCGGCTTTGACGAAAAATATCTCGACCGCATTTTCACGGTTTTTCAAAGGCTTCACGGGCGCGCCGAATATGAAGGTTCGGGCGTCGGATTGGCGGTTTGCCGCAAAATCGCCGAGCGGCACAACGGCGGCATTACGGCGCAGAGCGTCGCGGGCGAAGGCGCGGTTTTTATCGTTTCACTGCCCGTAAAACAGGCGAATAGAGAGGTTAATCGATGAACAGGGACGCGAAATCAATAACAATATTACTGGCGGACGACGACCCGGACGACCGTATGCTGGCGCGCGAGGCGTTCGACGAAAGCCGCCTGCGCAACACGCTTGAAATGGTCGAAGACGGCGAGGAGTTGATGGATTACCTGCACAATCGCGGTAAATATTCGGGCGCGGCGGCGCGACCGAAGCCGAGCCTGATTCTGCTCGACCTCAATATGCCGCGAATGGACGGGCGCGAAGCGCTCAAAGAAATCAAAAGCTCGCCTGACTTGCGGCGGATTCCGATTGTCGTTCTGACCACTTCAAAAGCGGACGAAGACATTCTGCGCACGTATGATTTGGGCGTCAACTCGTTTATCACAAAGCCCGTTACATTCGATTCGCTCGTCGAAGTTCTCGTCGCTCTCGGCAAATACTGGTTTGAAATCGTCGAGCTTCCCGGCGAAAAAGGTTAATATCCGATGAAAGAAAATACAGTCAAAATCCTGCTTATCGAAGACGACGAGGACGATTACGTTTTAACTTCCGAGCTGCTCGCGGAAGTTAAATCGACTCGTTACGAGATTGATTGGGTGTCGAAATACGCCGAAGCGCTGCCCGCGCTGCGTTCGGGCTGTTACGACGTTTGTCTGATTGATTACCGGCTCGGCGAGGGCAACGGCATCGATTTGCTCCGCGAAGCCGTCGCCGCCGGCTGCTACACGCCGATGATTCTGCTGACCGGACAGGGCGACAAGGAAATCGACAACGAAGCGACCGAAGCGGGCGCGGCAGATTATCTGGTCAAGGGCAAAATCGAAGCGGCGGTTCTGGAGCGGGCGATTCGCTACGCCAAAGCGCACGGGCGAATGCTGGAGACGATGCGCGAGTCGGAAAACCGTTTTCGCTCCGTCGTCGAATCAGCCAACGACGCGATTGTTTTAACCGATTTTCAGGGCAGAATTATTTCGTGGAACAAAAGCGCGGGAATGATTTTCGGCTACACGTTTGAGGAAATTTCCGGTCGCCCGCTTTCCGATTTGTTTCCCGCCGGATATTACGCAGCTTCGGGCGATAATAACGGCGCGGATTTGCTGCTGGCTTCCGGTTTGCTGCACTCGGACAGTCGGGCAGTCGAATTGAACGGTCTGAGAAAAGACGGCGGCGAGTTTCCGCTGGAGATTTCTCTATCGTCGTGGAAAACGGCGAAGGGCGAATTTTACAGCGGCATTATCCGCGACGTAACCGAGCGCAAATCGCTCGAAGAACAATTGACGCACCAGGCGCTGCACGACCCTTTGACCAAACTGGCGAACCGCGTTTTGTTTCGCAATCGCGTCGAACACGCGCTCGCCAAAGTCGATCGCCAGAAAACCGCCGTCGCTGTCCTGTTTCTCGATTTGGACAATTTCAAAACCGTCAACGATTCGCTCGGACACGCCGCCGGCGACGTTCTGCTCGTCTCGGTCGCCGAACGCCTGCGCTCGGCTTTGCGAAACAGCGACACGCCCGCCAGACTCGGCGGCGACGAATTCGCGATTCTGCTCGAAGACGCCAGACACACGGCGGATGCCGTAATGATTGCCGAACGTCTGAAAGAGATTCTGCGAGCGCCGTTTGTAATCGACGGCAAAGAAGTTTTTATCGGCACGAGCATCGGAATCGCCGTTACTCAGACCGGCGACGAAAACCCGGAAGAGCTGCTGCGCAACGCGGATATGGCGATGTATACGGCGAAAACTCAGGGCAAAGGTCATTACGTCGTTTTTGAGACGAAAATGCACGAAGCCTTAATGGAGCGCATCGAACTCGAATCGGATTTGCGCGAAGCGGTCGAAAACGAACAATTTGTTCTGCATTATCAGCCGATTATCGATTTGCAGTCGGAGTGCATCACCGGAATGGAAGCGCTCGTCCGCTGGAATCATCCGGTTCACGGACTGATTCAGCCGATAAAATTTATTTCCGTCGCCGAGGAAACGAATCTGATAATTCCGCTCGGCAAATGGATTCTCGACGAAGCGTGCCGCCAGGCGCAGTCGTGGCAGCGGCACGGCAGCGCCGCCGGTCTTTCTATTTCGGTTAATCTTTCGACCTGTCAATTTCAGGAAAAGACGCTGGTCGAAATGGTCAAATCCGCGCTCGTCGAATCGGGTTTGCCGCCGCGCTGCCTGATTTTGGAAATTACCGAAAACCTGATGCTTCAGAACAGCGAAGCGACAATTAAGAAACTCCAGGAATTAAGAAATCTCGGCATCAGGCTGGCGATTGACGATTTCGGAACGGGCTATTCTTCTTTAAGTTATTTGCAGCATTTTCCGATTGATATTCTCAAAATCGACAAATCTTTTATAGAAAAAATCAGCGAGGGAACTGAAGGAATCGCAATGGCGCGGGCGATAATTATGATGAGCGATACCTTGCAGCTGAAGACGATTGCCGAAGGCATCGAACACCCGGAGCAGATAACCGCGCTGCAAAATCTCGGCTGCGAGTCGGGTCAGGGATTTCATTACGCCAAACCGCTGAGCAAAGAAGATATGAGCGAGTTTTTGCAGCAGGCAAACTCGAAAGAAGAATCCGACTGGCTTTTAAATCAAATCGCGCCGGAAGGTTTGGGCGTTCAGAACGAGATATTAATAATTTCATAAATAAAACCTGAAAAGATTTCTTCCTCTTTTCCGATTTCCCCAGCGCTCCGGGCGCGAATGAATCGGGCTTATTCAACATCGCCTTTTGATTAAACTTCGGCTGCGGCGCTCGCGGAATTCATTAAATTATTCGCCGGAATCAGGACGTGTGGTCGTGAACGATTTTCCAGCCGTCTTTGAAACGGCGGAAAACGAGCGTGAATTTTCCGTGCGGATTATCGGTTTCACGCCGCAGAGACCAGCTTCCCAAAACGACCGCCGAATCTTTCGATAAAACTTCAATTTCCAAATCGGAAAACGTCAGCGCGCCCATTTTCGCTTTTGAATCGTAAGATTTTTTGTAGCGGTCGAGCGTCGGCTGCCAGCCTCTGGTTACGTTCGCGCCGGAGACGAAAACGAGATTTTCCGACTTTTGGTAGCCGTTCATAAAACCTTCGATGTCGCCGCGATTCCACGCCGTCGTCTGCACGCTCATTACCCGGCGAATATCGTCCGCGAATTTCATTTTTTGTTTCTCCGTCTGCGCGAGACCGGCTTGCGCGAATATCAAAACAAGCACCAGATTTACAAATATATTTTTCATATCGGAAATAAAATAACACGTTTTTCAAATGATTCGGAAATTTTCAGCGGGCGAAGAAAGATGTCTCCGAAAATTAATCCGCCGGCGACTGAACGCTTAGCAAACGCCGACAGTATCAGATTGGGACAGAAAAAACGTATTTTAAAAACCGCTCTTTTGCTTTGCCGTAAATAAATAAAGACGAAAGCGCGTTGGCATATCGCTTGCAATCGTCAAACGAAATACAAAAACAACGGGGAGAAAATTTTATGAGCGATACTACGGTTATGAAGGTTGATTCGAGCAAGTCGCCGCGCGGCGAACTCGGACAAAAATATCTGGCTTCGGGTAAAAGTCTGGCGATGCGTCTGTGGGAAAATCAGGAGCCGGGAAACGATGAACCCGAATCGAAACGCGAATACGAAACGGTCGGATACGTCATAAAAGGGCGCGCCGAGCTGCATATCGAAGGTCAGATGGTTCTGCTCGAAAAAGGCGATTCGTGGGTCGTGCCGAAAGACGCGTCGCACACTTACAGGATTCTCGAATCATTCACGGCTGTCGAAGCGACGCATCCGCCCGCGCAGATTCACGGGCGCGACGAGGCGTAAATTTCAGAAGTGAATTTATAAAAAAATCCCGCCTTCTCGAACCGGCAGGATTTTTTTTATGACGAAAAACCAACCGCGTCCGCCGTTTTCGGTTACAATTACAGACGAATTTTCAGCGAGCGGAATTTCAGATAAAATTAAAGGGAAAGTTTACAATTTATGTCAGACTGCAAGCAATACGGCGGAATTACCAGAGAGGAACTCGCCAAACTTCGCGAAGATTTAGCGACCGAAGGCATCGATGTTCCCGAAGGCGACGACGTGAACGTCAAAGGTCCATACGGAATCGAGCTGAGCGCGATTTACAACGAAAATAAGGAAACCTTAAAGATTTGCATTACGAAAAAACCGTTTTATATTCCCGAATCGGCAATCTGGAAAATCGTCGATACCGGCACAAGTCCTTACGTTGGATAAACGATGTTTCGTATAAAACAAAAAAGCCTCCGGCAAATGCCGGAGGCTTTTTTTACAGACTTTATTAAAGCTTGCAGTAATTACCAGCGCGAACCGCCGCCGCCGCCGCCGCCGTAACCGCCGCCGCCGCCGCCGCTTCCGCCGCGACCGCCGCCGCCGCCGTAGCCGCCGCGACCGCCGCCGCCGCCGCGATTACCGCCGCCGCCGCTTCCGCCGCGGTCTTCACGCGGTTTAGCTTCGTTGACGGTCAACTGACGACCGCTGACTTCTTTGCCGTTAAGCTGTTCGATTGCGTTTTGTCCTTCTTCCTTGGAAGACATTTCGACAAAACCGAAACCGCGCGAACGACCCGTGTCGCGGTCTTCAATAATATTTGTTGACTCGACAGTTCCGAATTCACCGAAAACCTGTTCTAAATCTGAAGTTGTTGTATCGAAGGAAAGATTTCCTACATAGAGTTTCATTGACATAATAATTTACCTTGTGTGTGCCTCTAAAATCGGAGGCTTTGAAAAAGAAGCGTCGAATCGAAATGAATTCTTTTTAAATGATTCGGATTTCGGATGCCCGAAAAAATCGGAGCGGCTTCTGCCATTTTATCTTGCCTGCTCTCGAACTTTCCAAAACGTTTTTGACGAGCGCGTCATTGCTGACGCGAGAGAAGGATTAACGTTTTTCATTATGCCTTACCGATTGTCTTTATGCAAATCAATCGGTTCGATAAGCAAAAATAAACCGAATACGGGAACGAAGGTTTGTGTTACGATAAACAAAAAAATAAAAATCGGAGGAGAACAAAGGATAAATGATTGAAAATACAGTTTCGATGGATGCTTTAATCGGCAAAACCGTTTTGTCGCGGACGACGGGAAATTTGCTCGGACAGGTTTATGATTTGTATATCGACCCGGTTGAAGGCTTGCTGATGGGTTTGACCATTCAGGCGGCGAACGGAAAAATGGGCGGACTCGATTACAAGAAAGTCTACAGCTTCGGGCAGGACGCGGTGATGGCAAACGACGACGACGCGATTGTCGAACTGACGGACGATTGGGTGGCGACGCACTCGCACGCCAGAAAACATCTTCTCGGAATAAAAATCGTTACCGAAAGCGGCAATCTTTTGGGGCAGGTCGCCAATGTTTTCGTTCGCCTGACGCCGCCGCCGATTGCCGTCTATGAAGTGCGCGAATCGGTTCTGGATAAACTTTTGGGACGCAGCCTTTTTATTCCCGCTTCGACCGGAAATGCCCTGTCGAGCAGCGCCGAGCGCATCGTCGTTTCAGACGACGCGGCGGCAAACGGCGCGTCGAGCATCGCGGAATTGATAAACCGGACGCATCAGCCGCCAGCCGAACCCGCGGCGCGGCAGCCCGCGGCAAAACACAACGCTCTTATAATCTCCACGCCGGACGACGGGAGCGAAGATGAAACAGTCGTTCGTCATTGATTAAAAGATTAAAATAAATTCCGCCGTGAATCGAATTTTTAAGTTCGGCGGGAAACCGGCGCGGCTATCGAATCCGGCAAGTTATTAACGGAGAAACCTGGAAGTGAAAATGAATATTAAAAAACCGGCAGTCGTTTTGTGCGCCGCGATAGTCGCCTGCGGATATTGGTCAACCAGCGTTTCCGCGCAGAAAGCAAAGCGAAACGATATGAAAAAATCTTCACCGGCGGCGACCGCGTTCGCCGAAGACGTTCATTCTTATTCAAATCCGCAGGCGGTTAGAGTCCGCCGCGTTGACCTTGACTGGAACGTTCTGTTCGACGAAAAAACTTTACGCGGAACGGCGACTTTGACGATTGAGCGCGCCGCCGATGCCGCGAGAGACGCGCCGCTTATACTCGACACGCGCGATTTGAATATCGAAAAAATCGAAACTTCGAGCGGCGCGGCGAAATTCGCGGCGGCGAAATTTACAGTCGGCGCGGCGGATAAAATTCTGGGCGCGCCGCTGACGATTCAATTGCCGAAAAACGCCGAACGCGTCCGCGTTTATTATTCGACCAGCCCGAACGCGTCCGGTTTGCAGTGGCTCGCGCCCGAACAGACGGCGGGCAAAAAAACGCCGTTTATGTTTTCGCAGGCGCAGGCGATTCACGCCAGAAGTTTTATACCGATTCAGGATTCGCCGCAGGTTCGCGTTACATATTCGGCGAGAGTTCGCACGCCGAAAAATCTGCTCGCCGTAATGAGCGCCGAAGGGAATTTGCGGACTTCGGCGCGAGGCGGCGATTACAGATTCGATATGCCGCACCCGATTCCGCCTTATTTGATTGCGATTGCGGTCGGCGATTTGGGATTTCGCTCTTTAGGAAAGCGAACGGGCGTTTATACTGAACCGGCGATGCTCGAAAAATCGGCGTTCGAGCTTGCCGACACGGAAAAAATGGTCGAGGCGACCGAGAAGATTTACGGCGCGTATCGCTGGGGACGCTACGATATTTTAGTTCTGCCGCCGAGCTTTCCGTTCGGCGGAATGGAAAATCCGATGCTGACATTTGCCACGCCGACGATTTTGGCGGGCGATAAAAGTCTCGTTTCGCTTGTCGCGCACGAACTCGCGCATTCGTGGTCTGGAAACCTTGTAACGAACGCGACGTGGAGCGATTTCTGGCTCAACGAAGGTTTTACGACGTATCTTGAAAGAAGAATTATCGAAGCCGTCTACGGTGTGCCGCGCCGCGAAATGGAAGCGACGCTTGGAAGACGCTCGCTCGAAGAAGAATTAAAAGGAACGGCGGAGCGCGACCAGATTCTGCACGTAAATCTCGTCGGGCGCGACCCGGACGACGGCTTTACAGGCGTTCCGTATGAAAAAGGCGCGCTCTTTCTCCGGCATCTGGAAGAAACCGTCGGACGCGAAAAATTCGATAAATTCGTGCGCGGCTATTTCGATTCGCACGCTTTCCAAAGCATCACGACCGAAACTTTTGTCGATTATCTGCAAAAAAATCTGATTGACGCCAACCCGAATTTAATCGCGCGCGCCGACGTTGACCGATGGATTGAAAAAGCCGGTTTGCCGGATAACGCGCCGCAGCCGAAATCGGACGCTTTCGCTAAAGTCGAAACGCAGGCGAACAATTATCTGAGCGGAAAAATCGCCGCCAAAGACATTCAAACGCAGAATTGGACGACGCAGGAATGGCAGCATTTTCTCGGCTCGCTGCCGCCGGGCTTGAGCGCGGCGCGAATGGCGGAACTCGATAAAGCGTTTAATTTAACGAATCGCGGCAATTCGGAAATCGCTTTTCAGTGGCTTTTGATGTCGATAAAAAACAATTACGCGGCGGCAAATCCGAGGCTCGAAGAATTTTTAACTTCAATCGGTCGGCGCAAGTTCGTCAAGCCGCTTTTTGAAGAACTCGTCAAAACGCCCGAAGGAACAAAGCGCGCAAACGAAATTTACGCGAAGGCGCGTCCCGGTTATCACCCGATAACGCAGGCGACGGTCGATGTGATTTTGAAGCGGAAAGCCGTTTGAAAACGAAAAAACAAAAAGGCGAGCGGTTTAACTGTAAATGTTAAACCGTCCGTCTTTTTGTTTCCGAACAAGTAACACCTGAATATTTTTGAAATTCGTCTATGTTTATAAAGTCGCGGCGGCGCGGCGGCAATTTCGGATTATCTTTTTTGAATATGAAATCGAATAAAACATCGAAACCGGATACGACTAAAAATATTATGAAGCGAGCCGCGCGGTTTTCGCGGCAATAAATCTGTCGCACGCATTTGAAAATAAGTTCGGTTTTGAAGCCGAATTGTCGGGCAACAGCCTCGACGACGTTCAGCCGCGAGGCATCTACACGCTCGGCGCGCTCACCTACAAAGTCAATAAAAGACTTCGCTTCGACACCGGAATGCGTTTCGGTTTGTCGAACGAAGCGCCGCGCATCGGATTCTTCGCCGGATTTACCGTCGCCGTCGCCGATTTATTCAAAAAACGATAAACAATTTCGACCATTAAAAACATTCGCCGGGAGAAACATTTATGCGCCGCTTTTTCAAAAACAACGGTTTGACGATTGTGCTTTTGGGATTTTTCCTGTTCTCGCTCGCCGGACAGTATTTCACGGGTTTTGCCGAGTTCAACGAAGACCGCACAACGCACGGCAAACCGGAAGTTACGCACATCGGTTATTTCGGCGAAGGACATTTCATCGAAGCCGTTTTCGAGAACTGGGAAAGCGAATTTCTCCAGATGGGAATGTTTATCATTCTGACGACTTTTCTTTACCAGAAAGGCTCTTCCGAATCGAAAGACCCGGACAAAATCGAGCGTGTCGAGCTGATTCCCGAACAATCGAAAACCGACAAAAACGCGCCGTATCCGGTCAGACGCGGCGGTTTGCTTCTAAAGATTTACCAGCATTCGCTCTCGCTTGCCTTTCTGTCTCTTTTCCTGATTTCCTTCGCCCTGCACGCTTACGGCGGCGCGAAAATCTACAACCAGGAACAAGCCGAACACAACCAGCCGCAGACGACGACCGTCGGCTATCTGGCGACTTCGCGCTTCTGGTTCGAGTCGTTCCAAAACTGGCAAAGCGAATTTTTGTCAATCGCCGCGATGGTTTATTTAACCATTTACCTGCGCCAAAAAGGTTCGCCCGAATCAAAAGCCGTCGATGCGCCGCACGCCGACACGGGCGAGAATTAACGATTCGGCTTTTACGGAAACGATTCAATGTAACATCTTTCAAAACAACCTGTGCCGTATTGATAATTACAACTAAAAAAGCTGTCGGCAATTTCGCAATGCTGACAGCTTTCTTATTTTTTAACGGTTGAAAATCAGCGTTTAATTGTATTTCACGGGAGCCGGAATATTCGGCGCAACGCTGTCGAGCGAATGATTGCCGATTGCGGAGCGCGGGTCGAGGATTGAATTTTTGCCCTGCACGGCGATTTGATTTCCGGGGCGAATGTCGAGCGGATTTTTGGCGTTTAAGATGCTTAAGGCTTCGCCCGGAACGTAATATTGGGTAATGCGCGAGGCGGCGCGCGGGTTTAGTCCCAGATGATTAAGGGCGAGCGGAGCGGAGTTGACGGCAGTGGCGGGAAGTCCGGTTTTAATCGACGCGTAGGAGGCGAGACCGCCGCCGAGCGAGTGTCCGGTTAAAATTACGTTGCTGCCGTGCGTTTCCTTCCACTTGTCGGCGAACTGAACCGCCGCGTTGTATTGTTTGGTCGGCAGACCGAAACCCTGTCCGGCGTTGGCTTTCCAGTCAGCGGCGTCGCGTGTTCCGGCAAAGGCGACGATGACGCGCCGGTCGTTAATGTCGGACGGCTTCAGAGCAATGGCGCGAAATCCGGTTTTATTGTCTTCACCGACATCGACGACCTGCCATTTTTTGCCGTCGGGAAATGTATAAGTCTCGCCTTTTTCAGCGTCGTAGGCGAGACCCGACGCGCTTTTTGTTTCCGAAAAATTAAGTCCCTGCGCGGCGGGCGGATTCGGCGTGCCGGGATGAGTCGCTTTATTAAAACCGGCGGCGGCTAAATGCGCGGCGGTCGAGCCGACTATCTGCGCGCCCTGAAAAGTTTTTTCCAGAGCGACGCGCGAAACGGCGGCTTGGAATTGAAACGATTTAACCGCGACATTTTGCGTAATTTCCGCGCCTTTTACAACTAATTCCGCGCCGTGAACGACGTTTGAACCGACCTTTTTAGCGCCGCCGAAAAGATTGTCGCCGAAATTGTTTATACCGTGAATCGTATTGCCGCCCGCCTGTTTGATTGTGTCTATAAATGACATTGCCCGAACCTCCAGGTTTTTTTAATTTTTACTTTATTAGTTATCGGCGGCTTTCGGAAAATGTTTCCTGTAAAACGTAAAAAAGATTGAAAAACCTTTGCGGAAGAATGGTTTTTAAAAAATGCGGGCGGAATCCGTGATTTGTAAGGCGTTTTATCGCTTCAAAAAAAAATTACTCAAAATCAAAACCAGCCGCCTTTTACGTCCTTCAAAACAACTTTCGCCGCGTTGTAGCCGCTCGCGGCAAAGACGCCGCCGCCCGGATGCGTTGACGCGCCGGTTAGATAAAGATTTTTTATCGGCGTTTTGTAGGCGGACATTTCCGGCAGCGGGCGAAACATAAACATCTGGTCGAAATCCATTTCGACGTGCATCACGTTTCCGCGCAGTAAACCGAGACGCTGTTCCAAATCGAGCGGCGACTGGACGAAGCGTTCAATTATCGAATCTTTGACGTTCGGCGCGTAGGAATTGACGACATCAATCAGCTTGTCGGCTTCGCGGTTTTCGATGTCTCTCCAGTTTTCGCCGTTCGATAATTGGTATGGAAAATATTGTCCCCAAATAAATAAGGTGTGCTTGCCTTCGGGCGCAATCGTCGGGTCAACTGCCGAAAATGTCATCGCCAGCGCTGCCGGATTTTTTGACGGAATGCCGTTCAGATAATCGGCGTATGATTTGTCGAGATAATCCATTGTCGGACACAAAAGCTGTAATCCGTGATGACAATCGGCAGATTTTCCGCCGTTCGGCGCGGCTGTGTAATCGGGAAGTTCGGAGACGGCACAGCGCACAATCATACCGAAACCGTTGCCGATTCGCACATTTTCGATGCGCTCGGCTAAACCTTCCGGCAGATTTTCCGCGCCGATTAATTTGAGAAAAGTCGTGTGAACGTGAGCGTTTGAAACGATTCTTTGAGCGAAAATGCGTTCGCTGTTTTCTAAGATTATCGCGCCGGTTTCGTTGTTTGAAACTTCTATTTGTTTGACTTCCGCGTCGAGCAGAATTTTGCCGCCGTGGTGTTCTAAACACTTCGCCATCGCTTGAGTCAACGCGCCGCTTCCGCCTCTCGGGCGTTTGACTCCGCTTTTGTGAATCATCGAATGCCAGCCGAGAAAATCGCCGCTCGCCATCGCCGTCGGCGGCGGTCCCGACTGCGCCGCCAGCCACGCCATCGCCGCGCGCAAGCCTTCGTGTTTAAAAGTTTGTTTGACCAGCGCGCCGTAGCTCGTCATCAATTTGCGAACCATATCCGCCGGATTTTTCGATTTTGTGCCGAAAATCAAATGCCGTCCGAGATTGAGCATCGTCGGCGGCTTCAGAAACGCTTCAAAGACGCCTTCGTTTAATTTTTCCCATTCCGCAACGAATTTTTTATAGCGCACGGCGTCTTCGGGCGAAACTTTTGCAATCGATTCGCACGTTTTATCAACGTCGCGCCAGAAATAAATCGCGCCGCTTCCGTCCGGCATAGGCGCGAACGCAAACGGGTCGCAGTCGATATATTCAAGCCCGAATTTTTCCAGTTCCAATTCTTTCACAACCGGTGTCAGGTGAATCATAATGTGCGCCGACGAGCCGACATCGATTTTATAGCCTTCGATTAAATCGTCCTGCGTGCAGACCGCGCCGCCGACGATGTGCCGACGTTCCAAAACAACGACTTTCAAACCGGCTTTCGCCAGGTAACACGCGCACGTCAAGCCGTTATGCCCGCCGCCGATAACGGCGACATCGTAATTTTCGTTCATAAAATTATTTAATCACGGAATAGAGTTAGCCGCGCGCCAAACACGAAAATAGACGAATAAAGAAAATAAAAGAGTATAAAAGGCAAAAGTAAATACAGTAAAAACGCAAAAGTTTATTTAAATTTAAAACCGCTGAAACCTTTTCATTCTTTCACTTTTTTTGTTCGTGTTTCTTTCGTGTTCGGCGCGTGGCTAATCGCTTTCGTTTTTTGAAATCAGCAATTTGATTTCGTCGATTTTTGCGAGCGCCGCTTCTTCGCCGGCTTGGATGAATTCGTCTATTTTGCCGATTTCATCCGGTCTTAAATGCGAGATTTTCGGAATGATGACGACATCGGCGCGGTAGTGATGCGCTTTGGCGGCGGTTCTCAGGAGCATCATCGCGGATTGGAAAAAGACGCCGAGCAGGGTCGAAGGCGAACCCCAATAGGTTGCGCCCGAAGAAATTACATCGACGGCGATGACGATTTCCGCGCCGAGTTTTCTGACCGCTTTTGTCGGAACGGGCGCGACGACGCCGCCGTCGATGAGTTTTCTGCCGCCGATTTCGACGGGAACGAAAACGCCGGGAATAGCGCAGCTTGCCCGAATCGCTAAGGACAAATCGCCCGTATCTTTTAATACGACTTCTTCGCCGGTTTCCAAATCGCACGCAATCGAAGCGAACGGAATCGGCAGCTTTTCAAATTTATCGACGGGAAAATGCTGTTTGATAAACGCGCCCATCGACTGGTTTGAGAGCAAGCCTTTCGGCGAGAAGGAAAAGCCGGTCATATTATACCAGCCGATTTTGCGGCTCATCTCGATAATTTCCGCCGCGTTCAAACCGGCGGCAATCGCGCCTCCCGCAAACGAACCGGCGCTCGTTCCGGCGACGAAATTAATCGGAATATCGTGCGCTTCGAGAACTTTTAAAACGCCGAGGTGAGCAAATCCGCGCGCCGCGCCGCCCGATAATGCCAAACCGATTTTCTTTCGCTCCATAGATTACAGGTGAAAATTGAATAGTGAATAGTGAAAAATGAATAGTGAAAAACCCAAAGGCATTTATTAACTTTTAGTTTTTCACTATTCACTTTTCACTGCTATATTCTATCATTTAACTAATTTTATAATTATGACTCCAGCAGAAAAACTTTCCTTTCCGAGAGAAACGACGAGCGCCGATATGTCGGCGGGAAGCAGCGCGTGTCCGGTTTGCTCGCGCGACGTGCGCGGCGAATTTGTTCCTTTGACGGCGCTGCCCGAAGATTTGCGTCATCTGGTTGTTGCTAACGCGCCGGATACATTGGACTTTGAAGCCGTCTGCGCGCGCTGCGCCCGGCTTTTTGAACACGCCAAAGAACAGATTTTGAGCGACGCGGCGATGAACAAGGACGGCTCGTTCGTTCTTTCGACTCCGCTGCGGCTCGACGGCGACGAGCGTTTTACGGGCAAAGGCGTAACCATCGCGTTTCTCGATTCGGGATTTTACCCGCACGTCGATTTGACGACGCCGGTCAACCGAATTCTCGCCTACCAGAATATGAACACGCCCGAAGGCGAAATTGCTTCGTTGTTCGATACGGACGTGGCGAGCTGGCACGGAATGATGACTTCGGTCGTCGCGGCTGGAAACGGCAGTTTGTCGAACGGTTTCTATCGCGGCATCGCGCCCGAAGCCAGCGTCGTTCTGGTGAAACTGGCGCGCACCGGGCGCATTACCGAGCAGAATATTCAAAACGGTTTGGAGTGGATTCTGGAGAACCGCGAAAAATATAAAATTCGCGTCGTAAATATTTCGGCGGGCGGCGATTTCGAGCAAAGCTATCTGCACGATTCGCTTTCAAAAACCGTCGAAGAATGCGTGGCACAGGGCATTACGGTCGTCTGCGCGGTCGGCAACGCCGGGCATCTGCCTAATCATCCGGTTTTTCCGCCGGCAAGCGCGCCGTCCTCAATCGCCGTCGGCGGACTGGACGATAAAAATTCAATCAACCGCGCGCGACGCGGAATGTATCGTTCCAGTTATGGTCCGACGTTCGACGGATTGCAGAAACCGGAAATCATCGCGCCCTCGATTTGGGTTCCCGCGCCGATTCTGCCGAACACGCCGACGGCGCAGCAAGCCGAGCTGCTCGAAAAACTCGACAAAGCCGAAGACGCCGAACTGCATCGGATAATCGAAGCAAGCCCGGAAATCGAGCCGGATTTAGACGCCGCGCTCGACCGTCCGGCGTATATGATTCGGCAGATTATCGCGCTTAAACTCCAGCAGGAAAGCGTTATTACAAAGCATTATAAATTCGTGGACGGAACGTCGTTCGCCGCTCCGATTGTCTCAAGCGTCGCCGCCCAATTGCTCGAAGCGAATCCGTCGCTGACGCCGCAGCAGATAAAACGAATTTTAATTTCAACCGCCGAGCGTCTGCCCGGCTATGAAGTCGACCGTCAGGGCTGGGGCGTAATCGACCCGCGCCGCGCCGTCGAGATGGCTCTGTCGCTTGTTTAAAGTTAGGTTTCAGGCGGCAGGTTTTAGGAAATCGAAATCTTAAAACTATCACCTGATACCTAAAACTTATCACCTGATATTCACTGGTTCACGAAATTGTAAAGCAGAATTCCGACCGCCTGAACGTTTCTATCGCCGATTTTCACCGGATTGATTTTCGATTGGCGGGCGGCGGCTTCGGCGGGCGCGCGGAGAAGCGCGTTGCCGCTCGTTGCTTTGGCGGCGGTTACGTTTCCGGCTTCGTCGATGAGAATTTGCACGGCGACCTGCCCTGATGCGCGCATTTGTCTGGCAATCGGCGGATAAGCCGGTTTCGGCAGATTGACGGCGCGACCGTTGAGAACGCCGACGTTTACCGGGCGATTGTCGGGCGAACCCGAAGGCGTCGGGCGCGGGAGAGGCGGCGGCGGCGGAAGCGTCGGCGTTGCCGTCGGTTTCGTATTTCCGGGCGTCGGCGCGCTGATGTTTGAATTGCCGAGATTAATATTGGTATTGAGCAGCGTCGGCGGGGTCGCGGTTTGCGACGGCGACGGTTTGGGCGTCGGCGTCGGCGTCTTTATGTTCGCGTTGATGTTTGTATTAAAATTTGTGTTTGTATTTGTAATCGCACCGCTGTCGATATTGGAATTAAAATTCGCAATCGAATTGTCGATATTGAGATTTGTGTTTAGATTTGTGTCAATCGAATCGAAATTAGCGTTGACGTTGGTTTGATTCGTGTTATTGCCGCTTTTTGAATTGCCGCTCATTACCATAAAAATCGCCGCGCCGAGAGCGACGATAACTCCGAGCATCGTCAGCAGGACGATTTTCGCCGTGTTCGTTTTTTTCGGCTGAACCTGATATTCCGTAACCGTCCGCGTCCGCACCGGCGGCGGCGCGATTTTCTTTTCGACGGTCGGAATCACGACGCGCTTCGTCAGCGGTTTGGTTTCTTCGGTAACGGGCGCGGGCGGCGGGTTGCGCCGAATAACGGTTTCTTCGCTGAAATCGTCTTCGGCGTTTTCGCTCGGCAGTTCGGTGAAGGACGGCTGATTTTCTTCAACCAGCGGCGTTCCGTCCCTGGTGCAGAAACGCAGAATTTCTTCATCGTAACGGGTTTGGCAAGTCGGACAAAATTTCATTTTTTTTTGATTTACAGCCAACTAAACTTCAAGCGGGATTTCGGGCAACAATTTCTATTTACGGATTCTATCATAAAAAGTTTTGACCTGAAAAAGGTTTTCCGGCGGGAAACCGATTTTGATATTTGTCCGCGCGGTGCTTCTTTAATTTGCTTTACCGTCGGTGAAATTGTCAAAATTAACTAATGACGCAAAACTTACAAAATGTTCCGCTCGTAACATTGACGATTTTCCGCTGCGGCGATTTGCGCGGGAAATTGTGGGCGCTGGCGCAAATGGGTTTGGCTGGCTTCGAGCTGGGAAAAGTCGGCGGGCTGCGTTTCTATAAACTGCTCGGAAGCGGCGAAGGCGGCGGTTTCAGCCTGAAGCCCGATTTGGCGCGCTACGCGCTTTTGTCGGTTTGGGACGACGAAAAAGCGGCTGACGATTTTTTTCAAAACTCGAAACTGATGCGGAAATATCGTCGCCGTACGTCGGAGATTTGGACGGTGCGGCTCGCAGTCGTTCGCTCGCGCGGCAGCTGGTCGGGAACGAATCCGTTTGACGAGCCTGCCGATTCGCCGCTCGAATCGTCGCCCGTCGCCGTTTTAACCAGAGCGACGATTCATCTCAAAAAACTTCACCGTTTCTGGTCGTTCGTTCCCGAAACGAGCCGCGAAATCGAGCGCGCCGAAGGTTTAATCGCTTCAATCGGCATCGGCGAAGCGCCGTTTTTCCGGCAGGCGACGTTCAGCATCTGGCGCAGCGAAACCGATATGAAAAACTTCGCTTATAAAAGTAAAATTCACGCCGAAGTTATAAAACTGACACGCGCCGAAAACTGGTATCGCGAAGAACTTTTCGCGCGTTTCGTCCCAATCGCGTCCGAAGGAACGTGGAACGGGCGAAACCCTTTGGACAATGAATAATGAAGATAAATCTTTTCTTCACTATTCACTATTCACTTTATTATGAACGTAATAATTATCGGCGCGGGTTTGGGTGGGCTTTCCACGGCGATTCGGCTGGCGAAATCGGGCTTTTCGGTTACTGTTCTGGAGAAAAATGAAACAATCGGCGGCAAAGTTAATATTGTCGAAGCGGGCGGCTACAAATTCGACACGGGCGCGAGCCTGCTGACGATGCGGCACGTTCTGGAAGATTTATTCGAGTTTGCCGGTAAAAATATTAAGGATTATCTCGAAATAATTCCGTGCGAGCCGATTTGCCGTTATTTCTGGTCGGACGGCGCGATTTTCAATGCTTCGACGGATTTGCGGAAAACCGAAAGCGAAATCGAGAAACTGAATCCGAACGATGTCGAAAACTTTCGCTGCTTTCTGGCGGACGCGCGCCGCAAATACGAAATTGCCGAAAAAACCTTCCTCGCCCGCAGCCTCAACGATTTGCCCGGTCTTCTGCGCCCGAAATATTTAAAGGATTTGCTCGCCATTTCGTCGCTGAAAACGCTCGACGCGCACGTTAAAAATTATTTTCAATCCGCGAAACTGCAACAATTATTCAATCGTTTCGCAACTTATAACGGTTCGTCGCCCTACCAAACTCCGGCGACCTTCGCGCTCGTTCCGTATGTCGAATTCGGCTTGGGCGCGTGGTATGTCAAAGGCGGAATGTATCGAATTCCGCTGGCGCTGGAAAAGCTAGCCAAAGAATCGGGTGTCGAAATCGAGACGAATCGCGCGGTTGAAAAAATCGAAATCGAGCAGGGAAAAGCCGTCGGCGTTCGTTTAAAAAACGGCGAAGTTTTGAAAAGCGATTTTGTCGTCTCGAACGCCGACGCGATTGAAACTTACCGTAATTTGGTTGACGCGAAAAAGCGAAAAAGTTTCTCCGACAAAAAGCTCGATAAAATCGAGCCGTCGTGCAGCGGTTTCGTTATTCTTCTCGGCGTCAAAAAACGATTTCCGAATCTGGCGCATCACAATATTTTTTTCTCCGACGATTACAAAGCCGAATTCGATTCAATCTTTAAGGAAAAGCGACCGTCCGCGAATCCGACCATCTACGTTTGCGCGACTACGCGAACCGACAACACGCAGGCGCCTGAAAACTGCGAAAATCTTTTTATTTTAGTCAATGCGCCTTATACGAGCGAGAAAACGAGCTGGCGGACGGAAGCGAAAAATTACCGCGATTTGATAATCGAAAAACTTGAAAATTTCGGTTTGAAAGATTTGGAAAATAATATCGAAGTCGAGCAAGTTATCACGCCCGAAGATTTCGAGCGAAAGTATAACGCCAATCGCGGCTCGATTTACGGCGTTTCGTCGAACGGAATCTTTTCTGCTTTTCTGCGCCCGCCGAACAAAGCGCGCGGCATCGAAAACCTTTATTTCGCGGGCGGCGCGACGCATCCGGGCGGCGGCATTCCGCTGGTTCTGCTGTCGGGAAAAATGGCTGCCGATTTAATCGCCGGAAAAATCAATCGCCGTTAGAAACTGTCGGTTACGAATATTTACTATTTACACCTTTGCGTTTATTATTGTTAAAACAATTCGGAGACGCTGAACTTTATGAAATACTGCCCGCAGTGCCAGACGACATACACGGACGATTTGCTGAAATACTGTCTCAAGGACGGAGCGCCGCTCGGCGAAGTTTTCGCGCCGCAGACGCCGCAGGCGGAGCTTGCCGACGAGAAAACCGTTGTAACGACCGGCGATAAAACCGTGCCGTCGATTCGCCGCGTCGAGCCGATTCGCGTTCCGGTCGAACAAAATCCGCCGGTTCACCAAACCGCGCCGGTTGAAAGCGCGCCCGCGCAAAACCGGCAGTATGTCGAATCGCCCGTCGCGGCGATGCAGCCGGAAGCGAGAAAAACGAAAACCGGCTCGGTCGTCGCTCTGACCATTTTGGGAACGCTTTTGTTTCTCGGCATCGCGGGCGTCGGCGCGATGCTTTATTTTAGAAATCAGAAACCGGAAATCGTCGCCAACGTCAATAAAGCTCCGGCAAATCGTTCGGTCAATATGAATTCCGCGAATGTTCAGACGGCAAATCAAAACGCGAACGCCAATCTCGCCGAAAATTCGCCGACGCCGACGCCGACCGCCGCGCCGAAACCGACGCCCGACGAGCGGCAAGCCGGCGCAATCGCCGACGATATAAAAGACGCCGTTGACGAGTGGAAAAACGCGACGGAAAATCTCGACATCGGCGGGCAATTGAGCCAGTATGCCGAAACGGTCGATTATTACAGAAGCGGGCGAGTCAGCCGCGCGCGCGTGCGAGCCGATAAAGACCGCGCCTTCGGCATTTACAACAACGTGAATATCGACATATCAAACCTGGAGGTTACGCCGGACGAATCGGGCGAGCAAGCGACGGCGCTCTTTGATAAGGAATGGAATTTTGAAGGCGATACAAGTAATTCGTCCGGCAAAGTGCGGCAGCAATTGACTTTCAGCCGAATCGACGGCAAATGGCTGATTACCGGCGAGCGCGATTTACGAGTTTATTACGTCAATAATTAAACCGAACCGGCATTTAGAATAACCGCGAAAAATTTACGTTCCGCAACGCCGGACGACGCCGTTACTACAGTTATATGAAGGCAATTTCAATTTTAGGCTCGACCGGCTCAATCGGCTGCAACACGCTCAAGGTCGTCGATTTTCTGCGGGAATTTCGAGTCGTCGCGCTCGGCGCGGGGAAAAACGTCGAAAAGTTAGCCGGACAAATTGCCGCGTTTAAGCCCGAAATTGCCGCCGTCGAAAACGAAATCTGCGCCGAAAATCTTCTGCGCGAACTTCACAAAACGAATACCGAAGCGCCGAAAATTTTAACGGGCGAAACGGGTTTGATTGCCGTCTCGACGCACGACGAAGCCGAAATCGTCGTCTCGGCAACCGTCGGCGCGGTTGGTTTCGTGCCGACTTTGAGAGCTTTGGAAGCGGGAAAAACCGTCGCGCTTGCCAACAAGGAAACGCTTGTGATGGCGGGCGAATTGATGACGAAAACGGCGCGTGAAAACAAAGCTGAAATTCTGCCCGTCGATTCCGAACACAACGCGATTCATCAATGCCTGCGCGGAGAAAAACGAAGCGAAGTAAAGCGTTTGATTTTAACGGCTTCCGGCGGACCTTTCCGCGCTAAATCGAAAACCGAAATCGAAAACGCGACGCGCGCCGAAGCCTTGAATCATCCGAAATGGAAAATGGGCGAGAAAATCACAATCGATTCGGCAACTTTGATGAACAAAGGACTTGAGGTTATCGAAGCGCGCTGGCTGTTCGATTTTTCGGCTGATGAAATCTCCGTCATCGTCCATCCCGAATCGATTGTTCACTCGTTAATCGAACTGGTTGACGGCTCGCTAATCGCCCAACTCGGCGCGACCGATATGCGCCACGCGATTCAATACGCGCTGACTTTTCCCGACAGAAAACCTTCAGAACTCGCGCCGCTCGATTTGGCGAAACTCTCGCGCCTTAATTTTGAAGAACCGGATTTCGACAAATTTCCGTGTCTCGCGCTCGCGTATAAAGCCTTAAAAACCGGCGGAACGCTTCCCGCCGCGATGAACGCCGCCAACGAAGTCGCGGTTCAGGCATTTCTCGACGATAAAATTCGCCTCTCCGATATTCCGAAAATCATTGAAAGCGTGATGAACGCGCACGCGCCCGAAGCGATTTCGAGCTTGCAGACGGTTCTCGAAACCGACGTTTGGGCGCGCGGAGAGGCTGTAATAAAATTGGAAAATCTGAAAAAGACCGCTTCGGCGAATTGAGGTGAAATTATGCAGCAGACGAATACCGGAATCCAAACGCCAGCCGCGCCGTTCGCTTACGAAACTCCGGCGAGCGAATTTGAAAACGAAGGTGTCAAGGTTCATTTATGGACACGCGAGCAGTATTACAAAATGGCGGAACTCGGCTTTTTCGACGGCAGGAAAGTCGAGCTTATCGAAGGAGAAATCATCGAAATGACACCAATGAAATCTTTGCACGCGACATCCGTCCGGTTAGTTGTCGATGTTATGAGAAGTATTTTTGCCGAAGGCTATGTCGTCGATAGCCAGCTTCCGATGAATCTCAATGAATTGACCGAACCCGAACCGGACGTGGCGGTTGTCAAAGGTAAAATCAAGGATTTTGCTCAATCGCATCCGAAAACCGCTGTGCTGGTCGTCGAAGTTTCCGATTCGACTCTGCGTTATGACCAGACGAAAAAAGCGACGCTTTACGCCAAAAATAAAATTCAGGAGTTCTGGATTTTGAATTTGAAAAATCGATGTCTGGAAGTCTACCGCCGCCCGATTAAAGATAAAAAACTCGGTTATATTTATACGGAAATTCAGATTGTTACCGAAACTGGTGCAATTGCTCCGCTCGCCGCGCCCGACGCTTCAATCAAAATCGCCGATTTGCTGCCGTAATATTTGCGTTTGTCAAAAGGCGGTTTTACACTTTAGATTGCAACTTAGAGTTATTGCCGGCACTCTAAGAAAATTGATTAACCTAAGAGAGAAATTCAAACAATGACAATTTTAATCGGAATTTTAGCGGTCGTTTTCGTTCTCGGAATCGCCATCAATATTCACGAATTCGGACATTTCGCTGTCGCCAAATTATTGGGAATGCGCGTTGACGCTTATTCGTTTTTCGGTTTGGGACCAAGAATCTGGGGCTTTAAGGTCGGACATACCGATTACAGAATCAGCGCGATTCCTTTGGGCGCGTATGTCAAACTTTACGGCGACGAAGGAAGCGGCACGCTCGAAGGCGCGGACAATCAAGGCGAAGCCGTTCCCGAATCGGAGCTTTACGAGCTGCGTCCGCGCTGGCAGAAATTTCTGGTGATGGTCGGCGGACCGTTTATGAATATTATGCTGGCGCTGGCGATTCCGTTCGCGCTCGCGCTGATAAACGGCGTTCCGGCAGCGCCTTCACCGATTACCGCTTCGGTCAAAGCGGGCGGCGCGGCGGAAAGAGCGGGAATTAAAGTCGGCGATAGAATTGTCGTTTTCGACGGCGTGGAAAATCCGACGTGGCAGCGCATTCAAAACGATTCGATGCTCGCGCCGGAGAAGGAAATTCCGATTGTCGTCGAGCGCGCCGGGCAAAGAATTCCGCTGACTGTCGAACCGACAAAATTTACAGACAACGGCAACAATCTCGGCAGTCTCGATTTAGAGCCGGAAGGCGATGTCGAGCCGGTCGTCGTCGAACTTGTGCAGGACGGAATGCCCGCCGCTTCCGCCGGTTTGCAGAAAGGCGATTTAATCGTTTCCTTTAACGGCGCGCCGGTCAGAAACCGCACCGAAGCGCGCCAGAAAATTATTGAAAACGGCGCGAATCCGATTAAATTGACGGTCAACCGCAACGGCGAAGCCAAAGAAATCGTCGCCAACGCCAAAATTGAAGACGGAAAGCCGCCGGTCATCGGCGTCCAATTCAGCAATCAATTCGGCGCGCGGGAAAAAGTTGGCGTCGCGCAAGCCGCCGCTTTCGCGTGGAACTCGAATATGGAAATTTTGCGAATGACCGGCAAAGCGTTCGGGCAAGTCTCGAAAGGCGAGCGCTCGGCGGGCGAAACCTTTTCCGGTCCAATCGGCATCGTTCAAATCATCACGCAGATTGCCAACAGCGCCGGTTTTGAAGGTCTTTTGTTTATCTTAGGCTTAATCAGCTTAAACCTCGGCGTCTTTAATCTGCTGCCGATTCCGATGCTCGACGGCGGGCAGATTATGATGCTGGCAATCGAAGGTTTTCTCGCGCTGTTCGGCTTGACGCTTTCGATGGCGGTTAAGGAAAAAATTCAAATGGTCGGTTTGGCGGCGATTTTATTGCTGATGGTTTTCACGATATTCAACGACGTTTCGAGATTCTTTCGGTAGTTCATAGAGTTTATAGAGTTTATGGAGTTCGCAGAGTAAAAGAAATTCCTTTAACTCTATGAACTCTTTACTCTACAAACTCTATAAACTATTTATTTTTATGAGAAGAAACACAAAAGCGGTAATGGTTCGCAACATTCAAGTCGGCGGCGGCGCGCCGGTTGCCGTCCAGTCGATGACGAAAACCGACACGACGGACGTTGACGGAACGATTCGCCAAATCGAAGAAATGGTCGCCGCCGGTTGTGAAATCGTGCGCGTCGCCGTTCCCGACAAAGACGCGGCGATTGCTTTGAAAGAAATCCGCAAGCGCACCGACGCGCCGCTTGTCGCCGATATTCATTTTCATTACAAATTAGCTTTAATGGCGCTCGACGCCGGAATCGATAAATTGCGGCTTAATCCGGGAAACATCGGCTCGATTGACAGAGTTAGGGAAGTGGTGCGCGCCGCCGAAGCACAGAAAGTTCCAATCAGAATCGGCGTCAACGGCGGGTCGCTCGAAAAAGACCTTTTAAAAAAATACGGCACGGCGACGCCCGAAGCGATTGTCGAATCGGGTATGCGGCACGTCAGAATTTTGGAAGATTTGGGCTTTACCGATACGATAATTTCATTGAAAGCGTCGGACGTAAATCGAATGGTCGAAGCGTATCGCCTTATGTCCACGATGGTCGATTACCCGTTTCATCTCGGCGTAACTGAAGCGGGAACAGCTTTCGGCGGCACGATAAAATCGGCAATCGGTCTCGGAATTTTACTGCACGAAGGCATCGGCGACACGATTCGCGTCAGTCTCGCGGCTGAACCGCACGAAGAAGTGCGCGTCGGTTGGGAAATATTGAAAAGTCTGGAATTGAGAAAACGCGGCGTTACGGTTGTCGCGTGTCCGACGTGCGGGCGATTGGATATTGATAATTTCGTCGAAATCGTAACCGAAGTCGAGCGAAGGTTGGCGCACGTCGAAGAACCGCTGCATCTGTCGATTATGGGCTGTGCCGTCAACGGTCCGGGCGAAGCGCACGATTCACAGCTCGGCATAACGTTCGGGCGCAACGTCGGAATGATTTTCAAAAACGGCGTCCCGATGCGCAGAGTTTCGGGCGCGGATATTGTCGAAGAATTCGTCAGGGAAGTCGAAATTTTGCGAAGCGAAGGCGAAGGCGCCAAGTCTTTGATTCAGGAAAATAAACTCGTCCAAATCACATAAAATAAATCATAAATCGACTGCTTTAACTTTGCGAACTTTGCGCCTTCGCGGGATAAATTCTTCTAAATTAAAGAAGGTTTCCCGCAAAGGCGCAAAGTTCGCAAAGAAGAAATTTCTTCAATAAATAATTTGTCGCTTGCCGAATTCAAAGGTTTTGCAGTTCATTTCACCTGAATGAAAATAGTCGTGCGCGGAACAAATTGGGTCGGCGACGCCGTGATGACGATTCCCGCTCTGCGCGAGCTGCGGCGCGTTTTTCCCGAATCTGAAATCACGCTGCACACGCGTCTCTGGGCGAAGGGAATTTTCGAGGACGCCGATTTTATCGACGAAATTCTAACTTTCGAGCCGGAAAAATCGGCTTTCAAAACCGTTCTTGCTCAGGCGAAGACTCTGCAAAACAAAGCGTTTGATTTAGCAATTCTTTTGCCCAATTCCTTTGAATCGGCGCTCGCCGCCAAGCTCGGAAACGTCAAAAAAAGATTCGGCTACGCTAAAGACGCGAGAAGTTTTCTGCTTACCGACGCCGTAAAAATTCCCGTCTGGAAAAACACGAAACACGAAGTTTTTTATTATCTGAATTTGATTGCCGAAGTCGAAAACGATTTTTTCGGCACGAAATCAGTTTTAGAAAGCGAGCCGCGATTTGACTTAATCGTCTCGAACGAAAGAAAATCACAGGCGCGAAAAATTCTGGAAGCAAACGGCGTCGATTTGACAAAAAAGATTGTCGCTTTTTGTCCGGGTTCGACCAATTCACGCGCTAAACGCTGGCAAGCGGAAAGTTATGCCGAATTAAACGATAAAATACAAACCGAATTAAAGGCAAACGTAATTCTTATCGGCGCGCCGAATGAGTTGAATGTATCAATCGAGACTGCGGAAAAATCAAAATTAAAGCCGGTTATTTTAACGGGAAAAACCGATTTGAGCGAGGCGACGGCGATTTTAAGTCTCTGCGATTTGCTCGTCTCGAACGACACCGGACCGGCGCACGTCGCCGCCGCTCTGGGAACGAAAACCGTAGTGATTTTCGGTCCGACAAACCCGCTGACGACGAAGCCGTGGAATGCTCGAATCGTGCGCCGCAACGTCGAATGCTCGCCGTGTATGCTGCGCGACTGCCCGATTGACCATCGCTGTATGACGCGAATTTCGGCGGAAGAAGTTTTTGTTAAAGCCGTTTCGATGATTTGTGATAAAATATCAAACTAATATATGGACGCCAACACCACAATTATCATCGCTCTCGTTACGCTGGTTTTAGCTATTTTCGGCGCGTCCTGGCTTAATCAACGCTCGACCGAGCGATTTCTGGAGCAACTGGAAAAAAGATTCGATGTGAAATTCGACGCTCTTTTGTCGGAAATAAAACGAGTGGACAATCGAATCGACGGCTTGGAAAAAAGACTCGACAGCTTTGAACGTCAAATAACCCAACGATTAGACAAAATAGAACGCCAGCTCGAAGCAATCTTCAAACCCGTTTTGCCGAAGTGAAAAAATCAGCAGTATTTATCGACCGCGATGGCACTTTGATTGAAGAAGTTAATTACCTGGTGCGTCCCGAACAATTAAAACTTTTCCCGTTCGCGGCGGAAGCGGTTCGGCTTTTGAACGAAAACGATTTTCTCGCCGTTTTAATCACCAATCAATCGGGAATCGGGCGCAAATATTTCACTGAAAACGATTTACGCCGAATCCACGAAAAGTTAATTTCCGAATTAGCCGCGCAAGACGCCGAACTCGACGCGATTTATTTTTGCCCGCACGCGCCTGATGAAAATTGCGACTGCCGCAAGCCGAAAATCGGAATGATTCGACAGGCGATGCGGGATTTTTCGATTGATTTGGAAAATTCGTGGACAATCGGCGACAAAGCGCTCGACGTTGAAACGGGTTTTAACGCCGGAACGAAAACCGCGCTCGTTTTGACCGGCTACGGAACTGGGGAAATTGAAAAGCTGAAGGAAACGCCCGATTTAATTGCCGGAGATTTACTGAAAGCCGCAAGAAGAATTTGCTCGCCGAACGATTAAAACTTTAAAAACTATTCGTGGATGTCTCGCCCGAAATCGTCTTCCATTCTGATAATGTCGTCTTCGCCGAAATAATCGCCGGTCTGCGTCTCCACGAAAATTAATAATTCTTTGCTGTCCGGGTTTTCGACGCGGTGCGCGTCGCCGACCGCGATGTCGATGGCTTTGCCGGTTTTGACTAGAATTTCCGCGCCGTTTAATGTTACTTTAGCTGTGCCGCGGACGACGAACCAATGTTCGGAACGATGGCGGTGTTTTTGGTAGCTGAGGCGTTTTTCGGGCAAAACTTCGATTCGTTTTATCTTGAAGCCGTCGCCTTCGTCCAAGACCGTGTAGCTTCCCCACGGACGTTCGTCAAATTCGTTTTCCATTTATTATTTATATTCGGGCAAATATCTTTCGGAACATTCAAATGATAAATGTTCAATCGCAATTGTTCAATGGATAAAAATTTATTTACAACCGACGCGAGTCTGACGCAGAGAATTCAAACTTTGATTATCGGGCGGCTGCTGGCGATTTTCCTTCTGCTCGTCGCTACCTGGTTTTGGCAGAGCGGGCAGTTGAAATTGTCGTTTGAGAATTTTCCGCAAGGGCTGTTTCTGGTGTTTTTGATTGCCGTCGGGCTGACGATTGTTTATTTTTTCGTCGTTCGGCTGAGCAAAAATCTCGCGTGGCAGATTCGCGTGCAGTTTTTCCTCGACGCGCTTCTTATTACGTGGCTCGTTTGGCGAACCGGCGATTTAACGTCGCCGTATATCACGCTTTTTATCGTCTTAATCAGCGTTTCGAGCGTTTTTTTAAATGGACGCGAAACGCTTTTTATGGCGTCGCTGTGCGTTCTGCTGTTCACGGCTCTGGCGGTTTCGTCGGCTTCTTCTTTTATTTATTCGTTCGGCAGTGTGCCGGAAACTTCCAAAATCGTTCAGATTGTCGGCTTTCACGCGGTTGCTTTTCTCGTTGTCGGCTTGCTCGCTTCGCGCCTTTCCGACCGCCGCGCTTCGGGCGAGCAGTTAAAGGAAACGACAAAAACACTGGCAAACCTGCGCGCGCTGCACGAAAGAATCGTCGAATCGATTCGCTCCGGCTTGATTACGACCGACCTCGACGGAAATATTTACACGTTTAACGCCGCCGCCGCCGAGATTACAGGTTGTCGCGCCGCCGAGATGCGCGGCAAATCGATTTTTTCGCTCTTTGGCAATATTCATCTGCCGATTGCCGATTCGCTCGACGCGACCGACACGGGAGACAATCCGCCGCGTTTTGAAACCGACGTTTTGACGCCCGACGGTTTTGTGGTGCGCGTCGGTTACGCCATTTCGCCGCTCGTCAGCGAAACGGGCGAGAAAAACGGCTTGATTTTGACTTTTCAGGATTTGACCGAGATTCGCTCGATGGAAGAAAACGTGCGCCGCAAAGACCGTCTCGCCGCCGTCGGACGCGTCGCCGCCGGACTCGCGCACGAAATCCGCAATCCTTTGGGCGCGATGCGCGGCGCGATTCAGGTTTTACAGCAGGCGACGCCGCCCGAATCGTCGCACGCTTCTTTAATGGAAATAATTTTGCGCGAATCCGACCGCCTTAACAAAATCATTACGAATTTTCTAACGTATGCGCGCCCGCGCGTCAGCAATTTTTCGGAAATAGATGTCAGAGAAGCGGTCAGCGATACGTTTATGCTGCTCAAACACAGCCCGGATATTAAGGAAAATCACCGGCTCGAAACAGATTTGCCGGACACGCCGGTTATGATTTCCGCCGACCCGACGCAGTTGAAGCAAATTTTCTGGAATCTGGCGCGCAATTCGATTCTGGCAATGCCGGACGGCGGCGCGTTGAAAATCAAACTCGAAGAAACCGCAGGCGGGCGTATCCGTATCTTATTTGAAGACAGCGGCTGCGGGATGTCGCCCGCGCAGGTCGAACAGCTTTTCGAGCCGTTTTCCGAATCGACCACGGGCGGCACGGGTTTGGGGTTGTCGATTGTCTATCAAATCATCCGCGACCACCACGGCACGATAAACGTCCGCAGTCGCGAAAACGACGGAACGATAATAACCGTCGAGCTTCCGGTCGAATCTCACGCGCCCGTTAATTCTTCGGAAACGCAGAAAAGGGAAAATGAAGTAACGCGTCTCGAAGATTTTCTGACGGTTAGAAAGTGATTTTTTAAGAATCGGTCTTTCCGAATCCGGCGATGAAATCCGGCGATTTCTGCCGCATAACAATCCAGTTTTCAAAAATCTCCGGGCTTTGCAGCCAAATGGTGAACCATTCGGCGATTTCTTCTTTTTCGGCGCGTTTCTCCGGTGCGACTTTTTCGTTTTTGGAAATCATCTGCGCCCGACGTTTGCCTTTGAGAGCGACTTCACGAACGGCACGCAAGCCTTCGCGGTCTTTTTCGAGAGCGAATTTTCTGCGGATATTTTCGATTTGGCGAATCGAAGCGAGAGTTTGTTTAAAGTCCGTGAACTTTAAAATGTTGCGAAACATCGCGTCATAAGGCGATTCGAGCCGCCGCCGCGCGTCGAGTTCGAGGATTTCCGCGTGGCGCAGCTCCGCGCCTTCGTCCGCTAAAAGCCGCGCCAGCTTCATCGGCAATTCGGTCGCGCCTTCGCCTAACTGCTCGCGAATAACCGTTTCGATTGCTTCGATTTCTTTAGCGCCAACCGATTCGCAATCGAGTTTTTCCCAAACCTCGATTATCAAATCAATTTTCGTGCGGGAATTCCACATTTATTTGAATTACGACTTACGAAATTACGAATTACGAATTAAAGAAAACAGCTCTGACATTCGTAAATCGTAATTTGTAATTAAACTTGCTGTTTGCCGCCGACTGTTTTAATGAAATCGGTTGAAGAATGGTTTTTCGGGTCGCCGACAATCGCCGTTTGTCCGCCGAATTCGCGGACGATTTCTCTTTCGGGAACTGAATCGATTGTATAATCCGTGCCTTTGGCGTGAAAATCGGGACGCGCGGCACGCAGTAATTCTTCGACCGTCGGTTCATCGAAAATCGTAACATAATCGACGACGCGCAGCGCGGCAATTATTTCGGCGCGCTCCGCTTCGGGCATAAACGGGCGATTCGCTCCCTTTAATTTCCGCGTCTGCGCGTCGGAATTGACGCCGACAATCAAACAATCTCCCAACTCCTTCGCACCCGCCAGATAGCGAATGTGTCCGACGTGAAAAAGGTCGAAACAGCCGTTTGCCAGAACGATTTTTTTATTTTCAAGCCGCTCGATTTTTATTTGTTCGACTAATCGCGGTCTGTCCAGAATCGGTGCGGAATAGTTCGCAGAGTTTGCAGAGTTCGTAGAGTTCATAGAGTTTGTAGAGTTATTGAACTATTATTTGCAGAATTTGCGTGAAAGATTTGAACGGCTCATAGAGTTTGTAGAGTTATTGAATCGAATGCGTTTTGTGTTCCGCGTTTCGGTTTTTTGTCAGAGACGCGAGCAGTTCTTCGGCATTGACCGACGCCGTGCCTTTTTTCATTACGACGATTCCGCCCGCGTGATTTGCCAGGTTTGCGGCGTCCGCGAAACTCAAACCGGAAGCCAAACCGAGCGCGTAGGCGGCGATAACCGTATCGCCCGCGCCGGTTACGTCGAGCGGTTCTTTCGCGCCGACGGCTTCAAATTGCCGGGGAATCTTGTTTTTTTCAATCAAAAGCATTCCCTTGCTGCCGCGTGTAATCAGAAGCGCTTCAAAACCGAGATTTTCGCGCAGCTGTATGCAGTCGGCTTCGGTAAAATTTTCGCCTAAAATCTGTTCGACTTCTTCCTGATTCGGCGTGGCGGTCGTCGCGTTTGCGAAACCCCGCAAATTAAAACGTGAATCGACCAGCAGCGGAATATTTTTATTTTTAGCGAGCGCGGCGGCTAGATTTGCCGTTCGCTTTTTTGCCGCGCCGTAATTGTAATCGGAAATAATAATCGCGTCGGCATTTTCGGCGGCGGCGATGAGATTTTTTTCAATGCTTTCCTGAAGCGCGGCGTCGATTGTCGCCTGATTTTCATAATCGATGCGGATTACCTGCTGGCGCGGAGCATAATGCTGACCGGCGAGAACGCGCACCTTTGTCGTCGTCTGAAAGTTTCCCGCAGAAATTACCGAATCGCAGACGACATTTAATTCGTTCAATTTCGCGAGCAGCACCGCGCCGTTCGCGTCTTTGCCGGCGACGCCGATTAAAACGGCTTTTCCGCCGAGAGCGGCGACGTTGACGGCGGCGTTTGCCGCACCGCCCGGCAGAGTTTCGGTTTCGTCGTGGCGCAGGATAAACACCGGCGCTTCACGCGAGACGCGGGCGATTGTGCCGTGCAGAAACTGGTCGGCGACCAAATCGCCGACGACGACGATTTTTTTACGGGGAAACGTTTCGGTAATTATACGGAGCGAATTTAACATCGAATATTAATAAATTACTACAGGCGGACGAATAAACAAAAAGGCTGAAAGCCCGAATCGAGCCTTCAACCTTTTTTGTTCAATCGTTGAATAATACTTAGTGCGTATCGTGCGCGGCAATCGGTAAATCGCTTCTTTGTCCCCATCTGACGATGCTGACCGTTCCGCTGCCGCTGTTTAAGATATAAAAAGTTCCGGTCGTGTCGCGCCAGACGGCAACATCGGTTTTTCCGTCGCCGTCGTAGTCGTTCTGGACGGTGTAATCGACGCCGCTTAACCCGAAATTATGGGCGAGATAAGACGTATTGCCGCTTTTGCTCGACAGGATATACCAGTTGAGATTGTCGTTTGCAGTCGCGCCTTCGCGAACCACGGCAACGTCGGTTTTGCCGTCGCCGTCATAGTCGCCCGGAACGACAATATCTTTGCTGATTCCCCAGTATGCAATCTGCACCGAGCCGTTCGAGCTGTTTAAGATATAAAAAAGCGCCTGGTCGGTCGGATTCGCGCCGACGCGCTGAACGGCGAGGTCGAATTTGCCGTCGCCGTCGTAATCGCCCGGCGCTGTAAAATCGGCGGAGATGCCGAATTGATAAGCGTAAAAACCGACCTTGCTTCCT
>JBBPXZ010000091.1:0-8051 GCA_038200355.1 Pyrinomonadales bacterium | reverse complement strand
TTTTGAAAAATCGCCTCGGGCGCGTCGGGCGATGTGCCGAGAACACCGATGCGCCCCTGCGTCGGCTTGAGCAGTCCGGTCATCAAATTCATCAGCGTCGTTTTGCCCGAACCATTCGGACCGACGAGACTCGTAATGCCCAGCGCGATTTGCAAATTAACCCGATTGACGCCGAGAATCTCGCCGTAGAATTTCGACACGTCTTCAAACACAATCATCTTATCGGATGGTGAAACAATAAATTCGCGCAACGCCGTTGACGTTGAAGGCGATGCGGGCGCAAATTGTGATTCGGTTGTCGGCGTTGTCGTCGGCGTCATTTAATCACCTCGTAAGCGCGCACTTTACGCGCGAGCAGCCAAACACAGACGGCGCAAATTAGCGCGATGACCAGCCAAGAAACCCACAGCGGCGGTTCGAGCAGCGCGATGTCAACAAACTGGTTATCGTAAATAGGAGTGGTAACTTTTCCTCGAATTTGTCCGGTCTGTCCCACGAAAAGTCCGAACAGCCCGCTCCAGATGTTTTTCATCGTTGCCCACAGACTGATTAAATGTCCTGAACGTGTCAGAAAAAGCTCATTGATAATTTCACCAAATGCCGTTGGCACAAAGAACATTCCAAGCAGCGCGCCGCTCGCCACCACACGCCATTTGACAAGCGACGACACGGCGAGCGCGAGCAAAGACAGCAAAATAATCCAGACCATACTTCCTAAAAAAATCGCCTGAATCATCCACAAATTCGCCCAAAACCACGCGAATCCGGCGAGCGACGCTTGAAAAAAGAAAAGCAGCAAGCCCGGAATCCACGTTACCGACGACAGCAGGAAAACGATGACAGCCATTTTGCCCAACACATATTCGGCGCGAGAAAGCGGGCGGCACAAATAAAGCGGCAGAGCGTTGTTCGACAAATCGCGCGAGATGAGCGGCGGCGCGACCAGAACCGTCAGAATAAAAGCGAACGCGCACTGCACCTGCACGAAAGTAAAAAAGAACGAAGCGTCAATCGGCAAAAGCTCGCGGACGTTTATTTTCAGCAGCGCGAGCGCGTTCGCGTTGTGGTGCAGATAAACCAGAATCGCCGCCACGAGCGGATAAATAAAGCACAAAATAAAAATCGTCACGAGCAGTTTCGACTTGAAAACCTCGCGCACGGCATAGCGCGGAATCACAAAAAAGCGCGACCACGCCGACTGCGACTCGCCTTGGTATGCACCGTATAAATGCTCATAAACCGCCATCGTTCATTCTCCCGTCCGCCGCGCCGTTTCCTGAATTGTTCGCTTGTGCGTTTGCATTCTCGATTATTTTCGCGTTCCCGTTGCTCGCCGATTGGCTCATCGCCTCGCTCGCGTCTCCGCTTTCCATCGCCTTCAAAAAAATGTCTTCGAGCGAATCGCGCTTGAAATTGAGACGCCGAATCTGCACCGAGTTGGCGAGCGCGAGGCGATACAAATCGCCGATTTCAACCGTCTCATTCATAATCAATTTTATCCGCCGCTCGCCCGACAGAGCGTATTCGCAGCCTAATTTACCAATCGCTTCGACAAACGCCGCGCGATTGCCGCCGCGCGTCTCAAGCTCGATAAATTTACGGTTCGCCTTGCGCTCTTTTTCGAGGTTGCAGTTGGCGGCGATTTGTCCGTCTTTCAGCACGAGAATTTCGTCGCAGCATTCTTCAACATCACGAAGCAGATGCGACGACAAAAGAATGCGCGCGCGTCCGCCGTCTCGAATTTGCCGAATCAGCGAAATCATCCGGCTGCGCGTCGGCGGGTCAAGCCCGTTCGTCGGTTCGTCCAGAATTATCAGTTTCGGTCCGTGAACAATCGCCTGCGCGAGCTTGGCAAGCTGCTTCATACCGAGCGAATAACTATCTACGGAGCGATAACGCGCCTCGCCCAAGCCGACGAAAAAAAGCGCTTCGTGCGCCCGTTCGAGCGCGTGATTCGCCGGAATGCCGGACAATTCCGCCATCAAACGCACAAAATGCACGCACGACATCTTGGCGATAAACGAATCGCGCTCCGGCATATAACCGACCGCCGCCCGCACCTGCTTTGCCTCCGTCGTAATGTCCTGCCCGAAGATGCGCGCTGTCCCGGAAGTCGGCGGATGAAAGCCGAGCAGCGTGTGGATGAGCGAAGTCTTGCCCGCGCCGTTCGGTCCGAGCAAGCCGATAGCGCGCCCGCCCAACGCGCCGCTCAAAGATTTAAGAATCGGACGCTTTCCAAACGTCACGCTCAGTTGTTCGAGTTCGATGACATTTGTCATTTCGCTTTCACCATATTGAATTGTCAGCCCGCCCGTCATTATAGCAAACGCTTTTTCTGATTAACCTTTAGATTTACCTTGCACATTAAACTTTTGCAGCCGCAGCATTTTATTTATTAAAAGGTTCTACGGCGTTTGAATATTATCCTCCGGCGCGCTGAAAAATTCGTTCATACATTTGTCGAGCGGTTCACCGTTTTTATGAATACAATCGCAGAAATTTTCACCGGCTTGGGTTCGATTGGTGTTTCTAAATTGCTTCACGCATTGCGCTAAAGTGTTGCGCGGCTTGATGTGGTAAAGCCCCGAAATGCCCGCCGCGCAAACGACGGCGGCAAACACGCCGGCAAAGAATTTTAACGGGAATTTATCGTCGAGAAGCTGTTTGAAAAAAATGCGGAAACGCGCGTAAAGCGAGCGTATTGGGTGCCGGGAAAAGACGGCGCGCTTGCCCGCACTTTTTTCGGTTTGAACATAGCTTTCAAGGCTTTTCTGCTTTGCTGCGTCATTGTCGTTTGCCATACGATTAAACGGGAGAATGTATTTCCATTTCTCGTAATTCCAGCCGAGCAGATACAAATTAGCCAGCGTCATCAAAGGCGCGGTAAAAAGCGAGCCGTCAAAACGCGTCGCATACGTCAGAATACAAATGTTCAGTATGATAGGAAAATAGAGAAATGCGCCGAGCGTTACCGTGCGCGGAATCAGCAGCATAATCGCCGCCGCTACCTGCACAACGCCGATAAAGGTGTAGTAATAACCCGTGTGGCTCAACGCTTCCAGATAATGTCCCATCGGGTGATTAACGGATAAGCCGCTGGCAAACCGCTCGCCCATAATTTTGACCATTCCCGCAGGGAAAAATCCGGCTGCCAGAGCCAGACGACAAAAAATCGAAAAAAGCCAAAGCCATCGGTTTTCCTTCGCCTGCAAATGAAGTCGGTCAAGTGCCGAAGAAATACTCATAAATTTTTAGAACGCGAATCCAGCGGGAAAAAGTTCTAAATAAAACAAGCAGCAAAAGCGGCTTAATGTAATTACTTAAAAAGACCCGCCTGATTCAAAAGAAAACGGCGGGCTTACCTTGCGTTGCTTCCGTTCACTATTTCTTTTCTACGTTCTTATCGCCCATCGCGTTCATTAAAATGTGCTGCATCTCGAACGAATTCGGCAGACCGATAAGACTCGCCGGACTTAATCCGAATACGCCGCCTTCAGTGTTCGCGGCGAGCGTGATGCGGTCGCCTTCTGCGTAAGCATAGACAAGAGTCGGCGGCGCATTCGCGTCAATCGAGCCGAGAGCCTGACGTTCTTTCTCCGCTAATTCTCCGCCCGCATTTTTCATTCTTTCGGCGAGCGGTTGAATGAGCGGCGCGAGGTCGTGATAAAGAATGGCGGAGAAATTCGTGTTGCCGTCCTGCGGCAGCGCGCTCATAAATCTCGACGAACGAACGAGCGTGTTGCCCGCGGCGCGGTTCTTAATCGACTGTTCGAGCAGAGCGCGGCTCGGCGCGGCGACTAGATAACCGTTCGCATAAGTGTAATGCACTTCGAGTCCCGCGTCGGCGGATTTTATCGAGTAAAAAGTGCGGTCGCCCGCCGTCGTATTTTCCAAAACCAGTTTGCCTTTGCCGTGCAACGCGGAAAACTGATTCAACTTTTCGATTGCTCGCTCGAATGTCGCCTGCAATTTCGGCTGGTCATAAACTTCCAGAATGACTTTCCACGAAGGCGTCGGCAAAATCGGACCGTCGATGGCGAATGCGAATTCACCGCCGAGCGGCGCGGCGAAATCGTTGCGAATACTGAAACCCTGCTGCTTTTCTATTTCCTCCATTTGGCGTCGCAAATCCGGCTTGACGGTTTCTAAAAATCCGAGCAAATCATCAACTAATAATTCAGGCTTTTTGACGACGAACGCGGCGGCGACATTAGCGTTCGGCGAAATGAAATCGAGCGCGCCCATCGAAGCGGGCGCGGCGAGCCACGACGCGATGCCTTGATGCGGTTCGCTGAACGTCAGCGCGGCGCGGCTCAAAGTTTTGCCGTTCGCTTCCTTCTGCTCGACGACGAAGTGGCGCAGATTCATCACGCCAAGCTGTTTAAGACCTGCCTGATGACGCTCCGCGTCCGGTGTCGTGTCTTTGCCGACCGTCTGCGCGATAATCTTTTCGAGGTCGGCGGCGACGACTAATCCCGCGCCGTCTGTGTAAATATCTTTAATACGTTGATGAAACGCCGAATCCCTGAAGCGATTCGTATCCGGCGCATTTAATGTCGCCGCAAGTCCGCGCAGACGCTCAATTTGCGGAGAGGCGGCGAAGATGTCGTTGTGAATCCAGACATACAATTCGGATTTCGCGTTAAACTTTTTCGCGGGCGCGCCGTTCGTTCGCGCGCCCGCGCTCGCTTGTTCGTTAGTCGCCGCGTTTGTCGTCGTCGCGGTCGGCGTCGACGGGTCGTCAACGATGCGAACATTCGGCGCGTCGTTCGACTCTTTGGCAAAGCGCGCGAGTTGTTCGCCGAGATAAGCGCGGAAGTTTGCCGCGTTCTTTACTTCGCCAAGCACAAGCACGCCGTTCGGCTCGCCCTTCGCATCTATCTCTGCGCTGACAACGATTTCATCGCCGAGCTGCGACCCGAATTCGCGCACGCGGGCGATTGTCTGTTCATTCAAGCCGTCGCCCTTTTTACCTTTCCACCATTCGGCGAGCGCCGGATTCTGGCTGATGCGCTCCTGCATAACGCGCTGCGATTCGGCGAGCGATTCGGTCAGATTCGGCAGCGCCGCGTAGAAAACCGTGTTTTCAGGAACGAGGTCAACTAATTTTGAAGAGTAGCGCACGCCGGGTCGAGCGACGCTTTGATTTACGTCGCGTTTTAATTTCGCCAACTCTGAAACTAAATTTGCATAACGCGCCGCGTTGCGACTCCACGCAACGTTTTGCCGGACGGTCGTTTTGTCTAAACTGCGATTCGTCGTCGTCTGTTCGCCGGGAAGCAAAATTTCATCTTTGCCCGCGTGATTAACCTCGACTTCGCCTTCGACGACCGAAACGCGCGAGCCTTTCGTGCCGCTTTCGACCGCGAAGATTGTGCCTTTAACCGAAACGAGCGAGTCGGGCGTCTGAACATAAAGACGACCGTTATGCTGTTTCGCGGCTTCAACAATCACGTCGCCGCGTTCGAGCTGAATCGTTACGCCGCGCCGGTTTTCCCCGACCGAAAACTCGGAGCGTTCGCGCATCTCGACCGTCGAACCGTCCGCAAGCCGCAGCAGAGCATTCGAGTCTTTCGCCGTTCGCACGCGCTCGCCTTTTTGCAGTTGTTCGCCCGCCGCGAGTTGGCGGCTTCCCGTGTCCGAAACAACATAAACCGCGCCGCTCGCATTCTCAAGCGTTGCCGCAAGCGTGCGCCCGGACAAGTCAAGACGTTCGGAAACGAACATTGCCGCCAGTCCGAAACAGATAACGACCGCAGCGGCGACGCTCCAGCGCGCGGCGTTGGTTTTGTTCCATCCGTTCAAATATGCGCGCCGCCGTCCGGGCGCATTTTGCCGCGCGGGTTGACGAGCGCCGACCGCCGCCGGCTTTGCCGTTGCGTTTGTCCCGTCGGCGCGTTGGGCTTTCAGCACCCGACGACACGGAATGCACTCATTTGTATGGTCTTTTAAGAGCAGCGTGCGCGCGGTTGAAAGTTTCCCGTCAAGATACGCCGGAATGAGCGATTGGAAATCCGCGCATCCATTAATTTGTTCGGCAGCGTTGTTAGCGTTCATTGTATTTAAATTTCCCAAATGTGAAATTGTTGCCGACGAATTTTCCGCCGCCGCGAGATTGCTCGTCGACGCGAAATTTTCGCTCGCCGCTTGTTGACTGATGCGCGCCCACACCTGCGCCGCGGATTGATTGATGATTGATTCGTCGATTTGCTCGTCGCGGATTTCGCGCGCGGCATTGTCTATGATAGCGTCCAGATTTTGTTTATTTTGCTTCATTGTGTTTCTCCAAATAACTGCCGATTTCTTTGCGCAGGCGCGTTCGGGCGCGATGCAGCGTAACTGCGACGACCATTTGCGACGTGCCTAAAACTTGTGCGATGCGATTATTGTCGTAGCCTTCAAAATAACGGAGCGCGAACGTGGTCGCGGCGCGTCCTTCGAGTTTTGCAACCGCGTGGCGGATAAGCTCGCGCAGTTCCGCATCTGCAAAATCGTTTTCGGGACTCGCAACCGGGAGCTTTGAGCTTTGATTAAAATCTACGACGTCCAAAGAAACCCAACCGGCGCGCGCGCGCCGCCTGAGCAAGTCGAGCGAGGCGTTGACCGCCGCGCGATGCAGATAGCCTTCCGGGTTCGGCGAAAAATCGCGCCGAACGGGAGCGAGCCGCAGGAAAATAGTTTGCAGCACGTCTTCGGCGTCGCTTTTGCTGCCCGTAATACGATACGCGATGCGAAAAATAGTTTTATGATAATCGCGAAAAAGACCCGCGAGTTCTTCAAGCTCCGCATTTCGGGCAATCGCCTGGTGCGCGGTTATGCTTTCTGCGGAATCTACTAAGTCGCCTGTTAAAGGCATATTGGCGGCGATGTTCACGTTTATCTCCTTAGAATCTTCATCTATAAGTATAAACGCGTGAATAGGCGGATTATTAACAATGAAGAAAAATAAATTTCCACATCTGATAAAAACTCAATAGCTTTTCGCACAATTGCTACCATCACGTAAGGTCAGGTTTCGCGTATTTGCCTGAGCTGAGGCGGCGGAGTGGGAGCCGCCGCCTTTATGTATCTATTTTTTGCCCCTCGTAAGTATCCCATCCAAATCAAAGAAATCTTTTTTCTTAAACAATGAAAATTTACCTGTCCAGACTTATCACGGTCGTTTCAAATAAGAAGACCGCAAGAATAGACACCGGCAAATGATTGACGGTTTTGATAGAGAAAAATCAGAAGCGAGTTTAATTGCCGTTACGACGCAAGTCGCGGAAATGTCTCTGGATTTAGACGCGGATATTTTAATTAGCGAAATCGCGCCCGTGCCGTCGATGATTCAAAGGCTCGGCAGATTGAACCGGCGCATCAATCTGGAAAATCGCGGAACGCCGCGCCGCGCATACTTTTTAACACCGGAAAAACCGCGCTGGGAACTGGAAAAAGATTTAACCGCCGCCGATAAGCTGTTAATCTTAAACGTGTGCGACAAATGCGAACAAAGAACGCTCTCGCTCAGCCGTCCCGAATCGTGGACGGAAGCCGGTAAGAGGTTTGATTTTGCTTAAAGCTGAGTTTTCAAAAAATTTTCGTCGAAAGCCAGACTCAAGCATCTCCGAATGTTTCGCGGAAGTTCTTTGAAAATTCAATCAAAACCCTTTATTTATCGAATAGAAATACGAATTCGGCGTCCGGCGGATACGTGAGAGTTCGGCAAACCATTTGAATACAATAATTTAAGAAAGGAAGGTGGAAAGAGAATTTAACCGCGTCAAAATTTATCTACGGGAAAACCTGCCGTAATCAGAACAGCCGTTCGTTAAATTAACGAGAGAATTTATCGAAAAAACTTCACACAAGCGATTAATTCGGGAGTATATTATAAACACAAATCGACCGGGAGATTAACTAAATGAGCCCTAAGCACACGACAGTAAATCAATTAAGTTATTGAACGTCTTGAGTTTATCGGGTAATTTGATGTTGAACAGAATGTTCTGCAGCGCATCGAGTCCGATCCTGAACAAACTTTTTGCGTATCTTCCGTTATTTTTTAGTTT
>JBBPXZ010000090.1:0-69324 GCA_038200355.1 Pyrinomonadales bacterium | reverse complement strand
TGGAAGTAGGTAGGTTCGAAAACGGCGAATAAATTCGATAAGGATTCTTTTTAAGATTTTAAAGTGCTGGAAAAAGAAAGCCGTAATAAATTCTTGCAATAAATTGCAAGGTTTTTAACCTTCGTGTTTCGAAGAATAAATTTTGATACGGCTTCCGATATACAGACACGTAAAAAATTTCGTCTGCCGAACTTCCCGAACGGCAGAGGAAGCGCCGCAAATGCCGCGCCTCCTTGAGTTCCCGGCAATTATTTCTTATTTATTCGCCGTGTAAGTTCCGGTCAATTTCCCGGCGGCGGCAATCGACTCAATCGCCTTGAGAACCTGCGGGTCGGTTTCGAGTAAAACCTGCTGTCCGGCTTCGGTCGAATTATTCGCCGTCGCGATTTCCTCGCGCAGGCGCATTTTGGCGTAATCGAGCTGGCTGTTGATGTTTTCAGCCGTCAGCCCGTTGCGGTTGTCTTTAATCGTAAAGGCGCGAAACGCTTCGAGCAGTTTATCGTTCATTTGAAAATCGTTCGGCGCGACGTTCGGGTTGTAATTCTGCTTTTCGACTTTATAAGATTCGAGACCTTTTATCTGCCCGGCGACAAGCTGTCTGACAAAGAAAAACGCCGCTTCGTTGATGCGCGAGCGCAGGGGCGTAAAAGCGAGCGCCGGAACTTTCAAATCGGGTTCGATGCCGCGCCCGCCGTATAAAACGCGCCCGCCCGCCGTCGTTACGGGACTTCCCGCCGGTTTCGGCTTGTCATTTTGATTTGCGGCGTCCGGGTCGTCCTCGCCGTCTTCCGAGTGATGCGTGTAGTATTCGTAAATCGAACCGTTCGAGTAATCTCTCTGCAAAGAACGTCCGAACGGCGTGTAATAACGCGCTGTCGTCAGAGTCAGACCAGTGCCGTAGGGCGACGGGAAAACTCTCTGCACCAGACCTTTGCCGAAGCTGTCGCTGCCGATAATCAGGGCGCGATTGTAATCCTGAAGCGCGCCGGCGACGATTTCCGAAGCCGAAGCCGAGCCGCCGTTTATCAATACAACGAGCGGAAATTCGTGCGGATTGCTGCCCGTCGTGCGAAGTTCCTGCGAATTGGCGTAGCGCGAGGAGCGACCTTTAACCGACACGACGGTTTGTCCCGCCGGAACGAAACGGCTGACCACTTCAATCGCCTGCGGCAGAAGCCCGCCGGGATTATTGCGCAGGTCGAGAACCAGACTTTTCATTCCCTGTTTCGTCAAATCGGCAATTGCCTGGTCGAGTTCTTCGGCGGTCGTCTCCTGAAATCCACCGTTTAAGCCGACGTATCCAACCGCGTCGCGGAGCATAAAATAATTGCGAATCGAAGGCAGCGGAACGCCGCCGCGCACGATGTTGAATTCGAGCGGTTTATCCGTTCCCGGACGCTCGACCTTTAAATTAACCGGCGTTCCGCGTTCGCCGCGCACGTTCTTTGAAACCTCGGCGCTCGTCCATTCGCGGGCGTCTTTGCCCGTAACCTCGACAAAGCGGTCGCCGTAGCGCAAACCGGCTTTATCGGCAGGCGTTCCGGGAATAATCGACTGAACGTAGACGCCGTCGCGGTGCTGCAAAATCGAAACGCCGATGCCGTAAAACTGTGAAGCCTGGTCTTCCTGAAGTTTGCGAAACTCGTCGCGCGTGAAAAACGACGAATGCGGGTCGAGCGTCCAGAGCATTCCCTGAATCGAGCTTTCGGAAACCTTTTCGTGGTCTATCTGCCCGACGTAGTTTTTACCGACGACATCGAGCGCCTCGCTGTAATCGGCGGTTATTTTCTCCGCCGTAACCGCCGTGTCAGCCGAAGTTTTAACGGGAAGTCTGCCGAAAAGTCCGCCGATAAGAGCGCCCGCGAAAATTATTACGACCGCGATGATGCTGAAACTTTTTTTCATTGCTTTAATTTCCTGTATAAAAATATACCATATTCGAGGTTTGAATCCGCCGGTGTTTATAATAAAAACCGCCCGTCGGCGCGCCTGCCGGATTTACAATTAACCGCCGACGCATTACCATAAACGATTTATGTTGAATACGTCTCTTTCCATAATCATTCCGGCATACAACGAAGAAGCCCGCATAGCCGAGTCGCTCCGGCAGATTCTTCTTTACATAGATGAAAAAATTCCTTCCGCCGAGCTGATTGTCGTTGACGACGGCTCGACCGACGCGACCGTCGAAGTCGCCGAGCGCGTTCACGCCGAATTTGCTCACCTGCACACGAAAATTCTCGGCTACGATAAAAATCGCGGCAAAGGTTACGCCGTCAGAAAAGGTCTGCAGAAAGCGACCGGCGAGATTGCGCTTTTTTCCGACGCCGATTTGTCAACGCCGATTTCCGAACTCGAAAAGCTCGTCGCGCCGATTCAGGCGGGCAAATACGACGTAACTTTCGGCTCGCGCGCGCTCGACCGCTCGCTTATCGGAACGCACCAGCCGTGGCAGCGCGAACAGGGCGGACGGTTGATAAACCTGATGATACGCAAAATGTCCGGGCTGTCTTTCTCCGACACGCAATGCGGATTCAAAGCCTTCAAAATGAGCAAATTCCGTCCGCTTTTAGATGTGCTGGCAATCAACCGCTTCGGCTTCGATGTCGAATTCCTGTTTGTCGCCAAATACCGCGGCTTGCGTCTGAAAGAAATTCCAGTTCGCTGGAACAACGTCGAAGGCTCGAAGGTCAGCGCGGTGCGCGACACGCGCCGAATGTTCAACGAACTGCTGCAAATCCGCAAAAGTGCAAAGCGCGGCGTTTATGATAAACAATCAAAACCTGTCGAAAACAGAAGAAACTAGCCGCGAATTACACAAACAGCACGAATTGTTTTTTGCTTCTTAATTCGTGTTATTTGTGTAATTCGCGGCTAAAATTCCTTTGTGGTAGATTTAATTTATGACTGCCAAACTTAACGTCAATATCGACCACGTTGCCACAATTCGCCAGGCGCGCCGAACTATCGAGCCGAATCTCGTCGCTGCCGCGATGACTTGCGAACAGGCGGGCGCGGACGGCATCACCGTTCACCTGCGGCAGGACAGAAGACATATTCAGGACGAAGACATTAGAATTTTGCGCTCCGTCGTTACGACGTATTTAAATGTCGAACTGGCGGCGACCGAAGCGATGATGCGAATAGCGGGCGAAATCAAACCCGAAGCCGTTTCGCTCGTTCCCGAAAACCCGAATGAAATAACAACCGAAGGCGGCTTAAACGTTGACGGCAATTTCCAGACGATAAAGGCGGCGGTCGAACGCCTGCGCGACGCCGGAATTTTCGCCAGCATCTTCATCGACCCGGACAAACGCCAAATCGAAGCGGCGCACAACGCGGGCGCGCAGCAAATCGAAATCTGCACCGCCGAATACGCCGAATTGACGTTAAGCTCGCGCGCTGCTCACGGCGAAGGCGCGCTGCGTGCGGCGCAGGAAATAAAGCGAATCGACGACGCGGCGGCTTTCGCCGGAGAATTCGGCTTGGTCGTCGCCGCCGGACACGGCTTGACAATAAGAAATATCCACGCGCTCGCCGCTGTTTCCGAAATCAGCGAATTCAACATCGGACACAGCATCATCTCGCGCTCGATTTTCGTCGGACTTGATAACGCCGTTAAAGAAATGATTCGTGCGATTAAATAAATCTAAACAAAAATTGAGCGGTTATAAATCCAGAAAAATTGAATTTATAACCGCTCAATTTTATTGATTCAAGTTTAGCTGAGCAATCCTTTCAAAGCCTGTCCCGTATAAGATTTTTTAACTTTAGCGACTTCTTCGGGCGTTCCTTTCGCCACGATTCTGCCGCCGCCGATTCCGCCTTCTGGTCCTAAATCAATTATATAATCGGCTGATTTTATCACGTCTAAATTGTGTTCGATGACGATGACCGTGTTTCCCGTATCGACAAGTCTTTGCAGAACGTCGAGCAGTTTGTGAACGTCGGCGAAATGCAAGCCGGTCGTCGGCTCGTCTAAAATGTAAATCGTTTTTCCCGTCGCGCGCTTTGATAATTCTTTAGCCAATTTAATGCGCTGCGCTTCGCCGCCCGAAAGCGTCGTCGAGCTTTGTCCGATTTTTATATAACCCAAACCGACATCGAGCAAGGTGGAAAGTTTCTGCTTTATTTGCGGAATATTTTCGAGAATCGGCAGCGCGTCCTCGATTGTCGTATCCAATAAATTTGCAATCGACAAACCTTTGTATTTAACCGACAAGGTTTCGCGGTTGTATCTCGCGCCGCGACAGACATCGCACAAAACATACACGTCGGGCAGAAAATTCATTTCGATACGCTTCATTCCGTCGCCGTCGCACGCTTCGCAGCGTCCGCCTTTGACGTTAAACGAAAATCTTCCGGCTTTGTAGCCGCGTTCTCTGGATTCGGGCAGCATCGCGTAAAGCTCGCGTATCGGCGTGAAAAGTCCGGTGTAAGTCGCCGGATTCGAGCGCGGCGTTCTGCCAATCGGCGTCTGGTCGATTTCGATGATTTTATCGACGAACTCCAAGCCTTCAATCGAATCGTGTTCGAGCGTCTCCAACGAAGATTTATTAACGAACCGCGCCAGCGCCGGATACAGAATATCGTCAACCAATGTAGATTTGCCTGAACCGGAAACGCCCGTTACGACGGTAAGAAGTCCGAGCGGAAATTCGGCGTCGATGTTCTTTAAATTGTGAGCGCGCGCGCCTTTAACAATTATTCGTTTGCCGTTCGGCAGACGGCGCACGTCTGGAATACCGATTTTCAATTTGCCGGAAAGATATTGTCCGGTTATCGATTCGGGATTTTTTTTGATGTCTTCGGGCGTTCCGGTGGCGATAATTTCGCCGCCGTGCGTTCCGGCGAGCGGTCCTAAATCAACAACGAAATCGGCTTGCTCGATTGTTTCCTCGTCGTGTTCGACAACTAAAACCGTGTTTCCCAAATCCCGTAAATTCTGGAGTGTCCCGATAAGTTTTTGATTATCTCGCGGATGCAGACCGATTGACGGTTCATCGAGAACATACAAAACGCCGCGCAGCTGCGAGCCGATTTGCGTCGCCAAACGAATGCGCTGACCTTCGCCGCCCGATAAAGTTTGTGACGCTCTGTCCAGAGTTATATAACCCAAACCGACTTGATTTAGAAATCTCAAACGGTCGTTTATTTCACGCAGAACGAGTCCGGCGATTTTTTCTTCACGCGGATTTAATTTGATTTCGCCGAAGTTTTTTAACGCGTCTTCAATCGGAAAACTAACATAATCGTCGATTCCCAAGCCGCCGACTTTGACCGCCAGACTTTCCGGCTGAAGCCGTTTCCCTTCACAAACCGGACACGGCGCGGGCGAAACCAATTCTTCGAGCGCGAGCTTTATTTTCTCGGACGGCGGTGTCTCCATTCGCTCGTTCATCGCTCGAACCGCGCCTTTCCAATCGGCTTCGTATTTATAAGTTCCCTGCCGAAAAGTAAGACGCTTTTTCGTTCCCGTCCAAAATGCGTCTTTAATTTCAGCCGACAAATCGGCAAAAGGCGTGTTTAATAAATCGTTGTCTTTAACTTTCGTCTTTTTGCTTTTCGCTTTATTTTCTTCTTCGTCGGGCGATACGAGCTTATCCGCGTCGCCACCGAATTTTTCGATAATCGCAATCAAAGCCGAATGCAGAAACTTGCCGCCCGCTTTGTCCGTGTCGTTTAAAAATTTAATTTTATTAACCGCAGCGCTCTGGTCGGGCAGAATTTTGTTCGCGTCAATCTGCATTACGATTCCCAAACCCTGGCACGATTTACACGCGCCGTAAGCCGAGTTAAACGAAAAAGAACGCGGTTCGAGCGGCGCGATGTTTATGCCGCAGTTGACGCACGCCATTTTCTCCGAATAAAGTTTTTCCGCGCCGTCAACGTGCGAAACCAGCACCGCGCCGTCAGTCAGTTTCAAAGCGGTTTTGACCGATTCAGTCAATCTGTCTTTTATGCCTTCTTTAATTAAAAGCCTATCGACGACGATTTCAATCGTATGATTTTTGCGCTTGTCGAGCTTTATTTCTTCGTCCAACTGGCGCATCTCGCCGTCGATTCGGGCGCGCGTAAAATCTTTGGCAATCTTTTCCAGTTCCTTTTTAAATTCGCCTTTGCGCCCGCGAACGATGGGCGCGAGAATCATCACGCGCTCGCCTTCGGGCAGATTCAGAATATTGGCGACAATCTGCTCGACCGATTGCTTTGTAATTTCCGCGCCGCACTGGTGGCAATGCGGCTGACCGATTGAAGAAAACAGCAGGCGCAGATAATCGTAAATTTCCGTAACCGTGCCGACAGTCGAACGCGGAGAACGTGAAACGGTTTTCTGCTCAATCGAAATAGCGGGCGACAAACCTTCGACCGAATCGACATCAGGTTTTTCGAGTTGGTCAAGAAATTGTCTGGCATACGCCGACAGCGATTCGACGTAACGGCGCTGACCTTCGGCGTAAATCGTATCGAAAGCCAGCGACGACTTGCCCGAACCGCTCAAACCCGTGATAACCGTAAATTTATCGCGCGGAATATCGACGTTAATATTTTTCAAATTATGCTGGCGCGCCCCGCGAACCGTGATTTGTTTTATGCTCATTGGTGTTTTACAGATAAAAATTCAGCCTTCAGCCGAAACGATTATTTTAACAATTCGGGCGGGCAAAGAGCAAAGCACCACGCCGCAATCAGGGCGAAAATAAAAAGTCGCGAATAAATAATACTTATTCGCGACTTTTTATTTTTTACTGAAACTGGTTTTATTCGTTGGACACCGAAATTTCGCTTGTCGGCGCGTCGGTTGACCAGATGTGCGCGGTTTCAATGGCGTCGTCGCTTTTTTCGTCTTCGAGCGCGAATTTCAAAACCTCGTCAATCGTCTCAACCGCGTGAACGGTCAAATCGTTGCGCACTTCTTCCGGCACGTCCGCCAAATCCTTTTCGTTGTCTTTGGATACGATAATCGTTTTCAAGCCCAAGCGATGCGCCGCCAGCAGTTTTTCCTTGAGACCGCCGATGGGCAGAACTTTGCCGAGCAGTGTGATTTCGCCGGTCATCGCGACGTTATGATGAGCGCGGCGTCCGGTCAAAGCCGAAACCATCGCCGTCGCCAATGTAATTCCCGCGCTCGGTCCGTCTTTCGGAATCGCGCCTTCGGGAACGTGTATGTGCAAATCTTTTTTGTGAAAATCCTTCGAGTCGATGCCGATGCTTTCGGCGCGGGTTTTGATGCAGGTCAGCGCGGCATAAGCCGATTCCTGCATCACTTCGCCGAGCTTGCCGGTTAATTTAACCGCGCCGCGTCCTTTAACCAACGTCGCTTCGACCTGCAGAACTTCGCCGCCAACTTCCGTCCACGCCAGACCGTTGACCAGACCGACTTCGGATTTGCGAGCGATGTCCTGTTTGCGGAAACGAATCGTTCCCAATAATTCACGGACTTTTTCGGCGTCGATAACTTCTTTGAATTCTTCGGATTTATTCGCCGCGACGAATTTTCTGGCGATTTTTCTAAGGCACGAACTGATTTCGCGTTCCAGGTTTCTTACGCCGGCTTCGCGCGTGTAATGGCGAATTACTTCCAGAACGCCGTCGTCGGTAAATTTTACTTTTTCAACTTCTAAACCATTGCCTTCGGCTTGTTTCGGAATAAGATGACGTTTGGCGATTTCCGCTTTTTCGCGCTCGGTATAACCGGAAAGATTCAAAATTTCCAAACGGTCTTGAAGCGCGGGCGGAATCGTATGCAGGACGTTCGCCGTCGCGATGAAAAACACTTGCGACAAATCGTAATCAACATCGAGATAATGGTCGCGGAACGTGTCGTTTTGTTCCGGGTCTAAAACCTCGAGCAGCGCCGCGCTTGGGTCGCCGCGAAAATCCTTGCCGAGTTTATCGACTTCATCGAGGAGAATTACCGGATTTATCGTTCCGGCGCGTTTCATTAACTGGACGATTTGTCCGGGCAGCGCACCGATATACGTGCGGCGATGCCCGCGAATTTCGGCTTCGTCGTGAACGCCGCCCAAAGACAAACGGACGAATTTTCTGCCCGTCGCGGCGGCGATCGATTTGCCGAGCGACGTTTTTCCAACGCCGGGCGCGCCGACGAAACATAAAATCGTTCCCTTCGGATTTTTGACTAGTTGGCGAACGGCGAGATACTCCAGAATGCGTTCCTTGATTTTTTCAAGCCCGTAATGGTCTTCGCTCAACACGCGTTCGGCTTCGGATAAATCGTTGATTTCTTCGCTTTCTTCCGTCCACGGAACATTTACGAGCCAATCGAGATACGTGCGCGAAACCGTCGTTTCGGCTGACATCGGCGGCATCGCTTCAAGGCGCGAAAATTCCGTCATCGCCTTTTCGCGGGCTTCATCCGTCATTCCCGATTCTTCGATTTTCTTCTTTAATTCGTCAAGCTCGGCTTTATCGTCCTTGCGCCCCAGTTCTTTATGAATCGCCTTCATCTGCTCGTTGAGATAATATTCGCGCTGGTGTTTGTCCATCTGCTTTTTCGTGCGCGAGTGGACGGAACGGTCGAGCTGCTTTTTGTCGATTTCGACTTCGAGAACCTCAATCAGCTTCTGAAGTCGTTCGGGAACGGAAAAAGTTTCGAGTAATTGCTGTTTTTCGTCAACCGCGATTCTCAAATGCGAACTCATCGCGTCGGCAATCTGCGCGGCGGAAATTCCGCGCAGTGAAGCGTGCAGCGCATCGGTATAAGCGTCGGGCGACGCGCGAAGGAATTGTTCGACGAGCGTGTGAATTTTTTGCAGCAGTCCGTCGGTTCTGTAGCCGGATTCGTCAACCGATGCGACTTTGCGGACGAGCGCCGTGAAAATGCCTTCGTCGTCCTGCTCGTAGCGCACCGCCATTCCGCGCTCGCGTCCTTCGACGACGACTTTTATCTGCCCGTTGTCCTGTTTCTGCGCCTGAAGAATTCTGCCGAGAGTTCCGACTTTATAAATCTGTTCGGGGTTCGGCTCGTCAATCGTCGCGTCGTGCTGCGTGGCGAGAAAAATGTTGCGCTCGCCCAGCATTACCTGTTCGAGAGCTTTAACCGAGCTTGGACGACCGATTTTAAAGGCGACCTTCGTAAAGGGAAAAATCACCACGTCGCGGATGGGAACCATCGGGTAACGCGTAATATCGGCGGGCATCTGGTCTGAAAATTCTTGCATATTATATTGGTAATTCCGTCGTCTAATTTGATTTTGCAGTCAGGTAAACGTTCGTTAGTTTCGATATTTTAATTTTAGAACATTTGAGCGGGCTTAGGCTAGTTTTGAAGCAGTTTTTTATAAAAAGCGGTAGGCGATTTAACATATCCGAATTCGGTATCGGTATTAATAAATCCAGCTCGAACACTGTTTCGCCGGCAAAGTTAATTTTTGAAGCTGAATCCTGCCAAAAAGGAAAAGGCGTCGGGAAACATTTCCCGACGCCTTTTCCAAACAAAGAAAAATCCTACGCCGCTTCTTCGACATCTCTGACGACTTCGAGCGGCGGAGTTTTGCGCTCGACCATATCTTTGGTAATCACTAATTCTTTGACCTTCTTCTGCGACGGCAGAACATACATCGGCTGTAAAAGGATTTCTTCCAATATCATCATCAGCCCGCGCGCGCCGACTTTTCGCTCGAAGGCTTGATTGGCGATGGCTTTGATGGCGTCGTCGGTGAATTTCAGACGAACATTGTCGAACTCGAATTTGCGCTGATACTGTTTGATAAGCGAGTTTTTCGGCTCGGTCAGAATTTGAACGAGCGCGGCAACGTCGAGTTCGTGCAGTGTCGCCAGCACGGGAAGTCTGCCGACGAATTCGGGAATTAAGCCGTAGTGAATCAAATCTTCCGGCTCAAGTTTGTCGATTGCGTCTTCTTGCCGCTCTTTGCTCGATTTGATTTCCGCCTGAAAGCCGAGCGATTTGTTGCGGAAACGCTTTTCGACCACGCGGTCTAAACCGATAAACGCGCCGCCGCAGATAAATAAAATGTTGGTCGTATCGACGGGCATAAATTCCTGCTGCGGATGCTTTCGCCCGCCGCCGGTCGGAATGTTGGCAATCGTGCCTTCGAGAATTTTTAATAATGCCTGTTGAACGCCTTCGCCCGATACGTCGCGTGTGATTGACGGATTGTCGTCCTTGCGGCAGATTTTGTCGATTTCATCGATGTAGATAATGCCGTGCTGCGCTTTTTCAACGTCGTTTCCGGCGGATTGGAGAAGCCTGAGAATGATGTTTTCGACATCTTCGCCGACGTAACCGGCTTCGGTCAAAGTCGTCGCGTCAACTATGCAGAACGGCACGCTTAAAATCCGCGCCATTGTCTGAGCGAGCAGAGTTTTCCCCGTTCCGGTCGGACCGATAAGAAGAATATTCGATTTCTGAAGCTCGACATCCTGACGATGCTTCATCATCTCGATGCGCTTGTAATGCTGATAGACGGCGACCGAAAGACGCTTTTTCGTTTCGTCCTGACCGATAACGTATTCGTCGAGAAAGGCGCTTATCTCCTGCGGTTTCGGCAGCGCCGAGCGCACCGTCGCCGCTTCCGCCTGCTCGTCGTCGTTGATTATCTCGTTGCAGATGTCGATGCATTCATTACAGATATAAACGCTCGGTCCGGCGATGAGTTTTTTGACTTCGTTCTGCGATTTCCCGCAAAACGAACAGCGAAGGATTTCTTCCGGTCTTCTTATCATAAGGAGTTTATAGAGTTCGTAGGGTTTATAGAGTTTATAGAATTAGCGGAATTTAAGAGTTTATAGAGCAAAGTGTTGTCTTTTACTCCTTCTGCTCTATAAACTCTACGAACTCTATAAACTCCACAAACTACTTCTCACGGTGTTCGATAACTTCGTCAATCAAGCCGTATTCTTTTGCTTGAATCGCCGACATAATGCGGTCGCGTTCAACGTCCAGTTCGACTTGTTCGTAGGCTTGCCCACTGTGCTGGGCGATGATGCGCGAAGTCATTTCGCGCATTCTCAAAATTTCCTGCGCCATAATTCGCACGTCGGTTTCCTGTCCCTGCGCGCCGCCCGAAGGCTGGTGAATCAGGACGCGGGCGTGCGGCAGAGCGAAGCGTTTTCCCTTCGCGCCCGCCGTTAAAAGCAGCGCGCCCATCGAAGCGCACTGCCCGACGCAGATTGTCGTTACGTCGTTTTTGATAAACTGCATCGTGTCGTAAATCGCCATTCCCGCCGTAATCGAACCGCCCGGCGAGTTGATATAAAGGTTAATATCGCGTTCCGGGTCTTCGGCTTCGAGAAATAATAACTGTGCGACGATAAGATTGGCGATTTGGTCGTCAATCGGCGTGCCGATAAAGATGATACTGTCTTTTAAGAGTCGTGAAAATATGTCGAAGGCGCGCTCGCCGCGCGACGTTTGTTCGACAACCATAGGAACTAACATAATTTTTTCTCTCTTTTTACAAAGCTCCGAATCGGGAGCTTTTCGTTTAAGAACTACATTAACCAAAAGAAGATAAGTTGTTGAAACAAACGGCTGTTGCCGACGAATTCAGATTCTACAACTTATCTTCTCGTTTGCCAAACCAATACACGTTAAAAAGAATTATTTAACCGAAGCCGCGCACTAAGCCTCTTTGCTTTGTTTTTCGGCTTTTTTCTTTGTTTCTTTCGGTTTTTTCTCGTCCCCTGCTTCGGATGTTTTCTTTGCCGCCCGCGGTTTCTTTTCTTTTGCCGGTTCTTCCGAAACTTCGCGGGTTGATTCCGAATCGTCCTGCGCGGATTCGGCGGCTTGCGCCTGTAGCGCGGCTTGATTTTCGTCAATCCATTCGCCATCCGTAACCTTCGCGTTCGCCACTAACGCTTCGACGGCTTTGCGCGTTCGCAGACTGTTGGCGACGTTTTCTTCTCCGCCCTGCTGACTCAAAGACTGGCGGATTTCATCCGGCGTCGTGCGGTAATACTGGGCGATTCGGTTAATTTCTTCGCTGACTTCATCGCCGGTTACGTCAATGTTTTCGAGTTCCGCGACTCTTTCCAATAACATCGCGCCGCGCACGTCTCGCTCGGCTTGACCGCGCATTTGTTCATACGCCATTCGGACGAATTCCTGCTCGACCTTGTTAATGTCGACGCCGCGCTGCTGCATATCCTGCGCGAAGTTGTTTAATAAATTGCGCGCCTGGTTTTCGATAAGCGCGTTCGGAACTTCAAACGCGTGTTTTTCTATCAGCTTGGCGATTAACTCGTTTTGAATGGCGGCGTCGGCGCTGCCTTTCGAGTGGATTTCCATATCTTTACGCAGCTTTTCGCGCAAATCTCCCATCGATTCAAAGTCTTCGCCCAAACTTCGCGCCCATTCGTCGTCGGCTTCGGGCAGTTCCATTTTGCCGATGGATTTAATTTTCGCTTTATAATGAACGGTTTTGCCCGCCAGCGCCGCGGATGAAAAATCTTCGGGATAGACGACGGTAAATTCTTTTTCTTCATCCGTCCCGACGCCCGCGAGATTTTCGGTAAAGGATTTCTCGATGTTCGCGTCGCCCAAAGTTATCTCCAAATCGTCGGCTTTTATCGGTTCTTCGTTCTCGTCGCCTTCAAACGCGCCTTCCAAATCGACAATCAGCGTGTCGCCGTCTTCCGATTTGCGTCCTTCGACCGGAATCAGAGACGATTGCTCCTGTCTCCTCGCTTCGATAAATTTATCCAGCTCGGCGTCGTCCGCCGGTTTGACGCGCCGCACGGCTTCCAAGCCTTTGTATTCGGGCGTCGGAATTTCCGGCATTACTTCGATATGCGCGTGGAGCGTAACCGGCTGCGAGCCGTTTAATTTAAGATTTTCGTGGTCGTCAAGATGAAGTTCCGGCTGGACGAGCGGCGTCAAGTCGTGTTCCCGAATCGCTTCGGTAACTTTTTCGGCGACTATTTCCTGCAAAGTTTCCGAGCGGATTTCTTCTTTATAGCGCATCCGCACAACGTCGAGCGGCGCGTTTCCTTTGCGAAAGCCCGCGACCTGCGCGCCCTGCGCGTATTTGCGGCTGACTTTATCGTAAGCCTGTTTAACCGCCTGCGGTTCTATTTCGATTTTAATTTCCTTTCTGGTCGGCGATACGTCGATTAGTTCTGTATTCATTTAATTTTATAAACTACAATTTGATTTTCTGGTGCTGAGAGCGAGACTCGAACTCGCACGCCTTACGGCACTGGCTTCTAAGACCAGCGCGGCTACCGATTACGCCATCTCAGCGCGTTTGTTCGTCTAAAAGAGCAAACTTGAATTTATCGAATTAGTGTTTGAATGTCTAGCGAGGCGATTTGGAAGGCGCGTTTCAACTCGCAGTGGCGACGGTTTGTCCTCGCCCGTCTATTTTTTGTTTTATCGAACAAATTCTAAAATCCCGCCGCCAAAGTTTCAAAATTCATAATGGATTGTTCCGGGTTTAATCACTGTAGAGCGAGAATATGTTACGGCAATTCAAAGGAAAGTTAAAACATCGCGCCCGGCGAGAAAAATGGTTCGGTAATCTGTCGATTATTCAACGCATTGCGTCGCGGGACAGACATTTTGGGGTCTGACATTATGAAGCTGAAACCGGATTGACCGGAAAAGATACGGTCGTTTCGGGAATCGGCTCGCGGCACGGTGATTGCTGAAACAGGCGCGAGGTGATGCAGTTATGAATGTGAAAAAATATACACGAAAAATTAAAAATACGACGTTGGTTTTATCGCTCGGTCTCGGAGTTTTGATGCTGTCGGGCGTTACGGCGAACGCTCAGTATCAAAACAGAGACGACCGCCGGGAACGCCGGGAAGACCGGCAGGAGCGGCGCGAGGACAGGCGCGAAAATCGTCGGGAGCGGCGCGAAGACCGTGACGAGCTGCGCAACACTAACAACAGCTACGGCAACAACGTTTTTCGTCAGGCTCAGGAAAACGGCTACCGGGAAGGTTTGCAGCAGGGACAAGACGACGCCCGTCAGGGTCGATACAAAAATCCGCAAAGCTCGAACCTTTATAAAAAAGGGACGAGCGGCTACAGCAATCGTTACGGCAACAAAGACGCTTACCGCAACGTTTACCGCCGCGCGTTTCTACAGGGCTACGCGCGCGGCAGCAATAACCGCCGACGCGGTTACTAATCTTCGGGAAACCGAAACTTTAAGGATTAAGACCGGATTAAAAGTCCGGTCTTTTTTATTTATGTTCGACGGATCTGAAACGGGTCGAAAAAAAGTTTGGCGATTGGCGGGTTTTAATGCTAGAATGACTTCAAACAAATTTCGGAGGAAGCGGTATTATGAACTGTTGGCATTGCGACAACGAACTTGAATTCGATTCACAGACCACCGACGTATCAAAGTTTTATCACTGCGCCGACTGCGGCAAATGGTATGAATTGAAAAAGGAAAGAGAACGCGTCAACGGCGCCGTTCCCGTGAGATTTATGGAACTCGAAGCCGCGCCGAATTTGTAGCCGCACGGATTTAATATCAAAGATTCAAAGATTCGGGACTGAAGACGAAAGTTTTTATCCCGAATCTTTCTTTTTAAAGAGACGTTTTTTTCTTCTTTGATGTCTATACGGAAGCGGGAAATTTTGAGGTTCGGCGGTTTCAGCGAAAATCTTCGGGTTTAAACGGAAAGCGCGGGCGTTCGGGTTCGGGAAATTCGATGTCGAGATATATTTCGGAAAGACTTAGACGGCAGTCGAGCGAGCCGAGATAAACCGTTTCGTCCAAAGAATTATATTCGCGGTGCAGCCACGTCCGCGCGTCCTGTCTGGTGAACAGCACGACGCGCGGACGTTCCTGTGAAATTAAGAGATATTCGGTGAAACTTTCGATTGACTTGTAATAAGTGAACTTGTCGGTCAAATCAAAACTTTCGGTCGAAGTGGACAGAATCTCGACAATCAGCGACGGATTGGTTAAAACCTGCAAGCCGTGAAAATCTTCATAAACCGGCGGCTCGCATAAGGCGGTTACGTCAGGGTAGCGATACGGTTTGTAGACCGGAACATCGACGCGCAGGTTCGAGCCGAACACGCGACAGCCGCGCCCGCGCAGATTATTTCTAAGCTCGGCGGAAACATTTACGACAAGCTGCTCGTGCGTCGGCGACGCGCCCGCCATACTCCAGATGTCGCCCTCGAAATATTCGAGCCGTTCTTCGGAAGCCTTTTCAAGCTCGGCGTATTCTTCAAGACTATAAACGTGTTTTTTGAGTGGTAAAGCCATAATGTTAATGGAAAACGGAAAATTAAGAACCTGCTTTCATTTTCCGTTTTCCGTTTCTCTACTGGTTTATCAATTGGCGCAGAACGAACGGCAGAATGCCGCCGTGCTGGTAGTATTCGACTTCGACAGGCGTGTCGATGCGCAGGATTAACTGAACGTCTCGCGTTGTGCCGTCGGCGCGCGTGATGTGCAGAGTCGCTTCCTGAAGCGGTTTGATTTGGACGTTTTCAAGTCCGGTTAAATCGAATGTTTCCGTGCCGTCGAATTTTAACGACTGAGCCGAATCACCTTCTTTGAACTGCAATGGAAGAACGCCCATTCCGACGAGATTCGAGCGGTGTATGCGCTCGAACGATTCGGCGATGACGGCTTTAACGCCCATCAGCTTCGTTCCTTTCGCCGCCCAATCCCTTGAGCTTCCCGTGCCGTATTCCTGACCGGCAAAGATGACGAGCGGAGTGTCGGATTCGGCATATTTCATCGCCGCGTCGTAGATGCTCATCTCGCCGCCTTCAGGTTGAAAACAGGTAAAGCCGCCTTCTTTGGGCGCGACCATCTGATTTTTGATGCGGACGTTGGCGAATGTTCCGCGCACCATCACGCGGTCGTTGCCGCGCCTTGAACCGTATGAATTAAAGTTCTCGGGCGCGACGCCGTTTTCCTGCAAATAAAGTCCGGCGGGCGAACTCGGTTTGATTGAACCTGCCGGGGAAATGTGGTCGGTCGTAACCGAATCGCCGAAGACCGCCAGAGCGCGAGCGCCGCGAATGTCGCAAAATTCGCCGGTGTTCATCGTGAAATCTTCAAAATACGGCGGCTCCTGAATGTATGTCGAATCGGTGTCCCATTCGTAGACGCTGCCCGTCGTCGAAGGCACGTCGTTCCAGAGCGGATTCTGTTCGGCGAAATCGCTGTAGAGACGTTTATAGGTCGCCGGGTCGAACGCCGCTTCTAAAACTTCCTTAACTTCGTCGAGCGTCGCCCAGATGTCTTTCAGAAATACGTCGCCGCCGTCTTTATCTTTGCCGAGCGGTTCGAGATAAACGTCTTTGATAACCGTTCCGGCAAGCGCGTAGGCGACCACCAGCGGCGGCGACATCAGGAAATTCGCTTTGATGTTCTGATGAACGCGCGCTTCAAAATTGCGGTTGCCCGACAACACCGACGCGGCGATTAAATCGTTTTCGACAACGCCTTCTTCGATTCCGGCGTCGAGCGGTCCCGAATTGCCGATACACGTCGTGCAGCCGTAGCCGACGAGGTTAAAGCCGATTTGATTTAAATAAGTCTGCAAGCCGGTTTTCTCCAGATATTCGGTAACGACGCGCGAGCCGGGCGCGAGCGAAGTTTTCACGTAATCGGGAACTTTCATTCCTCTTTCAACCGCCTTTTTCGCAACGATTCCCGCCGCCAGCATCACCGACGGATTCGAGGTGTTCGTGCAGCTCGTAATCGCCGCAATCAAAACGTCGCCGTGTCCGATTGAAGTATGTATTATCGGCGTGTCCTCGTCCGACATATCAACGCGGTCGGGCGTCGGGCGATTGTTCATCATTTCGACTTCGGTCGAAATGTTCGTGTTTTTCGTGCTGACTAAATCGCCCTGCACCGGAAGATTCTGCACGGGCAGCGGAACGGAATTCGGATTTTGACCGCCGCCGCCGGCAACCGTTCCCGCCGATTTCGCGCCCATCGTAACCATAAAGCGCTGCTGTAATTCTTCGGACGGCTTGCCGTAGCCGCCGCTGGCAATCGATTGTGAAAAAAGCTCGTTAAATCGGTCGTCCAGATTTGAAAGCTCGATTCTGTCCTGCGGGCGCTTCGGTCCGGCAACCGCGGGCGTAATCGTCGCGAGATTTAATTCTATGACGTTCGTGTATTCGACTTCGCCCATTTGCGGAATGCCGAACATTTCCTGCGCCGTGTAGTAATTGCGAATCGTTTCGATCTGCGCGTCGTCGCGTCCGGTTGCGCGGAAATAATCGAGCGTTTTTTCGTCAACGCCGAAAAATCCCATCGTCGCGCCGTATTCGGGAGCCATATTCGCAATCGTCGCTCTATCTGTCGCGTGCAGACTAGACGCGCCTTCGCCGAAGAACTCGACGAATTTACCGACGACTTTCGCCTTCCGAAGCATTTCGGTTACGCGCAAAACCAAATCCGTCGCCGTCGCGCCCTGCGGCAATTCGCCGGAGAGGTGAACGCCGACGACATCGGGCGTTAAAATATAAACCGGCTGTCCGAGCATCGCGGCTTCGGCTTCGATTCCGCCGACGCCCCAGCCGACGATTCCCAAGCCGTTTATCATCGTTGTGTGCGAATCCGTGCCGACCAAAGTATCGGGAAAATAAACTCCGTCGCGCTCGAAAACGCCTTTCGCCAGATATTCGAGATTGACCTGATGGACGATTCCGATTCCCGGCGGCACGACGGAAAAGCCGCTGAACGCCTGCGTTCCCCATTTGAGAAATTTGTAGCGCTGCTCGTTGCGCTTAAATTCCATCTCCATATTTTTCTGATACGCCGCTTCGCTGCCCGCGTAATCGACCTGAACCGAGTGGTCAATCACCAAATCGACAGGAACGAGCGGTTCAATCAGGCTCGTATCTTTTCCCATTCGCGCGACCGTCGAGCGCATCGCCGCTAAATCGACGAGCAGCGGAACGCCTGTAAAATCCTGCAAAATCACGCGCGCGACCGTGAACGGAACTTCTTCCGACCGCTCGCCCGACGCGCTCCAGTTAGCGAGATTGCGCACGTCTTTTTCCCGCACTTTTTTCTCGTCGAAATTTCTCAAAACCGATTCCAAAACGATGCGGATACATACCGGCAGACGCGAAATTTTCGCCACGCCTTCGCGCTCCAGCTGCGGCAGCGAATAAAACGCTCCGTCCGCGCCGTCGCCCGTTTTGAATGTTTGTCTGGTATTAAAAAGATTGTGTGTCATAAGATTTTCCTGTCCTCAAAGTTTTTAACGGAGATGTTAAACTGTGTGTAAATCAATGGTTTAAGTGTAAGACCGAAAATTTGAAATTGCAACAATCACGTATTTTAATATTTCCGCCTTTACAAACTTTTATCTAACCGCCAATCGCGTTATATTCAAACTTCTGTCCGCCGACAACCGTTAAAAATGAATTTTTCAGGACTTTCTCCGCGAAAACTCGGCTTGAATTTAAGGCGCTTGCCCGCGCGCCTTCGCCGGAGTTTGTCCGATTATAAATTTTTCGCGTATCTCGCCGTTTTAGGTCCCGGAATAATCGCCGCCAACGCCGGAAACGACGCGAGCGGCATCGCGACTTATTCGACCGTCGGCGCGAGCTATGGCTACAGTTTGCTCTGGGCATTTCTGCCGATGACCGTCAGTTTAATCGTCGCGCAGGAAATGTGCGTGCGAATGGGCGTCGTAACCGGACAAGGCTTGGCGGATTTAATTCGCGAGCAGTTCGGCGTGCGCTGGACGGCGCTGGTGATGGGCGCACTTCTTATTGCAAACACCGGCGTTATCATTTCCGAATTCGTCGGCATCGCGCAGGCGTCCGAGCTTTTCGGCATCTCGCGTTATATTACGATTCCGGTCGTTGGTTTTTTAATCTGGTGGCTCGTCGTTCGCGGAACGCAGAAGCGCGTCGAGCAGGTTTTTCTGGCGATGTCGCTGGTTTTTTTCTGTTATATCGCGGCGGCGATTCTGGCAAAGCCCGATTGGTCTGTAGTCGCCGCCGAAACCGTCAAGCCGAGCTTTCAATTTGATATGCCGTATCTGTTCACCGTAATGGCGCTTATCGGCACGACCGTTACGCCGTTTATGCAGGTTTATGTGCAGTCGTCGGTTGTCGAAAAAGGAATGACGAAGGAAGATTATCCTTTGGTGCGCGCCGACGCGATTGTCGGGACGCTGTTCGCCTGTTTGATTGCCGCTTTCATTGTTATATCGACCGCCGCAACTTTGAATAAACAAGGCATTACCGAAATAAATTCCGCCGCCACAGCCGCCGAAGCGCTCGCGCCCGTCGCCGGAGAATACGCCAAATATTTGTTCGGCGTCGGTCTGTTCGGCGCGGCGATGCTGGCGATGGGCGTTCTGCCGCTGGCGACGGCTTATTCGGTCAGCGAAGCGCTGGGATTTGAAAAAGGCTTGTCGCATTCGTTTCGTGAAGCGCCGATTTTTCTCGGCATTTTCACATCCCTGATATTAATCGGCGCAATCGTCGCCCTTATTCCCGGCATTCCGCAAATCAAACTGCTGCTGTTCACGCAGTTTATCAACGGTCTGCTGCTTCCGGTTATTCTGGTTGCCATTGTTTTGCTGTCGTCGAACCGCGAGATTATGGGCGATTACCGCAATTCGTTTCTGTATAACTGCCTGGCGTGGTTTATCGCCGTCACGCTTTCGCTGCTCTCGATTTTGCTGATTGGCAAGACGATTGTCGATATTTTCTGATTTTAAGCCGAATTAATTTTTATGGATTCTTCCAATCTGCGAAAAAGGTTTGTCGTTTTTCTCGCCGTCGCCGGAGCGGTTACGCTTCTCTTGATACTTTTCCCGTTTATCGAGCTGACGATACAAAAATACGTCGCGAGTTTTTTCGGCAGAAACGACGAACAGATGGGCAACACCGCCGTCAATTTGTTCGCCAACCTTTTTAGCATTATAAAAATCGTTCTCTGGATGACATTGGTCATCGCCGTCGTCCGTTTTATAAATTATCTCGCCTTTAATACTTTTTTCCGCGTCGGTCAGCGCGAAGTTTCAAATCTTTTAAGAAACGTCGTCTCGATTATCATTTTCGTTGCCGCTTTTTTCGTCATTCTGCAATCGCAGTATTCGACCGCTTACGAAAAGCTGACGCCGATTTTTACCGGCTCGACCATTATCGCCGTCGTTCTCGGCTTCGCCCTGCAGGATACACTGGGAAATCTTTTCGCCGGTTTAGCCATTCAAGCCGACCAGCCGTTTCAAATCGGCGATGTCGTAACCATTAACACAAAAGGCTCAGGCGTCATCGAAAATATTTCGTGGCGCGGCGTTAAAATCCGCACGTTTCAAAACAAATTACTCGTTATCAGCAATTCGGTTTTGGGCAACGAAGTCATCGAAGTCGCGCCGCGCGGCAATCTCAACGCGCGGCTTGTCAATTTCAACACGCTTTACGCTAATTCTCCGGCGCAAACGACGAAAATTATCCGCGATGTCGCCCGCCGCGCGGAAAATGTTTCGCAGAAACTCCGCCCGATTGTCCGTATAAAAAATTTCGGCGACAGCGGCATCGATTGGGAAATAAAATACTGGCTCGAAGATTATTCAAAGCATAACGAAACCGACGCGCTTCTCCGCGAGCGAATATGGTATGCGTTCCAGCGCGAGAAAATCGAATTTTATTATCCGACCAGAACGATTCACGTCGAAACCAAGCCGCAGGAAAACGTCTTTGTCGAGACCGGCGGCGATATTTTTGAACGCCTGAGCAAAGTTTCGATTTTCGCGCCGCTCTCGGACGACGAAACCAGAAAGCTCGCCGAAGCAAGCAGCGTTCAGGTTTTCGCGCCTGGCGAAGCCATTGTCCGGCAAGGCGCGGAAGGACATTCGATGTTCGTCATTCATCGCGGTCTGGTCAAAACCCGAATAAACGAAGAAGGCAAAACCAGAGTTTTAACCACTCTGCGGGAAGGCGATTTTTTCGGCGAAATGGGACTTCTGACCGGCGCGCCCCGAACCGCGACCGCCATTGCCGAAGAGGAAACCGAAGTTCTGGAAATTAATAATCTCTGCTTAAAGCCGATTCTCGAAGCCAATCCCGAACTCGTCAGCAGCTTCAGCCGCCTTGTCGAAGAACGTCGCAGATTAATCAGCGAGCTTCAAATCAAAACTCCCGAACAGGTAAAAGTAGATAAAGCCGGAATCTTCGATTCAATCAGAAATTTTTTCGGTATGAACGATTAAACCAAACAGCCGAAACAAACAAAAAGCGCGAGCCGTTTATTGACTCGCGCTTTTTGAATAATTTTCAGGCTGATTTTAGTAAATCGTAAACGAATACTCGACAATCGACGTTTGCGCGGTCGCAACGCCGTTTCGCTTTGCCGGTTCAAATTTGATTCCTTTTGCCGCCGCAATCGCCTGTTCGGTCAAACCATACGGCAAACCACTGACCGGCGCGACGCTTCCGACCTGTCCCGAAGCCGTAAAAGTTACGCGCAGCCGAACAGTTCCCGTAACCTGATTCTGACGAGCGGCGTCGGTGTAACTGGCTCGCGGTTTAGCTAAAATTTTCACTTTTTCTGTTACGCCGACCGGCTCAGGTTTTTTTGGCGCTGGCGGCGGCGCCGGCGGCGTTCCGACGTTATTCTGGACTCCGCTTCCTCTTCCGCTTCCGATGCCGTCGCCTTCACCGCTGCCGAAGCCCGAACCGATGCCCGAACCCGCGCCTGTTCCGCGTCCGCTTCCCTGTCCCGTTCCGATGCCCGAACCTTGTCCGCCGCCCACTCCCATTCCGTTGGACGACAGCGTGCTTCTGGAATTCGGGTCGCCGTAAGGTCTTTCGGTCGGCTTAATCTGCATTTTGCCTTGTGTCGATGCTACCGGCTGTTTTAATTCAAAATTTTTCTGGACAATCGATACATCCGGCGCGATTAAAGGCTTTTCCGTCTGCGTCGCCAGTCTGCCCTGTGATGTTTCGGTTTTTGCTTCGCGACCGCCGCCGCCGCCGCCGCCGGCGTCTTTGTTGGCTTTCGGCTTCGGCGCTTCTTCTTCGACCGCCATCGGAACTTCATCGGTTATAGGCATCGAAAGACCGCTTTCGTCGCCGATTGCCGCAATCGACAAATCGGAATTAAAAAGCGAATAAACAAAAGTCCCCGCGCCCAATGTCAAAATAAAAAGCAGAGAGCCGAGCAGCAGCGCGTTGCGCCGTCCGACGTTTTGCTCCTCGATAACGGTTACGTTAAAGCTGCCCGCGTTTTGATATTTTTGACTTTCGACCGTTCGATAACCATCGTTCGATGTTTGAGATGCAGCGGCGCTTCCGTTGCCGTTTGAAGCGGCGGCGGCAAACACTTTTGTTTCCTTAACCGGCGCGGGCAATTCCGCCGTCTGATTGACTTTTAGTTCGATTGGATTTTTTTCGGCATCGACTGCCGCGACCGGTGTTTTTTCGACCGGAACGACGACGGGCGCGGGTTCGGAAACTTTTAACGGCGCGTCTTCGGCGATTATTTCCGGCACGACCACCGGCGCAATTGTTCCGGCTTTGTAACTGCCGCTGCCGTTTGCCGCACCGACGTTTACCTTTTCGACGACCGACTCTGTCCCGCCGAGCGGATTCATCTCGAACGCCTGCACACTTTTGCCGCAATTCGGACAAAAGGCGAATTTTTCGGCAAAACTTTCGTCGCACGCCGCACAGTATTTAACTATTTTTCCCATCTTTCTTACCTCTCAAACTTCGCCCGTTTATCACAGGGCGCAAAATGTGTTTCTAATTATAACGTGTTTATTCAGAATGTTAAGCCTTTCGGGAAACTGCACGCTTAACCGTATCGATAGATTACAACAAAATCATAGATGCTTTAAGCGTTTGACGCGATGCCTGCCGACATCTAAAATTTTCTTTTCAAAAGCCGCCGGTTTCAAGCCGCGCGCCCTTTTATTTTCCGCCCGACAACCGATGATATATTAACCTGCAACTAATGTTAAAGTATTTTCTTTACCGAACTTTTAATTATATAAAATGACAACCAAAAGCCGCCTGAAATTTTTTACGATACTATTTGTATTTTTGTTCGCAAACGCCGGAATTTCTACGGCGCAAACGACAAAAACCGCGACGCCGCGACAGGAAAAGCTGCTTAACGGAATGAAGCTGCTCGTCTGGAACGACCCGACCGCGCCGAAAGTTTCGGTTAAACTGCGCGTCCACAGCGGTTCGGCATTCGACCCGCTCGGCAAAGAAGGCACGATGGCGATGCTCGCCGACATTTTGTTTCCGACCGACGCGGCAAAAGAATTTTTCACCGAAGATTTAGGCGGCAGCCTCGACGTTGCGAGCAGTTACGATTACATACAAATAACCGCGACGGCAAACAGCGACCAGTTTTTAACGATGCTCGAAACCGTTGCCAACGCCGTAATCAACGCGCAGACCGATAAGGAAACAACCGCCAAAGTCCGCGCCGCGCATCTGGAAAAAATCAGGGAACTCGAAAAAAATCCGGCATACATCGCCGACCGAGCCGCCGCAAAACTTCTGTTCGGTGATTTTCCATACGGCAGACCGCAAATGGGAACGAGCGAATCAATTGCCAAAATCGATTTCGCTGATTTAACGCTCGCCAAGCAAAGATTTCTGACCGCCGACAACGCGACGCTCGCGGTTGTCGGAAACGTCAAACCGGATTTAGCATATCGCGCCGCCCGCCGCTATTTCGGCGCGTGGACGCAAGCCGATAAAAAAGTTCCGGCGACGTTTCGCCAGCCGGACGCGCCCGATACAAAACAGTTAGTTATTGAAAACCCGAATGTAACCGAGTCCAAAATGCTGTTCGCCGTTCGCGGTCTGGCAAAAAACGATAAAGATTATGTTGCTTCAAAATTATTATTAAGTATTTTGGAAAATCGTCTTCGTATTGAAAATTCAATACGGGACAAAAAATATATTCTTGTTAGAGAGCAGCCGTTTTTGTTATCCGGTTTGATAATTTTCGATTTGTCGTCTTTAAAAGCCACGACGCCGGCTGAGAAATCAATCGACGGCTTATTTAATCAAAAAATTACCGACGCCGAATTTGAGCAGGCTCGAATTACGTATTCAGACAATTTATTTGAAAAGGATTTCGTAAATAACTGGCTCGACCTTGATACATATCCGCTTTCGTCGTCCCATTTAAGCGGAACTAAACTTAAAGATGTCCAGAGAATAGCCGAAAATTTGCAGAAACAGCCAATCGTCAGCGTCCTTGTTAAAAAACCGGAATCAGCTGAAAACAATTAAATTAAATGCCGAACCAGAGAACCGCCGACGAATTAAAACACGCCGAAGCCGTGCGCGAAATGTTTTCGGGCATTGCGACGAAATACGATTTTCTGAATCATTTTCTGTCCGTCAACATCGATAAACGCTGGCGCAGACTTGTTTCGACAAAATTAAAAGACGTTTTGAATAATCGAGACGCGGTTGTCCTCGATGTCGCGTGCGGAACGGGCGATTTATCGATTGAACTGCAAAAATCGGGAAAAGCAAAAGTTATCGGCACTGATTTCTGCCGCCCGATGCTCGAAATCGCTTTCGATAAAAACGACAAAAACACGTTGAAAATTCCATACGTCGAAGCCGACGGAATGAATTTGTCTTTTGCCGACAACGCCTTCGACGCCGTTACAATCGCCTTCGGACTGCGCAATTTCTCCAACTGGCAAAACGGTTTAACCGAGCTTCACAGAATTTTGAAACCGCGTGGAAAACTCGTCATTCTCGAATTTTCGACGCCGGTTTTGCCCGGCTTTCGACAACTTTTCCAATTTTATTTCTCGAACATCCTGCCGAGAATCGGCGGCGCGGTCAGCGGCTCGCGCGGCGCTTACGAATACCTGCCCGATTCGGTTTCACGCTTTCCCGACCAGAAAAATCTGGCGAAGCTGATGACCGAAACAGGCTTTTCCGGTGTAGAATATAAAAATTTGACGGGCGGCATCGCCGCGATTCATACGGGGGCAAAAATATGAGCGTTACATTAAACATTTCGGAGAAAACCTATAAAACCTTGGAAAGACAGGCGCGGAAACGCGAGCTTGAAAGCGTCGAGCGATTTCTCGAAGAATTAACCGAACAGCTTGAAAGCGAAGAACAAACGGCGTGGGAAAAAGAACTGGAAAGACGGCGCGAAGTTGGAAAGGAAATCAGAGAATTTCGAGGTAAAATGAAAGAAAAACACGGCGTGATGCCCGACAGCACGCCGCTTATTCGAGAGGACAGGATGCGCGGATGAAAAATTTGGTTATCGACAGCGGCGTTGCGGTTAAATGGTTTATCGAAGAAGACGATTCGCACATCGTCCAGTTAATTTATGACGAATACGAAAGCGACAATCTTTCGTTTCTCGCGCCTGATTTGATTTACGCAGAGTTTGGAAACATTGTCTGGAAGAAACTGATTTTTAGAAATCTCGATTCGGAAGATGCAAATTTCGCCGTTCAAAGGTTCAAGAAAATTTCTTTTACTCTCACGCCAACAACTTCGCTTTTCAACGACGCCTTTAAAATCGCCGTTCGCTATAAACGCACGTTTTACGATTCTCTTTATCTCGCTTTGAGCGTCAGGGAAAATTGCGGATTCGTAACGGCAGACGAAAAGTTTTATAATTCGATTGACAAAGACTTCCCCGAAACGATTCTGCTGGCAAACTGGCAATAAATGAAATACAAGATTCTCAGCTTTTTAAGGCAAGCCGCGCTGCTTTTATTAGTCGTGTGGACGGTCGTGTCTCTGGTTACGCTGCTCATCGAATTAGTTCCGGGCGACCCGGCGACGGCGATTCTGGGCGAGCAGGCGACGCCCGAACAGATTGCCGGTTTCAATAAAACACACGGATTGGATAAACCGGCGTTTTTCTTCGCCTATAATTCGGAAAACGGTTTCGTCTGGAACGGCGCGGACAATCGTTATCTCGATTATTGGAAAGGCGTTTTGACCGGCGATTTGGGAAATTCGTTTCGCACGAATCGTCCGGTTTTGGGAATGATTTTAGAGCGTTATCCTTCGACTATCGAGCTGGCAATCGTCGCAATGCTCATCGCCGTCGGCATCGCCGTGCCGCTCGGCGTGCTTGCCGGAACAAATAAAAATTCTTTAATCGACAACGCTTCTTCTTTTATTGCCTTGCTCGGCATCAGCCTTCCGACATTCGTCATCGGTCCGTTTCTCGTCTATCTTTTCGCCGTCAAATTCCAGATTTTCGCGCCGACCGGCAGCGCTAATCCCGAAGATATTATTCTTCCAGCCGTAACTTTGGGCGCGGCGCTTTCGGCGATTCTGACACGAATGATTCGCTCCGGCGTTATCGAAGAACTCGGCGAAGATTATGTCCGCACGGCGCGTGCCAAAGGCTTGAGCGAGAAAAAAGTCGTCTATAAACACGTTTTGAAAAACGGCTTGATTCCGGTCGTAACGATTCTGGGTTTGCAGTTAGGCGTCCTTTTAGCGGGCGCGATTATCACCGAAAAGATTTTCAACTGGCAGGGTTTAGGTTTGCTGCTGCTCGACGACGGCATCGGCAAACGCGATTACAGGCTTGTTCAAGGCTGTGTTTTAGTGATTTCTGTAACTTATATTCTGGCGAATTCGCTGACCGATTTGGTTTATCGTCGTCTCGACCCGCGTATTAGAATGTCGTAAATTTGTAAAGCGTAAATTGTCGGTATATAAACATTCGATTACCATTTAACGATTCACGATTCACGACAGAATGAATAGATTAACTTACATCGGAATCGCCATCGCCGTAATTTTTATTTTAACGGCGATATTCGCGCCTTTTATCGCAACGCACGACGTTACGGCGATAAATACGGCGATGCGCTACGCCGCGCCTTCGGCAACCCACTTTTTCGGCACGGACGCTCTGGGACGCGACGTTTTTTCGCGGCTCGTTTTCGGCGCGCGGATTTCTCTGGAAGTCGGCATTATCGTCGTCGTCGTTTCTTCAATCATCGGAATTTTTATCGGCGCGGTCGCCGGATTTTACGGCGGATGGCTCGATAAGTTTCTGTCGGGCTATGTTTTCAACGTCTTTCTGGCGTTTCCGGGTTTGCTGCTAGCAATCGCGCTCGTCGCCTTTTTGGGCGCGGGTTTGGGCAAACTCATCTTAGCCTTGTGCGTTATCGGCTGGGTCGGTTACGCGCGCGTTATGCGCGGGCAGGTTCTGAAAATTCGCGAATACGATTTCGTGCAGGCGGCGCGGGCGCTGGGCGCGAGCAATTTCAGGATTTTGTTCACGCACATTGTGCCGAACGCCATTCAGCCGCTGATTGTGCAGATTTCATTGGGAATGGCGGGCGTCGTCCTTTCAGAAGCGTCGCTCTCATTCCTGGGTTTGGGAATTCCGCCGCCCGCGCCGTCGTGGGGAACGATGCTCGAAGAAGGACGCGGCATCGATATTTTATACAACGCGCCGCACGTTTTGTTTTTCCCGGCAATCGCCATTGCTTTAACGGTTTTATCTTTTAATTTCATCGGCGACGGCTTGCGCGAATATCTCGACCCGAAACAGAGGAGCAGGTGAAAATAAGTGATAAGTGATAACTGATAACTGACAGGTAAATACAAAAGCTATCACCTTTTATCTTTCACTTATCACCTTTCACTTATCACTCATCACTTATTACTATGTCCGCAGTCAGCATCCAAAATCTTTCCAAAACTTATCCGCCGTCGTTTCCGCGTCTGAAAAAGTTTTTTCATTTAAATATAAAACCGCCGGTCGAGGCGTTAAAGAATGTTTCGTTTGAAATTGCCGACGGCGAGATTTTCGGTCTTATCGGTAAAAACGGCGCGGGCAAAACGACTTTAACGAAAATTATCGCGACGCTCGTTCAGGCGACGAGCGGGCGAGTTTCGGTCAAAGGCGTCGATTCGGTTGAAGATGAAGTAAAGGTGCGCGCTCTTATCGGTTTTGCGACGGCGGAAGAACGCTCCTTTTACTGGCGCATAAACTGTGAACAGAATTTATTGTTTTTCGCCCGTCTTTACGGGATGAAAGACGCTGCGGCGCGGCGGAGAATCGAAGAAATTTTCGTTCAGTTGAATCTTTCCGATTTGGCAAAACGTCGCTTCGCCGAGCTTTCGACCGGCAATAAACAGCGTCTGGCGGTAGCGCGCGCGCTGCTTGCCGCGCCGCCGGTTCTGCTGCTCGACGAGCCGACGCGCTCGCTCGACCCGATTGCCGCCGACGCGATGCGCGAGTTAATCTTATCGCTCAAAGGCGTTTCCGTTCTTCTGACTTCGCATAATCTCGCCGAAATCGAAGAACTTTGCAGCCGCGTGGCGATTATCTCAAACGGCGAAATTCGCGCCGTCGATACACCGGAAAACCTGCGCCGCGCTCACCGTCAAACTCAGACGGTTAAAATTTTTCTTAGCAATTTAAACGAGCCGGATTTACGAAAAATTTCCGCCGGATTTTCAAACGATTGCTCGATTGTCGATAAAACGGATTATTTAATTCTGCAATTTACACGCGAAACCGCCGACGATATGCTCGGAAAAGTTGTTTCCGTTCTCGCCGCGCATAACGCTGAAATTTTAGACATCGAAACCGAAAAAGCGACGCTTCTCGACGTTCTGGAAAGTTTCGGGTGAAAAACGATTCCGCATCATTCAATCGTTTGAAATTTTAATTTACATACTCTTTCGGAAACATCAGCACCGAGCTTTTCACCGGCGACTTTGCCTGTTGTTTGTGCAGATAGCAAGCCTGAAGAAGCTGTCCGGCGGTTTCTCCGTCTTTGAGAAAAGTGGCGATTCCGAAATTTAAAAACAGATATTTTTTATGCGTCGGCGAAATCTCGAATGGTTTGGAAGCAAAGGCTTTCTCGATGCGCCCGACTATTTCCGACGCCGTTTTATTTGAAGCCGTCGGCAGAACGGCGAGAAATTCGTCGCCGGTCGAACGCGCCAGGAAATCCATTTGTCTGAGCTGTTCTTTAATAATACCGGCGGCGAAAGTTAAAATCCGGTCGCCCGCCGCGTGTCCGAATTTTTCATTTAATTCGCCGAAATTTTTTATATCGACGGTTAAAATCGTCAGCGGACGTTCTTCCCGAAAACGCTGCGATTCGGCGATTTGATTTTCCAAAACCAGATAAAATGCCCGTTCATTCGGCAGATTCGTTAAATTATCGGTCAGAGAATTGGCGACATTCTGCTCGAAAGCAAACGAGCTTAAAAACAGCCGCTTAACTCTCTCGACAATCGATTCAAGCAGCCGAAGCGAATTTTGACTGAATTTTTTTTCGCTGTCGCCATAGAGAACAATGACGCCAAAGACATCGACGCCGCGCAGAAGCGGAGCTGAAATTGCCGAATCCCAGTTTTTCGACGCTTCACAGGAAGAAAAAATATTTTTGTCGCCGACGAGTCTTTCATCGATTTGAGATTGGCGCGACACGAACGTTTTTCCGGCTAAACTTCCGCGCGAGTCGATTTCCAGGTTCTTTAACGCCTGCGCGTGTTCGCCGGCTGTCAGAGAAATTTTCAGCCGCGTACCATCTTTATCGGCGATAAAAAGCGCGCACGTCGTAAAAGGAATCAACTCGTTTATACGGCTGGCGACCAGCCGAAACATATCGGCGGATTTCAGAGACGCGCCGAAAAATTCGCCCGCTTCTTCCAGCGCCAGAAGTCTGCCCTCGACTTCCGAGTTGAAAAGATTTCTTGCCGCTTCCCTTTCGCCGTCCCGCATTCGCCGTTTCTGCCGCATATAAACCGCGAAAAAAAACGCCGGATACAGTAAGACAATCCACGTAAAAATCGTTATTTTAGTTTCAAAACCGAGACCTGAGCCGGCGGCGAAAAACGTTGCGGCAATCGCCGACAGCGAGACGACGGCTAAAATCAGGTAGCTGAAACCGAAAGAACTTCGATGAATATCCGTCGAATTATAAAGTTTCGATTCTTTCATAATCTGAAAATGGAATTTAAGAAAGGCGCAGGCAGGCTGCGGAAAACCGCTTACATCTGAAGATAGCCTTTTAGGTTAAACAAAGTCAACAATTGTTTATCAAACCTTGTTCTTAAAAATGCTTTATGTGAATTAAAGTGGAAACCGGAAGCGCGAACATCTTCCACGCTGCCAGAGCGCGGCGGGACAGCGCCGACGAATCCGGTTTTATCAGATAATCTTAATATGCGCCGTCAGCGCCACGTATGCGGACAGAACGATCGCGCTCCGACGACGCTGAAAGTTTTCTATTGCAGATTCTCATACTTTATTTTTGCAAAATCGGGTTTTTGGCGCTTTTCAGGTTGACTATGGTCAATCAGAATCTTATATTGTCCAATGTTCCGAAATTAAATGTTGGGACACAACTGTGTCAAAAATACAGTTGGCAGGTATATTTTTAATCTTTGAAGAAGACAGGAGACAGAATTACAATGAAAAAGACTTTAGCTCTTTCAGCAGTATTAGTTATGGGCGCATTAGGTATGGCTTGCACACCGGTAGATACCAATACCAATGCAAATAAAATGAACAGCAATATGATGTCGAACGGAATGACAAACGGCACGATGTCGAACGGAATGACAAACGGCACGATGTCGAACGGTTCGATGTCGAATGGTTCGATGTCGAATGGTTCGATGTCGAATGGTTCGATGAGCAACGGCACGATGTCGAACGGTTCGATGAGCAACGGTTCAATGTCGAATGGATCAATGTCGAATGGTTCAATGAGCAACGGCTCAATGAGCAACGGTTCGATGTCGAATGGAAAAATGTCGAATGGTTCAATGTCGAATGGTTCAATGTCAAACCGTCCGTAGTTTGACGTTTTTGCTTTTAAAGGCAGGAAAAGCGCGTTGATGAAAATCGACGCGCTTTTCTATTTTGGAAGTTATCTTCATAGTTTGATATATTGAACATACAACTTTTTATAACCATATCGATATGACGCCGCGTTCAATAGCAAAACTCAGACCAATCGCCCGACGCGCAAATCTTTTTGCCGGTGATTAATTTTTTTCGTCTCGCAATTTATTCGTCAATCAATCAATCAATGTATTACCAAAGAGAGGAAAAAAAATTATGACACCGAGCATCGAATTACAAAAACCGATTATTAAAACTGAACTTCCGGGACCAAAAGCGCGTGAAATCATCGCCGCCGACGCTCAATATGTTACGCCGTCATATCCGCGTCCCGATTACAAATTAGTCGCCGCGAAAGGTTACGGCGTTTGGATGGAAGATGCCGACGACAATGTTTTTTTAGACTGCAATGCGGGCGTCGCCGTCTGCTCGACCGGACACTGCCACCCGGAAATCGTCGCGGCGATTACAAAACAGGCGCAGACGCTGATTCATATGTGCGGCACGGATTATTATTACCGGCAAATGCCGGATTTAGGCAAAAAGCTCGATGAAATCGTGCCGATTAAGTCACCGACTAAGACGCATTTCGCCAATTCGGGCGCGGAAGCAGTCGAAACGGCTTTGAAACTCGCGATGTATCACACGCGCCGCCAGAAATTCATATCGTTTTTCGGCTCGTTTCACGGGCGAACATTGGGCGCGTTATCACTCACGTCATCGAAAAAGGCGCAGCGTTCCGGCTTTATGCGGCAGGCGCTCGATGTCGTTCACGCTCCGTATCCGAATCATATTCGCTCGCCTTTTAAAGACGTAATCGATGCCGAAAGCGCGTCGAAGGCAACGATTGACTGGATTGAAAACACGCTTTTCAAAACCACGACGCCGCCCGAAGAAGTCGCGGCAATCGTCGTCGAAGCCGTGCAGGGCGAAGGCGGATACGTTCCCGCGCCGCAGAATTTCCTAAAGGAATTGCGAAGAATCTGCGATGAACACGGTATTATGCTCGTCATCGACGAAGTTCAAAGCGGGATGGGACGCACGGGCAAGATGTTTGCGACAGAACATTACGGCATCGAGCCGGACATTATGTGTCTGGCGAAAGGCATCGGTTCTGGTTTGCCGATTGGAGTCTGCGTGGCGCGCGCCGACATTATGGACTGGCACAAGGGAGCGCACGCTTCGACATTCGGCGGAAATCCGGTCTGCATCGCGTCGGCTTTGAAGACGATTGAGCTGCTGGAAAACGGTTTGACTGAAAACGCCCGCGTCGTCGGCGAATATCTACAAAACGGTCTGCGCGATTTGATGAATAAATACGACTGCATCGGCGACGTTCGCGGCTTGGGTTTAATGGTCGGCGTCGAGTTTGTCGAATCGAAAGCGACGATGACGGCAGCGCCGGATTTGCGCGATAAAATCGAGATGGAATGTTTCAATCGCGGCTTGATTATCTTAGGCTGCGGCACATCGACGATTCGCTGGTCGCCGCCGCTCATCCTGACAAAGGAAAACGTCGATGTCGCGCTGGAAATTTTCGACGCGGCGATTGGCGCGGCTTTAAGTTAATTTGTGTCAACCAGTCAGGATATGTCGGTTAGGAAGCGTGTGAGTGTTTGCGCAAACGCTCATACGCTTCCTGCTGACAAATAACTACCCGACTGAATCCCGAATGAATCCAAAACAATCTCGCGGGGCGAATAACAGAAACAGATTTTCATATTGAGGAAGTAAAATTATGAGTCGTTGGCGCGGACGCTGGGAAGAATTCTGAGAACTCGCCGTAACGGGCGGTCCGCCGGTTCGGGGGACGAAACTTGTGGCGTGGCGGATTCCGCCGCATTGGAAAAGTTTAGAGGAAAACGCGTTTGCCGTTCCCGAAGGCTCGATTGTGCCTGCGAAACAGAAAAAGCTGTTTGCCGCGACGCTCGAAGTTTTAACGGCAATCGGCAAAGATATGCGCGCGGGCTTGCTCGAAACCGTCGGCGTCGAAAGCTCGCTGTCGATTGACGCGGAACGCTGTTCGATAATTCTCGATTTGCCCGAAAATGCCGACGCCGAACACATCGCGCTGGCGATTGACGCGGAAAACGTCGAAGCGTGGCGCGGCGAAAACGGCAAAGTTCACGTCGCCGTTAATCCGTGGTATTCGACAAAGGACGTTGACCAGGCTGTCTTGTGCGCCATTAAAGTTATACACGTCGTTCTCGGCGTCCACGCGACGGACGCGGCACAGCCGAAAACGCTCGGTCAGAAACTTCGCGCTTCGCTGGCGGAAATATTGGCGATACAGGGCGAAGCGACGAAAAAGAAGGATTAGCCGGCGCTGTTCCGGCGGCAAAATCGAAGGTTGTTTCGCCGTTTTACAAGCATCGGTGTTACCAATTCGACTTTTTTGCTACTGTTAAGGCAAGAGCGGCGCGATTATTGAAGTTTCCAGACCGCGAGCGCGGTCATCCTGTCCGCGCTTTCGATGTAAGAAAAGTCGATTTACAGTTATTCTTATGCACATTCCAGACGGTTATTTGAGTCCTTTAACGTGCGCCGTTTTATATCTCGCCGCCGCGCCGTTCTGGGCGATTGCGCTGCGGCGCGTCAGGCGTTTGCTGAACACGCGGTTCGTTCCGCTGTTGTCGGTGTTCGCGGCGTTTTCGTTCGTGGTGATGATGTTTAACATTCCGCTTCCGGGCGGGACGAGCGGACACGCCGCCGGGATTGCGATTGCGGCGATTGTGCTGGGCGTTTGGGGTTCGGTTCTGGCAATTTCCGTCGCGCTGCTGATACAGGCGCTCTTTTTCGGCGACGGCGGGATTCTGGCGTTCGGCGCGAACGCTTTTAATATGGCAATAATCGGCTCGCTCGCCGCCGCCGCCGTTTATCGCCTCGTCGCCGGACGCTCGCCAATCGTTTCGACGCGCCGCGTCGTCGCCGCCGGTCTGTCAGGCTACGCGGCAATCAACGCCGCCGCCTTCGTCGCGAGTATCGAATTCGGCATTCAGCCGCTTTTGTTTCACGACGCGAGCGGCGCGCCGCTCTACGCGCCTTATCCGCTTTCAATCGCCGTACCCGCGATGATGATTGGACATTTAACCATCGCCGGACTCGCCGAAATGATTGCGACTGCCGGTGTCGTCGCCTATTTACAACGCACCGACCCGGCGCTTTTGAGATTGACCGCGCCGAATGCGCCCGATGCGGCGGGCGAATCGAAATCCGGCTGGCGTTCGACGCGCCCGCTGTGGATTGGGCTTGCCGCGCTGATGATTTTAACGCCGCTCGGACTGCTCGCCGCCGGAACAGCCTGGGGCGAATGGTCGCCCGAAGACTTTCACGACGCTTCGGCGCGGCAGCAGATTGAAAATGCTTCGCATAATCAGCCCGCGCCCGCCGCCGCGCCCGAAGGTCTGGCAAGACTTTCGACTTTCTGGACTGCGCCGATTCCCGATTACGCGCCGCCGTTTATGAACAGCCCGCAATTCGGCTATATTTTGTCGGCGATGTTCGGCAGCGGTTTGATTATTGCCGTATTTCTTTTAACCGGCTGGCTTTTTCAAGTCTTTAATCGCCGCACTGAATCCGGCGCGGCTGAAAACGATTAAGTGAATTCCGTTTCAATTCAAAAAACGTCCGCCGCGCCCGCGCCGCCGAAAAGGAAACGGCGCGGAAACTTCGTCGGGCGCTCGCTCGTCTCGATTGTTCGCAAGACGGAACGCGCCTTATTTGCCGAGGAACTCGCCCGCGCCGCCGGATTTCTGCAAAAGCTCGACCCGCGCGTCAAAATCGTCGGGCTTTTGCTGCTGATTCTGGACGCGACTCTTTCGCGCAACATCTTTACTATCTTATCGATTCTCGTGTTTGCCGTCCTGCTCGCCGTTTTATCGAATGTTCCAATCAAAACACTGGCGGCGCGGGCGTGGCTTCCGGCATTTCTGTTCACCGGAACGATTGCGCTTCCGGTAATATTCATCACGCCCGGCGACGCGCTTCTTCAACTTCCATTTTTGCATTTGACGGTTACGGCGCAGGGTCTGACAAGCGCGATTTATTTGATTTCGCGCGTCGAAACGACCGTAACGCTGTCGCTGCTGCTCGTTCTCTGCACGCTTTGGACGCACGTTTTAAAGGCCTTGCGCGTCCTGCGCGTGCCTGTCGTTTTCGTCGTCATACTCGGTATGACTTATCGTTATATTTTCGTGATGCTGGAGACGGCGCGGAATATGTTTGAAGCCCGTCAATCAAGATTAGTCGGCGCGTTAGACGGTAAGGAAAGCAGAAAAATCATCGCGGCAAGCGTCGGCGTTCTCTTAACGAAAAGTTTTCATTTGAATACGGAAGTTTATCTGGCGATGCAGTCGCGCGGCTTTCGCGGCGAGGTTCACACGCTCGACGAGTTTGCGATGCGGTCGAACGATTGGCTTGCATTCGCGCTTTTTTCAATCGCTGCTGCGTTTTTCCTTTGGCTCGGACGCTTCGATTCGTTCGTTTCTCTGATAAATTTTATTTCCAAATGAACAATTCCGAACCGAAAAACGCTTTTGAAGCGCGCAATGTAACCTTTCGCTACAACGATTTAATCGCACTTGACGATTTAACTGTTTCAATCGAACAAAACAGGCGCATTGCGATTCTCGGCGCGAACGGTTCGGGCAAATCTACGTTTCTAAGACTGCTCGACGCGCTTTATTTTCCCGATGAAGGAACAATCAGCGCGTTCGGCGACGACTTAACCGAAGACGCCTTTTTAGATGACGAGTTCGCTTACGCCTTTCGCCGCCGCGTCGCCTTCGTTTTTCAAAACCCGGACGTTCAATTATTCAATCCGACAGTCTTCGATGAAGTCGCCTTCGCGCCTTTGCAGCTTCGCTGGTCGAAAGACGAGATAATCGTAAAAGTTAACGAAACGCTTGAGCTGATGGAAATCGCGCATTTGAAAGACCGCTCGCCGCATCGCTTGTCGGGCGGCGAAAAAAAACGCGTCGCGCTTGCGTCGGTTTTGATTTTAGACCCGGAAGTTCTGTTATTGGACGAGCCAACCGCCGCGCTCGACCCGAAAAGCCAGAGTCGTGTCATCGATTTTCTCGTCGGCTGGGCAGGGGCGGAGAAAACCGTTATCACCGCCACGCACGACCTCGATATTATTGAAGACATCGCCGATTACTGCTACGTTTTCCAAAACGGACGCGTCGCCGGAGAAGGAACGCCCGCGCAAATCCTCGCCGATACCGGATTACTGGAAAGCACGAACCTGATTCACGCGCATCGTCATTTTCATTCAAACGGCAAAACGCATTCGCACCCGCATCTTCATCGCGGACACGAACACGAATAAAGCCAGTGGCGGAAAAGTCGTTCGATTGTTTTAATCGGACTTTTTTAACGTCGAAGCCGAACGTCGTCCGCGGTTTATCTCGCTTGCCTTTTTCAAACCGATTGCCTGCACTTCGTTCGAGTCTTTGCCGTATTGCGCCTTAACCGCAATTTTTGCCGCGATAATCATTTCGTGATAAGCGCGTTCGGCGTCCGCCGCGTCATCTCTCGCGGCAAGTGCGGCGCGTTGAGCGGCGGCTTCAGCGGATTGTTTCGCTTCCATATCTTGTTTAAGCGTGTCGAGCGCCGCCGCTTCGTATGCTTTATTAACCGGCGCGAAATCCGTCATTTCTGAAATCGCGTCCTGTGTCGCAACATCGCTTTCAATGGTGTTCGGGCTTAATCTGCCTTGCTTAGCCATAAATCTTTATTTCCTGTTATTTGGTATTATTTTGTTGAAATTAAAAATTTCGTTATGATTATTAACTTGTTTTATGGAATAAGTCAACAGCTTTGTAAATTAAATCAATTAAATCCTGTCGTAATTAAATTACGGTGTGATTTAATTGACTTAATATGTGAGTTTATTTAATTAAATTGCAGATTAAATCAATTATGATATGTTATAAATCATTAGCGACGTGATTTAATCAGGTAATTTTGTGAATTTTGTTATTTAGTTGATGAATGATTCGATTAAAACCGTGGAAAAAAGAGAAGCGATTGAATAAGTTATTCAATCGCTTCTCTTTTATTTGACTCAACTTGCCGGATTAACCTTTCGCTTTTTTGATTTCTTCAACCAAAACGGGCATCGCGTCGAAGATGTCGCCGACGATGCCGTAATCGGCGATGTCGAAAATCGGGGCTTCGGCGTCTTTGTTGATAGCGATTATCGTTCCGGCGTTTTTCATCCCGACGATGTGCTGAATCGCGCCGCTGATGCCGAGCGCGATATAAACTTTCGGCGCGACGGTCTGACCGGATGAGCCGATTTGACGGTCAATCGGCAGCCATTCGGCGTCGCAGATGGGACGCGAAGCCGCTAAATCAGCGCCGAGTATATCGGCTAACTCCTGCGCCTTGGCGATGTTTTCCTGCGACTTGATGCCGCGCCCGACGGCGACGATGATTCCCGATTTCGTTAAATCGACCGACGCTTTTACTTCCTGAAACGGTTCTTCCGGCTTCATTCTGGGTTCTCGAACTTCGACTTCCTTAATTTCAACCTGCGCGTTTCCGCCTTTCGCCGCGTTTTCGCCGCGATACGCGCCCGATTGGAACGTTGCGAAATACGGCGCGTCGCCTTCGACCGCAACGTCGGCGTCGAGCTTGCCCAAAAAGATGCGGCGCGTGAAAATCAATTTACCGTTTTCGTGCTTGTATCGAATGCAGTCGCCGACAATCTCCTTGCCGAACCGCGCCGCGACTTTCGGCGCGAAATCGCGCACCTGATACGTGTGCGCCATTATGACAAATTGCGCGTCCGTCTCCTTAATAATCTGCGTCCACGCGTCCGCGTAAGCGTCGGGCGTGTAAATGCCGAGATTCGGATTCTTCGCGACGATAACTTTTTCAATATCATACTGCGCGATTTCGGGCGCGAGAGCGCAGTCTTTATCGCACGGAATAACGGCGGCGATTTTCAAATTCAAATCCTTAGCAATCGCCTGCGCCGACGCGATTGCTTCGAGCGACGCTTTATTTAATTGACAATCTTTGTGTTCGATAAATACTAAAATCATAAATTTTCGTGAATCGGGAATGGTAAGTCGTAAATCGATTTTGCTGTTGTCCGCGATTTACCGCTTACTATAAAACTCTTACTTCGTTTCGCAGCTTTTCAACCAGTTGCACCGCGCCCGCTTTGGCGTCGCCGCCGCCGAGCATCTGCGTCTGTTTGGTTTTAACCGGAAAATAAACGCGTTCGATATGCTGTGATGATGCCGAATCGTCGATTGACGGCGCGACATCGCGGATTTCCTTTTTCTTCGCCGCCATAATTCCCTTTAAAGACGCGTATCTGATTTGCGAAATTCCCGATTGAATCGTCAAAAGCGCGGGCATCTGATACGAAAACCATTGATACCAGCCGCTTTCAAGCTCGCGTTTGATTCGCAGACTGCCTTCGAGGTTCGAGCGGTCGATGTCGATAACAATCGTCGCGTGCGGTATGTCGAGCAGTTCGGCTAATATAACCCCGGTCTGCCCGTAGCTCGCGTCGTCCGACTGCAAGCCGGTGAAAACGAGGTCGGCGTTTTCCTCTTTGATGGCGTCGGCGATGGTTTCGGCGATTTGAAACGGCGAAAGTTTATTCGGCTGCTCGACAACGATATGAATCGCCCGGTCTGCGCCTCTCGCCAGCGCATCTTTCAAAACGGCTTTCGCGCTCGGCGCTCCCAGAGTGCAGACGACGACTTCGCCCGCGCCTTTGGCTTCCTTCAAACGCAGCGCTTCTTCGAGCGCGTAGCCGTCCGATTCGTTCGTCTGGTGCGCGATGTCCGATTCTTCAATCCATTTCTCGTCCTTGCCGATACGCAGAACCGCGTCTTTATTGGCAACCTGCTTCATTAAAACGATGATTTTCATAACTTATTTACCCGACAGTTTTTTGATAATCGATTTCGCGAGATTCTCGTTTATTTCATTATGCCGCGGAATCGGCTGCGACTGTTTTGTTTCGGGATTTGAATACCAGTCGTGATTTCCACCGTGTCGAACCAAAACATAACCGTTTTTTTCAAGCTGTTTTATCAAATCACGCCTTTTCATCAAACTACTGCAAATTCTTCGACTTTTTTAATAAACGGAACTTCGTTCGACTCGACATCCGACAAAAGAGATGTAAGATTTTCTATCAGTTCTTCCTTTGAATAACCCTGCGTTTCATAATCGGGATATTCATTCAAATAACCGATAAAAAATTCTTCGTCTCGCCAGAATGTATATTGAACGGTTCGCATAATTATTCATTATACCGTTTGAAAATCAAACACGCATTCGTTCCGCCGAAGCCGAAGCTGTTCGATAAAACGTAATCGACTTCGGCTTGCCTCGGCTCGTTCGGTATGTAATCCAAATCACAATCTGCGTCCGGAAATTCGTAGTTGGTCGTCGGCGGCAAAACCTTTTCGTGGAGCGCGAGTATTGAGAAAACCGCTTCGATACCGCCCGCCGCGCCGAGCGCGTGTCCGGTCATCGATTTGGTCGAGCTGACACCGATTTTATACGCGTGTTCGCCGAACGCTCGCTTTATCGCCAGCGTCTCGAATTTGTCGTTATACGGCGTCGAAGTTCCGTGCGCGTTGATGTAGCCGATTTGTTCGGGCGTAATTCCGGCGTCTTTTATCGCTTTTAACATTACGCGCATAGGACCTGAGCCGGTTTCGTCCGGCGCAGTAATGTGAAAAGCGTCGCCGCTCATTCCATAGCCAACGATTTCAGCGTAGATTTTCGCGCCCCGTGCTTTAGCAAAATCCAGCCCTTCTAAAATGATTAAACCCGCGCCTTCGCCGCAGACAAAGCCGTCGCGCTCGGCGTCGAACGGGCGCGACGCGTGTTTCGGGTCGTCGTTTCTGGTCGAGAGCGCGCGCATCGAAGCGAATCCGGCAACCGACATCGGCGTAATCGCCGATTCCGCGCCGCCGCAAACCATCACGTCGGCGTCGCCGCGCTCGATGATTCTAAAACTGTCGCCGATAGCGTGCGCGCCCGCCGCGCAAGCCGTCGCTGTCGCCGTATTCGGACCTTTTAAGCCGTGCCGAATCGAGACGTTGCCCGCCGCGAGATTGACAATCGACTGCGGAATAAAAAACGGCGAAACTCTGTCGGGTCCGCCGGCTAATAATTTATCGTGTTCACGCTCGATTGCCCAGAAATCGCCGATACCCGAACTGATATAAGTTCCAATCATTTCGGCGTTTGAATCATCGACTTTCAAACCGCTGTCTTTAATGGCTTCGTCGGAGGCGGCAATCGCGAAATGCGTGAACGCGCCCATTCGCCTCGCTTCTTTCTTTTCAAGGAAATTAAGCGGGTCAAAATTTTTAATTTCGGCGGCGATTTTGACTGAAAACTTTTCGGTGTCGAATTTCTTGATATAATCGACGCCGCTCTCGCCGCGCATCAGCGCTGCCCACGTCGAAGCGACATCGTTTCCGCACGGCGTAATCAAGCCGAGTCCCGTAACTACTACACGACGTTTCATAAGTTAGTGGTGAGTCGTGAGTAGTGAGTAGTGAGTAAATGAGTTTTTATTAAACTCACCACTCACAACTCACTACTCATAACTAAATTAATCTTGTTTGTGCTGTTCGACGTAAGCGTAAGCGTCGCGAACGCTCTGGATTTTTTCGGCGTCTTCGTCCGGGATTTCGATGTCGAATTCCTCTTCAAAACGCATCACCAACTCAACTAAATCAAGCGAATCCGCGCCCAAATCCTCGATAAAACGCGCATTCTCCGTAACTTCCGCTTCATCGACACCTAATTCGTCAACAATAATCTGTTTAATTTTATCCTGAACTTCTGACATTTTTTTCTCCTGTTTATTTAGAGTTTGTAGAGTTTGCAAAGTTTTTAGAGTTAGTAGAGTAGTTGAAACTGGTTTTACTCTATAAACGCTTTGAACTCCGCAAACTCCCTAAACTATTCTTAAGACTTTCTGAATTTTCGACATTCAAAACGCGAACGTCGCGGTTAATTTGTTTGACCAAACCCGACAAAACTTTTCCCGCGCCGACTTCGACGAACGTATCGACGCCTTCGATTATTAAATTTTCTATCGAAGCCGCCCATCGCACCGGCTTTGAAACCTGTTCGGTCAAAGCCGTCGGCACTCTTTCGCCGTCCGTATTCGTTTCAGCCGAAACATTTTCAACAATCGGAAACCTCGGATTATGAAAATCGATTTCTTTCAAATCCTTTGCCAGTCTTTCCTGCGCGGGCAGCATTAAATCACAGTGAAAAGGCGCGGAAACATTTAACTTTATCGCTCGCTTCGCGCCGCGTATTTTCAGCAGTTCGCAAGCTCTGTCGATTGCTTCGGAGTTTCCGGCAATGACGATTTGCGACGGCGAATTGACGTTCGCCGGACTGCAAATCTGTCCGCTCGCCGCTTCCGCGCAGGCTATTTCAACCGTTTCGAGCGGCAAACCCAAAATCGCCGCCATCGCGCCCGTGCCGACCGGAACTGCTTTCTGCATATAAATTCCGCGCTGCCGAACCGTTTTCACCGCATCCGCGAAACTCAAAGCACCGGCGGCAACCAAAGCCGAATATTCGCCCAAACTGTGTCCGGCGACAAAATCGGGAAGCGGAAAATTTTCGGTTTCCATCGCGCGAAATGCGGCAATCGAAACGGTTAAAATCGCCGGCTGAGTATTTGCCGTTAAAGCCAAATCTTCCGCCGTTCCCGCAAAACACATCCGCGAGAGCGAAAAACTGAGCGCGTCATCAGCTTCTTCAAAAACCTCGCGCGATTTCTGGAAATTATCAAATAAATCTTTTCCCATTCCGACAGTTTGCGAGCCTTGTCCGGGAAAAATGTAAGCGGTTTTCGTCATTCGTCCTTTGATTTTCCTCTTAAACATCAACTTTGCAAGCCACAAAGGACGAATGACCAATGACTAAAATCTCACCAGTGTTCCGCCCCACGTTACGCCGCCGCCGAAAGCCGTCATTAAAACAAGGTCGCCTTCCTTGATTTTTCCAGCCTGCACACATTCGTCAAGCGCAATCGGAATCGATGCCGACGAAGTGTTTCCGTGCTGCTCGATGTTTGAATAAACTTTTTCTTCCGGCACGCCGAGCTTCGATGCCACGGCGTCGGTTATTCTCTGGTTCGCCTGATGCGGTATCACTAAATCTACGTCCGCTACGGTGTAGCCGGCTTTATCGAGCATTTCTTTGGAAATCTCGGTCATTGAACGAACGGCGATTTTAAAAAGCTCGTTGCCCTTCATTTTAAAGAAGTGCATTCCGCCGTCAATCGTTTCGCGCGTCGTTCCCATTTTCGTGCCGCCGCCGGGCGCGTAAAGCTGCTCGGCAAATCTGCCGTCGGAGACAATTTTCGTCGCTAAAATTCCTTTATCTTCGGCAACCGGACCGAGCAGTGCCGCGCCCGCGCCGTCGCCGAAAATAACGCACGTCGAACGGTCTGTATAATCGACGTATTTGGTTAAAACTTCCGCGCCGATAACCAGCGCGTAACGAATCTGCCCGGTGCGAATCATCGATTCAACCATCGTCAAACCGTATAAAAAACCGGAACAGGCGGCAAATAAATCAAAAGCGGCGGCTTTGGTCGCACCGATTTCGGCTTGAATCAAAGCGCCGGTCGAGGGCATTATCTGGTCGGGCGTCGTCGTCGCGCAAACTATTATGTCAACTTCGGGCGCATCGATACCGGAGCGTTCGAGAGCCTGTCGCGCCGCCAAAACGCCGAACTGCGACGTGTATTCGTCCGCCGCCGCCTTATGACGCTGCTTGATTCCGGTGCGCGAAGTTATCCATTCGTCGGACGTATCGACGATTTTTTCCAAATCGGCGTTGGTTAAAACGCCGCTCGGATAACTGTGTCCGGTGCTGATAATTCCTGCGTTTTGTTTTGACATTAGTCTTTAATCGAAACTCAAAACTCGCGGTCAGGTGAAATGGTTATTCCGATTGGTCAACGTCGATAATCTGACGACCTTTGAACATTCCGGTCGTCGGATTGACGCGGTGCGGCTGCATCGGCTCGCCGGTTTCCTTGTCGAGATAATACTGCGGCAGTTTCAGCGCGTCGTGCGCGCGGCGCTGGCGCGTGCGTGATTTTGAATGTCTTCGTTTTGGATTTGGCATAATTGTTCCTCTAAATTATTCGGCTTAAAAATAACACTAATTAAATATACATTTACCCGAACTCGTTAAAAACTTTTCTATTATTTACTTTAAATTTGCTAAAGCCGCCCAACGCGGGTCAACTTCTTTTTCTTCGCAACTACAATTTATCAAATTTTTGTTCGCGCCGCATTTTTGGCACAAACCTTTGCAGTATTCCCGACAAAATGCCTGCGCGGGAAGCGCAAGCAGAATCTGCTCGCGCGCCAGTTCAGTTAAGTCTATTTTGTCGCCGCCGAAAATCGAGACTTCCAAATCTTCAAATCCGACCTGAACCTCTCTTTCTTCCGTATAATTCTCAGGCGTTACAAAAACCGCCTGAAAAGGAAATTCCAGAAATTCGCGAACCGTCTGAAGACAGCGCGCGCATTCCAGTTCGACATCGGCGGCGATACTGCCGTTAATATCAGTCTGCGCGATTCCTCTTGTTAAATTTCCCTGTAGTTTTACCGCGCCGTTTAATTTTACCGCTTCATCTTCGAGATTGATTTCATCAGCCGGAATAAAAAAGTCGAGCGAAGCATTAGTGTCTTTAAGCGTCGTTAAATCAATGACCATACTACTTTCCAAGATATTCAATCGGTTTCAAACAGCACGAAAGGCAAAAGAAATTATTATAGTCATTGCCGGCGCGGTGTCAAACCATTTGCGTTTGAAGTCGCGCGCCGACTTAAATTCAGGCAATAAATTCCGTCCGGTTCGCTCAAACTTATAATCCTTTAGTTTTATCGGGGCGCGGGAACTTTTTCTATTTTCCGGTGTCTAACGAATCAAAACTTTACGGGAGAAAAAATTTTATGAAAAACATTCAGCCGAGTATAAACGTAACGCCGCTTATCGACGTTCTTCTGGTTCTTTTAATTATTTTTATGGTTATCTCGCCCGCCAAACCGACCGACTTTAAGGCAAAGATTCCGCAGTCGCCGACGACCGAAAATGGAGAACCGAATCCCGATACGTTAATAGTCGCGCTGGATTCCGACTCGCGTCTGCGTCTTAATAAAGAAGAAAAATCAGGCACAATCGACGAGCCGGAAAAACTCATTGAAAAACTTTCCCTGATTTTTCAGGAACGCGCGCGCAATCGCGCTTACTCTCAAAACGCCGAACTTAAAACCGGAATGACCGAAGACGAAAAAATCGAGAAAACCGTTTTCATAAAAGCGCCGCGTTCGATGGATTACGGCAGAGTCGTGAAAGTCATCGACGCGGTAAAAACCGCCGGAGCAAACCCGATTAGTTTGCAGATTGACGATTTGAATTAGAAGTCGCCTCAAAATTACTTTGCGTTTCACTTTGCGGGCTTTGCGCCTTTGCGGGACATTTTTTGTGTCCCGCAAAGGAAAAGCAAAGGCTTTTCTGTCGAATAACCATTTTTGAGATGGCTTGCAGTTAATCAATCGGGACGCGCAAAACTTTTCTTTGTTAGTTCTTTATTAAAAGATACGAAAAAAAGTCTTTGTGTCTCCTTATATCTCCTTATTTATATTTATTCTTTCGCCCGGCGTTTATCAAATAAAACCTTCCCGCCTTCACCGCAAAACGCTTTCTTTCGACAAAGGAGTTTTATGTTATAATTTTCCTGTTTTACATACTTAGTAGGAATTTCCTCTTATAGGAATTTCCTCGACGCCCTTTGCTTGCCGGCTCTCCTTTTTCTATTATTTTTTTGCGATGGCGAGTTATTACGAAGTTCTGAAAGTTTCATCGAACGCGTCGAACGCTGAGATAAAATCGGCGTATCGGCGGCTCGCACGAAAGCTTCACCCGGACGCGAACGGCGGCGCGGAATCGGCTTCGCTTGAATTTGCAAAAGCCGCCAAAGCCTACGAAACCCTCGGCAATCCGCATTCGCGCGCCGAATACGATAAAAAATTATTAAAAGAACAGTTTAACGCCGCCGGCGGTTCGGTTTTCAATTCGGAAAATCAGCACGCAAAACGCTGGCGGCAAATGGCTTACGAGCGTCGCTACAATGAAATCATCGACCGTATGATTGCCGACGAACGGCGCGAAACTCTCGCTCTGCAAAAAATTATTTTCCCGCTTGTCGCCTTTTTTGCCTCGACCTGTTTTGTCGCCGTCTTCAAACCGATGATTTGGGCAAACTCTGCCATTATCGGAAAAACAATTCTGCTTGCGCTCTTTATTGCCGGTGTCGTTCATCTTTACGGACGCCTGCGCGCCGCGTTTGAACGTTATACATACAGAGACGAAAACATTCACGACTCGATTCTCGAAGAAACCGAGCCGGTCAGAAAACCTTTTTCGCGCGCGTCGGCAGTTTGCTTTCTGGTGTTCGGATTTTTTCTGAGCTTCGGCGCGGGACTTTTAATCGGCGATTATATCAACGTTTTTTCGGTTCACTCGATGGGGTCGATTTTTTCAGCAAATCTGAAACCGGAATTTATTTTTTATCCGCCGATATTCGTGCTTCTGGTCGATTTAATGCACGGCTTCGCGAGCCGGATGAATTATTAAGACGCTTGCTTGACAAGCGTTTTTTCAGCAATTATACTTTGTAGTTTCTGTTGGGTCGAAAGAAAATTTTCACTTTTGAAATATAAAGAAAATACGGAGACATCTTTTTTAATGCCGAATCATAAATCAGCCGAAAAGCGCGTCAGACAAAACGAAAAACGCCGCAACGTCAATCGCAGCAACAAAAGCAAGCTGCGCACGCAAATCAAAAAACTTCGCTCCGCGCTCGGAAGCAGCGACGGGCAGCAAAGCCGCGATTTATTAATTCCGACGGTTTCGTTAATCGATAAAGCGGTTAATAAAGGCGTTATGCACAGAAACACAGCCGCTCGCCACAAATCGCGTCTAACATCGCACACGAACAATTTAGTCCAGCAGTAATTTGTAAGTTATAATAGTTTTTCGCCTCATAACTTCATAGTTTTCTCCTTTTGAATTTGAACGGAAGCAAGCCTTAAGCAAGTTTGCTTCCGATTTTTTTGTTTTAAATTACGAAGCGGTCAATTCGCAGACGAGCATTTCGATTTGCAGGCGCGGAGTCGCTTTTGAAGTTTTGACTGCCAAATCGGTTTCGGCGATTCTCCGCATAATCCGCGAAAGCCTTTCGGCGTCAGCGCGGCGCGCGGTTGTCAAAAAATCCTCTTGTTTTGAATACGGCAATTTCATAATCCGCGCAACTTCTTTGCGGTCAACGCCTTGCGCCATCATTTCCTTCGATAAAAAAAGACGGTGAAAATTATTCGCAATCAAACCGAGCAGCATCAGCGGTTCTGCTCCGTCGTCCAGAATTTTCTTCAAAGTCTGGAGCGCGTATTTTTTATTTTTTGTCAGTAAATGGTCAGTCAAATCGAAATTGGAAATCTCGCGCGAATTCGGAACGAGCGTTTCGACCAAATCAAAAGTGATTAACTTGTCGGGCAAAGCGGCAACGGCGAGCTTTTCGATTTCGTTGGTCAAACGCCGGACGTTATTTCCGACAAGTCCGATTATGTGCCGCAAAGCACGGTCGTCGGCTTCGGCGTCAAATTCTTTTAATTTATTTTTCGCCCAGATTAAAAGCTCGTCGTCTTTTAATCCGGCAAATTCGACGGCGACGCAGTTGTCGAGCAGTAATTTCGATATTTTACGGCGCTTGTCGAGTTCGTCGGCGACGAAAATCAACACGCACGTTTCAGCCGGGCGCTTTAGGTAACGACTCAAAATTTCTTCGTCGTCTTCCTTCAGGCTGTCTTTTTTTCCGGTCGCCGAAACGACGACGCTCGTTACTTTCACGACTCGCCGGGCAGCAATCATCGGCAGCTGCTCGGCGTCCGAAAGCGCGTATCGAACTTTGCTTTCGTTCACGCTCAAGGCGTGTTCGATTTCGTTAAACTCCCGCAAACGCGAATCCGCCAGAACCAACTCCGTTATAGTTTTCGCCGCTAAATCGCGCAGGTAAGTTTCCGCTCCGAAAAGCAGATAAACCGGCGCAATCTCGCGCTTTTTCAGTTGGGCGCGTAAATCTTCACGCGTTAAAATTGCCATAAAATATTAAGTGATAAATGATAAGTAACGGGTCAAAGCACATTTCCTAACTTAACACTTATCACTTAATTTCCTATTTCCCTTTTTCTTCTCTGACGCCGAAACCGTTAATAATCGTCGAGACGACCGATTCGGCAAAAGCTCTCGCCATTCGCTCGACCGCCGGGTCTTCTTCGTTAAAAAACGAGCGCGGGTCTTCGCTGAACTCGAACGAATCGCGGAAAATTAAATTTTGGTTATCGTAAAGGATTTTGTTTTCCTTCAAATCGCGAATCGTCAGAGCGGCGACGATTGTTACTTCATAAACGCGGGCGCGTCCCTGCTGGTCGAGCAGAACGCCGGAAAAATTAAAGTTCCGAATCGTGCCTTCGACAACCGCGTCCGCGCCGTCGCGAGTTCCCTGCACGGTTAAACCGCGCCCGCGCCTGATAATTTCGCGGCTGACAGCTTCGGTAAAACGCGATTCGACGCGATAGCGCGCGCCTTCGACTTCAAACTGAAACGCGGGAACGGCGATTTTTTTTATATTCGGCGGCAAACCCGAATCCGTAACGGGTTTATAACATTCGGTAAAGCCTGAGACAAGCAGAAACAGACCGATTATAAATGTAAATCTTATAAACTTCATAAATATTTTTTGACCGCATCGACAGTTTTTAACGCTTCGACCGTCGCTTTGACATCGTGAACGCGAACGACATTCGCGCCGTTCCAGGCGGCAATCGCGGCAGCGGCAACAGAGCCGTTTATTCTTTCATTCGGCGGAACATTATCCAGTATTTTACCGATAAAAGATTTACGGGAAACACCGACCAGCAGTGGAAAAGATTGAAATTCACGGGCGAGTTTATTCAATTTTGCCAGCAATTCCAAATTATTATCAAAGGTTTTGCTGAATCCGATGCCGACATCGAGCGCGACGTTTTCCGGTTTGACGCCGAAACTTTCGGCTCTTTTAACTGAACGTCTGAAGCTGTCGGAAACTTCCGACAAAATATTTTCGACCGTCGTCTGTTTATGCATTGTCGCAAATTCGCCGCGTGAATGCATTAAAACGAGTCCGGCGTTTGTTCGCGCCGCGACTGCCGCGACTTTTTCGTCAAATCGCAAGCCGGAAATGTCGTTTATAATTTCCGCGCCCACGTTCACGGACGCTTCGGCGACTTCCCGCCTGGTTGTGTCGATTGAAACCGGAATGTCGAATCTTTTGGAAACCGCTTCGATTACCGGAACGACGCGTCGGATTTCTTCTTCAATTGAAATTCGCTCGCTGTTCGGGCGCGTCGATTCGCCGCCGACATCTATTATATCCGCGCCTTCGGCGATTAGTTTTTCAGCTTGTTCAAGTGCTTTATCTAATAAAAAGAATTCGCCGCCGTCACTGAAACTGTCGGGCGTTCGGTTCAAAATCGCCATTACCAGCGTTTTCCGGCGAAAAAAGATTTTTCGTTTCGACGTTTGCCAGTAATTTTCCATAAGCCGCGGACGTTTTATTTCAAGCGTTAATCGAAAAAATTATTCGATTGTCATTTTGGCAACGTCTAAAATTGAATAACGTAAAATCGCGCCGTCTTTTGTAATCAAAGTCAAAACGCCTTTAACGACGCCGACGCGCTGAACTTCGCTCATCGGACGCACGATTTTCGTGCCGTCCTTAAACTCAATCAAAAGGCTGATGTCTTCTAACGGATTCGGCTCTTTAGCGCTATTTTTTTCCGCGTTATCGTTCGCCGAATTTGCGGTTTTAGCTTTTCCTTTGTTTTTTGCCGACGGAATTTTTCTGACGACGGTTTTTGTTTCAGCGTTTTTCTCCGGGACTTCTTCGATTGTCGCAGCCGCTGATTTTGTATTTTTGGGTAAAGGCTTTCCCGGCTTTCCCGACCGTGATTTAACCGGCGTTTTTTTGGCGCTCGTTTCCGCGGTTTCAGTTTTCGCCGTCTCTGCCGGCTGCGTGTCTTTTTCCGGTTCGATTTGAATTTCCGCCGGTTTCGGAGTCGGTTTTACTTCGATAATCGTGCCGACCGAATTGACGCGCGCGCCGCCTTCATTTTCGGTTTTTATTTCGGGTAAATCGGGCGAATTACTTCCGGCAATTGCCTGTGCCGGAACGAAGCTTCCGGCGAATTTCAGATTAAAGGTCGCGGGCTGCTCGTTCGGCGTTCGTCCTTCGATTCTCAAAATAAGTTTTTCCGGCTTGCGCAGATAAATGACGCGCCCGGTTTCATTTGCGCCGATGTCGGAGAAAACCGTGATTTTCGTCAGCGGGCGGAGATTTTCCGCCGTAAAGACGTCGATGTCGCCGTCGAGATTCGACGTTTTTACGTTGAGGAAGACGTCGCCCTGACTGCCGCTGAAAACAAAATAATAACTGGTAAGACGCGCGTCGCCCAAATCACGGGCGATAATTTTTCCGCTGATTTCGTTAGCCGCAATTGGCGTCGGATAGTTTTGGCTGGTCGATTGCGCTTCGACGGAAAAAAAGCTGAGAGCAGCGAGTAATATGCCGCCGGTAAGTCGCGCGAACCGCTTTTTCCATTTTGAGTTTTTCATTTTAATCAAGGTCTTTTCGCAGATGAACCAGACGAGAAGTTTCTTCGTAACCGAGTCTTAAGTGCGCTTCGAGGCTCGAATCGTTTCCAATCTCGGCGTCCGAAGCCATTTCTTCGCAGCCTTTCCGGCGCGCCCAGTTTTCGGCTTCGCCCACGAGTTTTCTGCCGATGCCGTGTCTTCTGTAAGCCGAATCGACAAACCAGCCTTCGAGATAACCGACGTGTTCGCTGCGGCAGTCTTCGACGAACGGGCGAATACTGGCTTCGAGAAAACCGATTAGTTTTCCGCCTTCGGTTTCCGCCATCAAAATAAGCTGTGTTTCCTTATGCTCGTAAATATCGCGCATCTCGGCTTTGTGTTCCTCGTCGGTCGAACCTTCCCACAAAAGCTTTCTGAGTTTGAACCAATCGGCAATGTCGCTTTCTTTAAGCGGACGAATCCTAAAGTTTTTTTCCGTCATTTGAAAGTGATTTTAACAGTCTTGCCCAGCGGCGACAACATAATTTTCACGGCGGAGATAAAAGTAATAATAAAATTATGTCTCGGACGCATAATTTATTTCTTTGCCGCTCAAGTCAACCATTAAGGCTCCCGGGCGCATCAAAGCAGCAGTTTTTTCAAATCGAACGCGCGATTTATTTTGTCGGTTGCTTGCAAGACTGATTTTTTACCTTTAAAATGCAGTGTTTTGCACCTCAAAGGCAATTTCGCTTTTTTGAAGCCATTTTTCGTTTCCTGAAAATATAATTTTAACAGGTTTTTTGGAGGACTTTGTGAAGTTTCACTTTTTTATTGCTTTGGCAATTATCGCTGTTTTCGCAGCTTTTTCAACGGTTTCGGCTCAGGTCGTTTCGGCTACGCCCGATTCGGTTATCGGACAGATTACTTCTTCGCCGAACGAATCTTTCGTCGGCGGCATCAGCGGCGACGGGCGGCTCGTCGTCTTTGAATCGAACGGCAACGTCGCTACCGAAAATCCGCGCAACGCCGACGGCAGCCGCGAGATTTTCATTTTCGATTACGCGCAGCGCCGCATTTTTCAAATTACCGACACGAAAAGTCTGCTGACCGACCCGACCAAAGCAAGCACTTTCAGTAATATCCGGGTTGAAATTCTGAGCATTCGCCCGGTTATCAGCAACGACGGTCAGTGGATTGCTTTCGGCTCGAACGCGACGCTCCGCTTTCCCGGTTCGACGACGGGAGCGACAACTCTGCCGCCGATTGACAGCACGACGAATCCCGGAAATTTCGACGCTAATTCGTTCACCGATTCGACGGGCGGTAATTCTTTGACAAACGACGGAAACACGGAAATGTGGCTTTATCAAATTCCGGCGCTTGCTCCGGCTGCCAATCTTTCGAGCGGCGGCGAGATTCCCGTTACGAATTTAAGCGGCGGAACTTTTTTTCAAATTACCAATTCAGCGCCGAGCCGTTTGCCCGTCGCAGGCACAGCTACCGCCGGTCCGGTTGTCGCCGATGATAACCGCGAAGCGACTATCAATGCCAACGGAAATTATATCGCCTTTGTTTCGACCCGTGATTTAGTTTCCGGCGGAAACGCTTCGCCGAACAATAACGACGAAATTTTCAGCTTTGCGCGCAGCGCCAATACGATTAAACAAGTTACTCAAACCGCACGCGGAACGATTTCAGCTCCGATTTTCAACAATAATCCTTCGATTTCCGGCAACGGCTTGCGCGTCGCTTTCGCGAGCAACGCGAATAATCCGGTAATCGGTATGACGAGCGGAGCAAATACCGACGGAAATGTCGAAGTTTTCTATACGGACTTGAACGCCGGCGGAGAGCCGACGGCTTTTTCCGGCGCAGCGGCGATTGGCAGACAGGTTACGAATACGACGCGCTCGACGCCCGGACAAATCATCAATGTTTTCGACCTCGGCAGACGAATGAGTCTTGACGGGCGTTATATCGCGTTTGATTCTTACGCCGATTTAACCAACACCAGCGGCGGCGCGAATCAAACTTCATTCGCGCTTTATCTTTACGATACGACGGCGACAACTTCGCCTTTTCGTCAAATCGGTCAGAGAAGCGACGCCGATTCGGCGGCAAGCGGCGGTGATGTCCAGCATTATCCGGGTTTTACCGATTACAGTTCCGGGATAGGAAACGCGCCCCAAACCCTGGTTTTTGAAACGCGCCTCAATATTAAACCTGACGGAACGATTGCGGCGGCTGGCGCTTCGGACGGCTTAAACGGCGCTGCGACGCGACCGACGCAGATTTACTCCGTTCCGTTAAACACGACGGCTGCAAACACAACGCCTGCTTTTGCGCGTTTGACGAATTTTCCGCCGCCCAGCGCTTTATTGGCTTCGACCCAGCCGATTCCGAGCAACAGCCTGCGTCGAATGGCTTTCTCGCTTGCGCTGACCGAAATCGGAACGGGCAACGCCGATTTAGCCAACGAAGCGTTTTACTTTTTGCTGCCGTCTGCAACAACACAGGCGACAGCCGCGACTTTGAGCTTCGCGACAGGCGCGAGCCGCATTCCGGTTTCAGCTTCGCCCGTTCCGACGCCCGCGCCCGGAACGACTCCGACGCCTTCGCCGACACCGACGCCGCAAACGCCGTCTTCTGTTTTCGGCGTTTCACCGGGAATGCTGGCGATTGTTAATTACACTTCCGGCACGGCGGTCGTTTCGCAGACGGCGGTCGGTTCTCTGGGGAGACGCTTTACATTGCCGATTGAATTAAGCGGCGTTACGGTAACGGTCAACGGCGCGGCAAGCGGAATAAAATCCGTTGTGCCGGGCGAAATATTTTTCGTCGTTCCGCCGGGATTTCAGCCTCCCTTAGCCGGAACGGTTTATCCGATTGTCATCAACGACAACGGAACTGTCATTCGCGGTTCAGTAACAATCGTCCCCGCCAGACCGGATATTTTTACATTTTCAGCCGCTCCCGCTCCGAACGGGCGCGCCCGAATTTTCAACGTCGTGAACCGCGTTCAAACCGTCGAGCCGTTCACGGTTACGACTGTTCGACTGCGCGGCGGAACGCGCGTGGCGACTGTTTTGAGATTATTTTTGACCGGCGTAAATACCGATGTTCCGGCTTCGGCTATTTCCGTTAGAGTCGGAAGCGTCGATATTCCGGCTGCTTCGATAGCCGCGCCGATTCTGCGTGAGCCGAGCGTTTATTCGATTGACATAACGCTTCCGGCGACATTAAACCGCGCCGGCGATGTTCCGGTAATAGTTACCGTAACGGCGAGCGGGCAAACTTTCCAAAGCCGTCTGGACGACACGGCGCCGCGATTCAGGATTTTATAAAAGTCGTGATTTGTCGGGTAAGAGCAATGACCGCGAAGACTAAACATCTTCGCGGTCATTGCTTTTTTTTATTATTTGCTTAACCAAACCCGTTATATTATCCTAACCGTGAAGTTAAAATTTAAGTCCCGTTAATTTATAGAAATTCAGATTGTATCGCTGTTTCTTACCGTTTAGAAAAAATATTTTATTTTATAATCGTCAAGGAGTTTTATAAAGAATGTCAGTAAAAGATGTTAATACGATGCGGATTGCGCCGAAAATCTGGCGCAACGGTGAATTTATCGATTGGAAAGACGCGCGCGTTCACGTTATGACGCACGCCATCCATTACGGTTCGAGCGTTTTTGAAGGTATCCGCGCTTATTCCACCAAACGCGGTTCGGCGGTTTTTCGCCTGACCGAACATATGCAGCGCCTGATGAATTCGGCGAAAATTTACCGTATGGACGTTAAATTTAACCGCGACGATATGTCCCGCGCGACAGTCGAATTGCTTCGTCAAAGCGATATGGACGAATGCTATATTCGCCCGATTGTCTTTCGCGGCTTAAACGAAGACAAACCCGCGTTCGGCGTCAATCCGTTTCCGAATCCGGTCGATGCTTACATCGCCGTTTGGGATTGGGGAAAATATCTCGGCGAAGAAGCAATCGAGCAGGGTGTTGACGTGTGCGTTTCGAGCTGGACGCGCATAACTTCCAACTCGATGCCTACGATGGCGAAAGCCGGCGCAAATTATATGAATTCGCAACTTATCAAAATGGAAGCCATTCTTGCCGGATTCAGCGAAGGCATCGCGCTCGACGACAGAGGTTACGTCTCGGAAGGTTCGGGCGAAAATCTGTTTCTCGTCAACAACGGAAAATTGATTACGCCGCCGCTCGGCGCTTCGATTCTGCCGGGAATTACGCGCGATTCTATTATCGAAATCGCCCGCGAAATGGGCATCGAAGTTCAGGAATCCACCGTTCAGCGTGCCGCTTTATATTTGGCGGACGAGCTTTTCTTTACCGGCACGGCAGCGGAAGTTACGCCGATACGTTCGGTTGACCGCATCACAATCGGCGACGGCAAACGCGGCGAGGTTACGAAACGATTGCAGGACGAATTTTTCGCCGTCATACACGGCGAGCGTCCCGCGCCGAACAACGCTCCGTGGCTGACTTATATCAACGAAACCGAAGAAAAAAAAACGGCGGCAGCTTCAAACCTTGACGCGTAAATCGTTCGACAAATAGTGTTCGGTTTCTAAAAACCCGCATCAGATTAAATTCGGTGCGGGTTTTATTTTCAATAAAAAAAAACAAAATTATTCGATGAAGCTGAAAAATTTCATTCTCGAACTAACCGTTTTCGTCTGCGGCGCGCTGGTGATGATTTATGAAATTATCGGTTCACGACTGTTGTCGCCTTACTTAGGCGCGTCAACTTATGTCTGGACGAGTTTAATCGGCGTGATTTTAGGCGCTTTGAGTTTGGGATATTATCTCGGCGGCAAATTGGCGGACAGACAACCGGAACTTAAAATTCTGGCGATGATTGTCTTTTCCGCTGGCGGTCTGGTTTCGGCAACGATTTTATTTAAAGACATTATTTTGTCGATTGTTGCCGAAAGCTCGCTGATTCTCGAAGTAAAATCCGTGCTTGCCGCGCTTCTGCTTTTTGCGCCGGCAAGCGTTCTGCTCGGTTTCGTAACGCCTTACGCGGTTCGATTAAAAATGTCTTCGCTCGCGGATTCGGGCAAAACCGTCGGCAGACTTTACGCGCTCTCGACGGTCGGCAGCATTCTGGGAACTTTCGCGGCGGGATTTTTCCTGATTCCGTTTGTCGGCAGCGAGCGTTCGCTTTATTTTATCGGCGCGAGTTTAATCGCGCTTTCGATTCTGCTCGTGCCGTTTGCCGTTACGAAATTTAATCTCGTCGTTTTGATTATTTTCTTTTTCGGCGTCGGCGCGAATGAATTAAAAAGTTACTATCTTTTGCAAACACGCAATTTACACGACATCGACACCGAATACAGCCGCGTCCAGGTTTTTCAATCAACTGACCCGAAAACGGGGAGAAAAATCCGCGCCGTTGCGACCGACCCGTTTTTCGTGCAGTCGGCAATGTTTCTCGACGGTGACGATTTGGTTTTCGATTACGGGCGTTATTATCATCTGATTCGTCATTTCAAGCCCGATTTTCAAAACACTTTAATCATCGGCGGCGCAGGTTATTCGTTTCCGCGCGAATATCTGCGCCGTTATAAAAGCGCGAAAATCGACGTTGTTGAAATCGATTCGCAAATGACGCAAATCGCCCGCGATTTTTTTCGTCTTGAAGACAATCCGCGTCTCGATATTATTCACGAAGACGGCAGAATTTTTCTGAATCGCGCCGCGCCCGAAAAATACGATGCGGTTTTGATGGACGCTTTCGGTTCGCTTTTTTCAGTTCCCTTTCAGTTGACGACCGTCGAAGCCGTGCGGCAAATCAACCGGACGCTCAAAGACGACGGCGTTGTCATATTCAATCTCGGCGGCGCGATTTCCGGCGACGCCAGTCGTTTTTTCCAAGCCGAATATAAAACTTATAAAGCGGTTTTTCCGCGCGTCTACGTCTTCAAGGTTAATTCCGATTACGCCGACGAGCGATTGCAGAATCTGATTATCGTCGCCTGCAAAGAAAAAAATTCCGCGTCGCCGAATAAAAGCGATGACGCGGAGATTGCCGAACTTTTAGCGCATTTATACGAACCGAAAAATGTTTCTCCCGAAATCAACATACTGACCGACGATTTAGCGCCGGTCGAGTATTTCAATTCTTTCGCTCAAAGTGTTTATCGAACAAAAGCGAAATAAGATTTAGAAAATATTTTCTTCCTCGTGATAACATTCGCAGGCTTGATTCTGCAATTCGCGGAGATTGAGAATCGATAGTTTTCCGCGACAGTAATCGATGACTTGTCTGTCGCGCAGTTTTTTCGCGATGTGCGTAAGGCTCGGACGATGAACGCCGAGATAATTGGCGATTTGGCTGTGCGTCAGACGCAGTTTGCTATTTCCGCAGCAGTTATACATCATCAGAAGCCAGTTGCAGAAGCGTTCTTCGACCGTATGATAATTATTGCAAACCACTCGTTTTGCAAAAAAACTTCAGCTTTGTTTTTTGCCAGCCATATCGACTCCGACGGCGGCGACAAGGATTCCGCCTTTTATCAATTCCTGCATAAAATCGCGGACGTTAAGGAGCGACATTCCGTTATCGAGCGACGCCATAATCAGCGCGCCGACGCACGCGCCGAAAATCGTTCCGCGCCCGCCCATCAGACTCGCGCCGCCGATAACGCACGCCGCAATCGCGTCGAGTTCCTTCAAAACTCCGGCGTCCGGCGCAGCCGAACCGACACGCGCCGTGAAAATTATCGCCGCAAGTCCCGTCAGCGCGCCGAGAAAAGCGAAAACCTTCAGAATATTGAGCTTATTGTCGATTCCCGAAAGGCGCGCCGCGTCCGCGTTGCCGCCGATAGCGTAAAGGTAACGTCCGAACGTCGTATTATTCATAACGAACGCGCCCAAAAGAGCCGCCGCCAGCAAAATCAAAACCGGAACGGGAACGCCCGCGTAGGAATTCATCACGTAAATAAATCCGACAATCGCGCCCGTCGGTAAAATCGCTTTTATCAATTCACTCCCGTAATTAGCTTCACCCAAGCCGTATTCCTTTTGCGATTTGGCATTTTTGACCGCCATAAAAACGACGAACAAAATCGCCGCCGCCGCCAGAATCCAGCCGACGTTTGCCGGAATGTAGCTTTGTCCGATTGATTTAAACGCCGCGTCTGACACCGGAATCGTCTCGCTTTCGGAGATTCCTTTTATCGCGCCGCGCCACGCCAGAAGTCCGCCCAGAGTTACGATAAAAGACGGAATATTAAAATACGCCGTAAGAAATCCGTGCAGAACGCCGATAGCCACGCTGACCGCGATTGCCGCCAGCATCGCCGGTAAAATCCCGTAACCCATTGTCGTTAAAAGAATTGCCGCCACGCCGCCCGCCAAACCCAAAACCGAACCGACCGACAAATCGATATTGCCCGACACGATAACCATCAGCATCCCGACGGCTAAAATTCCCGTAACCGACGTTTGCAGCATTAAGTTGGACAAATTGCGCGGCGTCAGAAAAATCGAACCCGTCGCCCAATGAAAATACAGCCAAATCAAGGCGAGCGCGCCAATCATCGTATAAGCGCGCAAAGATGAAGTTTGAAATTTCGAGTTCAATTCTTTTGTTTCACTCATATTTTACGGTCAATTTAATTTATAATTTCGATTGCCTTTTACCTTAAATGTTTCCCGTCGCCGCCGCCATAACCTTTTCCGGCGTCGCTTCCGTTTTTGAAAATTCGCCGGTCAGTTTCCCTTCGTGCAGAACTAAAATGCGGTCTGACAAACCGAGAACTTCCAGCAGTTCCGAAGAAACCAGCACAATCGCCAAACCTTCACTGGCGAGTTTATTAATTTCGGCGTAAATTTCCTGTTTCGCGCCGACATCGATGCCGCGCGTCGGTTCGTCGAGAAATAAAACCTTCGGGTTCGTCAGCAGCCATTTTCCCAGAACGACTTTCTGCTGATTGCCGCCGGAAAGCGTTCCGGCAACGGTCAGCGGCGAATTCGCTTTTACTTTCAGCGAATTCATCGCGCCTTTGACGGCGATTGTCTCCCGTGTTCGGTTCGTCAGAATATTTCCCGAAACTCTTTTTAGTCCGGCGAGCGTCATATTGTCGGAAATCGTCTGCTCCAGCAGCAAACCGAATTTTTTCCGGTCTTCGGTTACAAAACCGATGCCGTTTTTAATGGCTTCCGCCGGATTTGAAATCGAAACCTTTTTGCCTTCGACGAAAATTTCGCCCGAATGTCTGCCCTGCCACGCGCCAAAAATCGACATTAAAGATTCGCTTCTGCCCGCGCCCATTAAACCGGCGATGCCGAGAACTTCGCCGCGCCTGACGCCGAAAGACAAGTTATCAACAAGTTTTTTATCCGGAACGTCGGTATCGAACGCGGTCAGACTCTTAACTTCCAGAGCCGTTTCGCCGAACTGGTGCGCGCTTGTCGGGAAAATATCGCCGACTTCGCGCCCGACCATCTGCGCGATTATGCTTAATTTCGTCTGGCTTTTCGCCGCGCTCGTTCCGACGGTTTTTCCGTCGCGCAAAACTGTGATTCTGTCGCTCATCCGGAAAACTTCGTCGAGCTTGTGCGAGATATAAATCATTCCGACGCCGCGCTCTTTCAAGGAGCGCAAAATCGTAAAAAGCGTCTCGACTTCCCGTTCGGTCAGCGCCGCCGTCGGCTCGTCAAGCACTAAAATTTTAGCATTCTGCGATAATGCTTTGGCGATTTCGACCAACTGCTGCTGACCGATTCCGAGATTGCCGACCGGCGTGCGCGGGTCAATCGGCAGATGCAAATCCTGAAGAAGGCGCGTCGCCGTGTGATAAAGTTTCGACCAGTTGACGACTCCGAAACGCGACGGCTCGCGCCCCAGAAAAATGTTTTCTCCGACCGTCAGTTCTTTAACGAGCGATAATTCCTGAAAAATAATGGCGACTCCGGCGTTTTCGGCGTCGCGGACGGTTTTAAATTGTTTGACCGCGCCGCCGACAATAATATCGCCGCCGTAAGTTCCGAACGGATAAACGCCCGACAAAACCTTCATCAAAGTCGATTTTCCCGCGCCGTTTTCGCCGACGAGCGCGTGAAATTCGCCCGCGAAAAGGTCGAATGTTACGCCGTCCAGAGCTTTGACGCCGGGAAATTCCTTCGTTATCGAACGCATCTCCAGAACCGCGCCCGTTTTACGTTCGTTTTCCGATTTGTCCGGCATATTTTTTAACAATCCTGATTTTGATAAACGCTTCTGCTGAAACATTTACGGAAATTTTAATAAAAGAAAACTTTACGCCGCAAACGCTTCCTTTAACGCCGAGCGATGCGCTTCGATTGTTTTGTCCAGATGTTTTTCCCTGTGCGCGGCGGACACGAAACACGCTTCAAACTGCGACGGCGGCAGATAGACGCCTTTTTCCAGCATCGAATTGAAATAACGCGCGAATAATTTCGTGTCGGAAGTCTTGGCGCTCGTAAAATCGGTTACCGGCTGATTCGTAAAAAACATCGTGAACATCGAGCCGCACCGATTAAAGACGACATCTTTTTTCAATTCGCGTGCCGCTTCGCGCAAGCCTTTGTAAAGATATTCGCTGCCTGCTTCGAGATTTTTATAAAAATTTTCATCATCGTTAATGATTTTCAAAGCCGCGAGTCCAGCCGCCATCGCCAGCGGATTGCCCGACAAAGTTCCGGCTTGATAAACCGCTCCCGAAGGCGCAATCATTTTCATAATCTCGCGCCTGCCGCCGTATGCGCCGACCGGCAAGCCGCCGCCGATGATTTTCCCGAACGTCGTCAAATCCGGTTTTATATTGTAAAGTTCCTGCGCGCCGCCGCGGGCTAAGCGAAATCCGGTCATCACTTCATCGAAAACCAGCAGAATTTTTTCCGCCGTGCAAACCTCGCGCAATTGTTTTAGAAATTCTTCGTCTGATTTAACAAGACCCATATTTCCGGCGACCGGCTCGATAAAAATCGCCGCCACCGCGTCTTTGTTTTTCTCGACTAATTTATAAACCGATTCGATGTCGTTATAAATCGCCGTCAAAGTATCTTTCGCCGTCGCTTCGGTTACGCCCGGACTGTCCGGCAAGCCGAGCGTCGCCACGCCCGAACCGGCTTTTATCAAAAAGGCGTCGCTGTGTCCGTGATAACAGCCTTCAAATTTAATAATTTTATTTCTTCCGGTAAAAGCCCGCGCCAGGCGCATCGCGCTCATCGTCGCTTCCGTGCCGGAATTGACCATTCGGACAATCTCGATTGACGGCACGAAACTTTTTATCATCCGCGCTACTTCTACTTCCTGTTCACAGCACGCGCCGAAACTCGTCCCGTCATTTGCCGCGTGTTTTATCGCTTTAACAACTTTTTTATGCGCGTGTCCGAGAATCATCGGACCCCACGAACCGATATAATCAATAAATTCGTTGCCGTCAACGTCCGTCATCTTCGCGCCCTTCGCCTTTTTTATATAAAGCGGATTGCGCCCGACCGACTTAAACGCTCGAACCGGCGAATTAACGCCGCCGGGAAGGTGTTTCTGCGCTTCGGCAAATAATTTTTCGCTCTTTGTTGTATTCATTTTATAGTTTTAATCGTCTGCAAAAATATGTATGGGCGACGGCTTGTCCTCGCCCGCTGTTTCAATTAAATCAATATTGAATAATCCAAACATTTCGGGCGCGGGACTTGTCCGTCGCCCATACATTTATTTTACATTTTATTATTAAATCAATCGCGCCGCTTCCTTGGCAAAATAAGTAATAATCACGTCCGCGCCCGCGCGTTTTATCGCCGTCAAAGTTTCCATCATCACGCGCTCGCCGTCAATCCAGCCGCGTTCCGCCGCCGCTTTTATCATCGAATATTCGCCGCTGACGTTGTAAGCCGCAACGGGCAAATTAAAGTTGTCCTTCGTCCGGCGAATAATATCCAAATAAGCAAGCGCCGGTTTGACCATCACAATATCCGCGCCTTCCGAGATGTCGAGCGAGATTTCGCGCATCGCCTCGTCGGAATTTCCGTAATCCATTTGATAAGATTTACGGTCGCCGAACTGCGGCGCGCTGTCCGCAGCTTCGCGAAACGGACCGTAAAACGCCGACGAATATTTCGCCGAATAAGCCATAATCGGCGTTTCCGAAAAGCCGTTTGCGTCCAAGATTTTACGAATCGCACCGACGCGCCCGTCCATCATATCGGACGGCGCGATAATGTCCGCGCCCGATTCAGCGTGCGTCAGCGCCTGTTTTGCCAGCAGTTCAAGCGATTTATCATTTTGCACATATTCATTTTCAACCACGCCGCAATGCCCGTGCGAAGTATATTCGCACAAACAAACGTCCGTTATCACAAGCATTTCAGGAAAACTTTTCTTAACCTTGCGCGCCGCTTTCTGCACGATTCCTTCAGCGTGATAACCGCTTGAGCCGACCGCATCTTTAAAGTCAGGAATGCCGAACAGCAAAACCGCATTGATGCCGAGCGTCAAAAGTTCCTCACATTCGCGCACAACATTATCAATCGAAAGCTGAAAAATATTCGGCATCGAAGAAACTTCACGCTTTATATTCGCGCCTTCCGCTACGAACAACGGAAAAATAAAATCGCTTTTCGATAAAGAAGTTTCGCGGAACATATCACGCAAATTCGCACTTTTGCGAAGCCGACGCAGACGCGAAACTGGAAAGTCGGGCAGGTTAAAATCGCTCATTATTTTTTTGCCACGAACAAACACGAAAATACACGAAAGGTTTTAAAGATATTCAGTTATCGAATTAATTCTTCAATCTGTGTCTGTCTGTGGTTAATTTATTTCTTTTTTCGTGTCCTTTTGTGTTTGTTCGCGGCTAAATGCTTCTCCAATCTCGTCAGCCGTTCGATAAGCGTTTTTCACCGAGTCGCCGATGGAAATTCCTTTATAAAAGTTGCTGCAAAAGAAAATGTTGTTGTTTCGCCCGACAAAATCTTCAATGCTTTTTTCAATTTTTTCGTACCCGATATTATACTGCGGAATCGCCCGCCGCCAGCGTTTGACGTGCATGAAATCGGGCTTGGCGCGTAAATTCAAGATGCTTTTCAATTCGCCGTAAACCGTTTCAAACAGTTCGGCGTCCGTCTGTTCAAAGATTTCCGGGTTGCGAGCGCCGCCGACGAACGTCGTCAACAAATGATACGCTTCGGGCGCGCGATTCTCAAAAACGGCAGAATTCCAGAGCGTTCCCAGGATTTTTCGTTTCTCCGAACTCGGAATCAGAAAGCCGAAACCGTCGAGATTAAAACCGACATTTTCTTTTTTAATGCCGAAGTAACAGAGCGCGACCGGCGGATAATAAACGTCTTTCAGCTTTGCGCTCAAATCGGCGTCGAGATACTCAATCAAATTCGCGGCGGATTCGGCGGGCGTCGAAATAATAATCGCATCGAATGTGTCTTCGCCCGAATCTGTTTTGATAAGCCATTTTCCGTCAACCGTTTTTTCGATTCGCTCGATTCCGCAATTCGTTTTAACGTTTTCGCCCAAACTTTCGCCGAGTTTGTCGGTCAAAGTTTGAATTCCGTTAACGAACGAAAACGAGCGCGGAAAATCTTTATCGGCTTTTTCGCTTTTTGAACGAAGCGAACCTAACAGCAAACTTCCGTATTCCTTTTCCAATTCGTAAAGACGCGGAAACGCTGCTTTGACGCTCAGATTTTCAGGATTTCCCGCGTAAATTCCCGCGATAAACGGGTCGGCGGCGCGTTCGACGATTTCGCGCCCCAGACGGCGTTCAAAAAATTCGGCAACCGATTCGCCGTCGGGCGATTTCGTTTTCACAAACGGTTCTTTAAGCAGACGCATTTTCGCGCCCGCCGAAAAATAACCGTCCGCCGCCATTTTCGCAATGCTCATCGGCAGCGCGCGCAACTTCCCGTCGCGCAAAACATACCGTTTTTTATTCGTCGGGTTCGCCGTTAAAATTTCGGGTTCGAGCTTCAATGCTTTTATCAAATCAACCAATCGCGGCGATTTTATCAAACTATTCGGCGCATATTCGATTATAAAACCGTTAATCTCAACGGTCTGAATGTTCCCGCCGACCGCACCAGATTTTTCAAACAGCGCAACGTCGAAACCTTTGTTTTTCAGCAAAAAAGCGACGGTCAATCCCGAAATGCCGCCGCCGATAATGCCGATTTTTTTTATTGATTTCGTAACGATTGTCATTTACCAGATTCGCGCGACTCCATAAGCATCGAAAACCGCGTCAATGCTGACGAGCGACATTTTTTCTTCGATTGCCTGCGCGATTAAGATGCGGTCGAACAGGTCGCGGTGATGGAACGGCAGCGAAACAACTTTTGAAATGTGTTTGATTTCGATTGGCAAAAGCGTGAATCCGTTGACGGCGAGCTGATGCGGAAACAATTTGTCGAACGGCGCGGATAGATTCATTTTTCCGATGCTGATTTTAATCGCCGTTTCCCAAACGCTCGCCGCGCTGACGAATTTTTCGTTCGCCGCATCTTCGATAAAACTTCTGGCGTTCCGGCTCAAACTTTTGTCGCCCGCGATAAACCATAAAAGCGTGTGCGTGTCGAGAAGCAGTTTCATCGGCGATATTCGTCAAAATCTTCGAGCGGCTGGTCGAAATCTTCGGCGAGCGTAAACATTCCTTTCGCGCTCCCGAATCGCGGACGCGATTTCTCGCCGCCAATCGCCACGAGTTTGGCAACAGGCAAATCATTTTGCGTAAAAACGATTTCCTCGCCCGCAATAACCGATTCGATTAAATCCGGTAACCGAAGCGTTTCTGTTTTTTCGACGGTTACTTCATACATAAATTTTACCTTTCCCGAATCAACATTCTACCACAACCAAAATCTTTGTTCTCAGCAATAAGGCGGCAACCACTCTCGAAATGCCGCCGATGATGCCGATTTTTTTCGTTGATTGTTCAGCCATTTACCAGATTGTCCGTACGAAATTCGAGTTTCGGATTTTTGCGTCGTTTGTGATTAGTTCCAGATTCAAAAAGCGAGCCGAAGCCGAAATAATGCGGTCGTGCAGTTCGGGAATGTCGGCGATTTGCGCGGCGCTTTCAATGACTGCGCCGCTCATCGGAAGTTCTCTGAAATTCGGAGAATTTTTTATCAAATCGAGAGCGTCCGTCAAAGTCGCCGTGATGCGCTTTTTCTCGGAAAGATAAAGAATCTCGGCGAAAACCATCGCGGGAACGTGAACGATTGTCGCGGCGTTTTCGGCTGAATCGAAAATCCGTTCGGCGTTCGCGCCCGATTTGCGCTTTTCCAGAAAAAGCACGAGCGCGACTGTATCGGCAACGTATTCAGCGGCGAGGATTTGAACGCTCATAACCGGCAAATTCATCTTCGAGATGCTTGAATTCCGCGCGCTCGAAATCGGCTAAATCCTTTTCAATCAACCGTTCATAATCCGCGCCGTTTTCCTCGCGCTGCCGCAGAAAATAAACGAAATCCGCCACTTCCCGCTGACGCTCTGGCGACAAACGTCTTACTCCGGCAACGATTGTTTGTTCATAATTGGTCTGGCTCATAAATAAATTTTAACAGACTCGATTTTTGGATTAAACGTCCAAATGCAAAAGCGGCAACTAATTTAGAAATGCCGCTGTAAATGATGCAGATTTTTTCATTTTGAGTCTGAATCTAAATTATAATTCCATCTTGTTTCTGCTGATTCTTTTAACAAAAAACCTTTCTCGACTAATGAATAAGCACTTTGCAAAACTGGAACTCCGATTGCCGTTTTAACTTTTATCTTATTGATGTAAAAACGAATTGGTTCGATTGTTTCAAAAAAGGATTGAGTTGGATAATGATGAAAACCGTAAAAAATTTCAGAAATTGTTATAACTTTATCTTTTGTTTCACCAAAATTTAAAAAGAAAGTGGGATTAGAAATAAAAGCCCAATTAGTTTTTTGAATATGTTCAATCCATTGTTCCCGAATTGTAAATTCATTTGAAATGACTTCATTCCATAAGTAAAATCTCGGATGTTTTGTGAAATCAATCTCTTCAACGGATTTAATTTCAAGTTCCCCGCTTTCGTAACTGTCAGCAATAAAAAGTCGAAGGTTTGTATTTTCAAATATAAAATTAACGACTGATTTTTGGTCTTTATCTGTCGCAAAAAAGCGAATAATTCCGGGATAATCTTTATATGTTTCAGGTGGAAATAAACAACGGTCTGGATGACAATAACCTGTAATTCCATCCAATAAATCACCAATCTTTTCCTTATCAGATTCACGATTATTATCTTCCTGAATCGAATTGTAAAAATCTGTAAAAATACTTTCCAGTTCGTCTTTCCCAAAATTTTCTTCCACAAAATCTTCAAATAAATCCATTAAATTATCTGAAGAAAGTGCAGTTTCAATTCTATTTTTCAAAACTTCATCAATCATTTTTAATTTTTCGCAGATTTACTTTTTGACTCAAAATTTTCCGCTTTCTGAAAAACAAGCCGCGCGAGCGCGTCGATGAATTTTTCGGAATAATTTAAGCCTTCGGTAACTTCAAAGCGCTCGACGCCAGCGGTCGTGGCGAGGTGTTTGAATTCGATGCCGACTTCAAACAAGGTTTCCAAATGGTCGGACGCGAACGCAATGGGGACGACGAGCATTTTTTTGACGCCTTGTTTCGCCAAATCTTCAATCGTCGTCGGCGTCGAAGGCGTCAGCCATTTTTGCGGTCCGACTTTCGATTGGAAACACAGGTGATGTTTTTGCGTGAAAGCGCCTTGCGTCATAACGGCAGTAACGGTTTCGCAGATATGACCGGAATACGGGTCGCCCTGTTTGACCAGTTTCATCGGCGTTCCGTGCGCGCTGAAAAGTATGTGAACATCAGGTTTTTCTTCGTCGGAAAACTTTTCAAGACCTTGATTGATACGCTCGACGAAGGCGTCGATATACGGCGGAAAATCGTAATAATGTTCGATTAAAGTCCAGTCGATTTTCGGCGCATCGGGACGAAGCGCGATTTGTCTTTTCCATTCCTTGACGCTCGATTCGGTCGTCGCTTTGGAAAATTGCGGGTATAGCGGCAGCAAAATTACTTTTGTTATGCCCTCTTTTTCTATTTCGTCAAGAACTTCTGCGGTGAACGGATGCCAGTAGCGCATCGCGGCATAAACCTTTGCGGGAAACTTTTCGTTGAGCTTTTCTTCCAACAATTTCGCCTGTCCGAGCGTAAAATCTTTGAGCGGCGATTTGCCGCCGATTTGTTTATACTGCTCCTGAATTTTCGGATGCCGCCGCGACGAAATCGTTTTCGCCAGCCATTCGCGGAACAGAAAACTGCCGGGAAAATTGATAATGTCCGGGTCAACGAACAAATTATAAAGAAACGGTTCGACCGCTTCGAGCGAATCGGGACCGCCGAGATTTAATAAAACTACGCCGATTTTTTCGTTCATAAATATTTTTTAGCCACGAACAAACACGAAAAGGACACGAAAATAAAACCGAAATAAAATAATTTTTATAGAATTAAGCGTTCGTGTTCAAGTCTGTCTTTTCCAAAATTTAACAGAATTGCTAACCGTAGATTTGTAGCTCTCAAGTAGTTTAAAGTTTGCGCTTTGTGAATCTCAACAATTTTATCCTGCGCCTTCAGTTCTAAAATTATTTGATTTTCAACCAGAATATCAGCAATATAATCGCCGATGATTCGACCGTGAAAATTAACTTTTATCGGAAACTGCTGTTTGGCTTCAACCCGATTTTCTTCCAACAAAATCATTAAAGCGTTTTCATAAACTTTTTCGAGAAAACCAAATCCCAACTCTTTACGAACTTGAATCGCCAATCCGACGATTTTATAAGACAAGTCTTTATAAAGAATTTTCTCTTCCATTATTTTTTTAGCCACGAACAAACACGAAAAAACACGAAATAAAAACAAAATTTTGTCGATGAATTTTAATTTATTAGATAGCTTTTAATAATGTTTTCGACAAATTGTCCTGACAATTCGTTTCTTAAACGCCGTTATTAATGCTTTTTCCTTCAATATTATTTTTTCTTCTCTTTTTCGTGTCTTTTTTCGTGTTTGTTCGTGGCTAATCTCCTAAACCGTTTTCGAGAAAACAGGTTTATTCACCTTCGTCATCGCCGCCAGATGCGCGTCGAAGCACATCGCCACGTTGCGGATAATCAGTTTGCCCGCGCCTTTGATGAAAATTCTTTCAGAGTTATTTTCCAATAATTCGTCGTTTATAAACGAATCGAGTTTCGGCAAATCCGCCGCGAAATAGCTTTCAAAATCGATGCCGAATTTGCTTTCAATCGAGCGTTTATCAATTTGCAAATGACACATCATTTGCATAATCGTTTCCTTGCGAACGTGGTCGTCAAACGTCATTCGGTAGCCGACATTTGTTGCAGCTTCGTTTGTTTCTACGCGCTCGTAATAATCTTTCAAATTCTTCAAATTCTGCGCGTAAATGTCTTGAAACTGCGAAATTGCCGACACGCCGAATGCGTAAACGTCCGTTCCGGCGCGCGTCGAATAGCCTTGAAAATTGCGATACAAAGTGTTGTTTTTCTGCGCGATTGCCAGCTCATCGGTCGGTTTGGCGAAATGGTCTAAGCCGATGTATTCGTAGCCGCTTTGAACTAATTGCTCAATCGTCTGTTTCAAAATAACAAGCCGCTCGTCGGGCGTCGGCATCGTTTCGATTTTGAAAATATTCTGATGTTTTTTGAGCCACGGAACGTGCGCGTAATTGAAAACGGCGATGCGGTCGGGCGAAATATCGATTACTTTTTCGACTGTTTCTCGAAATGTTTCGAGCGTTTGAAACGGCAAGCCATAAATCAAATCGAGATTTATCGAACCAAAATTCAACTCGCGCGCCCATTCGATTGTCTGGCGCGTGATGTCTTCGGGCTGAATGCGGTTTATCGTTTCCTGAACCTGCGGGTTGAAATCCTGCACGCCGAGACTCGTGCGGTTAAAACCGATTTGCCGAAACGCCTCGACGTGCGCGCGCGTCAAACCGCGCGGGTCAATCTCGACGCTCGCTTCGATGTCGTCGGCAAAGTTGAATTTCGATTTGATAAACGCGCCGATGTCCAAAATTTCATCCGGCGTCAGATACGAAGGCGTTCCGCCGCCCCAGTGCATCTGCGAAACTTTTCGATTCGTCGAAATCAGCGGCGCGAGCGTTTCGATTTCCCGTTTCAGCCGCTCGTTATATTCGCGGATAAGCGTTCTATCACGCGAAACCATCATATTACAGCCGCAGAAATAACAGAGCGATTCGCAAAACGGAAAGTGAAAATAAAGCGAAATATCCGACGCTGTTTCAGTATTCGTTTCGATTATTTCCTGCGTAAAATCCCGCGCCGTAAAATCGCTCGAAAAGAGCGGCGCGGTCGGATACGAAGTGTAGCGCGGTCCCGGCTGGTTGTATTTCTTGAGGATTTCAAGGTCTACTTCTGCAAAATTACTCATTTTATAAAACTATTTTTTAGCCACGAACAAACACGAAAGGAACACAAACAAAGGAAGAAATTTAACCACAGATTTTCACAGATAAACACGGATAATTTTTAGATTATTTATTGCCGATAACTGCTGAGTCTTCATCTTCCCTTTCGTCTTTCAAAAGTTTTTGAAATTGTTCCGATAATAATTTTGCTTGTTTGCTTTTTTCGCCTAACAATTTACTTAACAATTCAAAATCAGCGATATTTTCTTTGTCGCTCGGATGTGGTCCGTCAAACAAGAAATACCAAAATGAAGCTGATTTTTCATCAGGCAAATTATCTAATATTTGTTTTGTTTCGTCAGAATGTTTTTTTACGATTGCGTAAGTCGAATTTTGAAATTCTTCTATATTATCAGCATCCCATTTTCCACCAATTCCAACTTTGATAGACTTACTGAGTTTTTCGTTATCAGCGACTTCCGAACAATCGAAAAAATAATTTATGTGTTCAGGTTTTAGGAATAAAATATGTCCTTCCGTTCCTGCTTCATATCCATAAAGATTACTCAATTCCTCAAAATTATTCGGAAAAGCATTCACAAATTCTTTGCAATTCTTTTTGTCATAATACTCATTTAGTTTTGCAGCTTTATCACCGAATTTATTGTTTTGAATTTCGGGCGATTTAACAGCTAAAACACTACTGTTTGTTTCAGTTTGAGCCTTGTTGCAGGAAACATTTAAACACAAAAATAAACTCGTCAAAATTATGATTTTTATTATCCAAAATTTGTTTTTCATATCCGTGTTTATTTGTGAAAACGCGAAGCTGGACAGTTTCAAACTCTTAAAAATCTTTCGTATCTTTTTCGTGTTTGTTCGTGGCTAATTTCCATTTTCCATTTGATGTTTCGCGCTCAATTCCTTCACGCAGTCAACCAAATACTTCGCATTTTCAACCGGCGTTTTCGGCAAAATTCCGTGTCCGAGATTGAAAACGTGTCCTGAACCGTCGTCCATTGCGCGTAAAATCTTTTCCGTCTCCGAGCGGATTCGCTCTTTCGGCGCGAACAAAACGCACGGGTCGAGATTGCCCTGAAGAACTTTTCGCCCGCCGATTTCGCTTTTGACCGCGCCGATGTCCTTCGTCCAATCGACGCCGAGAACGTCGCATTTCAAATCAGCCAAACTGTTCATATTGCCGACGCCTTTGGCGAAAACGATGACCGGAACGCCGTTTGTTTCGATGCGGTCGCAGATATATTTCAAATAACGAAGCGAAAATTCTTCAAAATCCGACGGCGTTAAGTTTCCCGCCCACGTATCGAAAATCTGCACGGCGTCTGCGCC
>JBBPXZ010000089.1:0-16567 GCA_038200355.1 Pyrinomonadales bacterium | reverse complement strand
GTCGCGCCGGTTAAAAAACGCGTCAGGTGCGTGTTTGCCCAAAACCCGAAATAGCCGAGCGACCAATCGACCGCCATCGGAATCATCGCCGCAAAAAGCCAGACGCGGCGCGGCGGTTCGACATCTTCAACGGAGCAAAAAAACGGATAAGCGACAAATCCGGCGAGCAAACCGAAATAAATGCCGAAACAGCGTGAGCAAACGGCGAAAGCGTGATTTTCAAAATGAAGAGAGCGTTCCGGGATTTGATGACAAAAAAAGCCGAAAAAATTGTAGAGCGAACCGGAAACGCTTGTTAAATCGCGGCTTGCGGCGAACGGCGTGAGCAAAATCAGCAAGACCCAGCCGAAAATTATCAAGCCGAAAATGCTCCACATCGCAAACGCCTGCCGACGCATTCTTTTAATGTCGGTCTGTGAAACGTAATTTTCGTTTGAATGCTCCATCACAAAAAAGAAATCAGCCACGAATAAACACGAATGAACACGAACGGAAAATCAAATATGATTTTTGGGTTTTTATAATTTTGCCTTCTTCGCTCATCTTTTTTTCTTTCGTGAATTTTTGTGTTTGTTCGTGGCTGAGACTCTTAAAATCGGATAACCGCGTCCGGTCCGCCTTCGACGTGAACCGTATCGACGAAGCGTATGCTTTTCGTGTCGGTCGTCATTACGACGGAATGCGTGCGTTTGCCCGCGCCGAAAAAGCGAACGCCGCGCAGCAGCGCGCCATCGGTTACGCCGGTAGCAGCGAAAATGATTTTCTTGCCCGGCGCTAAATCGTTGGTGTTGTATATTTTATTGGCGTCCGTTATGCCCATCGATTGCAGGCGTTCCATAACTTCTTCTTTGGGCGGAACTTTCGACTTATCGACGCCGAGCCGCTCGTGGTCGAAAACGAGTTTAGCGAGAATTTCGCCGTTCAGACATTTCATCGCCGCCGCCGTGATAACGCCTTCGGGCGCGCCGCCGATGCCCATCAGCGCGTGAATGTTCGTTCCGGCAACCGCCGCCGAAATTCCCGCCGACAAATCGCCGTCGGAAATAAGCCGAATGCGCGCGCCCGCCGCACGAACGTCCGCGATAAGTTTTTTATGGCGCGAGCGGTCGAGACAGATAACGGTCAAATCGTCAACGTCGCGTCCCAGACGGCGCGCGATGTTTTTCAAATTGTCTTTAACCGGCGCGTCAATATCGACAGAACCGCGACACGAAGGTCCGACGACGATTTTGTCCATGTAAATGTCGGGAGCGTTTAATAAACCGCCGCGCTCCGCCGCCGCAAGCACCGCAATCGCGTTGTTCGCGCCGACGGCGCAGAGATTCGTGCCTTCGAGCGGGTCGACGGCGATGTCGATTTCGGGAAATTCGGCGCGCGCTTCGGCGGAAAAATCTTTTCCGCCGACTTCCTCGCCGATATAAAGCATCGGCGCTTCGTCGCGCTCGCCTTCGCCGATGACGATTCTGCCGCGCATCGGCACGGTATCCATGACTTCGCGCATCGCTTCAACCGCAACGTGGTCGGAATATTTGCGGTCGCCCTGTCCCATCGTTCTGGCTGATTCAATCGCCGCCGCTTCGCATACGCGCAGAAAATCCAGCGCCAAATCTCTCTCTGCTTTTAAGTTTTTCATCTCGTTTAGTCCTTTGTCATCAGTCATTCGTTTTTTGTCGATGATGCCCGGCAATTTAGCACAAACGGCGAAAAGCAAAGGACAAAGGACTAATGACTAATGACTGTTTTTTATAATCTTCTGACTAATTTTTACACTTGTCAGACCTGCTTTGACAAGTTATGCTTTTGAGTAACATTATTTTATAAGAGTTTTTAGAACATTTACGAGGAGATTTTTCAGAGATGACTTATATCGTAGCCGAGCCGTGCGTCGAATGTAAATATACGGACTGCGCGGCGGTTTGTCCCGTCGAAGCTTTCCACGAACTGCCCGACAGACTTTTGATCAGCCCGGACGCCTGTATCGACTGCGACGCCTGCCTGCCGGAATGTCCGGTCGAAGCAATTTTTTCGGATATGTCGATTCCGCCCGAATATATGAACTGGCTCGAAATTAATGCCGAAGCCGAAAGTTACCCGATTATCAGCACGAAAATTCCCGCGCTCTTCGGTTCGGGCTGCAAAGGTCAGCCCGAATAATTCTTAATCGAATGTTTGCTTTCTGACGGCTGAAGACTAGGTTTTTCCGATTCTTCAGCCTTTCGCTTTTTGCGCGGCTTGCGCGGCAAAATAAATCCGCATTAAAAGTCTTGCATTTTTAACAAGATTAAACGTAAAATAAAAATGTCTGGCGCGCTCTGCCTCGGACGAGCGCCTTATCTTCGTTTTGACAATCGGATTCTTTAACCAATATTTGTTAAATAATCTTTAGTTTCGATTTTCCAGCCGCTATTCTCGCGCAAAAGTTATAAACGCCGTTTCCCGCCTCGAACCGCGACCGTAAAAAAATGCCGGACATTCTCGAAAACATTCAGCAACACGCGGGCAATTCTTTTGACGCGGCGGAAAAACCGCCCGCTAAAGTTCTCGTTCTTTTCGGAACGCGTCCCGAAGCGATAAAGCTCGCGCCGGTAATTTACGAATTAAAAAAATCGAAGAATTTCCAAACAGTCGTTGTTTCTTCGAGCCAGCACACGGATTTGCTCGCGCCGGTTTTGAAAATTTTCAATCTCGAAACCGATTACGATTTGCAGGTGATGACGGAAAATCAAACGCCGGCGGAGGTTTGCGCCCGCGTTCTTTCAGCTTTAGATGTTATTTTGGAACGCGAAAAACCCGACGTAATTTTAGTTCAGGGCGATACGACGACGGCTTTGGCGGGCGCGCTCGCGGCGTTTAATCGAAGGATAAAAGTCGGACACGTCGAAGCCGGTCTGCGTTCGGGAAACATCGACAGCCCTTTTCCCGAAGAAATGAATCGCCGTTTGATTTCGCAAATTTCGTCGTTTCATTTCTGCGCGACAACGCGAAACAAGGAAAATCTGCTGGCTGAAAACGTCTGCGGAAAACAGATTTTCGTTACGGGAAATACGGTTGTCGATGCGCTGCATTTCATACTCGAAAATAAACAATCGAGCGCTCGAATCGAAAATTTAATTGAACGAACAAAAGGCTTTAAGCGGATTTTGCTGACGACGCACCGGCGCGAAAGTTTCGGCGCGGCGATGAACGAAAATCTTGAAATTTTGCGCGATTTCGTCGAAAGTCACCGGGACGCTTGTTTGCTTTTTCCGGTTCACCCGAATCCGAATGTGAGAAATATTACCGAAAAAATTCTGGCAAACCGCGAGCGCGTTTTTTTGCTCGACGCGCTCGATTACGCCGATTTCATCGCACTGATGAAAAACGCCTGGCTGATAGTTTCCGATTCGGGCGGCGTGCAGGAAGAAGCGCCGAGTTTGGGCAAACCGCTTTTTATTTTAAGGGAAAATACGGAACGTCCCGAAGCAATCGAATCGGGCGTCGCAAAGCTCGTCGGCGAAAATTCTTTAAAGGAATTGCTCGAATCGAACTATAATGACGAAGACTGGATAAATTCGGTTGTAGAAATCGAAAATCCGTTCGGACGCGGCGACAGCGCGAAACGAATCGTCGAAATTTTGGAACGTGTGTTTTCCGCCGAAACGCTGAAAACACTCAGCCGCGAGTTACACGAATAACACAAATTATTTTATTTGATTTCCATTCGTGTTATTCGTGTAATTCGCAGCTGATTTCTTTTTATGACTCAAACTACTCCGACAACTAAAAAACATCTTTTGACCGTTCTGGTCGAAGATTATTTTCACGTCGGCGCGTTTGAAAATCTTATCAGAGAACGCAACTGGACGAATTTCGAGCCGCGCTACGAGCAGAATACTTTAAAGGCACTCGATTTGCTCGACCAGTTCAATACGAAAGCGACGTTTTTCGTTCTCGGCTGGATTGCCGAACAGAATCCGAAACTCGTCCGCGAAATCGTCCGGCGCGGACACGAAGTCGCGTCGCGCGGATTTTATCACCGCAGTTTGAAGAATCTGACGAGCGAGGAATTTCGCGAAGACGTGCGAAAAGCCAACCGCGTTTTAGAAGAGGCGGGCGGGCAGAAAGTCATCGGCTATCGTTCGGCGGAAAAATTGAATTACGAAAAAGACCAGTGGATTTTAGACATTTTAGCCGAAGAAAGTCTGCTTTACGACGCGTCGTTTCTGCCCGGTCGTAAAGACCCGAAGGCTAAACGTCCGGCACATCAACATCATTCGGGCGGAAAAATTATCTGGGAATTTCCATATTCGACAATGGACACGGGCGTCGGGCTTCTTCCGATTTCCGGCGGAAATTATCTGCGCCAGATTCCGCACACGCTGATGCGCCACGCGGTCGAAAAATGGCACGCGCAAACCGAAGCGCCGTTCGTTCTGTATTTTCACGTCTGGGAACTCGACCCGGAACAGCCGCGCATCAACGCCGCCTCCAGCTACAATCGCGTTCGCCATTACCGAAAGCTCGATAAAATGGAATGGGTTTTGAAGGAATATCTCAAAAAATACGATTTTACGAGCGCCGCAGACTTTCTGGGAGTAAAAAACGAATTACAAATTACGAATTACGAATCACAGGCTGAAAGTCAAAAGTCTGAAATCCGAAGTCCGAAGTCCGAAGTCCGAAGTCCGAAGCCCAAAGTCTCAATAGTTATTCCCTGCTACAACGAAGAAGCCGCCCTGCCGTATCTCGCCAACACTCTGCGAAGCGTCGAAGCCGATTTAAGCGCCGTTTATGAGCCGCAATTTATTTTTGTGGACGACGCCAGCAGCGACGATACTTCGGGCAAGTTGTTTGAATTGTTCGGCGAAAACGAAAACGTGCGAATCGTCCGGCACGAGCAGAATCAAGGCGTCGCCGCCGGAATTATGAGCGGGCTGAAAGCGGCGCGAACCGAAATTGTCTGCTCGATGGACTGCGACTGCACATACGACCCGCACGAACTCAAAAATATGATTCCGTTTCTCGGCGTAAATGTCGATATGGTAACGGCGTCGCCGTATCATAAAGACGGCAGCGTCAGAAATGTTCCCGACTGGCGCTTGTTTTTGTCAAAAGGCGCGTCGTTTCTTTATCGCCGGACTTTGAAAGCGAAACTTTCGACTTATACAAGCTGTTTCCGCGTCTATCGCCGCAGTTCGGTTGTCGATTTGGACTTAAAAGAACAAGGTTTTCTGGGCGTCGCGGAAATGCTCGGCAAGCTCGATTTGCGCGGCGGAAAGATTGTCGAATATCCGGCGGTTTTAGAAGTCAGATTGTTTGGATTCTCGAAAATGAAAACGGCGCGGACGATTTTCGGGCATTTAAAGCTGCTCACGCATTTATCTCGAATACGTGCATTCGGGAAATCGACGGCGATTAAAACTTCTTTAATGAGTGAAGAAAAGCCGGGAACGCTTGGCGAAATGATTGAAACCGAAAAAAAATTGTAGGGGCAACGGCTTGTCCTCGCCCGCCATTTTGTTGTAGGGGCGATTTTGTCCTCGCCCGCCGTCCTGTAAAAACAATATTGAATTTATCTAACCATTTCGGGCGAGGACAAAATCGCCCTTATAAATACCATAAAACTCTCCAAATAAAACTATGACACCAACAGCACAACTCGAAAATATGAAGCTGCCGTCCGACCAGGACGCGAGCGGGCGCACATTCGGCGCGGAAGAAATCAACGCGCTGACCGAAGTTTTAAACAGCGGCGTACTTATTACGACCAAAGGCAAATTCGGCAAAATGCTTGAAGAAAATTTCGCCAAACGTCTCGGCGTCAAATACGCTTATGCCTGCAATTCGGGTTCGGCGGCGGTTCACGTCGCAATCGCCGCGATAAATCCGAATCCGGGCGACGAAATCGTAACCACTTCGATAACCGATATGGGCGCGCTGACGCCGATTGTTTTCCAAGGCGCGATTCCCGTATTTGCCGACGTTGACCCGAAAACTTTAAATGTAACGGCGGCAACGATTGAAAAGGTTTTGTCTGATAAAACCAAAGCGATTATCGTTACGCACCTGTTCGGAAATCCGTGCGAAATGCGGGCGATTATGGAACTTGCCGATGCGAGAAATATTCCGGTAATCGAAGACACGGCGCAAAGTTTCTTAGCGGAATGCGACGGAAAATACGTCGGCACAATCGGAAAAATTGGCGCGTTTTCCTTCCAGCAAGGCAAGCAGATGACGACCGGCGAAGGCGGAATCGTCGTAACGAACGACGACGATTTGGCGCGTCGTTTATATCTCTGCATCAACAAGGCTTGGGGTTACGGCGATGCAAATCCAGACCATTACTTTATCGCTTTGAATTATCGAATGACTGAATTGCAGGCGGCTTTAGCGGTTGAGCAATTGAAGAAATTAGATTATTCGGTCGAACAGCGACAGAAAATGGCGAGGTTACTGGACGAAAAGCTCGCCGACATCGACGGCATCGAAAGTTATAAACCGGCGGACGGCTCGACGATGACGTATTGGAAATATTGTCTGCGCGTTGACGATTCTAAAATCGAAGACGGCGCGGTTGGTTTAGCCAAAGCGTTGAAAACTTACGATGTCGCCAGCGCGCCGCGCTACGTCGTCAAACCGGCGTATAAATGCCGCGTTTTCACCGAGCAGAACACGTTCGGCGATTCGCATTACCCGTTCAATCTGGCGCGTCCCGAAGCGGTCGATTATGCGGACGAGAAGTTTCCCGGAACATTAAAAGGCTTGCACGATGTTCTCGTTTTGCCGATAAACGAACGCTACGAAGAAAAACACGTCAAATTTCTGGCTTCGTCCATCCGCGAAGCTGTCGAAAAAGTTAGAAAATAAAATCAGCCACGAATAACACTAATTACACGAATAAAATTATAAAAATAATTCGTGTTATTCGTGTAATTCGCGGCAAAAAAATCTTATGGAAAAATTAAATTTCGCGCTTGTCGGAACGGGCGGCATCGCTCAAACATACGCGCAGGCTTTTCAGGCGAGCGATTGCTGCAAGCTCGTCGCGGTTGCCGACACGAATCAAGATTCGGCGACGGCGTTTGCCGAGCCGTTTAACGCTAAAAGTTATGCCGATTATAAAACGCTCGGCGAAAATGAAACGGTTGACGCGGTAATTGTTTCGACGCCGCCGAATACGCACCCGGAAATCGCAATGTATTTTATGCGGCGCGGCGTTAACGTTTTGTGCGAAAAGCCGCTTTGCCTTTCGGTTGCGGAAGCGAAACAGATGATTGAATGCGCCGAAAAATCGAACGTCAAATTCACGATGGCAACAAAGTTTCGCTATGTCGAAGACGTTATCAAAGCCAAATCAATGATTGCGTCGGGCGTTCTCGGCGACATCGTGCAGTTTGAAAATGCTTTTACGGCAAAAGTCGATATGTCGAAACGCTGGAACTCTGATTCGGAAATTTCCGGCGGTGGCGTCCTGATGGACAACGGCACGCATTCGGTTGATATTATCCGGTATTTCCTGGGCGCGATTGTCGAAGTTTTAGCCGTCGAAACGGGAAATACACAGGATTTGCGCGTGGACGAAAACGTCAAATTATTAGCGAAAACCGCGAACGGCGTTACGGCGAGCGTTGATTTAACGTGGGGAATCAATAAAGAACTGCCGAATTTCATCAGCATTTACGGCACGAACGGAACTCTGCACATCGGCTGGGGCGCGTCGAAATACAAATTAAATTCAAATCCCGATTGGATTCAATTCGGCAAAGGCTACGACAAAGTTCAGGCGTTCAAATCAAAGATTGAAAACTTCGCCAACACGATTCGCGGCACGGAAGAACTTTTGACCAAACCCGAAGACGCGCTCGCGTCCGTCGAAGTCATTGAAGCGGCGTATAAATCGCTGAACCAAAACCTGTGGCAGAAAGTCGTGGAAAAAGCAGAAACCGCGAAGAAATAAATTAGCCGCGAATTACACGAATAACACGAATTATTTTTTATGATTTCATTCGTGTAATTAGTGTTATTCGTGGCAAAAAAATCTATGCCCAAAATTCACCCGACAGCAATCATCGAAGAAAACGTTTCAATCGGCGAAGGCACGAGCGTTTGGGACGGCGTTCACATTCGGCACGGCGCGACGATTGGCGACGAGTGCATTGTCGGCGAGAAAAGTTATATCGCTTACGATGTTTCGATAGGAAACCGCGTGAAAATCAACGCGATGGTTTATATTTGCGCCGCCGTTACAATCGAAGACGGCGTGATGATTTCCGCCGCGACGACTTTTACCAACGATCGTTTTCCGCGCGCGACGTTTCCCGATTTGAAAACTTTGCGCCCGTCCGAGCCGGACGAACACACTCTGCCGACGCTCGTGCGCGAAGGCGCGACCATCGGCGCGGGCTGCATCATCGGCAACGATCTGGAAATCGGACGTTGGGCGATGGTCGGAATGGGTTCGGTTGTAACGAGGTCAGTTCCCGATTTTCATCTCGTCTTGGGAAGTCCGGCACGAAGCGTCGGCGCGGTCTGTAAATGCGGGCAGCTTTTTCATAAGTTTAACGATTCGGACGAAAAAGAATTTGAATGCGTTTGCGGTTTGCGATACAAAATTGAAAACCGAGAGGTAAAAGAGATAAATGATTAACAATCAAATTGATATTTGGAAGCACGGTTGTAATTGGGAAAAGTCTGAAAACAGTTTTTACAATTTCATCAAAGACAGAGATATTACTTTGGGAAGCACTTTGTTCAAATGGAAAGTTGGCGATTTGGTAATGGTTACCAAAGGCTTCAAAGTTAAAGCGATTGTAATGGTCGAGGAAAAGCCGATGAGGATTACAGAAAATCCACAATTCAAATTTCTTTTCGAGCAATACAAAGTTCCCTTTGAAAATTGGGTTAATTACGCGAAAGCCGAATGGTATGAATTGCCGGAAGATAAAGTTTTTGAATACAAAGTGCAAAGAGGTGCGGCGAAAGTTCGCAAGCCCGGCACGAAAGAACAAGTCCTTAAATTGTGGAACGAGAGAAATCAATAATTGATTGGAAATAAAATATTGATGCAAGAAAATTCAAAAAACATCGCAATCGTCGGAAGCGATTTTCTCGGTTTAGCGCTCGCTTTGCGGGTCGCCGAAACGGGCGCAGCCGGCAAATGCGGAGATTGTGATTTGAACTATTTAATTAAAAACAAGCTCATTGTGGAATCAAGTCGAAATTCGAGCGACTAAAACGAGTTTTTGATAATGACCAACTACGAAAAATTCTGCGAAAGAATTAATTCTTCCGAAATTCCTGCCTTAAGCGGGTTACGTTTCGTCGCCGTTTTTCTGGTTATTTTTTATCATCTTAATTTTCAGCTCGTTCCCGGCGGACACGGCGTGATGCTGTTTTTTGTTTTGAGCGGTTTTCTGATTACTTGGCTGATGCTCAAGGAAAACGAAAAAACGAAGACGATTTCGCTCAAAGGTTTTTTTCAGCGGCGCGTGCTGCGTATTTTTCCCGCTTTTTATGCTTACTGGCTGTGCGCGATGGCGCTTTTGCTCGCAACGAATAAAGCTGTTCCGTGGATGCACGCCGTCAGCGCGCTGCTTTATGTGAGCAATTATTACTACGCTTTTAATCCCGAATCGAATAATCCTTTCAGCCACACCTGGTCGTTATCAATCGAAGAACAGTTTTATCTGTGTTTTCCGTTTTTGTTTTTCGCACTCAAAAATAATTTAAAACGATTGAGCGTCGTTCTGGCACTGATAATTTTTTCGGTCTGGATTTGGCGATTTATCATCGTTTTCGGCTTCGGTGTAAGTGATTCATACGTTTACGGCGCTTTTGAGACGCGCGTTGACCAATTATTAGTCGGCTGTCTGTTAGCCGTGATTCTGCGCGAAGGAAAACTCAAAAAATTTTGGGAAGCGATTTTGAAAAACGCCCTTGTGCCGCTCGTGCCGATTGCACTGCTTTTGCTGTCAATTTATCTCGGCGATATGAATTCGCTCGAATATAAAGATACGGTCGGCTTTATGATTGAGCCGGTTTTGATGGCAATTCTCATCGTTCAGCTGATACTGTTTTCGGCGAATTTCTGGTGGAAATGGCTCGAATGGAAAGCGGTCAAATATCTCGGTACGATTTCCTATTCGCTTTATTTGTATCAGCAGATAACGCTTTATTCGGTAATGAAAATGCTCGGCGGCTTTCCTCTGGCGATTCGGATATTTTGCGCCGTCGGCGTAACCGTTCTCGCCGCGACTTTTTCCTATTACGCGATTGAAAAGCCTTTCTTAAAACTCAGAAACGCCCATTTCAGCGAAATACCGGCGATTTTCTGGACGAGATTAAAAGCGTTTCTTTGAACGAAATAAATAAAACAAACAAAAATCCGGCGAAGATACACAGAATCGCCCGCGCATTATGAAAAAGATTGCCATCATCGGAAGCGGTTTTCTCGGTTTGACGCTCGCTCTGCGTCTCGGCGAAGCGGGCAATCAGGTTACCGTTTTTGAATCTGCGCCGGAAATCGGCGGGCTGGCGAGCGCGTGGCAAATCGGTGATGTCGTTTGGGACAGGCATTATCACGTTACGCTTTTGTCGGACGCTTTTACCAGAAAAATCGTTGAGGAAATCGGTTTGAAAGACGAGTTTGAATGGGTCGAAACGAAAACCGGATTTTATTCGGGCGGCAAGTTGTTTTCGATGTCGAACAGTTTGGAATTTCTGCGATTTCCACCGCTCGATTTGGTTTCTAAATTTCGTTTGGGCGCGACGATTTTTTATGCGTCGAGAGTTAAGGATTGGAAAACGCTGGAGAAAATTTCGGTCGAAGACTGGCTAACCAAGCTTTCGGGTAAAAAAACGTTTGAAAAAATGTGGAAACCGCTTTTGAAAGCAAAACTTGGCGGCGCGTATAAAGAAACGTCCGCCGCGTTTATCTGGGCGACGATTCAGCGAATGTATGCGGCTAGGAATTCGGGCTTAAAACGCGAAATGTTTGGCTACGTGCGCGGCGGATACAGTCGGGTTTTGGAAAGATTCGGCAAGCATTTGAAGGAAAAAGGCGTCGAGATTCGCCTTAACTCGCCGGTTGAAAAAATTGAAAAATTAAATGAAAAGATAAGAATTTTTGCCGCAGAAGGCGCGGAGAACACAGAGAAGCACGAAAATAAATTCCGGGTAAATTCATTGCAGAATCTTTCCGAAACCTCTGTGCGCTCTGTGTCCTCTGCGGCTAACAATTCTTTCGATGAATTCGATTCGGTGATTCTAACCTGTCCGTCAAATGTCGCCGCGAAAATCGTTCCGCAATTAACCGAAAATGAGAAGCAAAAATTGAACGGCGTAAAATATCAGGGAATCGTCTGCGCGTCGGTTTTGATGAAAAAATCGCTTTCAGATTTTTATGTTACAAATATCACGGACGAAACGCCGTTCACCGGAATCATCGAAATGTCGGCGCTCGTCGATAAAAAAGAATTCGGCGGAAACGCGCTCGTTTATTTGCCGAAATACGTCGCGCCCGACGATGAGTTGTTTGATAAAACCGACGCGGAAATCGAAGAAATCTTTTTAAACGCGCTTGAGAAAATGTATTCTCATTTCAACCGAAAAGACGTTACAGCCTTCAAAGTTTCGCGCGTCCGGCACGTTTTCCCGCTGCCGACTTTGAATTATTCATTAAATGTTCCCGCCGTTCAAACTTCGCTCGAAAATGTTTTCATCGTCAATTCGGCGCAAATTACGAACGGAACTCTGAACGTCAACGAAACGATTCAATTAGCCGAAAAATTTTGCCGCGAACAAACACGAAAAGACACGAAAAAAGAAAAGGCAAAAGGATAGAATTTAGAGAAAAGAAAACGTAAAATAAAAAATAAATTGATTTCCTGTTTGTGTTCTCTCGTGTTTGTTCGCGGCAAAAAAATCTTATGAAACCGATTGCAAGTCTTAGTTTAGACCTCGACAATAAATGGTCGTATATGAAAACGCACGGCGACGCCGGTTGGGACGCGTTTCCGACGTATCTCGACACGATTGTGCCGCGCGCGCTTGATTTTCTGCGCGAGAGAAATTTGAATATCACGTTTTTCGTCGTCGGTCAGGACGCGGCGCGTGAAGAAAACTTCGACGCGATACGGCAGATTTCCGACGCGAAACACGAAATCGGCAATCATTCGTTTAATCACGAACCGTGGCTGCATCTTTATTCAAAAGAGCAGCTTACCGAAGAATTTCAAAAAACCGAAGACGCGCTCGAAAATGTAACCGGACAAAAAACCGTTGGTTTTCGCGGTCCGGGATATTCGCTTTCGCCGACGGTTCTGGAAGTTTTGGCGGAACGGAATTACGAATACGACTGCTCGACTTTGCCGACGTATATCGCGCCGCTCGCCCGCGCTTACTATTTTTTCAAATCGCCGGAAATGAGCGACGAAGAACGCGAAAAGCGCAAAAAACTTTTCGGCAAATTTTCCGACGGTTTTCAATCTCTGAAGCCTTACAAATGGCAAATCGGCGAGAAATCTCTAATCGAAATTCCGGTTACGACTTTGCCGATGTTCAAAACGCCGATTCACGCTTCTTACGTGATTTATCTTTCGACTTTCTCAAAATCGCTGGCTCGTTCCTACTGGAAATCGGCGGTTGAAATGTGTCGAATAAGCGGAACGCAATTGAGCTTATTGCTGCATCCGCTAGACTTTCTGTCGGGCGACGACGCGCCGGAACTGAAGTTTTTTCCGGCGATGAATCTGCCGATTGAAAAAAAGCTCGAATTTGTCGGCGAGATTCTGGAAGTTTTCACGGGCAAATTTGAAGTAGTAAATATGCGCGAACACGCCCGCCGCGCCGCCGCGAAAAGTTTGAAATCTCTGAATTATGCAAGGCAAGCCGCTTAAATTAACCAGCGCCGAATGCTGCGTTTGCGAAACCGACGATGCGAATCCGGTCGGCGCGGGCGAAGATTTCGAGTATCGAACGAGCGGCGACACGTTTTCAGCCGTGCGCTGTAATTCGTGCGGCTTGGTTTATTTGAATCCGCGCCCGGATGTTTCGGAGTTTGAGACGATTTATCCGCCCGATTATCACGCTTTCGACTTTTCCGAACAGGATTTCGGCGTCGTCTATAAAATCCGCTCGCGGCTCGAAGCCAAAAGGTTGTTGAGCTGGTGCGAAGATTTACCGAATGACGCAAAAATCTTAGATGTCGGCTGCGGCGACGGTTTTCATTTGAAGTTGTTAAAGCAGCACGGCGAAAAAAACTGGATGCTCGAAGGCGTCGATTTGGACGAGCGCGCCGCGAAAATGGCGGAAAAATCCGGCTTGAAAGTTCATCTCGGCAATATAGAAAAATTAAATCTGCCCGAAAACGCTTACGATTTGGCGCTTATGATTCAGACAATCGAACACGTCGAACAGCCGGACGAGATTCTGCGTGCTGTAAAACGCGTCTTAAAACCGGGCGGCAGATTGGTGATTGTTACCGACAACACCGATTCGATTGATTTTAATTTTTTCAAAAACAGCTATTGGGGCGGCTATCATTTTCCGCGTCATTGGAATTTGTTTAATCGAACTTCGCTCTCGAAATTAGCCGAAAAAACCGGCTTTGAAATTGCGGATTTAGAAACGCAGGTCAGTCCGGTTAATTGGGTTTATTCGATTCACAATGCATTGGTAGATTGGAACGCGCCGCGCTTTTTCGTCAACCGATTTACTTTGAAATCAACCGTTTCGCTGTCGGCTTTTACGTCGCTCGACATCGTTCTGCAAAAATTCGGACGCGGCGCGCTTCTTCGGGCGATTCTGCGGAAGCCTTTGGATAAATTCTCTTAAAACGCTAATCACTCTCACACTTATAAAATTATGAAAAACGAAAAACCTATCGCAATCATCGGCGCCGGACTTGCCGGTTTGACGGCGGCAAACTTTCTGCATAGTCGTAACATTCCGTTTGTTTTATATGAAGCGGGAAAAAAAATCGCCGGACTCGCCGCGAGCTTTAAAGACGAAGAAGGTTTCAGTTACGATTTCGGCGCGCATTTTATTACCAATCGGCTGGCGGCGGCAATCGGCGTCAGCTCCGATTGTCTGCTCGTAAAGCATTACGGTGAAACGGTTTTGCTCGGCGGAAAAACTTACAATTATCCGTTCGGGCTGATGAAAATTCCCAGAATGACTTTGAGCGGCGCGGCAGGCAAAATTAAATCTCTGACAAACGGACACGCGCCCGAATCCGCCGCCGAATGGTTTCGCAAAAGTTACGGCAGCGCGCTTGCCGATGAAGTTGCGCTGCCGCTTATCGAAGCGTGGTCGGGCGCATCAGCCGAAAATTTATCTGCCGCCGTCGGCGAATCGCTGCCCGGAAGCATCGGTAAAACGCTTTACCTAAAAGCGGCGGGACGAGTTTTAGGTCGCGCCGTCGCCGTCGGCTACAACCGCGAGATGCCGGAAAAATGGAGCGTTCACCACGTTTATCCGAAAAACGGCGTTTCAACCTTATGCGAAAAGCTGGCGGAAGGTTTTGCGGATAAAATCAAGCTCGAATCGCCGGTCGAAGGAATCGTTGTCGAAAATGAAAAGGTTGTCGCCGTCGAAGCAAAAGGCGAGCGGCGCGAAGTTTCAGCGGTCGTCAGCACCGCGCCGGTCAATATTTTAGCGAAACTCGTTAAAGGAACGAACGCATTAGAAAAATTCAAAGACTTTCGCTATCGCCCGATGATTTTCGTTAATATGCGCTTTGAAGGTCGCGGACTTCTTCCCGACACGGTTTTATGGCTGCCTGAAAAGGAATTTCCGTTTTTCCGCCTGACCGAAGCGACGATTTCGATGCCGTGGCTCGCGCCCGCGGGCAAAACGATTATCACCGTTGACATCGGCTGTCAGAAAGACGACGAATTCTGGACGATGGACGAAAGCAAATTGACCGAGCTTTGTCTGGAAAATTTAACGCGAATTGTTCCCGACGCGCGAGAGAGATTTTTGGGCGCGAATGTTTTAAAAACGCCGATTGCCTATCCGGTTTTCCTGAACGAATACGAAGCGGAGCGGCGCAATTTTGAGGAATCGACTGGAATCGAAAATCTTTTGAGCATCGGGCGCAACGGCGAATTCGCGCATATTTTTATGGAAGACGTCTATTGGCGAACGCGACGGAAAGTGCGGCAGTTAATCGAAGGGCAGTGAAAAAATGAATTTGCCGACACGGACATCTGAAAATTTTGGCGCGGAAGCGGAAAAACAAAGAGGCAAAGCGGCGTTTTGGTTACTCTTTTGTTTCCTTACACGAAAATTTACAAACAATATCCGAACTTCGCCAAACACGGCGACTGGGCGCGCGTTACCCGATACATCGAACAAAACGAAAAGCCGAATCAGGCGATTATCGTTCTTCAGACATTCAACGCGCTTTCTCCGCCCTATTACTACAAGGGCGCAAATCCGACTCTGCCCGAAGAAGCGCGTCGTCCTTTGGAAAATTTCGTGCGCGAGCATTACACTGTTGTGGAGACGCAGGATTTTTATTTGGAAAGACTCAGGTTTTTAAGGAAAAAGTAAAAGATATGGATGAAACGATTGCCAACAACGCCCACCCGAAACCGGAAGTAAAATGCGACGAATGCGATACGGTCAGAGACCATTATGTAACGTTCGTGCTGCCGGACAACGAAATAAAATACGTTTGCTGGAACTGCCAGCAGCGCGAAGACAAAGCCTTTAACACGAAACCCGGCTGGCATCGCAGCCCGCGCCAACTCGATATAAAGAAGGTCGCGGAAAAATAATTTATGGCGGTTAGAAAAATTACCGAATATCCCGAAGCGATTCTGGCGAAAATCGGCGAAGCGGTTACGAATTTTGACGAAGAACTCGAAAAATTGTGCGATGAAATGTTCGAGACGATGTATGACGCCGAAGGTGTCGGGCTTGCCGCGCCGCAAATCGGTTTGTCCTTAAGATTATTCGTAATGGATTGCGAAGGCGTTAAACTCGTTGCGGCGAATCCCGAAATCATAAAAAAGGAAGGCGAGCAGTCGAGTCCCGAAGGCTGTCTGTCGGTCGGCAAAGTTCCGGCGGTCGTCGTCCGTGCCGAACGCGCAACCTTGCGGGCGCAGGACGCGAAAGGCGAATGGTTCGAGCGCGAAGCCGACGGCTACGCCGCGCGCTGTTTCCAGCACGAAACCGACCACTGCGACGGCAAACTTTTCATCGACCATCTGCCGAAAATGCGGCGCGAAATGGTTGTCAAAAGATTTAAGAAAGAAAAGAAATGGAATTGAATTTCAGCTTTCGAGAAACTGAAATCAGATTCGCGTTCTTACCGCCCAACTTGTAACTTTCAATATTTCTAAATTACACTGTTTGTTTTTGAAAGAGTTCAAAATCTGTTGAGTTATAATCAAATATATTTGCGAAACAAGGAATTTAATAAAAAAGTTATGAAAAGAGTCGGTATTTTAACGGGACGCGAGCTGTCGTTTCCCGAATCGATTATCAGAAGCATTAACGAGCGCGGCGGCGGCGAAGTCGTCGCGGAAATGGTTAAAGTCGGCGGCATTCGTCTGGACGAGCCGAAGAAATACGACGTAAT
>JBBPXZ010000088.1:0-12846 GCA_038200355.1 Pyrinomonadales bacterium | reverse complement strand
TCCGACACGCGCCGTGGATTGAAATCGAAGCCAAACACAAGGAAATCGCCATCGCTAAACTGCAAACCGAGTGGCTCGGCGGGTGAGAAGATTTTTTGCCACGAATAACACGAATAACACGAATAACACGAATAAGAAAACAACTATCAATAAAACAAAGACACAATTTAAAAACTGTAATTATTAAAACTCAATCACAATTTGTCGTTTTTGATGAATAAATAATTTGATTTGACTTTTATTCGTGTTATTTGTGTAATTCGTGGCTGATTTTATTTCCGACTTTTCAATAAAGACTATGAATTACCGTTTTTCATTCGCGTCGCTCGCGCTTTTTTCGATTCTTTTCACATCGTTTCAAACCGCGCTTGCGTTTGATGTTTTCGACGGCGCGCAGAGGTTTGAACTGCCTGAAACGCCTTTGTTTTATAGTCTCGAACGCGAGCCGCTGATTCGCGTCGGCTTGGCGACAAACGCCGGTGTCATTTCGATTTCAACAACCGATTCATCACTTGTAGCAATCTCGCCGGACGAGCCGCAGAAATTTCTCGAAACCGTGAAAGTTACGGTTACAGCGCGGGCGTATCGTCCGCCGGAAATCGACGTTTATAAGTTTGAGATTCCGAATATAGCGACGCAAGCCGAAGCCGAACAAACCGCGAAAGGTTTCAGGGAAGGGACGGGCGAGGCGGCGACATTCGCGCTCGACGCGAAAACAAATTCGTGGCGCGTTTCGGTTGGCGAAACGAAGGACACGATTGAGGAAGCAAACGATTATAAGGCGTTTTTGAGCGATAAGGGTTTTGAGGAAGCGCAGATTATTACGACTAAAATCAAACAGCCATCGAGCGATGCCGTCGCGCTTTCAAGGCAGTTAAAATCAGGCGGAAAAACCGAAGTTCGCAGTATTATCAAAACGCGAACTGCGCCGCCGCAGGCAAACGCGGCAAAATCGAATCCGAATCTCGTTAAAACAATCGGTTCAGCGCAGCCGTCGCCTGATACGGCAAACCAGCCGCTCGACCTGAATCTGCGCGAAGTCATCGTTTCCGGCGGCAGTGCGGCGGCGCGTTTCACGTCGCTCAAATCCGTCGCCTTCGGCTCGGCGAACGAGCGCGTCGTTCCCGTCCGCCTCAACGGTAAAGCATATCGCGGGCGCATCGAAGTTTTCGTCAACGCGCGCGGAAATTTAACCGTCGTCAACGCCGTGTCATTGGAAGATTATCTTTTGGGCGTCGTGCCGAACGAGTTGAGTTTGCCCGCGCTCGAAGCGCAGAAAGCGCAGGCAGTCGCCGCCCGAACCTACGCCGTCGCCAATATCAATCAATTCGGCTCACGGGGTTTCGATTTACTGCCGACCGTGCGCTCGCAGGTCTACGAAGGTTTTTCTTCGGAGACGAAAATGGGAACGCAAGCCGTAGACGAGACGCGCGGCGTGATTGCGACTTACGCGGGCAAACCGATAATGGCTTATTACACATCCACTTGCGGCGGCAGAACCGAAAATTCGGAAAATGTTTTCGACCACGGCGAACCGTATTTGCGCGGCGTCGAATGTTCCCTGGAAGGCAGGCGGCACTTTGACCCGTTTTTGATAAAAACCGTTCGCGCTCCGGCAAAATTGCGCGACGAGCAGAATCTCGAACTCGTCCCGTTGATGTCGCTGTTCGCCGTCAACGGTTTTCAGCTTTCGAGCAATCAATTAACCGACGATTTTTTTGAAGAAACGCCGACACCCGGCGAGCTTTCAAACTGGCTCAACCAAATCGCCGCCAAACTCGGCAAAACTTTTCCGAACGTCAATAAAGACACCGCGAAACCGCTCGAACTCGCCCGCGTTCTGGCGCAGATGATTTACGGCGACGCTTACGCCGACACGCTTCTCAGTGAAGCCGATGTAAATTATCAATTAAGTTTTGACGACGCCGCCGAGATTCCGAAAGACCGCCGCGCCGACGTTGCGATACTTCTGCGCGACGGATTTTTTACGATTTATCCCGACCTGACATTAAAACCGAACAAACCGTTTTCACGCGCCAAAATGCTGCACATCATCGAGCAAATCTATAAACAGAAAAAGTTTATGCCGACGCTTCAAAGCGGCACGACACAGCAGAGCGAAAACGGCAAACTCGTCATCAAAACCGGCAAAACAAATCGTCAATTAACCGTGCGCCCGGACGTTTTTTTATTCCGCGAATTCGGCGGCGCGCTTTATCAGGTCAGGGAAACCGCGCTCGTCGGCGGTGAAACCGTCAATTTTCAAACCGACGCTTCGGGAAACGTCAGCTATCTCGAAATCGAACCGACCGCCGGAAGCGCCACAGCCGAAAAAATGTCGCCGTTCACGCTCTGGAACGTCAATCTCGCGCCGTCTGTCGTCCAATCAAGGTTGTCGCGCTACGTGCGCGGCATCGGAAATTTAATCGACGTGCGCGTCGCCCAAAAAGGCTTCTCGCGCCGCGCAATCGATTTGGAAATCGTCGGAACAAACGGAACTTTCCATTTAAAAGGCGGAAAAATCCGCTCGGCTCTCAAACTCAACGAACAGCTTTTCGCCTTAAATAAACGCTATGACTCAAACGGGCGCGCAATTTCCTATTCATTCACGGGACGCGGCTGGGGACACGGCGTCGGAATGTGTCAATACGGCGCTTACGGACTGGCAAAAATGGGCGTCAAATACGACGCGATTATAAAGCATTATTACACCGGCGTTGATTTGACGAAGGCTTATTTATGAAATTTTCACGCAACCAAATCATCGGCTCGCTTATACTTCTCGGCGTGATTTTGATAATCGCGCTCGCTCGTCTTACCTTATAGTTTGTAGAGTTTATAGAGTTCGCGGGGGTCATAGAATAAAAGAAATTCTTCCGGCTCTAAAAACTCTATAAACTTCAGGAACTCTATGAACTCTATTTACTCCATCGTCGGACCGACGGCTTCGGGGAAAACCGAAATCGGCGTCGCGCTGGCTTTGAGAATCGGCGGCGAAATAATCAACTGCGATTCGGTGCAGATTTATCGGGGAATCGAGATTGCGACGGCGAAGCCTTCGGTTGAGGAAATGCGCGGCGTGCCGCATCATCTTATCGATTATGTCGCGCCCGATGTGAAATATACGGCGGCGGATTGGGCGAAAGACGCGGCGGCGAAGATTTACGAAATAGAAGCGCGCGAAAATGTTCCGATTCTGGTCGGCGGGACGGGATTTTATTTGCGGGCTTTGCGCGAGCCATTTTTTGAAAGTCCGCCAACCGACGAAAAATTAAGGGAAAAACTGACAAAAATCAAAAACCGGCGCGGCGTTGAATATCTTTACAAAATTTTACAAAAAGTTGACCCGGATTCAGCCGCGAAAAATCAACCGCGCGATTACGTTCGCGTGATGCGCGCTCTGGAAGTTCGGTTTCAAACCGGAAAACGTCTCTCGGAAGTTCAGCCGAACCGCGAGAAACCGCCGGAGTTTGCCGAAAGAATCAGGACTTTCGCGCTTAATCCGCCGCGCGATTTGCTGTATGAAAAAATCAATGAACGCGCCGAAATTCATTTTGAAAAAGGTCTTGTCGAAGAAGTGAAAACCTTGCGCGAATCGGGCTTGAGCGACGATACGAACGCACTCGGCGCGCACGGTTATCGCCGTGTCTGCGAATATCTGCGCGGCGAACGCTCGCTCGAAAGCGCGATTGAACAGACCAAACAGGACGTGCGAAATTACGCCAAACGACAAATGTCGTGGTTCAGACATAAAGAGATTGCAACGCGACTCGAAGGCTTCGGAAGCGATGCCGAAACGCAAAAAAAATTGTATGAGATTCTTAAAATTTAATTGTGAAAGATTTCTTGTATGTCGCCATAAATCTGTTATACACTTATAGTTGTTGTTTCCCCAATTTGAAAATCGAGAGATGCCGCAATGGAAAAAACTACTGCCCAAAACATACAGGACGCGTTTTTAAATACCGCTCGCCGCGAAAGATTCAATGTCGTCGTTCATCTTCTGCACGGCGCAGTGCTTTCAGGCAGAATCAAGAGTTTCGACAAATTTTCCCTTCTGCTCGATGTCAGCAGTCAGGATTTTCTGATTTTTAAACACGCCATTTCAACCATTTCGGTCGAGAGAAAAAAACAAGAATAAAAATTCACATTTTGCGCGGAAAATTCATTACTTTTGAAGGCATCGACGGCAGCGGCAAATCGACTCAGGTGCGAATGCTGGCGGACAGGCTGAAGCGAGAAGGCTTCGACGTTCTGGCGACGTTAGAGCCGGGCGGAACGCCTTTGGGAAAACGTCTGCGCGCAGCTTTTCTGGAAACCGAAGAAACGGTCGCGCCGCTCGCCGAGCTTCTGCTGTTTGCCGCCGACCGCGCCCAGCACGTCGAATTTTTAATCGAACCGGCAATTTTACAGGGAAAAATTGTCGTCTCCGACCGCTACGCCGACGCGACTTTCGCTTATCAGGGCGCGGGACGCGGATTTTCCGAAGGCGCGGTCAATCAGATTATCGAACTTGCGACCAGTGGTTTGAAGCCGGATTTGACGCTTTTTTTCGATTTGCCGGTTGAAGCGGCACTTGAGCGAACGACGAGCCGCTCGACCGGCGGCGAGCGGAAAAATCGAATGGACAGGGAAACCGGCGAGTTTTATGCCCGCGTCCGGCGCGCGTATCTGAAAATCGCCGAAGCCGAGCCGCAAAGATTCCGCATCGTTGACGCAAACGGCTCGACCGAAGAAGTTCACGCGAGAGTTTTGGAAGTTGTTACACAATTTTTAAGTAAAAAGGTGTAAAAGCTAAAATGATTATTTTCGCCCTGAACATTTTTAATCCTTTAAGACTTTCTCATCTTTGCAGAAGCCCGCACGGAGTAAGGGCGAAATACACACTTAACGAAGTGCGTGTTTCCGCATTTTGAGAAAGTCCTGTCTCTTCCACTTTTTCACTCTCAGCCTTTTTTACTTTTAACCTTTTTCCACTTTTTTTGTTTATGTTCGACCGGCTCATCGGCAATCAATATACCAAAGACATCCTGCGGCGAATGCTTGCCGCCGGACGCGTTCCGCACTCGCTGATTTTCGCGGGCGCGGAAGGCATCGGCAAAAAACAGTTCGCGCTTGAGCTGGCGAAATCTTTTGTCTGTCAAAATCCGCAGAGCTTTGAAGCGTGCGACCGATGCGCCGCGTGCCGGCGCGCGGAAAAGTTCGATTTGCCGAAGTCAGATAAAAAGGAAGATTACGAAGCGGTTTTCTTCAGCGAATATCCCGACATCGGAATTGTTATTCCGTTTAAAAACAGCATTCTGGTCAATTCAGTCCGCGAACTCGAAAAAGAAGCGAACTTTCGTCCGTTTGAAGCAAAGGCGCGATTTTTCATAATCGATGACGCCGAAAAACTTAGCTCGGCAAAAGACAACGCCGCCAACGCGCTTCTGAAAACGCTGGAAGAACCGCCGCCGACTTCGTATATTTTCCTGATAACTTCGCGCCCCGACGCGCTTCTGCCGACGATTCTTTCGCGCTGTCAAACACTGCGCTTCGCGCCCGTTCCGGCAAAAGAAATCGAAGCTCGCCTGCTTTCGACTAAAAAGTTTTCACCCGACGATGCCGCGCTCGCCGCCGCGCTTTCAAACGGCAGCGTCGGGCGCGCGCTCGACGCCGACCCGAACAAGTTCCGCGAAGGACGCGGCGCGATGCTGATAGTTCTGGACAGTCTGCTCGTCCGCCAAGACCGCGCTGCTCTGCTGCGGGCGGCAGAAGATATGAACGACGCCAAAAACAAGGACAATTACAACGCGACGCTCGAAATTCTGGAAACTCTGATTCACGACGTTTGGGCGCTTCGGCTCGGACAAGCGGAAGAAATCGTCAATGCCGACATCCGAAGTCAATTAAATACTCTAGCCGAACGCGCCGACCCCAAACGCCTCGCCGCGTGGCTCGCGCAAATCGAAGCGATGCGCGGAAACTTCAACGTCAATCTCAACCGCAAAATCGCCACCGATGCGCTTTTTATGCGGATGGCTGGTTAGGTTTTAGGAAATAAGTTTCAGGTTTTAGGTTTTATTCTGAAAAATCTTTACCTTTGCGCGAATAAGTTTTAAAATGCAGGCATCTCAAATCCTGCAGAATCGGAGTTAAAAAAAATGAAAAAGCAAATTCTTTTAATCGTTTCGATTGTTTTATTCGGCGCGTCGGTTGGGTTGGCGCAAAATGCTCCCGCGCCCGTCAAACAAATTTCCAAAGGCGTTTTAAACGGCAGCGCCGTAAATCTGGTAAAACCGGCATATCCGGCAGCGGCGCGCGCCGTAAATGCTGAAGGCGCGGTTAATGTTCAGGTTACAATCGATGAAAACGGCGATGTCGTTTCAGCAGCGGCTGTTTCCGGTCATCCGCTGCTGCGCGCGGCGGCAACCGAAGCGGCGCGGCAATCGAGGTTTTCGCCGACGACGCTGGGCGGTCAAGCCGTAAAAGTTACGGGCGTTGTGGTTTATAATTTTGTCGGAGAAGACAGAGCCGCCAACTGGCTGAAAATCGGCTATGACCTGACAAGCGCTCAATATTCTTCAACCGCGTCTCTGAATACAAACAGAATCAACAAATCTTTCGGCGCGGATTGGACGGCGGAAAGAGAACAGCTTCAAAAATTGGCGGAAATAAATCGAACCGAAGTTTCCAAAAACTTTCCGCCGGTCATAATAACCGAGAAAAAAGTCGGCGAAGACGGCGAAAAAAGACCGGACGGAGCAATCGTTAAAAAAATGCTCATCAAACGAATCGATGCGGCAAATGCTCCGGCGTCCGGCGAACAAATCGCCCTCGCTCAGTCTTTGATTTCTTCGCTTCAGGGTCGCCTTGCAGGCGGCGAAGCTAATTTGTGGCAGTTCAACACAGGTTCGAGCCTGAGTCAATTACTGGCGAGAGGCAGAAATCCGAACGATAAACAAAACGCGCTCGCTTCGCTGCGTCAGCAAATCCAATCCGCGCCGAGCGGTGTTTCGCCCGAATCGCTTGCCGAACTCCAGAGGCTGGCGACGATTTTGGAAAAACCAAATCCGACGCCTGAAGAACAAGGGCAAGTCGGACAGATTTTATCCGTTTTGTTTTCCAATTGATGAGCGGCAAAAGAAACTTTTCGACTAAATCTTCTTCAGTCGAGCGCGTTCTGGCGGGCGCGGGGATTTTAGCGGCGACGGCGGGCGCGTTTGTTGTCGCTTATCTTAATCCGGTAACAGCCGGATTTTTCCCCGTTTGCCCGCTTTATCAATTGACGGGTTTGAATTGTCCGGGCTGCGGATTGACGCGCGGCTTTCACGCGCTTTTTCACGGCGACGTTTCGGGCGCGCTTCATTTTAACGCGCTTTTGCCAATTTATATTTTAGTTTTCGGCTATTTGTTTGTTTCGCTTGCTTTAATTGCAATACGCGGGCGCTCTCTTTCGCTGAATATTTTTCGCCCGAATTGGATTTGGAGTTTTTTTGTAATCGCACTGGTTTTCGGTATCGTGCGAAACTTTCCGTTTCATCCGTTCACGCTTCTAGCTCCGTAGAAAAGGGACGAGAGACGCGGGACAAGGACGAAAAAACCTTTTCCTTCCTTTCCGTCTTGTCCCTTGACACTTTCCCCTCGTCCTTTAAAACAACTTTCTCAAACCTTCGTCCAAATTGATTTCCGGCTGCCAGTCGAGTTCCTGACGGACGAGCGTTAAATCCGAAACATAATTCATCGGAACGGGCACGGGCAGCGGATTTTCTTCGTCGATGACAGCCTGACAGCCGGAAACTTCTTCCATTTTCGCAACCAGCGCGCGCAGTGAAACGGCGTTTTGCGAGCCGCCGCCGAGATTGTAAAGTCCGTAGCGAATCACCGAATCAATGAACGCTTCGCACGCCCTCGAAAAATCTTCGACGTAAAGCAAATCGCGGCGCGGCGTGCCGTTTCCGGGAAGCCTGAGCGGTTCGCCCTGATTTATCGAATCGGCGTAATTGGTTACGAAATTCGGCGTGTTGCCTGTCGATGCGTGCGCGTAGACGGTTGAAAGGCGAAAGATGCACGAACGAAACCGGTTTTGACGGGCGTAGAATTCGACGTATCTTTCGGCAATCAGCTTCGACCATTCGAGCGCCGTCTGACCGTTGTAGAGCGTCGGGCAATTTTCGGGAACTTCGCGGTAATTGTCGGCGAATCTGCCATAGACATCTTTTGTCGAAGCGAAAATAAAAACCGAATCCGCGCGCATCGAGCGCAAAAGGTTTATTGTGCCTTCGACGTTCGTCAAAAAAACTTCTTCCGCCGCGTCGGGCGATTTGTCGAGCGTCGCCGCCAGGTGAATCACGGCGTCGTATTCTTCAACTTTTTGCGCGTCCTGCAAATTCAATATATCCAGATTTGCGCGCCGCGAAAAATCGTCCGCGCCGAAATATTCGCGGACGTGTGTGCCGAGAAAACCGCTGCCGCCCGTTACGAGAATGTTCATAAAAATCAGTTTAAATATTATAATGCGGAAAGGCATTCGGAAAGCCGCGCCAAAAAATAGATGGACAGCGACCGCCGAAAACTTATAAAATTTTATAGGGCAACCGCCGAAAACAAAAACCTCACTAATCTTTTACTACAAACCAGTAAATGCCAAATCAAATCCAAACAGTCGAAAAAAAATCGAAGCTGCCTCCGAAAAGTTGGCGTAAACCAATTCGCGGCAATGGTTTCCAGCAACCGCAGCCGACGCGTCTGCGCCGTTTTTTTCGATTCTTTTTTAATCCGATTTCCATTTCTCTCGCGGTTTTTTCGATTCTCGGCATAGCTTTAACGCTCGCTTATTTCTGGTTTGAATATTCGGATAGAGTCGATTTGCTGCTCAGAGGCGAAGTTTTCACGCGCACGGCGGGCATTTATTCAGCGCCGAAAACGCTTGAGAATGACGAAAAAATATCACTCGAAAGTCTGGCTGATTATTTGAAATCCGCCGGTTACATCGAGAAAAACCGGCAGGCGGACGAGTCGCGCAGCCGTTACGAAATAAAAGACGGCGAAATCGAAATCGAGCCGGGCATAACGGCTGAAATCGACGACAAACGGGTGTTTTCGCCCGTTTCGGTTAAATTTAAAAAAGACGGCAAATCGGTTGCTTCGATAACGGACGCGGATTCGGGCAAGGAGACGACAAAGACACAGCTCGAGCCGAAAATTTTAAGCTCAATCGCGGCGGAAGGCGACGGCAGGCGCAAGGCAGTCGCTTTCGGCGATTTGCCGCCGCAGCTGGTCAAAGCCATAACCGTTACCGAAGACCGCGCTTTTTTCGAGCATTACGGCGTGAATTTTCGCGGCATCGCGCGCGCCGCGTGGCGACGTTACGAAGGCGACGCCGATTCGCCGCTCGCCAATCAGGGCGGCTCGTCGATAACGCAGCAATTGGTCAAAAATCTGCTTCTCTCAAACGAACAGACGCTTTCGCGCAAAATAAAGGAAGCGTATATGTCCGTTATTCTCGAAACGCGCCTGAGCAAAGAACAGATTTTCACGCTTTACGCCAATCAGATTTATCTCGGACAGCAAACGGGCGTCAGCATTTACGGCGTCGGCGAAGCGGCTAACGCTTATTTCGGCAAAGACGTTTCGGCGCTCAGCTTGTCCGAAGCGGCATTTATCGCCGGAATTATCCGCAGTCCGAATCGTTATAATCCGTATAAAAATCTCGAAAAAGTTACAGAACGGCGCAATCAGGTTTTAGATTCGATGCTCGAAACCGGCGCGATTTCCCCGCAGCAAGCCGACGACGCGAAAAAAACGCCGATTCAGCTCAGGCAAATTTCCGCGCAGCGCGATTTACAGGGAATGCCGTATTTTTCGCAATACGCGATTGAAGAATTGCCGAAGCTCGTCAGCGACCCGGAAGCCTTGCAGCATTTGCGCGTCTACACGACAATTGACCCGGATTTGCAGAAGGCGGCGTATGAAATCGTCAATAAACGCCTGGAAAGACTGGACAAATATTTCCCGAAAAAACAACGCGGAAATCTGCAAGCCGCGCTCGTTTCGATTCGCCCGAAAACCGGCGAAATCGTCGCAATGGTCGGCGGGCGCAATTTTCTGGAAAATCAATTTAATCGGGCGACAAACGCGCAGCGTCAGCCCGGTTCGGTCTTTAAACCGTTCGTCTACGCGACGGCGATAAATTCGGCTTACGACGGAAACGCCCGCGTTTTCACCGCCGCGACGCTTCTCAAAGACGAGAAAAAAGTTTTCAATTTCGGCAATGACACTTATTCGCCAAACAATTACGGCGACACCTTCAGCAATAAAGAATTAACTTTGCGCGAAGCTCTTTATAAAAGCAAAAACGTCATTACGGTCGATTTGGGAATGGAATTAAATATCGGGCGCGTGATGAATCTGGCAAATAAAGCCGGTTTGCCGAAAGTCGAAAAAGCGTATCCGTCGATGGCTTTGGGAACTTCGGAAGTAACGCCGCTGCAAATGGCGACGGCTTACACAATATTTGCGAATCTGGGCGATAAAGTTTCGCCGCTCGCCATCAGCCGCGTAACGACGGGCGACGGCAGAACCGTCGTCGCGCCCGTTACGGAAAGGAAAAACGTCCTGAATCCCGCCGTCGCATACATTATGGACGATATGCTGAAGGACGTTATCAACAAGGGAACGGCAGCTGACGCCAAAGCCTGGGGCTTTAGAAACGTCGCCGGTAAAACCGCTTTTGCCGGAAAAACGGGAACTTCGCGCGACGGCTGGTTTGCCGGATTTACGCCGGATTTGGTAACGGTTGTTTATGTCGGTTTCGACGACGGCGACGATTTGGGAATGAAAGGCTCGGATTCGGCGCTGCCGATTTGGGCGGATTTTATGCGCGAAGCGTTAAATCAACATCCTGAGTGGAACGGCGACTGGCAAATGCCCGATTCGATTCGCAAAGGCGAAATCGACACCAGAAACGGCGCGCTGATTCGCGAGCTTTCAAACGCCGAAGCCGATTCGGTAACGGCACAGCAAGCCGCTTTGAAAAACGCGGTTAATTCCAATTCACAGGTTTTACCCGAAAATTCTCCCGAACCGAATATTTACGTAACCGAAGTTCCGCCGGAATTTCGCCGCGTCGAACTGTTTATCATCGGAACTTTGCCCAACAAAACTTTACTGCCGCCGGTTGAAGAAAATTTAGAAAATATGAGCGGAACGGTTCAGGCAACGCCGACCGCGACGCCTTTTATGACGTGGGAAGAATCTCAGCAGAACCAGAAAAGCAGCGCGCCGTATCCCGAACCTAAAGACGACGCGGAAATCGATTTCGAGCGCACCGTAACCGTAATGGTTTGCCCGGTTACGGGAATGCGCGCAACCTCGAACTGCCCGAATAAACAACCGAAAACTTTTAAGGAAGGCGAAGAACCAAAAGATTTCTGCACGTTTCACGTTTATCCGCCGAAATAGCTACAAACAAAAAACAAAAAGAAAGCGGAAATATTCGAGAATGATTCCGCTTTCTTTTTTTTGTTATGGATTAAAAAAGTTCAATCGTAATATTCAAGTCCGAGATGCGTAATCAAATCTTCGCCCTGAAGATGCCGCAGAGTGTTTTTCAGCTTCATTAATTGAATAAAAAGGTCGTGTTCCGGGTAAAGTTCCGGCGCGGTCTGCGGCGCTTTGAAATAAAACGACAGCCATTCCTGAATTCCCTTCATTTTTGAACGCTGCGCCAAATCCATAAACAACGCTAAATCTAAAACAAGCGGCGCGGCTAAGATGGAATCGCGGCACAGGAAGTCGATTTTTATCTGCATCTTGTAGCCGAGCCAGCCGAAAATGTCGATGCTGTCCCAGCCTTCTTTGTTGTCGCCGCGCGGCGGATAATAATTGATGCGGACGACGTGCGCGAAATCCTTGTAAAGTTCCGGGTAAACTTCCGGCTGCAAAATATGTTCTAAAACCGAGAGTTTCGATTCTTCTTTGGTTTTGAAATTTTCCGGGTCGTCTAAGACTTCGCCGTCGCGGTTTCCTAAAATATTCGTTGAATACCAGCCTTCCAAGCCAAGCATTCTCGACTTCAAACCGGGCGCGATAATGGTTTTCATCAGAGTTTGTCCGGTTTTAAAGTCTTTGCCGCAAATCGGAACGCCCGAATCTTCGGCGAGTTTTGTTAATGCCGGAATATCGCACGACAGGTTCGGCGCGCCGTTGGCGAATGGCACGCCTGATTTTATCGCCGCGTAAGCGTAAATCATCGAAGGTGCGATGCGCGCGTCGTCGTCATACAAACCTTTTTCAAACGCTTCGATTGTTTGGTGAACTTCCGATGTTTCAAGAAAAATTTCCGTCGAAGCCGCCCAGACAATTACTAATCTTTCACAGCCTTTTTCCGCTTTGAAATTGGCAATATCTCGAATTAACTGCTCGGCAAGCTCCATTTTATTTTTGCCGGTTTTAATGTTCGTGCCGTTCAGACGCTTGACGTAATTATGCTCGAACACGGCGGGCATCGGCAGAAGCGACGAAAGCTGCTCGCGCAAATCTTCGACCAGCGCCTTTTCCAAAACTCCGGCGTGCAGAGCGGCGTCATAAGCCGAATCGGAAAAAATATCCCACGCGCCGAAAACGATGTCGTCGAGACCGGCGAGCGGCACGAAATCCTTTATTTTCGGGCAGTTATTGTCGGTTCGCTTTCCGAGCCGAATCGTTCCCATCTGCGTCAGACTGCCAATCGGCTGCGCCGTTCCCTTGCGAATCGCCTCGACGCCCGCAACGAACGTCGTGCTGACCGCGCCCAAACCGACGAGCAGAATTCCGAGTTTGCCGCTTGCCGGCGCAATTTCCACACCTTTTTCAACCATTTAATTT
>JBBPXZ010000087.1:0-7289 GCA_038200355.1 Pyrinomonadales bacterium | reverse complement strand
TTTCGGGAACGGAAATCACGCGTCCGAAAGGTCAGAATCGAAGCGATGAAAACGCGCCGCCGCAGTATATTCCGTGTAAAAATCTCGATTACGAAATGGAAGTCGGATTTTTCGTCGGCAACGGAAACGAACTCGGCGAAACGATTCCGATTGACGAAGCCGAAGACCATATTTTCGGTTTGTGCCTTGTAAATGACTGGTCGGCGCGCGATATTCAATCGTGGGAATACCAGCCGCTCGGACCGTTTTTAGCGAAAAGTTTCGCGACGACCGTTTCGCCGTTCGTCGTTTCGATGGAAGCGCTCGCGCCGTTCCGAACAAACGCTTTTAAGCGCGAAGACGGCGACCCGCAGCCGCTCGATTATTTATCTTCGGAAGAAAACGAGAAAAACGGCGGCTTCGACATCAATCTCGAAGTTTATATCCAAACCGGGAAAATGCGCGGCGAAAATGCCGAACCGTTTTTGATTTCGCGCTCGAATACTAAAGATTTATATTGGACAATCGGGCAAATGCTCGCGCATCACGCCTCGAACGGCTGCAATCTGCAAACCGGCGACTTGATGGCGACCGGAACTGTTTCAGGCAAATCGAAAGACTCGCGCGGCTGTCTGCTCGAAATGACGTGGCGCGGCAAAGAACCGATTGAGCTTCCAAACGGCGAAACGCGCCGCTTTTTAGAAGACGGCGACGAGGTAATAATGAAAGGTTTCTGCGAACGCGAAGGTTTCAAAAGAATCGGCTTCGGCGAATGTCGCGGCGTTATCGTGCCAGCCGAATAAGATTTTTAGCCACGAACAAACACGAATGAACACGAAAAATTATTTATAAAACTTTCGTGTTCATTTCGTGGTTGTTCGTGGCTAAATCTTTTCTATGGCAAAATATTAAGTAATGAGTGATTTTATTCTCGACAAGTTTCACGAAGAATGCGGCGTTTTCGGCATTTTCGGACACGCCGAAGCATCGACGCTGACGAATTTAGGCTTGTTCGCGCTTCAGCATCGCGGGCAGGAAGCGTGCGGCGTCGTGTCGTCGGACGGCGAAACGCTGCACCAGTTTCGTTCGATGGGACTTGTGGCGGACGTTTTGACCGAAGATGTTTTGAAGGAATTGCGGGGAGCGAGCGCCATCGGACACACGCGTTATTCGACCGCCGGGCGCAACACGATAAAGGAAGTTCAGCCGTTTTCGGTGATTTGCCAGCACGGGCAAATTGCGGTTTGTCATAACGGAAATCTGCCGTTCGCGCCGCAGAAACGAGCCGAACTCGAACGCGCGGGCGCGATTTTTTCCTCGACTTCGGATACGGAAACGATTCTCCATTCGATTGCCCGGACGAAAGCGGAAAACGTTATCGAAGCGATTGCCGAAGTTCTGCGCGAAACCGAAGGCGCGTTTTCGCTTTTGTTTCTGACGCCGCAAAGTTTAATCGCCGTGCGCGACCCGCGCGGATTTCGCCCGCTCAATCTGGGGAAACTAAACGGTTCGTGGTGCGTTGCAAGCGAAACCTGCGCGTTCGATTTGATTGACGCTGAATATGTGCGCGAAGTCGAAGCGGGCGAAATGCTCGTTATCGACGCGAACGGTCTGCATTCATTTTTCCCGTTCGAGAAAAAGCCGAAATCTGTCTGCGCTTTTGAACACGTTTATTTTTCGCGCCCTGATTCGATAATCTTCGGCGGTTCGGTCAGCGAGTCGCGTCATAAAATGGGCGGGCAGTTGGCGATTGAACATCCGGCAGACGCTGATTTGATTGTTCCCGTGCCGGATTCGGGCGTCGCGGCGGCAATCGGTTACGCGGCGCAGTCGGGAATTACGTTTCGCCACGCAATAATTCGCAATCATTACGTTGGACGCACGTTTATCGAGCCGTCGCAGTCGATTCGTTCCTTCGGCGTGCGGCTGAAACTCAATCCGGTTCGCCATTTAATCGAAGGAAAACGCGTCGTTCTGGTTGACGATTCAATCGTGCGCGGCACGACTTCAAAGAAAATCGTTCAAATGGTCAGGGAAGCCGGAGCAAAAGAAGTTCATTTACGGATTAGCTGCCCGCCGACCGTTTCGCCGTGTTATTACGGCGTCGATACGCCGCGCAAAGCCGATTTAATCGCCGCGCAGATGTCGGTCGATGAAGTCCGGCGCTATATTGAAGCCGATTCGCTCGGTTATTTGTCTCTCGACGGAATGCTTGAGGCAATCGGATTTCAGGATAATACGTCGTGCGTCGCCTGCTGGAACGGAAAATATCCGACGCCGATTGCCAATGGACAGCCGACGATTGACAATAGTTAACTGATAAGTAATAACTGATAACTGACAAGTGATAACTGATAAGTAAAAACGAAAATGTATCATTTATCACTTATCAGCTATCACTTTTTTGGAGGTAATATGCGTTTAATTTTATCGTTTATGATATTTACGGTCTTCGGTTTCGCCCAGCAATCGTGCCAGAATGAGACGACGGCGACCAGAACCGAAACCGTTAAAACCAACAGCGGCGCGGCGACTGACAGTGCCGCTAGTCATCCCGAACAGCACGCGCCCGCCGACGACGCGGCGCGAATTTCGCCTGAAGACGCGAAAAAGGCGTTCGACGCCGGCGACACGATTTTTGTCGATACGCGCGCGGCGTCGGCTTACAATGCCGAACACATCAAGGGCGCGATGAATATTCCGGCGGAAGCCTTTCAGACGCGCTACACGGAAGTTCCGAAAAACAAGCGCATCATCGCCTATTGTTCCTGACCGGCTGAACACACAAGCGCCCGTGCGGTGCAGATTTTGAAAGAAAAAGGCGTAACAAACGCGTTTGCTTTACTCGGCGGAACGGCAGCCTGGAAAAATGCCGGTTATCCGATGGAAAGCGGCGAGCGGAAATAGAAATACTAAAAGAAGTTAGCCGCGAACAGACACGAAAATTCACGAAAGCTTCTCATAATTTTTCGTGTTCTTTCGTGTTTTATATTTGAATCTTTTACTCTTTACCGAATATAAAAGAAAAGTTAAAACACTTTAGCCGCAGGTTTTCACAGATTCACACGGATAAAAAAACAGATTAAATCTTTTAGAAAGTCTGTCTTTTATCCGTGTCCATCTGTGAAAACCTGCGGCTAATTTTCTTTTCGCGCTTTCTATAATCGAACGATTTTTGCCTTGCTGCCTTCGCGCATATCTTCTTTGAGGGCGTTGCGCGTATCGACGACAAGCGGCGCGAGTTCTAAAACCTTTTTGTAATCGACGCCGCTGTGTTCGGTGCAGATGACGACGCAATCGGAAGTTTTGATTAAATCGTCGGTCAAATCCGAGTTGAAAAGCGGGTCGCCCGCGCCGATTGTGTATGAGTGGTCGAAATGAACTTCCGGCACGAACGGGTCGTGATAGATGACGTTTGCTCCCTTAGCTCTCAGCAAATCGATAATCGACAGCGCCGGACTTTCGCGCATATCGTCGATGTCTTTTTTATACGCCACGCCCAAGATTAAAACCTGCGCGCCTTTGACCGATTTTTGATTATCGTTGAGCGCGTCGCGGACGAGTTCGACGACGTATTTCGGCATCCCCGAATTTATCTGCTCGGCGAGGGAAATAAACTGCGAATCGAAACCGTGCTGACGGGCTTTCCAACTCAAATAATGCGGGTCGAGCGGGATACAATGCCCGCCGATTCCCGGTCCCGGATAAAACGGCATAAAGCCGAACGGCTTTGTAGCGGCGGCGCGCACCACTTCCCAGCTGTCGATGCCGAGCGCGTTGCAGACTTTCGCCATCTCGTTCGCCATTCCGATGTTGATGGCGCGGAAAGTATTTTCCCACAATTTGCAGGCTTCGGCGACGCGAGCCGACGATACGGCGTGGACGTTATCGACAATCTGCGCGTAAAGGAGCGCGGCGACTTCGGTCGAATCTTTGCCGACACCGCCGACGACTTTCGTGATATTGTGCGTTTGAAATTGCGGATTTCCCGGGTCGACTCGTTCGGGCGAAAAGGCGAGCAGAAAATCTTCGTCCAGTTTTAATCCGGCTTCTTCAATCATCGGCTGCAAAACTTCGTCGGTCGTTCCCGGATAAGTAGTCGATTCTAAAATCACCATCTGCCCGCGCCGCGCGTATTTTTTGATTTGTTCGCCAGCCGCCAGAATATAAGACATATCCGGGTCTTTGGTTTTACGAAGCGGCGTCGGGACGCAGATAATAATCACGTCGCATTTATTGAGTTCCGAAAAATCGGTCGTCGCGTGAAATTTATTCGTGTCGAGCGATTTGCGGACGTTTTCCGAAGGCACGTCGACGATGTGCGAATTTCCGTTGTTTAATTCGTCAACCTTTTTCTGGTCAACTTCAAAACCGACGGTCGGAAAGCCTTTGAGCGCAAATTCGACAATCAGCGGCAAGCCGACGTAACCGAGTCCGACGACGCCGATGCAGGCGGTTTTGTCGGCGATAAGATTTTTTATTTCCTCTTTTATCATTATTTCTCTTTTTAAATATATTATTTTTTACAATTAAAGATTTCTCTATATGGCAGGAATTGTTCTGTGTTTTCCTGTGATTGCCAGAGTAAGTTAATGTTTTTTCTAAGTCAAGAATCGATTCGTCCTGAAAAACGTTTATGTTAATATGTTTTTGCCCGCAATGCCCGCGGCGATGCGCGGCGTTCGTCCGACTTCTTAAGTTCCAATCTCCGTTAATCTATGAGTTTTGAAGTAAATTCGACAAATCCGGCGGTCAAAGCAATTATCGCCGGAACAGCGCCGCGCCCGGCGCAGTTGGCTGCCGCGCGCGGAATTCTGCCGCTCTCGCAAACCGATTTGCTCGAAGTCCTTGTCGCGCTTGCCGCCGGCAGCGACGCGGAATTAAAACAAAGCGCGACTGATACGCTCAAATCGCAGGACGACGCGGAAATTGAAAGCGTTGTCAAATCCATTGAAATCGCGCCGCGTGTTCTCGACTACTTCGCCGGACAAAACAATCTGTCCAGAGAGATACACGAAGCGGTTTTGACGAACCCGAAAACGCCCGAATCGGCAATTATAAAGTTTGCCCGAAACACTTCAAACGGCGAGCTGCTCGAACTCGTCTCTTTTAACGAGCAGCTTCTCATTAAAACTCCGGCGATTATCGACGCGATTATCGGCAATCCGTATCGGACGGCGGAAGCCGAAAGAAAGGCGTCGGAAGTTAAGCGCGAGTTTTTTGAAAAAGCGCGCGGCGCGGCGCAAATCGCGGGCGAACTGCGCGCCCAGGGCAAAAATGCCGCCGCCGAATTTATCGAGCAATCCGAATTTGCCGGAAACCTGCGGGAAAATTCTTCCGGCTCGAACTTGAGCTTTGAAGACGCGATTCTGCTTGCCGAACACATCGAAGTGCCGGACGCAGAAACCGACGATTCGTGGCTTTCGCTCGAATATATCGAAGAATTTTACGAGGAAACCGAAGAACAGCGCCAGTCAATCGTTAATAAAATTTTGGGCGAACTCAGAGCCGAAGACGACGAGATTTCCGGCGACCGCGTGTCGATGATAAACCGCATTCTGCGGATGACGATGAAAGACCGCGTAAAGCTGGCGATGAAAGGCGACCGCGAAGCCCGCAACATTTTAATTCGCGACCCGAACCGCATAGTCGCTCAAGCCGTAATAAACAACGCGCGCATAACCGAACAGGAAATCGAAAAAATCGCCGCGATGCGCACCGTGCCGGAAGAAGTCCTGCGGCAAATCGGCATCAACCGCGCCTGGGCGCGCAATTATTCGATTATGCACAACTTAGCGCGCAACCCGCGCACGCCGCTCGGCAACGTCATCACCATTTTATCGCGCCTACAGTTGCGCGACCTCCAGGCAATTACAAAAAACCGAAACGTCTCCGACGCCGTTCGCCGCCAAGCCCTGCGCCTATCGACGGCGCGCACCGGACGGTGAAGAAGTTTATAGAGTTCGTAGAGTAAAAGGAAATTCTTCTAACTCTAAAAACTCTAAAAACTCTAAAAACTCTAAACTCTCAATCTCCCTGTTTTGATGAAGGTTCCAGCCAAATCCGTTAAAGTATGGCTTGCCGCGCCGAGCCAGAGTCCGATGAATGTTGATATAAACGTGTTTTCGCCGACGTTTGCGCGAACCGTTTCACCGATTTGAATCCACGTTTTCGTAAATTCCATCAAATTTCCCGGATGTTCGCCCAAAAACGCGGAAAACACACAGGTTAAAACAAAGCTCAGAAGCGTAACCGCGCCCGTAAAATAAACGATTCTCAAAAACGTGCCGAAAATAAAGCCGTGCGACCAGCGCGAGCGGTGCGCGAAGAACGCCTGATACGGATACCACAAAACGCGGAAAATGCTCCAGCGCGTGTATTGCCTGCTCATCGTGTCCAAATCGGGACCGAACATCAAACCGCCGAAAATAAAAGCAGCGGTTATAATCGAAGCGAGCGGCGCGCTTTCGGTAATCTTCCACGCCGCCGCAAATACGGGTGCGGCTAATAAAAATGTTACGGCGTCGTGCGTTTTTCCTGAAGGCATAAAAGAGAAGTTTTGAGAGTTCGTAGAGCTGCGAGTTTTGAGAGTCGAGAATTCGGAGACTGAAAGCCGGAATTATTATAAAGCATTTTGCGATTTTGCGAGCCGGAAATTTTGCAGACTGCAAAGACGGCGCGACGACCGAAGCTGTTTTTGTTAAACTCGTGCTTTCGGCATTCGGTTTGCATTTACATAAATTGAAATTTTATCCAGAAACTGATGAACAGCTTTCCGCAAAAATTAAAAACGACGCTCTCGATGATAAAGTTCGAGCATACTCTGTTCGCGCTGCCGTTCGCTTTTCTCGGCGCGGTTTTAGCGGCAAACGGCTTGCCGAGCGCGTGGCAAATCGTCTGGATTACGGCGGCGATGTTCGGCGCACGAAGCGCGGCGATGACTTTTAACCGAATAATCGACCGGCGATTCGACGCTCTGAATCCGCGCACGGCAAACCGCGAGATTCCTTCCGGCAAACTTTCCGTTTCGTTCGCGTGGGCGTTTTTCGTCGCTTCGGTTTCGCTGTTTGAACTCGCCGCCTACGAATTAAACTGGCTGACGTTCGCCCTTTCGCCCGTCGCGCTTCTAAGCGTTCTCGGCTACAGCTACGCGAAAAGATTTACGAGTTTCGCGCATTTAATTCTAGGTTTGAGTTTGGCGATTTCGCCGTCCGCCGCGTGGATTGCCGTGCGCGGCTCGATTGATTCGGAAACGCCGTTGCTGCTTTCGCTGCTCGTGTTGATGTGGACGGCGGGCTTCGACGTTTTAT
>JBBPXZ010000086.1:0-31080 GCA_038200355.1 Pyrinomonadales bacterium | reverse complement strand
CACTTCCGGCGGCACAGAAGCGAATAATCTGGCGATTCGCGGTCTTCTCGAAGCGAACGAAAAACACGGAAAACACGTTATCACTTCGCAAATCGAACATTCAGCCGTTAAAAACGTTTGCGAAGATTTGGAAAAACGCGGTTACGCGGTTACATATTTGCCGGTTTATGCGGACGGTATCGTCAAAATCGAAGACGTGCGGAATGCAATTCGTGAAGATACGATTTTAATTTCAGTGATGACCGCGAATAACGAAATCGGAACGATTCAGCCGGTTGAAGAAATCGGGCAGCTTGTTAAAAAAATTCGTGAAGGAGGCGGCAAAAAAATCTGGTTTCATACCGACGCTGTGCAGGCAATCGGCAAGATAAATATTGATGTCGAAGCAATCGGCTGCGATTTGCTTTCGGTTTCGGCGCATAAACTTTACGCGCCGAAAGGCGTCGGCGCGCTTTATGTGCGGCGCGGTGTGCGGCTCCACTCGCAGAATCTCGGCGGACACCAGGAACGCGAACGACGCGGCGGCACGGAATCAGTTCCGCACATCGTCGCCTTCGGAAAAGCCTGTCAATTGGCGAGAGAAAATTTAAGCCAAACGTCCGAGCATCTTAAAAATCTGCGCGACAAATTTGAAAACGGCGTTGCCGAAACGATTTCTGATGTTGTATTTAACGGTCATCGGGGAAAACGTCTGCCGTCGATTTCAAATGTTTCGTTTCGTTTCGTCGAAGGCGAAGGTTTATTAATAAATCTGGATTTGCAGGGCGTCGCCGTTTCGACCGGCTCGGCGTGTTCTTCGGGAAGTCTTGAACCTTCGCCGGTAATTCGCGCGCTCGGCGGAAATGACGAATTGGCTCGCGGCGCGATTCGTTTCAGTTTCGGCAAGGATAATTCCGTCGAAGATGTCGATTACCTGCTCGAAGTTTTGCCGAAAGCCGTCGAAAACCTGCGTCGTCTCTCGCCTTCTTACAAAAACCGGACGGCGGAATAAAAAAAAACAGCCTTGTTAATTTCTTAACAAGGCTGTTTGGTGAGGACTAATCGTTTTTAATGATTAGAGAGAAATTTTATTAGTCGGTTATCATAAGTCCGTCGGTTATCATAAGTCCGTCAGTTATCATAAGTCCGTCGGTTCTGCTGCACTCGTTATCCATCACCAGAGCGTCGGTCATCATAATTCCGTTCACTCCGATAACGATAATTCCTTTGATTTTTCTGAAAAGACTTGGTTCAGGTTGCTGCGTGCATTGGTTGACGATTTGAACGTCGCCTTCATTTCCGACGATTGCCCTGTCGCTCAGTAATAATCCGGCTTGTGCCGATGTCGCGCTCATCATTAAGATTGCCGTTAAACCCGTTGCCGCTACCATATTTTTTAAGTTTGTGTTTTTCATTTTTTTCTCCTCTGAACTTTTAAGTTTTTTTATTTTTTTTCCGAAGTCTTTCGCTTCGTTCTGCCCTTTACTATTACAACCGTCGTGCCACAATGAAACTATTTTTTTTGAATTCTTCAAACCTTGTGTTTCCAGCAAGTTAGCTGACCGCAGCGGAAGAAACAAGGACTTCGCCAACAATCTTTCAAATTGCATACTCAGTTATCAGCATTAGCCTTAACAGATGTTAAATGTTGTAGATAAACGATTTATTTTGAGTGTGTAAAAAGTATCCACAAGATTGCTGGTAAGTTAGTATTCAGGCGAAGGACGAATTCCGAATAAATTGTTTAAAGAGTTACAAAGGTGCAAAAACCTGTGGATTTTTTTCGGTAATAATATTATACTTCTCTGGCGAGAATCGTTTTAACGAATTCGCCGCCGTTCATTTTTGAGTTTTTCATTTCTATTTCCAGAAACCTGCTGAAACATTACGCGCACGGCTGACTCCGCACCGCACTTTTATCTTCTATTTTATGGACCGAAACAGACTTGCCGTTTTTTACAAATATAGTGTAACTGCCGCCGGATTCGGTTCTTTGCTGTGGGCGACCGCGCATTTACCCGGAGAGACTCTCGGCTCGAACTTCGTATTTTATCTGGTTTTTGCTTTGCTCCTGACGCCGTTTATGAGCATAAAGCTGCCGCACGGAAAATTTTCGCTGAGCTTCTCCGACGCGTTAATTTTTCTTTCCTTTATTTTATACGGCGGCGAGGCGGCGATTCTTCTGGCTGCAATCGAAACCTTCGCCGATTGTATTTACCTGAAAAAAACGGGAACGAAATTCAGCGGACGTATTATTGCTTTTAATGTTGCTTCCGCCGCTTTATCGACTTTGATTACATACGCCGTCTATACACGGCTTCCGGCTGTTTTCGACGTTTCGCACCAAACGGCGGCAACGACCGATTTGATTCCGGCAATCGGGATTCTGGCGATATTTCAGTTTCTTTCAACTTCCGTTTTTGCGGCTTTATATTTTTCTTTGGAAAACGGGCAGTCGTTTTTCCGGGTTTGGAAAAGAAAATGTTTTACCAGTTCGCTGACCCAAATCGCGGGCGCGGGTTTGGCTATTGTTATTTACAAACTTTTCACATACGCGGATTTGCTGACGACGACTGTTTTGTTTTTGTTTTTCGGCATAATTTACGTTAGTTACAGACAAATAATCAACGACATCAACGAATCAATCGAACAGGCGGACATTGCCGAGCGGGAAAAAGCCGAGATTGCCGGATTAAAAGCCGAAGAAGCCAAAAATCACGCCGCCGAACTGGAAGCGCTTCTGGAAAGACACGAAGAAAACAACATCGCGCTGATTAAAAGTAAAAATGCCCTGGAACACGCCGCGTTTCACGATTTTCTGACCGATTTGCCGAATCGCGCTTATATAATCGAGCGTTTAAGTTTGCTGATTGAAATCGGCATCGAGATTTCTCATAAATATTTCGTTTTGTTCATAGATTTAAATCGATTTAAAAACATCAACGACAGTCTCGGTCATACGGTCGGAGACCGGCTTTTGAAGCTCGTCGGCAAACGCTTAATACGACTGCTTCGCGACGAGGACACGGTGGCGCGACTCGGCGGCGACGAATTCGCCATTATTCTCAACGATTTATCGTCGATTGAAGAAGCCGCGGAAATCGCCGGTAAAATTTACGAAAGATTGTCGCAGCCGTATCTGGTTCTGGGAAATAAAATTTTCTGCGACCTCAATGTCGGCATCGCGCCGTTCGACGCCGAGCATAAAAGCCCGGAAGATATTTTGCGCGACGCCGATATTGCTATGCATTACGCGAAGGAAAAAGACTGCGGCGTTGCCGTTTTCAACAAGGAACTCCGAGAGCGGTTTCTCAATAAGATACAGCTCGAAGCGGATTTGCGCTTTGCAGTCGAACGCGGGCAGTTTGCGATGCATTACCAGCCGCTCGTTTGTCTGAAAGGCGGCGAGCTGACCGGCTTTGAAGCGCTTCTGCGCTGGCAGCATCCGCAGCGCGGCTTTGTCTCGCCGTCGGAATTTATCCCGATTGCCGAAGATTCCGGTTTGATTGTCGGGATAACGCAGTGGATTCTGCGCCAGACCTGCGCGCAGCTTGCCGAATGGCAAAAATTTTCTCACTGCGAAAAGCTGATAATGAGCGTCAACATTTCCGGCAAACATTTTATGACCGGCAGCCTCGTCAAAGACGTGTCTGAAGCGCTCGACGCGTCGAAGCTTTCGCCTTATTCGCTCAAACTGGAAATTACGGAAGGCACGGCGATGGACAACGCCGAGCAGACGATTGAAATTTTGGAAAAACTCAAAAAAATCGGCATACAACTCAGTATGGACGATTTCGGCACGGGTTATTCGTCCTTGAGCTACCTGCATCGTCTGCCGTTCGATTATCTGAAAATCGACCGCTCGTTCGTTTATAACGTCGGGAAAAACGGCGAGAATTCCGAAATTCTGCAAACGATTATGTCGCTCGCCAAAAATCTGAAAATGCGCGTCATCGCCGAAGGCATCGAAACGGAAAGCCAGCTTCTTCTGCTGCAAAATCTCGGCTGCGATTACGGTCAGGGTTATTTAATGTCGAAGCCGCTGACCAGAGAAGCAATGGAAAAAATGCTTTACAAAAAGCGCGAATGGATTCCGTTTATTCTCACCGACCTCGAAACTTCCGGCGGCGCGGCGACGGGAAGCGACAGCCTGCACGTTTTTTAATTTTTCGTCTTTTCTTCTTTTTTTCTTCTTTCAAATCTTCCCGTTTTCCCGTCCGACCAACTTTGTCCATTGTTTTCTACATCAAATGCGCACTATAATCGAGAAAACTTTTCCGAGGAGATAAAGCGCAAAAGATGTTGAAAATATATTCAGTTGTGTTAATGACGATGTTTCTAACCGCAAATTCTTTTTCACAGGATTCCTTTACACAAACGAAATTCGATTACCCGCAGACGAAAAAAGTCGAGCAGACCGACGACTACTTCGGAACGCGCATTTCCGACCCGTATCGCTGGCTCGAAGACGACAATTCAGCCGATACAAAAGCGTGGGTTGCGGAAGAAAATAAACTGACCTTTTCCTATTTAAATCAAATTCCCGAACGGCAGAAAATCAAAGACCGTTTGACCGAGCTTTGGAATTACGAAAGATATTCCGCGCCTTTCAAACAGGGCAAGCGTTATTTTTATTCAAAAAACGACGGTCTGCAAAATCAATCGGTTTATTACGTCGCCGATTCGATAACCGATAAAGGACGCGTGCTGCTCGACCCGAATAAATTATCGACCGACGGCACAATCTCACTATCGGGAATGGCAATTTCCGATGACGGAAATTTAATGGCTTACGGCTTGTCGAGCGCCGGTTCTGATTGGCAGGAATGGCATTTTCGAGACATCTCGACCGGAAACGATATGACCGACGTTTTGAAGGATATTAAATTTTCCGGCGCGTCGTGGACAAAAGACGGCAAAGGTGTTTTTTATTCGCGTTTTCCGGCGGCGAGCGACACGGAAAAGCTGACGAGAATCAACTATTTCCAGAAACTTTATTATCACAAACTCGGCACGCCGCAATCGGAAGACGTTTTAATCTATGAACGTCCCGACGACAAGGAAATGGGCGTCGGCGGCGGCGTATCCGAAGACGGCAAATATTTGATAATCAGCGTTACCAAAGGCACCGCGCCGATGAATATGGTTTTCTATAAGGATTTGTCGAAGCCCGATTCAAAAGTTTTGCCGCTCGTCGATAAGCTCGAAGCCGATTACAGCTTCGTCGGCAATGACAACTCGACGTTTTACTTTCGCACCGACAAAAACGCCGCGACCGGAAAGCTCGTCGCCGTCGATGTCAGCGCCAAAGATAAGAAATGGCGCGACGTAATTCCGCAGGCGAAGGAAACTTTGGGAAGCGTCGATTTTATCAACAATCAATTTGTCGGAAATTACCTGAAAGATGCTTACACGCAGATTCGGATTTACGATTTAAGCGGCAAATTCGTCCGCGGCGTCCAGCTTCCGGGCATCGGAACGGCGGGCGGCTTCGGCGGCAAACGCTTTGACACCGAGACTTTTTACAGTTATTCGAGCTACAACGCGCCGCCGACGATTTACCGATACGATATGAAAACCGGAAAATCCGAAGTTTTCCGCACGTCGAACGTCAAATTTAACCCGAACGATTATGAAGTCAAACAGGTTTTCTTCGCCAGCAAAGACGGCGCGCGCATTCCGATGTTCATCGTCCACAAAAAAGGCTTAAAGCTCGACGGCAATAATCCGACGCTGCTTTACGCTTACGGCGGCTTTAATATTTCGATGACGCCCGCGTTTTCGGTTTCGCGCCTGCCGTGGCTCGAAGCGGGCGGCGTTTATGCTGTCGCCAACCTGCGCGGCGGCGGCGAATACGGCGAAGAATGGCACAAAGCCGGAACGAAGCTGCAAAAGCAAAACGTCTTTGACGATTTCATCGCGGCGGCTGAATATCTGATTGCATATAAATACACGCAGCCGAAAAAACTCGCCATTCAGGGCGGCTCGAACGGCGGATTATTAATCGGCGCGGTTCTAAATCAGCGTCCTTCGTTATTCGGCGCGGCATTGCCGCAAGTCGGCGTGATGGATATGCTCCGCTTCCACAAATTCACAATCGGACGCGCCTGGACTTCCGATTACGGTTCAAGTGAAAACCCGGAAGAATTTAAAGCCATTTACGCTTATTCCCCGCTGCACAACATCAAAAAAGGCGAAAAATATCCGGCTGTAATGATAACGACCGCCGACCACGACGATAGAGTTGTTCCGGCGCATTCGTTCAAATACGCGGCGACTTTGCAGGAAGCCCAAGGCGGCGACGCGCCCATTTTAATTCGCATCGAAACCAAAGCCGGACACGGCGCGGGCAAACCGACGGCGAAAGTCATTGAAGAACAGGCGGATATTTTCGGGTTTTTAATGAAGAATCTGGGAATGTAGTTTTAAATTACGAATTACGAATGTTAAAAGATTTTTTTAATTCGTAATTTCGTAATTCGTAATTGATTAATTCGTTTCTTTAACAAAAAGTTCTTCCAGAGACTGGCGGACGGGCTGGACGGAAATTAATTTTCCGCCGGCTCGTTTTGTTATTTGCAGAATCGTTTCGATGTCAGATTCTTCCAAAACGTGAATGTTCGCGCCGTTCGGTTTTTCGGTTAAAATCGCACCGGAGACGTTTTCGACTTCGCGCCGTAAAATCTCGCCCGAAACATTTTTAACGACAATTTCAAATTCCTGATTTTCGCCGCTTTCGGTTAATAAATCGTCCAGCTTGCCGGTCGCCGCGAGTTTCCCTTTCCGCAGAATCGCCACGTTGTCGCACAGGGCTTCGATGTCCGACAAGATATGCGTTGACATAAAAACGGTCGTGCCGTTCTCTCGCAAATCGCTTATCAATTCGCGGATTTCGCGTCGTCCAATCGGGTCGAGTCCGCTCATCGGCTCATCTAAAAAAACGATTTCCGGCTCGTTGATTAAAGATTGCGCAAGTCCGACGCGCTGAAGCATTCCTTTCGAGAATTTGCGTAATTGCTTGTTCCAGTCTTTTTCGTCCAAGCCGACACGCGTTAAAAGTTCTTCGGTTTTTCGTTTCCTTTGCGCCGAATCCAAGCCGAAAAGCTCGCCGAAATAATTCATCAGCTCGGAGGCTTTCAGGTAATCGTAAAAATACGGATTTTCGGGACAATAGCCAATCGAAGCGTGCATTTTAACGTCGGAAATATCGCGTCCCAAAATACGCGCTGTGCCGCCGTCGGCGAATAAAAGGCGCATCAGAATTTTTATCGTCGTCGTTTTGCCCGCGCCGTTGCCGCCTAAAAAGCCGAAGATTTGTCCGGCTTCGACCTGCAAATTCAAGCCGTCGAGCGCGCGCATTTTCTTTTTTCGCCAAAATCCGGTTTCGTAATCTTTGGTCAAATTCTCGATTTCGATAATGTAACTCATATTTATCTTCTGTCGGAACGCCCGCGCTTCCGGTTATTTCAACGGAATCTTCGTCGTTTTTTCGTCGAGACGGGCATCGCATTTTTCCTTATCCAAAATATACGGCGTACCGCTTGGGTCAATTAAATTTCCCGCTTTATCGACGCGAAAACTTTTATTGCGCGGAAGTTTGATTGTTTGCAGAAGCGGCAGAACTTCGCGCCAGCCGCTCGCGCAGCGGTTTGTTTTTTCCCTGAAACTTTGCAGCGCGGAACGAATCGCGTCCAGTTCTTCCGATGAATCGAGTTCGAGCAGATGAAGCGCGGCGTTTTCTTTGACTTGTCTGTCGGGCGATTCGTTAAACATCTGTTCGTAAATCGCCCGCGCCGTTTCTCTGTCGCCGCCCGCCGATTTCATTTTCGACGCCATCATCAGCATAAACGGCGGCGCGCCGGAAATTTTCGCGCCTTTCCCGTAAGTTTCGGCAGCGCGTTCGTAATCGTCGAGACGCCAGTAAATATAACCTAACTGCTCGTAAAGCCGCCATTCGTTCGAGTTATTCGCAATTCCCTTTTCAAGCAGTTTTACGGCTTGCCGCCGGTCGATTGCCGGCAGAATAACCGCGCCGTATGAATAGACGGCAACGAAACGCGGGTCGAGCGTCGAAGCGTTGTCGAGAAGAGGATAAAGCAGGCGCGGATTTAAGCCGCTCATATTTTCGAGATTGAAATTATCGTTCGTTTCGCGGTCGCGGATAACCTTCGCGCCGATGTATTGAAGCGCCCGCATCCAATACCAATCGGCGAGAAGTCCTTCAAAACCGAGCGAAAAACCTTTGAGGCGCGCGCCCTGCAAAGCCAAATCTTCGTCTTCAAATCCGGCGGGCAGCGGCGGGCGCGCTTTTTCGACAAATCCGCTGAGGGCGAAAACTCCGGCAAAACCGAAAACGATAACGGCAAGCGCCGCGAGCGTCTGTTTTGATTGAACAAACTTCATCGTTTATTTAAAGTTGCGGCGGCTGAAAATTAAAATCGCGGCGGCGAGCAGAACGGCGATGTAACAAACGGCGTAAAAGATTGCGCCGGCGAGCATCCGCGCGTTCGGCAAGTCGCCGTGCGCCGCATTAGTGATAAAGCTGAAAAAAGAAAGATTCGGCAGCAAGTAATAAATCGCGTTAAAGAAAACCTTCGCGCCCGCCGAGCCGAGATTTTCGGCAAAATCGCGTAAGGACTGGCTGAAATGCCCGATGATGAAAACGAAAAACGTCAACAGCGCCGACAGTGCGGGCGACGAAAAGGACGAAAACAAAATCGCGACCGCCGTTAAAATCGCCAGCTCAAAGAAAATCAGCAGAATCGCCGCCCAAACCGAAGCCGCGAGATTCGCGCCGCCGACCCAGAGCAAAGCCAAGGACACGCCCGCGCCCATCACCAGAACATTGACCAGCAGCGTCAGGCACAAGCCGAGATATTTTCCGACTAAAAACTCGCCGCGCCCGATTGGTTTGGCGAAAATGGCGAACACCGTGCGTTTTTCGATTTCCTTTGAAACCAGGCTGACGCCGACGAAAATCGCTGTAAAGACACCGAAAACAAGCATCGCGCTCAAACCGAGATTAACGATTGTCCGGGCTTCGTGTCCGGCGGTCAGTTCGCCGAGAAAAATCGCGCTCGCCGTTATCAGCAAAACGAAAAGCACGAGATTATACAAAACGCGGTCGCGCACCGCTTCGCGAAATGTGTTGCGGGCGATTGAAAAAATTCGATACATTGCGAATGGATTCGTTTTATGATTGATACTCACCTTTGATTGAAAAGTTTTGCTCTGAAAGTTATTCAGATACGAAATATGTGATAGACAGTATAAATCAGTCGGTTCAAAAACTATATTTTGCCCTTTCGATTTTTTCGTTCGTGTCAGCTATTTGCCGCTCGGTCAATACGGTGTAAATCGCCTGGCTCGGCTTTAGTTCGTTCAGACTTAAAATTTCTTTGTTGGCGCGAGCTTCCCGGCTTGCCGTCAAAGTTCCGTTATTTATTACAACCTGCCACGTTTCGGCTTGTTTTTTGTCGATTCGGGCGGCGATTTCAAATTGCTTTTCAGATTCATCTTCCTTATCGAACTGTTTTAACAAAGCCGCATAACGAACTCTCAAAAACACCGAATAAGGGAAAATTTCGACCGCTTCCGCGCTTGTCTTTAATGCCTGCTGAAACTGGTTTGCCAGCATTTGCGAAGAAATTAAATGCGAGTAATTGACCGAGGCGTTTATGCCTTTGTCCACGGTTTGCCGAATCTGCGCGGCGGATTCCTGATAATTTCCCTCTTTGAGAAATCGCATTCCGTATGAATAGTTGGCTGAACCGTTGGCGGGGTCGAGCAGGATTGCGTTTTCGTAATAAGATTTCGCGGTTTCAAAATTTTCCTGTTTTTCAGCTCGATGCGCGAAAAATTCGCTGGATGCTTTGAGCGCTGAAAAAATGGTTAAAGATAAACAAGCCGCCAGCGCGACTGAAACGAATGCCCGGTTTAAGCGCGGTTCGATTAGTAAATCGCTTTGTTTCTCCTGATTTTTTTCAAACGCGCAGTTTCTTAAAAGTATTGCCAGCAGAAAGAAAAAGACGAGTCCGTTCTGCATCAGCCGAAACGAGAAGGAACTAAACAGCGAGCTGAGCAGAAAGGCGACGATTCCGCCGATTGCCGAATCGGTTAAAATACTGGTTCGCCTGAATCGGTTCTTTTTAATTTCGGCAAATCCCAGTTTGATAATTCCCCGAAACAACCACAAAAATATCAGCGCGCCGACGATGCCCAGCTCCGCCAGAATTTGCAGATATTCGTTGTGCGCTCTTTGCGGCAATTGTTCTTCCAGCAGATTGGCGGTTAAATTGTTTTCGGGTTTTGCCGAAAAGACCGCGCGGTATTTATTAAATTCCAAGCCAAAATTATCCGCGCCGATACCGACTAAATAATTATCAAAAAACATTTCCTTTACGATACCGGCAAAAAGGAATCTGGCGTTTAGAGAAATACTATTGCTTGGATCTTTTTCATCTTTTATTACGATGCGGGAAAATGTGCTTCCTTTTTGTTCGCTTGTCGTCGTCGAGCTTGATATTTGTGTCGCCAAACCAATGAAAACAATGCCTGCCGCCGCAAAAATCAAACGTCTTTTTTCGGTCAAAGTTTTTTTGGTAAAGATTCTAAGCAGGATAAAAACAGATAAACCGATAACAGATGCAAAAAAAGCTCCGCGACTTAGTGTGAATAAAATTGCAAGCCAGAGAAAAGCCGTTACTAAAATTGACCAAACAAGATATTTTCGATTTGACCGTAATACGAAGGAAAAAAATACCGGCAGTAACGCGGCAAAAATTTCAGCAAATTTGGCGTATCGATACTCAATTATTTCCTTGGAAATAAACTCTACAACTGAGGAAATACAAATAATGCTTACTACTGCGCCGAGTGAAATTATACTAATCCTGAAAAGTTTTTTATCGGAAACAACGGCAAGCGCGAAAAGGAAAAATATTAAATAACAAGCCCAAACCAATGTGTGATGCAGGACGGATAAGGCGGATTCAGCCCAAAATGCGGACATCGCGCTCCAGATTATAAAAGCGCCGAACGGAGCAATGATATATGAAATGATTTCGGCAGAGATTGGAACGGCGTTTATATTTCTTCGCGCCGTAAATAAAGAACAAGCCAAAAATATGCCGAGAATAAAAGAGGCTGTAAGCTCGACTCTCCAAGGATGTCCGATGAAAGCCGACGCGCCGGTCGGATATATCAGCGGAGCAATTATAACGATTGTCCAAACAATCGAAAATAACTTCAAACTGTTATCTGGAGATGAAAATCTCGAACTTATAAACATATTTTTGAGATGCGCGGCGGAATGTTTCGGCGGGAAATCGATGTTTATGCGGCGGAAAGGTGAAAGGCGGCAGTTTGAATACAATGAAAAGGAGATGAAATAAATTCCATCTCCTTTTCATTTATGAGTTTGTCGTTTCGATTAAGATGCCGGTGTGCCGACAGGCGTTCCACCTGTTGCACAACTTGCCTGAGTTGCTGCTGCCGATGTTTTGGTTGCAACTGTCGCCGTCGTGTAGGCATTAACAACGCCATCGGTAGCGACACAGAAATTACGAGTTCCCGTAGCGGTTACGCCGCTAACGTTCGTCGGGCTTGCGCCGATTGCAAAAGAAGGCGCGGCTACGTCAGTTCCAAGAACAACGTTATATGAATATCCGCTTTTAACAGCAGGGTCTGCTGCAAAAGTGCTGTCCAGTAAGCCGGCGTCTTTGAGATTGACTAAAGTTCCGTATTTACCATTTCCGGCAGTTGCCTGGTAGGTAGCTTCAGCACTGTGAATTGTTCTGGAAGTCGATTGAGCTGCGCCTTCGTTAGCGGCGCGACGTGAAGCGAGCAGATTTGGAATGGCGATTGCGGCGATGATGCCGATGATGACGACGACGATTAAAAGTTCGATAAGCGAGAAACCTTGTTGATTCTTTTTCATTTTGTTTATTTTTGTAACTCCTGAGATTTTATGTTTTTCCCGCTTTTCGCAGGCTGCCCTTACTAGTACAAGCAGCGTGCCAAAAGCGTTTTCAGCTTAAAATCATTGCAGAAAGTCGATGAATACAGGGTTTTATGTTATTCGATCGGTTTTTTCAAAGACCGGCGGCAAGGATTCAAAGCCCGTCAGGTAACAGTTTTTGGCAATTATCGGGTAACGAAAAATGTCAGAACAATGGAAAATGGAAAATGGATAACGGATAATGTGAAAACAATTTCTTCATTATCAATTATCCATTTTCCATTTTCCATTACTCACTTATTCCCCGCTTCGCATTTGCGCCGAGAGCAGGCGAATGCTGTGTTTGTCGAGCAAGTGGCGCAAGGAACGCACCGGCATTTGGAGCAGTTCGGCGGCGCGGGTTTGATTGCCGCCGGTTTGTTTTAAGGCTTCGAGAACATAGGTTTTCTCTAAATTATCGAGATGCGCGACTAAGTTGATGCCGTTTTCGGGCAAATCGAATTCGGCTTTGATGCGCGCCGGATTGTAATTGGTAACGTGTTCGGGCAGGCGTTCGGGCTGGATTTCTTCGGTGCGTTCGAGCGCGACGGCGCGTTCGATGGTGTGTTCAAGCTCGCGAACGTTGCCGTGCCAGGCGTATTCTTCGAGAATCTGCATCGCCTTGTTTGAAACGGTGACGTTTCTGCCGGTCTGTTCGTTAAATTTTTTGACGAAATGCTCAACCAGTTCGGGAATGTCTTCGCGACGCTCGCGCAGCGGCGGCAGGTGAATCGGGATAACCGAGACGCGATAAAATAAATCTTCGCGGAACGAGCCGTCGGCGCTCATCGCCTTTAAATCGCGGTTGGTCGCGGCGATGACGCGGGCGTCAATCGTCATTTCTTCGTGCGCGCCGACGGGACGAACTTTTCTTTCCTGTAAAACGCGAAGAAGTTTGACCTGCATCGCGGGCGACATCTCGCCGATTTCGTCAAGGAAAATCGTGCCTTTGTGCGCGGCTTCAAACAAGCCTTTGCGGTTGGCGTTCGCGCCCGTGAACGAGCCTTTGACGTAGCCGAAAAGCTCGGATTCGAGCAGCGTTTCGGTGAACGCGCCGCAGTTTATCGAGACGAACGGCTTTTCCGCTCGCGGCGATAAATCGTGAATGGCGCGGGCGACGAGTTCCTTTCCCGTTCCCGATTCGCCCGTTACCAGAATCGTCGATTGCACTTCGGCGACGGTTTCAATCATCGAGAAAACCGCCTGCATCTTGTCCGAATGACCGATGATGTTTTTAACGCTGCCGCGCTCGCGCTGGGCGCGCTTAAAGGCACGGTTCTCGTTGACGAGCGTTTGTTTTTCAAACGCTTTCCTGACGATTATCTTTAATTCTTCAACGTCGAACGGCTTTTGAATAAAATCGTCCGCGCCGAGCTTAAACGCTTCACGCGCCGTATCGACCGTCGCAAACGCCGTCATCAGAACGACGCCGATGTCCGGCAGAAATTCACGCGCCGCCCGAAGCAGCTCGATGCCGTTCATATCCGGCATTCGCACGTCGGTTATAATCACTTCGGCAGGCTCGGCTTGCAGCATCGCCAACGCCTCACGCCCGTTCATCGCCGTGCGGATATTGTGTCCGTCGTGTTCAAAAACCAGACTCAAAAGCTGGCGGTAACTCTGTTCGTCGTCAACAATTAAAAGATTTGACATTAAATAATCTAAAACAGAAACAAATTAAACGTGGGTTTTTATCAGAAATTTAACGAGCGTAAAATTTTCGTCAAGTTCGTTTTCACTGAAAACAATACTAATTATAACGAAAAATAGAAAATGTAAAACATTTTTTTTCATTTTCTATTTTTCGTTTATTTCGTATCGCCTTCGACCCACGTTTCGCCGCCCGCGTAAACTTCTTTTTTCCAAATCGGAACGGTGCACTTTAGTTCCTTAATCAGCCATTCGCACGCTTCAAAAGCGGCGCGGCGATGCGGCGCGGCAACCGAAATAATGACGCTCGTCTCGCCGATTTGCATTCTTCCCAATCGATGAACGATGCCGGCGTGAGCGATTTCAAACTGCCCGCGCGCTCGTTCGATTAACTTTTCCATCTCGCGCAGCGCCATCGGCTCGTATGCTTCGTATTCTAAATAAAGCGTTTCTCTGCCTTTCGTCCATTGCCGGACGTAGCCGTCAAGCGTTACCGTCGCGCCGCACTCGGACGGCACGACGCGCCGCGCAATCCCGCCGACATCGAGCGGCTCGTTTGTAATTTCAAAAAAAGATTTTCGTTCGTTGTCCTTTGTCATTCGTTCTTTGAAGAATAAGCAATTGCTTCAGCCGCCGGAAACCGCCGTAAATATCGCCAGTTCGTCGCCGTCGTTTATCATCTCGCCGCCGCTCGCGTATTCCTGATTAACGGCAAACAGGAGCGAATGCCGTTTCAATTGCGGAAAATCAGCGACGATTTTATCGAAAACTTCGGCGGCTTTCGTCTGTTCCGCCAAATCAAATTCAATTCCTCTTTTCCCGACTTCCGCCGCCGTCGCGCCGAAAAATAATACTTGAAATTTCATAAAAAGATTTTGCCACAGAGTTCACAGAGAACACAGAGAAGGCTTTTCATATTATAAAAAACCTCTGTGTTCTCTGTGAACTCTGCGGCTAATTTTTTCTCAACTCGCGTTTCAAAATTTTCCCCGTCGCGCTAATTGGCAAACTGTCTCGAAACTCGACCGAGCGCGGATATTTGTTGGCGGCAAACTGTGCTTTGCACCAATCGGTAAAATCTTCCGCCGACAAATCGAAGCCCTGTTTGAGAACGACGAACGCTTTGACTTCTTCGCCCAATCGTTCATCGGCGACGCCGACAACGGCAACCAGAGAAACGGCTTCGTGCGTCATTATCACTTCTTCAAGCTCGCGCGGATAAACGTTGTAGCCGCCGCGCAGAATCATATCTTTTTTGCGGTCGACGATTGACAGATAACCTTCGGCGTCGATTATGCCGATGTCGCCGGTGTGAAACCAGCCGTTTTTGAACGCTTCGGCAGTCTCTTTCGGGCGTTTGTAATAGCCTTTCATCACGTTCGAGCCGCGGATGACGACTTCGCCCGCCGCGCCGATTTCGACTTCGCAATCGTTTTCGTCAACGCATCTGACCTCGACGCCGAAAATCGGCTGTCCGACCGTTCCCGGTTTCGACGGTTTTTCAAACTGATTAAAACAGGCGAGCGGCGAAGTTTCCGACAAACCGTAGCCCTCGAAAACGCGCACGCCGAATTTCCGCTCAAACGCTTTCATCACCTCGACCGGCATCGGCGCGCCTCCCGATGTCGCGACCTTCAGATTTTCAGAGATTCGCGCGGTGTCGAAATCGTTTTCTTCGACGTATCGGAGCAGCGCCCAATACATCGTCGGCACGCCCGTCCAGAAATTCACGCGCTCTTTTTCCATCGTCTCAAGCGTCATTTTCGCTTCAAATCTCGGCAGCAGCGCGACGCGGTTTCCGGCGTAAAGATTCGTGTTCATCTGGCAGGTTTGCCCCGTCGTGTGAAAAAGCGGCAGAGTTACAAGCACGGTTTTCTGCCCGTTGTCCTCCGATTCGACCGCGCGCCGGTGAATGTCGTGCGTCGTCGTTACGTTCGTCAGCAAATTTAAGTGCGTCAGCTCCGCGCCCTTCGGCTGTCCGGTCGTTCCCGAAGTGTAAAGAATCGCGCACGCGTCGTGCGGTTTTGTCGGGAAAGTCTCGAATATTTCAGACTTTCCGGCAATGATTGCGCCGAAGGTTTTCGCTCCCTTAACCGGCGAAGCGGCATTTTCGTCAAGCGTCATCACGATTAAATGCTCGCACTCGTCAATCGCGTCGAACGCTTCTTTAATCGTTTGCGCCATCGGCAATTCGCCTGCGCCTTCAAAAACGAAAACGGCTTTAGCGTCCGAATCGCGCAAATGATACGCGAATTCACGCGCCTTAAATAAAACATTGAGCGGCACCACGACCGCGCCGGTTTTCAAAATTCCGTAATAAACGATTGGGAAAAACGGCAGATTCGGGCAGACGAGCGCGACTTTATCGCCGCGCCCGACATTCATTTCGACCAGAGCATTGGCGACGCGATTCGCCAGCGCGTTTAATTGACCGTATGAAAGCGCGGTCTGATTCCAGACAATCGCTTCCCGCTCAGGCGAAATATTCGCGTGATGTTCGATAATCGAAGCCAGATTTAATGTCGTCGCGCCGTATTCCATCGTTTAATTCGATTATAAATTAAAAGAGTCCTTATATGGTAAAAAGTTTTGTTTTCCGGTTAAAATATTGTAATGACCAAAACCCAAAAAGAACTCGCCTTTTTGCGCGACCTTTACGTTGCGCCGGACTGGACGGCGCGATTTACGGAAATTTTCGACGGGAATTTTAAGTTCACGAATGAAAAATCGATTCTTTACATAAACGCCGGAACGGGCAATCACGCCGTCGAGATAAGCCGAAAACTCAAACACGGCGCGCGGCTCGAAGGCTTTACCGAAGACGCGGATCTAAACACAATCGCGCGGGCGAAAGCCGATATTATCAAGGCAAATGTCGATTTCCACGACGAGTTTCCGCGCCGGACATTTGATGCCGTCTTAGCCGACGCGAGCCTCGTCGAGCCGAAAAATCTGCCGGAGTTTCTCGAAGACGTTATCGACGCTTCCGACAAACAGGTCGCGTTTTTTCTGCCGACGGCGGGCAGCTTCGGCGAGATTTTTTCTTTCCTGTGGGAAGCGCTTTTCGCTCTTGAAATGCACGATAAAGCGGCGGAAGTCGAGCGCTTGATTTTGGAGATTCCAACCGTTTCAAAACTCGAAGAGACGGCGGCGGAACTCGGTTTAACGAAAATCGAAACGATAACGAAAACTGAATTTTTCGAGTTTAAGAACGGCGCGGAACTCGTAGATTCGCCGCTCGTCGCCGATTTTCTGCTTCCCGTCCGGCTCGATTTTTTAAGCGACAAAGAAAAAAAGCAAGTCCGCAAAAAACTCGCTCAGATAATCGACGCCGACGAAGGCGCACTGACGTTCAGCTTTTCAATCAAAGCAACACTCGTCGTCGGAGAAAAAAAGTAAGAACGTGAAGAGAGCGGGAAAAGTAAAAGAGCAAATTTCACTCTACGGTCAAACTTTTTCACCTTTTCACTTTTTTCACCTTTTTCCCCGCTCTACAACTGTTTTGCTTCGGCGCGGCGGCGCATTTCCACCAGCAGTTCTTCATCGCTCACATTGGAGATTTGCGGCGCGTCGACTATGCCGCCCGTGTTGATTTGTTTTTGCTCCTGCTCGGCGCGTTCTTCTTCTTCGGCTTCGCGCATTCCTTCTTTAAAAGCCTTGCGCGTCTGCCCTAAAGATTTCGCCAGTTGCGGCAGACGACTCGCGCCGAAAAGTAAAAATAAAACCGCGACGATTAAAAGTATTTCCGTTGTTCCAAAACTTCCCATATTATTCTCCTAAAACCTTAACGAATATAAATCCCGTTAATTAAAAAATTCGCGCGCCGACATTATTTTCAAGTTCGGCATAACCTTCTGGACAATTTGAAAATCGTCCGTGTCGTGCGTAACGACAAAGCCGTCGCGCGTTACGGCTAAACGGGAAATACGCGCGTCGTTTCGCAAAGTCTTGTTTTAGACTGCTGCTCGCCCGCCATCAAGTAAAGCCGCCGAATCGCTTTCGACGTTTCCCACCAATCGTTCGCCGTCGGATTTATTAACAGCCTGTTTTTATTTGCAAAAACGCGCCAGCGCTCATATTTCTGCAAAGTCGAATCGTCTATTTCCTTCAGAGCCTTCATCGCCTTGCGGAAAGCGTCTATAAGCTCCTTCTGGTCTTTCGTCACATGCTTCGGCAGCTTAAAGTCTCCGGCGCGCGGCAAATCAGCGCCGTTTGATTTTTTTCCGCTTTTTTCATAACTTATTTGACGCGAAATCTGAGTAAATAGTTTTTCTTAAATTGAAATTGAGCTGCCGAATCGAAAATCGCTTTAATTTTATGATACAACTGCCGGCGCGAACTTTCATCCGACGGCGGTAAATCTCCGATAACTTTTTACTCATCAGCTTTCAGATGACTTGAATTTGTCCGTCGCCTCAATCAGCGCGGCGGTGATTCCCGGTTCGGAAATCGAATGTCCGGCGTCGCGGATAATCTGTAAATCAGCTTCGGGAAACGCTTTATGCAAATCCCACGCGCTCGTCGCCGGACAAACGACATCGTATCTTCCCTGCACGATAACCGTCGGAATATGACGAATTTTATCGACGTTTTCGATTAGATAATTTTCCGACGGGAAAAACGAATCGTTCATAAAATAATGACATTCGATACGCGCCAGCGACAGCGCTTCCTGCTCGCCTTCCCAGTGGTTCATCAAATCTTCGCTCGGAAAAAGTTTCGATGTCGAGCCTTCCCAAACGCTCCAGGCGCGCGCCGCCGAGAGTCTGGTTTTTTCGTCGCCGCTCGTCAAACGCTTATAATAAGCGCTCATAAAATCGCCGCGTTCCGCTTCGGGAATCTCGTCGCGGAAGCGTTCCCAGAAATCGGGAAAAATCTCGGACGCTCCCGACTGATAAAACCACTGCAATTCTTTGCGCCGCGTGAGGAAAATTCCGCGCAGTATCAATCCGAGACAGCGGTCTGGATGCGTTTCGGCATACGCCAGACTTAAAGTGCTGCCCCACGAACCGCCGAAGACGAACCATTTTTCGACGCCGAACTTTTCCCGCAGGCGCTCGATGTCGGCGATTAAATCCCACGTCGTATTCTCGCGCAGTTCGGCGTGCGGAGTCGATTTTCCCGAACCGCGCTGGTCGAATAAAACGACGTGATACGCTTCGGGGTCGAAAAATCGCCGATACGCCGGAATTAAGCCGCCGCCCGGACCGCCGTGCAGAAACACGACCGGAACGCCTTCGGGATTTCCGACGCGTTCATAATAAATATCGTGCAAATCCGAAACTTTAAGCATTCCCGCGTCAAACGGTTCGATTTCCGGGTAAAGGGTTTTCATATCTGAATGATACTGCCCTCGCAAACTTTGTTCAAACTAATCGCGGCTTTTTGTGTAATAAAGTCAGGTTAATTCAAGCCCGGAACTGCCGAAAAAAACAACTTTGTAAATTGACGGAAGAAAACAACCTTCGATAAAACAAAGCCGCGTGAATAACTACGCGGATTCTGTTTTTTCGCTCGTAAAAATTCGCCGGAAAACGCCGCGTAATTTGGCGGCGAAACTTTGACCGGCAGACGCTCGATTTAAATTATTTTGTAGCTTTGCCGCCGGTCGCTTCAGGGTTTTTCAAATAAAAAAAGATACATTTTTTTTATTTGAAACGTAAATCATTCGGCGTCGATTTTTTTGAAGTTGTAGCGCAGCAGAACGCGCATCGGCAAGGCTTTTCCGTTTCTCTCGGCAGGTCGCCAGTTCATTTTTTTGATATTTTCGGCAACCGATTCGTCCAATCCGAAACCAGCCCAGCGCGCGATTTCGACTTTCAAAACTTTTCCCGTTTCGTCAACGTCCAGTTCGGCGTCAACCGTCGCTTCGACCGCGTAAAGATTGGCGAGCGGCGTGTATTCGGGACGAAATCGTTTATACGGCAGCGGCGGGCGAAAACTTTTGGCGGCGGGCGAATCGGCTTCCGGCAATTTCTCAAACGCGGGCGCGGCTTTTTTTCCTGATTCCGTTCCGGCGGCGTCTTGAATTTCGGCGAAGATTTCCGCCGCCGAGCTTTTCACCGAATCGAAAAGTTTTTTGTCCGCATCCGCCGGTTTTGCCGCTTCAAAACTGTCGAGCTTCCAGAAAACGAGTCGTCCGTCGCGCGCGCTGACCGTAAAAATTACAGCGTATGATTCGTAAAACTCGCCTTTCGATAAAGAAATCCGCCGCTGATTTTCGGCTTTAATCAATAAAAAATAATCGCAGCCGACGACCGAACCGATATTTTTCGCTTCCCTGAGCGAAAGGTTAAAAGGTTTTTCGTAAGTTCGGACACGATATGCCGCGTCGCTTAATGAGTCATCCAGAATTTTGACGGACGAAGAAAACGAACCTTCCAGCTTTTCGGCAAACGTGCGGCTTTGCGCGCTTTTGTCGGGAACGAGAACGGCGATTTTCGGCTGAGCGAAAACAATGGACGCCAAACTAAAAAAAAACGGAAGAAAAATTGACCGTAAATGAACGTGGATAAAAGCAGTGGAAGTTACGTAGCTGAATGCGGAAACACGCGCGTAAGCGAGTGTGTTCTTGAACTCTACACACTTATCGACGTGCGTATTTCCGCAAATTGAACGCCAGCCGAGCAACTCGCACACAGATGAAAAGTCGATTCTCATAATTCGCAATTTGTAAAAATCCGTCTTCATCCGCGTTTGTGCGCACTCGCTCAGCGGTTAATTTTTCTCGTAACTTATACGACAAAATTATTTTTCAATTCGAGTGATACAGCCGCGCGATTTCCTGTTTCGTTTCAGGCGGAAAACAGACGCGATGGATTTGATAACCTTTTTGCAGACCGCGAACCGCCGCGCTGACTTCGGATATTTCGCGGATAACGGGGCGTGAAAAACCTTCTTCGACGTAAATCAGGTTTTTCGGCTCGGTCGTTTCTTTCGTGTACGGATAATACGGCACGTCGCCCGCGCTGTCTTCGACGAAATAATAATCCGGGTCGAAACCGGCATTTTCAACCGCTTTTCTCGCCCGTTCGAGAAACTCGGCGCGTTCGTTTTCGGGCATATCGAGGTCGAATACTTTGAAAAGTTTGCGGTTGAGAAAGCGATTTGCCAAATCCGCCAGAATTTTATCCGCGGAAAATCGCCATTGTTTGATATGGAACATCACATCGGCATCGTCGAGTTCGAGATGTTCGGTTAAATTTAAGCGCTCGCCGCGCAGGATTTTTTCAAACGGCGTGCCGCTCGCGCACCAGACGACTTTGCCTTCACCGAAAAGCTGCAAAGCGCGGCGCAGAAGCGAGCGCAGAACGGATTCGGCGGCGCGTAAAGTGCGATGAAAATAAACCTGCCGGAACATATAATAACGCGCCTGCAAATAATCTTCGACGGCGTAGATGCCGCGCGCCGACACATATAGACGGTCGTTTTCTTCGTCGATTTCAAGCGATTTGATAATCCATTCGAGGTCATACACGCCGTATTTCGCGCCGGTCATTAATGAGTCGCGCAAAAGATAATCCATTCGGTCGGCGTCGAGCTGCGAGGAAACAATCTGCGCCAGAGCGACGCGCGGGAAATTTCCGCGAATAATCGAAGCGGCATTTTCCGGCAAATCGGGAGAGAATTCGCGCAGAATCTGTCCGACTTCGGTTTCCGAACTTAAAATCGCTTCGATTGAAAATTGTTCGTGGTGAAAATCGAGAATCGTTTCGATGACGTGCGAAAACGCGCCGTGTCCGACGTCGTGCAGAAGCGCGGCGCAGCGGACGGCGATTTCCTCGTCCGGGGAAATCGCGTAATCGGTTTTGAGCTTGTCTAAAATGCGCGTCGTCAGATGCAGCGCGCCCAAACTGTGAGTAAAACGCGAATGTTCCGCCGCCTGATACGCGAAAAGCGCCAGTCCGAGCTGTTTGATGCGCCGCAGACGCTGGAATTCAGCCGTGTCGATAAGGCGCACGAGCAGTTTGCCCGCGGGCGTGTCGGTTTCGAGCCGGATAATATTGTGAACCGAATCGCGGTAGATTTTTTCCGACATAAGGAAAATTCGTTCAATATGAATTTCGGCTAAATTGTAGCAAGAAAAATTTGAAAATGACGCTCTAGATTTCTCGAATCGAACGGCTGTCGGCGATTTTCCTTATCGACGACAAACCAGTCAACCGTATCGGCGGCGCGAACGAGCAGCAGTTCTTCGTCGTTCCGGCTCAAACCGAAGTGCGAAATTCGGGCGCAGGCAAGCGCGCCGCCGCGCATAAATCCGTCGTGCGGCGAGCGCGTCCAACCCGCCTCGACCGTCAGACATCTGATACCTTGCCTGAGACGAGCGAGCGAGCCGACTATATTGGCATTTCCAAAAGCGAAATCGTGCGGATTTTCATTTTCAACGGTAACGGCGGCATTTCGGCGATTGACTTCGGCGACAATCGCCAGCGCCGAATCGAACAGCCACTTTACGCCGGCGGCGCGAATCGCGTCGTTTGCCGTTTTCAGCCGGAGATAATCGGCAACGTCGCCGCTTCCCGCCGCTCTTGCTTTTTCAAGCGCGTCATCGAGCTTTCGCGCCCAGATTTCGTCAGGCTCATTCATAGCTTCGAGCATAAAACCGTCCGCGCCTAAAAGCAATTTCGTGATATTATTTTGAAAAATTCAATAAATCGCCGGTCGAGAATACAAATCGTTTAAGATTTATAATCGGCGATTCGCAAATCATTTATGAGAAATTTTACAATTTTATTTTTTCTGCTTTTATTTTCGCTCGCTTCCTTTGCTCAAAAACCGAAATCAAATAGAAAGCCGGTCAATTCTTCTAAATCCTTCAGCCGGTCAAAAACAAGCGCCGGTAGTCAAAAGGAAGCGTTTGAAAAAGCGGCGGCGCAGACGAACGCGGCGGAAAGAATCGACGCGCTGCAAAAATTCAATCTCGATTTTCCGAATTCGCCCGAAAAAAACAACGCGCTCGAATTGATTGTCGCGGCACGCGCCCAAACTGCCGGCGAAAAAATTCGCGGCGGAGATGTCGAAGGCGGCGTCCGGCTTTTCAGTCTCGCGGTTAAGGACGCGCCCGCGCCGTTCTCCGACAAACTTTTCAGCGAAGTTCTTCTGCAAATACCGAGCAGTCTTTTTTTTCAGGGTCAGCGCGCCGCCGCGATTGAAATCGCCCTAACGATTGAGAAAAACGTCGAAGGCAACGCGCGGCAGACGCTCGGACTGGCTACTTTTTATCTGGCAATCGAAAACGCCGACGAAGCTAAAAGGCTTGCCGAAACAGCTGCGGCAATCGACCCGAACCAGCCCGCCGCGTATCAAACGCTCGGAATCGCCAATCGTTTGAATTTCAATCTGGACGAGGCGGCGAATTCTTATTCAAAGGCGCTCGAACTCGACCCGAATTCGATTGTCTCGAAGCGAAGCCTGGCTGAAATGCGCCGCGCCGCGGGCGATTCGGCGACGGCGATAACGCTTTACCGGGAGATTCTGGCAAAAGACGCCGCCGATAAACAGGCGCAGACCGGCTTGATTCTGGCGCTGTTCGACGCCGGACAAACAGCCGAAGCCGAAACGCAAATGGCAGGCGCGCTCGTTCAAAATCCGAATAATCTGGTTCTGCTGGTCGGCGCGTCATACTGGTATGCGGCGCATCTGAACTCGGCGAAAGCCGTCGAGCTTGCACGGAAAGCGCTTGCCGTCGAACCGCGCTACATCTGGGCTTATATTGCCTTATCGCGGGGTCTCCTTCAGGAAAATCGCTTAAACGAAGCCGAGCGCGCGCTGCTCGCCGCGCGCGGTTACGGCAATTTTCCAACGCTCAATTACGAACTCGCAACCGTTCGCGCAGCCGGCGGATTTTATCGCGAAGCGGCGCGGGAACTGGCGAAAAGTTTTACGGCGAACGAAGATTCGGTCAACACAAAACTCGGCGGCAGAGTCGAAAAACAGGCGAAAAGTTTTATCGAACTGCTCGCGCTCGAACGCCGCGCCAGTATTTTTGAACCGCTCGCGGCGGACAATGCCGACAACGCGCAGAAATTAAAAGCGCTTCTGCTTTTTCATCAGAAACTGGAAGCAAGCGGCGCGGGCGAAGCGGAAATCGTCGAAGCGGCTGATAAATTCATTGCCGGAGACGATAAAATGAAGCCGCACCGGCGACTTTTTGCCGCCGGACGGCTTTTGGAAAAGAAAAGGGCGCTGCCGAAAGTAGCCGAGATGATGCGGGCGGCGGTCGGCGAAGTCGATACCGCGCTCGGCGCGGCGAACGCGACTTCGGCGATTTTGGCTGAACAGCTTTTTGAAAGCCGCTCGATTGCCCTGCTGAGAAACGAAATAATCGTCGTTCCCGAAGTTCCGCGTCAAACATTGTCCAATATTCTGCGCGGCAGAATCGAAGAAATCAGCGGCTGGGCGCTTTATCAGGACAATAAACCGGGCGAAGCCGTCGTTCGTCTGAAACGCGCCGTCAGCGTTCTGCCCGAAAAAAGCGCGTGGTGGCGTTCGGGAATGTGGCGTCTCGGCGCGGCGCTGCAAACCGACGGCAAGCCGAAAGAAGCGCTCGACGCTTATCTGAAAAGCTATCCGACGGACGCGCCCGACGCGGCGAAACACATTATTATCGAAGGACTTTACAAAGAAATTAACGGCAGTCTCGACGGTCTGGACGCCAGAATCGGCGCGCGACCCGAATTAACCGCTTTTAATAATTCGCCTGATAATTCGCCGGTTCAAACCGAAACCACCGCGCAGCCAGCCGAAAAACCAGCCGCGATTGCCGAAACTGCACCGAAAGTCGTCGAAACGCCGCCGTCCGTTATCGAAAAGAAACCGGCGCTTGCAGTTTCGTTACCGGACGAAAAAGTTTCGCGCCAGCCGGAAGATTTACCCGCAGTCGAAATTAAAAACGAACCGAAACGACCGCGAATGCCGGAAAAACAGGCGATTATAAACAACGCGGAAAAAGTTCAGAAACCGCTTTTCGAGCCGATAATTATTACCGTTCCGAGAACGAACGCGCCGTCCAGAACCAGAATCGTTCCGGTAAATGAAGATTCGGCGGAAACCGCGCAATGCAGAATTACAACCAGCCAGGAAAGCGTATCGGTTTTGAGCAGCGGCGGAAACCTGGGCGTTCTCGTCGGCTTTGAAAACGCGGCGCTCGATACGGCGGACATTCGAGCTGTCTCCGGCAGCCCGAAAGATGTGGAAATAGTTTTCGAGCCGGAAGTCGGCAGAGCGTCGAACCGCGCTTTTTTTATCGTTAAATCCATCAGCAGCGCCAAAGGCATTTATATGGCGACGTTTGAAGCGCCGTGCGGCAAAAAGGAAATTACGGTCAGGGTTCGTTAAAAACTTTTATGAAGAAAATTAGTCTCTCGGCGATTTTGCTGTGTTTCTCGGCAGCGATGTGCGCCGGTCAAAAAAAGCAGACGCCCGCCGCTCCGCCGCTTAAACCGAAGCAGTCTTCGGTTAAAACAGCCAGTCCGAAACAAATTCCGGCTGCGGCTAATAAACCGAAACAAACTCAGGTCGCGGCTGACAAATCAAAAAAGCCGCAGAACGAAATCGATAAACCGAAACAAACGGCTAAAACAGGCAATTTGAAACAATCGGCGGTTAAACCGATTGGCGCGAAACAGCCGGAAGCGAAAACATCGACCGCGACTAAGGTTTTAAAGCCGACCGCCGCGCCGAAACCGATTTCGATTAAAACTGTGCCGGAGATTCCCGCCGCCGACTGGAAAATTTTAACCGACGCGCTGACGGCTGAAGATTGGGAAAAAAGCGCATCGCTCTCGTCGCGGTTTATCAATCGAATCAAAACCGAGAACGAAAAAAAACAGCTTGCCCGCCTTCGTTATTTTTATCTGTATTCGCTGTCCGGGAAAATCTTTAAACTCGCGGCGGCGAAAAATCAAGGCGGCGAAAAAGCAGAAAAAGCGGCGTTCGATGAATTGCGAAAAACGGCGGCGGACTTTATCGGCAGCGAATTTGTTTTGCCGCCGCGCAGTTTTCTCGGCGACTGCCGGAAAAGTTTTAATTATATCTGTCGGGTCAAAGGCAGCGACAAGGCGTTTCGGACGACGGCGACCGGCAGAAACGGAACCGAAATTCTCTCGTTCGATTACGTTTTGTTTGATAAAAAAGTCGGAATCGACGAATTCGCGCAAAATAAAACTTTTCTCGGCGGAACTTTGAGAAAAGCCGAATTTAACGCCGACCCGGCAAAACCGTGGGTTATGCGCCTGATTTTCGACAAAGGCTTCGTCCGTATCGCGCTCGAATCTTAAATGAAGTTTTATTTTCTTTTCCGGGACAGTTTCGGGTAATTGATTGTCGCCGTCGCCAACACCGCGAACAGCAAAAAGAAATAACCGTTGGCTGGCGTGCGCAGCGGAAAATCGAAAAAGCTGTGAACGATTATGCCCAGACAGCCTGCCAGCGCGCCGACCGCCGTACTGCGACGGAAATTATCGGAAGATTTAGCAACAATCGCGAGGCTTTTCTTAAAAAGTAGAACGATAAACGACAAAACACAGATAAAGCCTAAAATTCCGGCGTCCGCCAGAATTTGCAGGTAATCGTTATGCGCCTGTTCGACACGCATACTGCCGTTCCACGTATCGTAACGCGTAAAAACTATGCCGAACGAATCGAGTCCCGTTCCTAAAATCGGGTAATCGGAAATTATCTTCAGCGCGACTGCCCAAAATTGAGTTCTGCCGCTGGTAATATCTGTGCCCCTAAAATTTAAACCGGCGACGCGCATCAGCGACTGGTCGGCGCCGAGCATAATAACCGCGCTGAGCAATCCGAGAATTAACGCCAAGCCGCCGCCGATTAAAGTAAGATTGCGCCGGAGATTCGTCTGTTTTTCAGAGTCGTCGGAACTTTGCCCGTCGCTTTGTTTTTTCAGCAGATTCGCCGCCACGACGAATCCCAAAACGGCGAGCAGACTGATAAATCCGCCGCGCGAGCCGGTGAACAGAATGGCGATTCCCATCACGGCAGCCGCGGCAATCAGGAAAATTCGTTTATCTTTACTCGTCGCGTTTCCGAATAAAAGCGCGAGCGTCAAGCCAATCGTCATCTCCATCAAAGCGGCGAAATGATGCTGGTTGACGTAAGAGGCGAACGTTATCGCCTGAATCGGCTTGCGCGCGCCGTAAATTCCATCGACGGCGGCGAGGCTTTGCAGAATACCGAAAAACGCCATCAGCGCGCCGAAAATTATAATGGCTGTAACGGTTTTTCTCAGACGTTTTCGATTATTTATAAAATTGAGCGCGGCGGCAAAGAAAACCAGATACGTAATCAGCTGAATAACGGCAAAACGCGTCTGGACGGGCGCGAGCGTCAGCGCGCCCGATGCCGGAATGCTCAGCAAACCGCTTAAATCGGCTGAACCGCGAAGCGGCAGAAGCTGGATTAAACCGATTAAGGTTAAACCGAAAAGAGGAATTTGCAGCGGACTGGCGCTGAAGCGAAGTTCGCCGTTTCGCCACGCGTCCGCCAGCCATAATACGGCAATCGCGCCGACAAACAGCGAGAACAGTCCGAGCGCCCAGACATCGACCGCGCCGAAAATAATAACGGCGAAGATACTGATTGCCAAAAGCGCGAAGAAAATTATTTCGCTCAAACGCGAAGGCTTACCGGCGACGGCGGCGTCAGCCCAATCGGAATTTTTTGCTGTTAATTGCTGCTGTTCGGACATTTTACGGGTTTATCATTTAAGAAATATCACGGTCGTTGAGTTAACGAAAAATCGTCAAACCAGACTCTGCCGGAAATCGGGCAGAGCGTGTTTCTGCAAAGCTCGCGAACGGGTGTTATAACGACGGCTTCGGTTTTTTCGGGAACGGTAAATTCGGCTTTGAGATTTGTCCAGCCGCCGGCGGCGGAAATCGCCGGCGTCGAAGCCAGAATCTTACCGTCCGGGGCGGCAATCCGCCAGTAGAGCGTCGCGGTGGTTTTCAATTCAGATTTATAAAACATTTCAAACGCGTATTTTTTTTCCGGCTCGACCGCGACCGCCTGCGAAATCGCCCGAAACTCGCGCCCCGTCGCCGAATTGAAAACCATTACCAGACTGCGCGCGCCGCCGTGTTTCTGAGAGTTATCGATACTAATCTGCGGCTGCGCGCCGTCTTCAATGCGCCAATCGAAAAAGCTGGCGTCGAGCGCTTTGACATCGCTTTCAAAACCACCGTTGAAAATCTTTCCGGCGACGAATTCTTCACCGCTTGTCTCGGTCAAAATCTGTAAAGCGTCCAGGTATCTTCCCGCGTCTCTCAACTGTGCATAAAGCAGATTGCCGTTTTCTCTGAATGTCGTTTTTCTATCGTTCTCAGGAAGCGATTTCCAGATTGCCGTCGCTTCGTCAAAGCGTTTTTCTCTTATCAGAAAAACGACCAGCGCGGATTTAACCGGAATCGAATCGCCGAAATAGCGGTTGATTTGCGGCAAATCGCCGCCGGATAACTGCCAGACGGTTGCCGCCGCCGGATTGGTGTATCTGGAATCGGTTTCAGCCGCCCGGCGCAATTCGGCAAACGCTTCTTCGCGTTTTCCCTGCCGCAAAAGGATGTTTCCTAAAATCCATCTGACTTCGGAATAATTCGGCGCGAGTTCGACCGATTTTCTCAAAGCCCGTTCCGCGCCCGCCGCATCGCCGTCGCGCTCGCGCGCCCGACCGAGCGCGAGCCACGTCCGGTAATCATCGGGAGCGAGCGCCGCCGCCTGTTCATATTCGGCAAGCGATGCGGTCAAATCTTCGGGTTTGAAAGCTCTTTCGCGCAGAACGGCTCTCGTATAATGAGTTTGCGGGTCGTTCGGCGCGAGCGAAACCGCCAAATCGGCGACTTCCAGATAAACAGTGTTTTGAGAAATCGCGTTTCCGGCACACCAGCGAACGAAAAACACCACGCCGACAATGCAAAGAAGCATTCCCGCCGCCAAAGCTGCGCGCGCCGGGAGATTATTTATTTTGATTGATTTGATTGCCATTCGAGGGAAACCTGCGAAACCGGCATTGTAATTAATTGTAATTATGCGCGCCGCCGAATTTTATTTACTATTGCCGAAACACCGGGAAATTGCAACGCATTATCAATCGAATATTGAATTTCGCGCTCGCCGGTCTGGTCAATAAAAAAAGGCGAGACCTGTTTTGTCCCGCCGGTTTTTAATTCGGTAATTTTAATTAAAACGCCGCCGCGCCCGATTCGGCAACTTGGTGGTCTTGTTCGCCCGAACCGCCCGAAACGCCGATTGCGCCGACGACTTTGCCGTCTCGCTTAAGCGGAATGCCGCCCGCGAAAATCATCACTTTGCCGTCGTTCGAGGCGTTGATGCCGAAAAACTGCCCGCCCGACTGACTGTGTTCGGCTAAATCTTTGGTCGCAATATCGAAGGCGCGCGAAGTCCAAGCCTTTTTAATCGAAATATCGACGCTGCCGAGCCACGCGTTATCCATCCGCACGTGCGCGACCAGATTGCCGCCCGCGTCGGCAACCGCGATGTTCATCGGCTGCCCGATTTCCGCCGCTTTTTTTTCGGCTGCCGCGATAATTTGTCTGGCGTCTGCCAATGTAATCATAAAAAAAATTCTCCTGAAATAATAAAATAATTTTGAGATTTCTATTGTCTCACAGCGCGAGAAATTTTATCGGAAGCGCGGGCATCCCGCCTGCAAACGTCGCTCTCGGCGGCGCAGCTAATCTTAGTTAAACACGATGTTTAATTTAAAGAGCTTTTTCGCACTTTGGCGCTCATTGCGGGCAGGATGCGCGCGCTCCGATGCGTTTCGTTATTACACTTCTTCAGCGTGAGCGACTTTTTTTAATGAGAAAGATAAAAGAAATCGGAAAAATTCATTATTGAGAAAATTCGCGCCATCTTTTAATCGCGGCGCGAATTTTTTATGAAAATATAATTCCAAAAAACAGTTGCTATTTTTCCGGCGGGCTTTTATAGTTAATTTCAGGGGGTGGTAATTTATGATAAATAAACAACCAAAATTTCAAACAGGTGCAGGTGCCGACGCCTAATCCGGTTTGAATACACAATAAAAAGAAAGAGGCATTCATAGTGCCTCTTTTCTATTTTTAAAGCCGCCCGAAATCCGACGCTTAAATCAAATCATTCAGAAAACTCGTTCCGGCTTTCAATTTCAAACCGAAATTTTCCGCCGTCGTTTGCCCGATGTCCGATAAGCTTTCACGCGTTCCGAGATTGACGCCCTGTCTGATATTTTTTCCGTAGACCAGCAGCGGCGCGTATTCGCGTGTGTGGTCTGAGCCGGGAAAAGTCGGGTCGTTGCCGTGGTCGGCGGTGATTATAAATAAATCGTCGTCCTTTAACGCGTCCAGAATTTCCGGCAGACGCTCGTCGAAATCTTCCAGCGATTCGGCGTAGCCTTCGACATTGCGGCGGTGTCCGTAAAGCATATCCATATCGACCAGATTCGAGAAAATCAAGCCTTTCGATTCGGCATTGAGCGCCTTAATCGTCTGGTCAATCGACTGCGGGTTATTTTTCGCTTTCAAGTCTTCGGTTACGCCCATCGAATCATAAATCGAAGCGATTTTGCCGATGCAGACGACATCAAAGCCTTTTTCCCGCAAAACCGGCAGCAGATTGTCCGGCGGCGGCGGAACGGCGTAATCGTGGCGGTTTTCCGTGCGCTTGAAATCGTCCGGTTTCGTGCCGAGAAACGGGCGGGCAATCACGCGCCCGACTTTATCCGCGCCGTCGAGAATTTTCCTGGCGGTTTTGCAAATCTCGTAGAGCCGCTTGACCGGAATGATTTCTTCGTGCGCTGCGATTTGAAACACCGAATCGGCGGAAGTATAAACAATCGGTTTGCCGGTTTTGATGTGTTCCTCGCCGAACTGCCTGAGAATTTCCGTTCCCGACGCCGGAAAGTTTGCCAGAATTCCGGGAACGCCGGTTTCGCGGACGAATTTATCGATAACGCGCGGCGGAAATCCTTCTGGAAAAGTCGGAAACGCTTTTTCCAGCACGATTCCAGCCATTTCCCAATGTCCGGTCGTCGTGTCCTTGCCGTTCGATTTCAGAGCGCATTTGCCGTAACTGCCGATTGGATTTTCGGCGGCGGGAAGATGCGCCAGCGGGCGAATGTTTCCCAAGCCGAGTTTCTGCATATTCGGCAGATTAACGGGGCGCGATTCCAAAACGTGTCCGATTGTGTCCGCGCCTTTGTCGCCCCAGTTTTCCGAATCGGGCATCTCGCCGATGCCCGCGCTGTCTAAAACCAACACGACTATTCGATTAAATTTGCTGTTCATATTTTTTTATACTAAACGACTCTGCACTGGAAGTGCAGAGGTTTGAAAAAGGACTGAAAGTCCAAACCTAATCATCTTCAAGGATGAACGGATTGTTATCCTTGTTTGATTGCTGCCGATGATGCTCCAAGTATTCCTGGACAGCCTCTT
>JBBPXZ010000085.1:0-6617 GCA_038200355.1 Pyrinomonadales bacterium | reverse complement strand
CGTGATGCGGTTGAAAAAAGGCACTGCCAGAACTCGTTCGGCAGCGTGTTCGGCGACGGGAAAATCGCCCGTTTTGAAGCCGAATGTTTTAACGTAAAAAGGCTGCAAGTGAATCGGCGCGAAATAGCGTCCGCAGCCGATCCCGTTTTTTTGCATTTCAAAAACAATCGAATCACGATGCGCTCTCGTAAAATTTTCGTTTAACCTGACGACGTAAACGAACCAACTGACGCGCCCGTTCGGAAACTCAATTTCCGGCAGAACGAGATGCGGATTACCGGTTAGACGCGTGTTATATTTTCGCGCCGCCGTTTCTCTCAGATTCAGGATAAATTCGATTCGCTTTAGTTGTTCGACGCCGAGCGCGCAATTAATGTCGGACAGGCGATAGTTATAGCCGAGTTCGGTATGCTCGAACCAATCCGAGCTGGCATCGCGTCCTTGATTTCGCAGTCTTCGAGCGTGTTCGGCGATTGCATTGTCGTTCGTAACAATCATTCCGCCTTCGCCGGTCGTCAATTGTTTATTCGGGTAAAACGCGAAAACTCCGCAATCGCCAATGCTTCCGACCAGCCGGTTGTCATATTCCGCGCCGATTGCCTCGCACGCATCTTCGATGACTTTCAATTTGTAACGATTGGCGATTTCGCAGATTTCGCGCATCGGCGACGGACGCCCGAAAACGTGAACGACCATTATCGCTTTTGTTTTCGGAGTTATTGCCGCTTCGATTTTGTTTGCGTCAATGTTGAGCGTGTCCGCGTCAATATCCACAAAAACCGGCACGACTTTTTCATACAGCAGAACATTGGCGGAGGCGACAAAACTAAACGGCGTGGTGATAACTTCGTCGCCCGCTTTTAGCTGAAGCGCGCGGACGCAGAGATGCAGACCACTCGTACCGGAGTTGACGGCGACGGCGTGTTTTGTTTTGGCGTATTCGGCAACATTTCTTTCAAATTCTTCTAATTTCGGACCTAAACTTAAACGCGGCGAACGCAGAACGGAGGCGACGGCGTTGATTTCGGTTTCCGTAATATCGGGTGCTGAAAGAGGAATTCTCATAAACTTTCCGCCGTTTCGATTTGCCGCTTATTCGCGTCGTCGAGCGGCACGGCGCGTTTGATTAAAAGCTCGTCGCCCAAAGGGACGCTCGCCAGAACTTCCGCAATTTTTTCCGACGCGGTTCCGTCGCCGTAAGGATTCGTCATTCCGTTTAAAGATTGGCAAAAATCCGCGCTCAAACCTTTTTCAATCGCCTGCAAAATCGCCGTCGTTTCCGGCGCGGCATCAAGAACATTTAAAGGTTTTTCGCGTCCTCTTTGACGTATTCCGATGTTCACCGTCGGCAGCGGAATCGAAGCGGTTTCCATAATGCCGCTGCTCGAATTTCCCAAAAGCAAATCCGAATATTTCAGCAAACTCCAGTATTTCAAATGATTTAGATTGACGAAAAGATGCGCGTTCGGGCGAGTTTGGCAAAAGATTTTAGCGCGTTCGATAAGCGCGTGACTGCCCGCGTCGGAGTTCGGGTAACAGAAAATAATCTGCTGCGGAAGTTTTTCCAGCGCGGCGAAAACCGCGTCGGCTTCGGAAATTGTATCGCGTTTTATAGTTACCGGATGATACGCGACAACAACAGTTTGCTGTTTGAGATTGATTTGCAAATCCGCTTCGATCTCTTCGCGTGAAAACAAAGTGCGGCGTGAGAGATTATCGAGCGACGGCGAGCCGACACGGTGAACTCGCCACGCTTCTTCGCCCATCGCCAAAACTCTGCGGCGCGAATTTTCCGTCGTCGTAAAATGAACGTGGCTCATTTTGGTCAGCGCGTTTCTGACGGCATCGTCAATCGCACCTTCGCTGACATCGCCGCCTTCGATGTGGGCAATCGGAATTCGCAAGGCGAGCGCGACCGACGCGGGCGCGAGCATCTCGTAACGGTCGGCGATAAGCAGCAAAATGTCGGGTCGCATTCTGCCGAGAACGTCCGCCAAACCGATTGCTGCCACGCCAATCGTCTTCGCCATTCCGACATCGCTGTCCGAGCTGATTAGACATTCGATACGCTCGTCAATGTGAAATCCGTCGGCTTCGATTTCTCGGAAAGTATTGCCGAAAGTCGGTGAAAAATGCGCGCCGAGCGCGATGATTTGAAGATTAATTTGTGGGCGCGCCGACAGTTCTATCAGCGTCCAGTAGAGATGTCCGTAATCAGCTCGCGAAGTAGTAACAACCGCAATTTTTCGCGGCGCGTTATTTTCCTGATTGTTCATTTACAAGGATTTTCGTACAAATTAAAGAAATTACGCCGGTTTTAATTTGATTTACGGACGGACTTTACCGGAAAAGTTTCGACAGTTTGCGTATCACCAGCGAGCGCGGCGAATTTTCGCTGAGTTTTCTTTGACCAGCCGGGAATCAAATCGGTTACGATGCCTTTGTCGTCAACCAGAATCGTCAGCGGAACGCTCAATTCGTCGGTCGCGTAAATTTGTTCGATGGCGTTTGTGCCGCCGATTACAATCGGATAAGTAACCCGTTTGGCAGCGACGTAGCCTTTAACATTCACGTTCTTTTCCGCGTCAACATTCAGACCGATTAAATCAATGCCGCGAGCCGCGAACCGCGTCCGCATTTTTTCGAGTTCCGGCATCTCGGCAGCGCACGGCACGCACCACGTCGCCCACACATTTACCAAAGTTTGCCGTCCCGTCTTCATTTGTTTCCGCATCGAACTCGCCGCGCCCGCCAGAGTTTTCAACGCAAAATCCGGCAGCGGCTTGCCGATTTTAATTTTCAAATTCTGCGCAAAAATTTCGGCTTTCGTCAGCGGGTCGGGCAAATTCGCTTTCGCTAATTTCAAGGTTTCGATTGTGCCGCTTCCTTCTTTCAAAACGAGCGTCGCGCCCGCCGACATTTCGCCCGTAAATCGTTCGACCGCGCCGTTTGACCAGGTAACTTCTATTGATTCAGCCCGCGCGTCTTCGCCCAATCCAAACAATAATCGCGGGTCGTTTTGCGAGATGAAACCTGAGCCGCCCGCTTTGATTTTCGTTTCGATTCCGTGGCTGGTTTTTACACGCACGACCGAGCCGAAAGCGTCGCGCGAAATGGTTTTGCCGTCGCCTTCCAATACGACGCGCAGCGAATTGTTGTCCTGCCCGACGTTGTTTCGGAAAAGCAAATGCGACTGACCTTGAATCGTCGTCGAAAAAACGTCTGTATCGCCGTCGTTGTCAAAATCGGCAAAAACTCCGGCGCGTCCGTCGGTTATCGAGTCAATGCCGGAGATGCCGGAAATATCCGTGAATTTCTTGCCTTTCAGATTCAAATAAAGCGGGTCGCGCTCGTAACCGGAAAAAGAGAATCCCTTGCCGAACATCAATTGATTCTGATCACTTCTCAACGCGCCTTTTTCGTCTTTTCCGTCGTTTGATTGCGTCACAACTTGACGCCAGAACTGACTTCAGGTGTCTTTCATAGATTTGCCGGAAATAAAGCCGTTCGGCGTGTAGATGTCTTCCCATCCGTCGTTGTCGAAATCTATAAATCCGCCGCCCCACGCCCAGCCGCCTCCGAAGCCGCCGACTTCCGCCGTTACGTCTCTGAATTTCCCGTCGCCCGTATTTTCGTAAAGATTATTGCCCGCCGCGAGTTTTTTCAGCACGTTGTCTTTGGCGCTCGCCTTTGGAAACAGGCGGGTTAAAATACGATTTCCCGCTGTCGAACTCATATTCGAGACGTGCAAATCGAGTCGCCCGTCGTTGTTGTAATCGCCGAAGGAAACGCCCATTCCATTGCCCGGGTCGAGAACGCCGCGCTCCTCTGCTTCGTCAACAAATTTATCGCCTTTGTTGATATAAAACGCTTTTTCGCCGAAATCGTTGGCGACGTATAAATCGATTTTGCCGTCGGCGTTGATGTCGGCGAATTCCGCCGCGTAACTCCAGCGTTTATCGTCAACGCCCCATTTTTGAGCTTCTTCGCGGAAAACTCCGTTGCCCTGATTAATGAAAAGAAGGTTCGGCGTGCCGTTTGTCGCCTTAAACCACGAATCGGGCGTGATTTGCCCGTAACGATTATACGAAGCGACGTAGATGTCCAGTCGTCCGTCGCCGTTGACATCGCCCGCGATTGCCGAAAAACCGATGGCTTCTTTCGCCACGCCGCTCTCTAAAGAAACATCGTCGAATTCGAGTTTACCGGTTTGTTTGAACTTATTTTCGAGCAGGATTTGCTGACCGACGGCGGAAATAAAAATGTCCTGGTCGCCATCGTTGTCGTAATCGAAAACGAGCGGTGCGGTTCCAGCCGCTGTAATTTTCACGCCCGCTTCTTCGGACGCATCGCGGAAGCCTCTTTTACCTTCGTTCAGATACAAATAATTGCGGTTCGCGCCGACCACGAAAAGGTCAATCCAGCCGTCGTTGTCGAAATCGCCCGCCGCTGCGCCGTGCCAGACGAAACCGCTGTTTTCCGGCGTTCCGAACGCGGGCGTTGCCGCGCCGACGCCGGCGGGAACCGCAACTTCGGAAAACAAATCTTTCTCGGCGACGAGCGAATCGAAGCCGATTAAATCGAACGAATCGAATTGCCAGTGTTTGTTTTTGTCGGCGCGCACGTTCGCCCGGAAAGAGCCGCGCGCCCATTCGCGTTTGCCGTTTGTGTCGCGCCCGATGACGTAAAAAGCGATTTTGGCTCGTCCCGTCGCGCCAATCGCGGCGGTTGGCTGCTCCGCTCCCGGTACGGCTTTGGCATTTTCGTCGAAATTCGCTTCTTTGACCTTAAACCGCGCGTCTTCGATTTCCGAAAAATGCGCTAAGAACTCCGACCAATCGTTTAAAAACGCTTTGCCCGTTATTTTGTCTGCATCTGTCGAAGCCTTCAAAACAGCATTTTCTTTTGCTTCCCAAGTGTGCGCGCCGACCCATTTGACCTGATTTTTGATCGGCGTCGGATGTGTCGGAAAATTCTTAGCGGCAATTTCGGTCGGGAAAAATTCAGATGTTAATTTTAAATCCCGGTCGCGCGTGGCAGCCGACAGTTCCAGCAAATCGTTTGCCAATGACTCGGAAAGTTCTTCCGTTATCTCCAACCGACTGCTGTCCACTTTTTGCGATTTTTCCGTCGCGGACGCGGACAAAATTTTTGTTTGTGCGGGCGTTTCGCGCTCAATTACTGCGATTGCCGTCAGTAAAATTAACAGGCACAGCAATATCGGTATTGAAGGCAAGACATTGCGGTATAAATTTGAGTAGTTCATCTTTCAAATTTCGGCGAATACTAATGCAAAAAAACTGCTTCAAAAAAGCGTGACTGTTTTTCTGGTGAAAACAAAATGATTTTCTGTAATTTTAACTGATTCTCCGACAGATTCAATAATATTTACAAAAGTGAGTTTTTTATTTGATATACGATACTTTTTCTTTCGTATTCGTCCAACCTGTCGTTCGCGAATATGCTGATTGTATTCTGCTTATTTTTACCGGACATAATTTCAAATTCCCAAACTATAATCCAAACTGCTGCAAACTACTTTTTTTCGAGCCGCAGACCGTTTTGGTGCGCTTATCGTGCATTCTGCCGTTCTGTGTCATATTCCAAAAACTGTCCGAAAAGTAAATGCGGTCGGCTGCATCTTCCGGTCGCCAAATCCCAACTCCGGTTTGGTTCGATATTTCTGCGCTTGTTCGGGAATCCCGGCTTTTTCACATCGCTCCGGATCACTCGTCCACTCTTTTGGCAAATACAACCGCGCTCCGACTAAACTGATCTTGTCTGCCCGGCTTAATCCCGCATACACGGCATTTTGGGCATTGCACACTTTCCCGACATTGCCGATATACCGGCGAGCCACTCCAACGCTTTCGTCGCCGGCTTTCTCGTTCCCGCTCTCATCTAAAATCAACCCTTTTTCCCCAGCCAAAGATCCAAGACTTAGGTTTGTATTTCCTGCGACATCCTTCATCGCCGCCGCCATCCCACTCTGATTCTGAAATGAAATGCTGCAGCTGCTGATAGTTACTCTCTGGAATGCGTTCGACCATCCTCTCTACATTGCTCCTGCATTCGTGGAACAAACCTTGTAAATACTCAAAAGCGCGGACGGTTCGGTCAAGTCGGCGACAGGCAAAGCGTTGCCGATACTTGCCTGCATCATTCCTTGCCTGACGGCTTTATATTTGGCTTGTCGTATTTCCAACGCTTCGATTTCCGCATCCATCTCGCTCAGGATTTGGGCGACGATTGTTTTCTAATTTTATCGCGGTTCAGAAACTCTTCGATAATTTCGTCAGGCGGCAGGCGGAAACTCGTTTGAGCAAGTTCGTCTAAAACTTCGGACAAGTCAATCAAGCCTTTGATTGAAGCCAATTCGAGAATGCCGAGCGTCGTAATGACAATCAGATTATTTTTACGCGCTTGTCTGATTGCTTTGCGGTCGTCCATTAAAAGCGCGGCGGCTTTTTCTTCGAGAGCGAGAGCGATGGCTTCGGTTTCGCCTCTGCCGAGATTTCTGATAACTTCCGAATTTGCCGCCGACGCGCGTTTGATTTGCGCCCAGGACGGTAAATCGGCAATCCATTCCTTAACTTCGGCGGGAGTTTTTTCGTGCG
>JBBPXZ010000084.1:0-58679 GCA_038200355.1 Pyrinomonadales bacterium | reverse complement strand
GCGCGGTCAATCTACTTTTTGTATGCGAGCCTTTTCGGTTCTCTTTCATCTTTCGCTAGCCTCGAATAGATTTTAGCGGAAATTACTGAAAGTCTTGCACTAAAAGTGCAAGGTTTTGACCTGCGTGTTTCAAAGAATAAATATAGTTTTTTTCATTTTTTGCTGCTCCTCGCATCGAATTTTGTTTAGAAAAATAACGATTCAAAATAAAGCTCGCAAACAAAAAGCGGACTTATTTTTTGATGGAATCGCTGACGGTTAGATTTACTGTTAGAAAGTAATAAACCGAATCGTGCCGACCTGTCAAGATTTTTTTTGAAATGCGAGGTGTTTTTGTGCAAAAACTTTGTTTCCCGCGCAAACAGCGAGAACTTTCATTTTGATTTACAAATTACGCGTTTTAGTGGCAAAATTAAAATCCGTTATATGAAAAGCCTTTTTGCCTTTATATTTATTATTTTAATTTCGGGCGCTTCCCTTTTCGCCCAGCAGCGTCCGCTTCTGACTGAAGATGTCGATACGACGCCCGCAGGCGCGGTTGAATTTTCGGCGGGCGTCGATTTTCTGCAAAACGAAAAGTTTCCGCTCTCAGGTTTGCGCGGCGATTTAACGCGCGTCGGCGACGTTCGCTTAAAAGTCGGTTTTTCGTCGAACGTGGAATTTCAAATCGAAGGCGTTCTGCAAAATTTTTTAGCCGTCAATTCCGCCGTCAATCCGTCGCCGATTCCGCTGAACGTAACGGGAAATTCGACGAGCGATTCGGGCGATTTTACGCTTTCGACCAAAATAAAACTCAGGAACGAAACGAGAAATCTGCCCGCGCTCGGCTTTAAATTCGGTTTTCAAATGCCGAACAGCGACCAGGCGCGCGGCATCGGGACAAATCAAATCAACGTTTTCGGTAAAGTTCTGGTTCAGAAAAAGTTCGGCAGACGTGCCGGGCGAGAAGCGCGTTTTAATGCTTTTGGCAATCTCGGTTTAGCGATTATGACCGCGCCGATTGAGCGTTTCACGCAAAACGACGTTTTTCTTTACGGTTTTGCGGGAATTTACCGCGCCAGCGACCGCGTAAATATCGTCGGCGAAATTAACGGGCGCGCCAGCACCAGAAAAGGGAACGCGCCTTTGGGAACGGAAAGCGTCGGGCAATTCCGTCTCGGCACGCAAATCAAAGCGTCCGGCTTGCGTTTCGACAGCGCCGCGATTTTCGGTCTGACGAAATACAGCCCAAGAACCGGCATCACATTCGGCGTAACTTATCTATCGCCGAACATTTTTACACCGGCGAAATAGTTGTCGGCGGTCGGAAACGAAAAATTTTGTATCTATAGCGATTCTAAAACCTGAAATCCAGAACCTAAAATCCAAAACCCGAAATCGAGTGATTGACGGGCGAATTTCCTTTTCCCAAATCGGGCGCGGTGCGAATCGCTTCGGTTACGAATCGTTTCGCCGTATCAACCGATTTAACCAAATCATTTCCCAAAGCCAGATTCGCCGCAATCGCCGAAGCGAGCGCGCAGCCTGTTCCGTGCGTCGCGGTCGTGTCGATAAATCCGGCTTCAAAAACGCGCAAATCCTCTCCGGCAAATAAATAATCGCGGGCGATTCGGTTCGCGCCTTTGCCGGTTTGATTCGTCGCTTCAAAGAAATGCCCGCCTTTTATCAAAACGTTTTTCGCGCCCGAAGACTGCATAATGCGCGCGGCTTTTTTAATATCCGCTTCGCTTTTTATTCGAATCCGCGCGATTCTTTCGGCTTCAAATAAATTCGGCGTAACGAGTTCGGCGAGCGGAAAAAGTTTTTCGATTAAGGAACGAAGCGCCGCGTCGTCAATCAAATCAAAACCGGAAGTCGAGCGGACAACCGGGTCGAGAACGTAATTTTTCAAACAATTTTCTTTGACGATGCGCGCCGTTTCTTCGATGATTTCGGCGGTCGGAAGCATTCCGGTTTTAAGCGCTGAAATCTCGAAGTCGTCGATAATCGGCTCGATTTGACGGCGAACGGTTTCCGCCGTTTGATGCGCTGCTCCATACACGCCGCACGTGTTTTGAAAAGTCAGCGAAGTTACGGCGGCGGTCGCAAAACAGCCGAACGCGGTAAAAGTTTTTATGTCGGCGACGACTCCAGCGCCGCCCGACGGGTCTAGTCCGGCGATTGTCAGACAAACTTTGAGTTTTCGATTCGGGCTTTCGAGATTCATTTCTATATTCGCGTCAACCTTGTAAATCTGCGGCTAATTTCGTCAGGTTTCGGGCGTTGTTCAGAAACCGGATTGCGGCAAAACCGCGCGCGCCGTTTTCTAAAACCGCGTTGTAATTGTTTTCGTCGATTCCTCCGAGCGCGACGACGGGAAAATTTCCGAGCTTTCGGCAAACTTCGCGCAGCTTTTCCAAACCGTGCGCCGCGCCGTATCTTTCTTTGGAAGGCGTCGGGAAAATCGGGCTGAACGTAACGAAATCCGCCGTTTGTCGTCGCGCGGTTTCGGCTTCTTCGAGCGTGTGAACCGAAGCGCCGACGATAAAATCCGGCGGAAACCGGCGGCGGACGATTTCGGCGGAGAGCGAGCGCTTCGTTAAATGCACGCCGTCCGCGCCGGCGGCGAGCGCGATGTCGGCGCGGTCGTTGACTAAAACTTTTGTCGCCGCGCCGCCGGTAATTTTCGCCGCTTCCCGCGCCAGTTCAAATACTAATCGAGCGGAAAGATTTTTTTCACGAATCTGAACGAATGAAATTTTCGATTCGGCGGCGATTTTTACAAGGTTTAGAATTTCCGCTTTTTTCTCAGAGAAGTTTTCCGGCGTCGCCGCGCCTTCGGTTATCAGGTAAATCAAAGGATTTCGGCTGGAAATTCGGCTGCGGTTCACGAGCGTTATTTTATTTCCCTGCCCGAAAGCATCTGCACGTTTTGACTGAAATGCGCCAGTTCCCAAAAGGCGAAAAAGAGATTTAAAACGCCCAAGCCGGTAACGGCGCCGCGAAACCAGCCGGAAGCGACGACGGACTGCAAAAACGTCAAGCCGGTTTTCTGAGCGGCGGCGGCGAGCAGATAATTGTTTCCCCAATCGCCGATTGCGCCGACGTTTATCCACGGCAGAACCGTCAGAAGAATTCCGGCTATTAAGAATAATAAAACAAAAAAAATGACGGTTAATTTTTCAATCATAAAAAGGGAAATTTTCAGGTGCGGACAAGCTCATTTTATTTCGTTTTATTTAGCGTTCGCCGTCTTTTAGATTATAGTAGTTTCACTAAGTTTTGTTAAGTTTCGACGATTCGGCATACGGAGAAATTTATCTTTTTTGAATAATGAAATTGAATATTGAAAATGAAACTAAACGCTCAGACTCCGAAACAATCGCTCAATAAAGCCTTTCTCAAGCAGCCTGTTCGTCGTGCCGACATTACTTTGTTCAAAGCGAATCTGCAAACTTTGCTCGGCAAAATTACCGAGAACGAAAGCGAAGAACATCATAAAAACTTTGTCCGCGATTTTCTCAAAGATACTTTTTATAAATCGGATTTCGAGATAAATACCAAAGGCAGACAAGACCTTGTGATTCACGTCGGCAAAGCGGCGCAGGAAAAAGTCGGCGTGATTCCGGAAGCGAAGAAACCGACGAATAAAGCCGATATAATTTCGGCGGAAAATTCCTGCATCTAAAGCTGAATTTGACGGGAAACTTATTGAGCTTTTCAAGATTCTTTCGCCGCCGCATCTTCTGAAAGTTCCGTTTGCCGACGACAGCAACCGGCTCGACAGGAATTTTTACACCGAACTTCTGCACATCATCGGACTTGAAGAAATTAAAGACAAAGGCAAAATTAAAATCGAGCGATTTTGCGAGCGAAGGCGTAGCAGGCATCACGGAAAACAATCGTTCGCTGATAAACGAAAACATCTTGAACGACGAAGAAATCGAAATAGTTTGGATTGACGAAGAAACGCATATCAAAGCCGTCGAACTTATTAAAGAATGCCTCGATAAAAACCATTCGCTCTGCGATGCCGTCAGTTTCGTAATTATGCAAACACGCGGAATTGCCGAATCTCTAACCACCGATAAACACTTTGAACAGGAAGGTTTTATTCGACTTCTCAAATAAAATCCCTTGAATTAAAGAAAGCAGGCAAAGACACGCTTTCGCCGGAAAATAAAAAATGACGGTCTGGTTTTCCAACCAGACCGTCATTTTTTATTTTCCGCGATTTCAAACAAACTCTTTAACGATTGGCGAGCGCCTCGGTTTCGCGCAGGATTTCGAGGCGCTGGCTGACGTTTCGGTAATCGACATCGACGGCGTAGAGCTTTTCAAAATATTCGACCGACTTCTGCAAATCGCCGCCGATTTCGTAAGCGTCGCCGATTTCGTAATAGAGCGCCTGTTCTTCTTCGGCGTTTAAATCGGGAGTTTCAAGGCTTCGTTTGAACCACATCAAAGCCAGATTCGGCATTTGTTTTTCCCGGAAACAATGACCCAAAAGATTCGCGCACTGGAAAAACCTTCTCGTTCCGTCGTCTATCCGGGTTAGATTCAGTGCGTTTTGAAATTCCCGAATCGAGTCTTCCATCAAACCCATTTCCTTGTAGGCGATTGCCATCTGGTAATGCGTGTCGTAGTCGTTGCCGTCGGCTGGCGCGGATTCTTCCAAATCGAATTCGTCGTTCAGCCCGTCGAGCGTTTCAAAAACCCGCAGCGGCGGAATTGATTCAGCCGCCTGTTCGTTTTCACCGCTCTGCGGATAAATATTTTCGTCCGGGGCAGCATTTTGCGCCGCTTCGCTTAACCGTCGTCGAAGTTCTTCCACTTCCGGCTGGCTTCCGAATTCCGCTTCGAGCGCCGTCAAAGATTTTTCGGCTAAATCCGTGTAACCCTGAGCGATATAAAATTCGATGCTCTCGATTTCCTTTTGAAGTTTTACCTGACCGGCGAAACCGCTTTCATCGTTCGTATTTTCAAACGAAGATTCGACGGCTTGAAAATTTTCAGACGGAAACAAATTTTCCGCCGCTTCCGGCTGAACGATTCCGTCGTAAAAATCAAATTCCCTGACGTTTTCCGGCAAATCGCTCGGCTCGGACGCGGCGTCGGCGTCGGCGAAAGACTCGCCGGAAAAATCGAATTCGCTGTATCCGAATGAAGAATCGCCGTTGCGCTCGTCAAAAGTCGAGTCGGCGGCGGCGAAATTCTCAAATTCGGGAATCTCGCCCGCGTTTTCCTTCAATAAAAACTCGCCGTCGCCGACGATGGCAACGTCTTCGTAGCCCTGCGAACCGTTTATTTCCTGGAGACGCTGCGCGTAGCCGATGTCGTGCGGAGCAATCATTACAAGCTGGGCGAGCGCGTATCTTTCATCTTCGAGTGATTCGGTCAACCGTCCGGTTTCCGCCAGTCTTTCGAGCGCCTGCCGGAGTTCGGCTTCGTCGCGCTGCCAGCCGTAATACCGAACGAGCAGCCGCAGAGCGTTTATCTGTTCCGGGTTCTGCGCTAAAATCTCGTTCGTCCAGTTCAGAAAATCCTGCGCCTGTCCGCCGACCAACAGATGTTCCGACGAAATCGAAAGAATGCGCGCGGCGGAATCCAAATCGTTGTTCTTTATATAAAGTTTCGTCAGTTCAAGAAACTTCGGATAATTTGCCGGTTCCTGCTCGACCAGTTTGACGACTGTTTTTTCCGCCTGCGCCGGATTGTTCATATCGATGTAGCAATCGACGAGCAGATAGAGAATATCGCGGTTAAACGGCTGTTCGGCTAAAATGTTTTCGAGTGTCCGCGCCGCGTCGTCGGCAAATCCGAGACCGATTTGCGCCTTGACCAGACCGTTGAGCGCGCGCAGATAATTCTTTTTAACTTCGAGCGATTTGGTGAACGCCGTCAAAGCGGCTTCGTATTTGTTCTGCTTCAAAAAACGCAGACCAGCTTCGGTAAAAGATTCCGCCGCTTCGTCGAACTGTTCTTCCTGCCAGCAGACATCGGCGATTTTAAGATAAATATCGGTATTGTTCGGGTCGAGCTGCGCGATTTGTTTCCAGATGGATAAGGCTTCGAGCTTTTGACCTTTGCGCTGGTAACTTTCGGCGATTGTCGTGTAATGAGCGCGCGCTTCGGCAACCGAGCCTTTCGATTGATAAAGCTGCGCCAGCTTTTCGGAAACTTCCATCGAATTCGGCTGAATACGCGAAACTTTGTTGTAGATGGCAATGGCTTTATGCGCGAAACCCTGCCTGCTGTAATGCTCGGCAACCTTCATATAACAGGCGAGCGCCTCGCTGCTGTCCGAATTTTTTATGTGCAAATCGCCCAGAATATTCAGCGTGCTGAAATCTTTCGGGTCGTTTTCAACTATTCGTTTGTATTCGCTTATGGCGGCACGGATTTTGCCCTGCGACAAAAATCGCTCGGCGTTGCGCATTATTTTTGTTTTGTCGAAACTCATTTTGAATAAAATGCCCTTCCGGTTAGTTTGAATCTGCTGGAAAAGTTGGGAGAAGAATGCTGGTAAGGTTCGGTGTCGGGAAATAAATTTCCCGTCTGCTCTCAAAATTAAATTAACACGTTTGTTGAAAACGTGTCAAAGTTTTTTAACAACTTTTATCGAATGTGCGTCTTTGATTTTTCACAGCCGTTTTCATAGTCTTAGATTTGCTGTCGATACACGGGAAACATTCAACTAATTTTATGCAGGCATTAATTTTAGCGGGCGGAAAAGGAACGCGGCTTCGACCGCTGACGATGTATACACCGAAACCGATTGTGCCGTTCTTAAATCGCCCGTTTCTGCTTTACCAAATCGAGATTTTAAAGCGTGCCGGAATTGTCGATATAACGCTTTCTCTGAGTTACCAACCGGACAAAATCGAGCAAATGCTCGGCGACGGCGCGGAATACGGCGTCAATCTGCGCTATGTAACCGAGCCGAGTCCGATGGGAACGGGCGGCGCGTATAAATTCGCCGCCCGTTCGTTCGACGAGACGACAATCGTTTTTAACGGCGATGTTTTAACCGATTTGGACATCCGCAAAGTCATCGAATTTCACCGGCGAACACAAGCCGAAGCGACAATCGTTTTAACGCCGGTCGAAAATCCGGCGGCTTACGGACTGGTCGAAACCGACGCGGAAAATCGCGTTCGGCGCTTCCGGGAAAAACCGAACGCCGAAGAAATCGCCGGTCTGACGACGAAAAACATCAACGCGGGAATTTATATTTTAGAGCCGACGGTTCTCGATTCGATACGCGCGGGCGAAAACTGCTCGTTTGAATACAACGTTTTCCCCGATTTGCTCGCCGCCGGAAAATCCTTTCGCGCTTTTATAATGAACGGGAATTACTGGCGCGACATCGGCACGCCGGAAAGCTATCTGAGCGCGCATCACGATTTTCTCGGCGGGAAAATCAAGAATTTTGAAATCGGAAAAACGAGTAAATTCGAGCTTGCGACGGCGGCGCTCGTCGATAAAACTTCGATTATCGGCGAAAACTGCGTTATCAAACCGAACGCCCGAATCGTCAATTCGGTTATCGGCGAAGGCGTTCACGTCGAAGAAAAAGCGACGATTGAAAACTCGGTCGTCTGGGCGCACACGCGCGTCTCAAGCCACGCCGCGATAAAAAATTCAGTCGTCGGGCGCGGCTGTCATATCGGCAGAAACGTCGTCGTAAGCGGCGGCGCGGTTTTAGGCGATAAAACTTCGCTGACCGATTACACGAAAATCTGAAATCAACCGGCGAATTTCAAATTGCGCATTACGAATGCGGGAGAATCTTTTCTTCTAATTCGTAATTGGCAATTCGTAATTCGTAATTCGTAATTGTCTATATGCCCGAATTGCCCGAAGTCGAACTTGTCGCCAAATCGCTCGATGAACTCGTCAAAAATCGCCGTATTCTGTCTGCCGAACTTCTGCGCGAGCGACTCGCGCCGGAACACGCGCCCGCCGATTTTGCCGCAAAATTAAGGGACGCGATTATACTGCGCGTTCACCGGCGCGGCAAACACGTTCTTTTCGAGCTTGATAACGGGAAAACTTTAATCGCGCATCTGCGAATGAGCGGCAGATTTCTGCTGCTTCCTTTCGACCGCGAAAATCCGAAATTCGCGCACGCCGTTTTTTATTTCGCCGACGAAAGCCGTCTCGTTTTCTCAGACCAGCGGCATTTCGGCTTTATGAAAATAGTCGAAACCGCAAAACTCCACGACGCCGGAGAAATAAAAAAGCTCGCGCCCGAACCGTTTTCCGACGATTTTAATAAAAAATATTTTCGCGCAATCCTGAAAACTTCAAAAAAATCCCTCAAAGAATTTCTGCTCGACCAAACGAAAGTCGTCGGACTCGGAAATATTTACGCCGCCGAAGCGATGTTTCTGGCGCGGATTAATCCGCAAATCGCCGCCGACAAAGTTTCCGCGAAAAAAGCCGACACGCTGTTTGAAAAAATCCGCGAAGTTCTTGCCGAATCAATCGCGCACGGCTCGACGCTTAACGTCAATCCCGAAAACATCGACGGCAGCTATTACGGCGGCGGCTACGAATTGAGCTGGCGCGTCTATGACCGCGAAAAAAGTCCGTGCGTCGAATGCGAAACACCGATTGTGCGCGTTAAACAGGCGGGACGCTCAAGCTATTTCTGTCCGAAATGCCAGAAATAAAAACCCGGAAATAAAAACATTGTTCCGCGGCTCAAACTTGACACTCTCCGTCTAAAAAAGCATCATTTATTTTTAACATTCGTGGTGAGTTATAAAGCGACTTGCGACCACGTAAAATAATCAGCTAAACAGCAAATTCGACAAAGCTATTCAAGGAATTCCCGTGCTGTTTTACAGACGGGAATTTTTTATTTTATGCGAAACTTCAGAGATTTATTAAACGGCGACGGCGTTTATGTTTTCGACGGCGCAATCGGGACGCGCTTTTATGACAAAGGCGTTTATATAAACCGCAGCTACGACGAGCTGAATCTGGTGTCGCCCGACCTTGTGCGCGAAGTTCATAAAGAATACGTCAAAGCGGGCGCGGACGTTATCGAAACGAATACGTTCGGCGCGACCGGACACAGATTGCAGCAATACGGTCTGGAAAATAAATTGCGGGAAATAAATATCGCGGGCGCAAAACTGGCGCGTGAAGCCGCCGGCGAAGACGTGTATGTCGCCGGCGCAGTCGGTCCGCTCGATTTGCGCATCGAGCCGTACGGTCCGACATCGTTCGACGAAGCCAAAGAAATGTTCGCCGAGCAGGTTTCCGCGCTTTTGGAAGGCGGCGTCGATCTATTTCTGCTGGAAACTTTTTCCGATTTGTCGGAAATTGAGCAAGCCATAAGAGCGGTAAAAGAGTTGTGCGATTTGCCGATTATGGCGCAGATGACGATTCAGACCGACGGCAAAACGATTTTCGGCGTCGCGCCCGAAGTTTTCACGGCGCAGCTCGACCAATGGGGCGCGGACGTTATCGGCTTAAACTGCGGCGTCGGACCGACGCATATTTTAACGGCGCTCGAAAAAATGCGCGCCGTTACGACGAAAAAACTTTCCGCCCAGCCGAACGCCGGACTTCCCAGAGACGTTCAGGGCAGACAGTTTTATATGTGTTCGCCCGAATATATGTCGAAATTCGCCAAGCGGTTTATCAAAGCCGGCGCGGGCTTTGTCGGCGGCTGCTGCGGCACGACGCCGAAACATATCAGGCTGATTTCGGATTCGGTGCGCGCCATCAGCCCGCGTCAATTAAAAGCAGCGGTTAAACCCGCCGAATCAGCAAAAGTTATCGATTTAAAGCCGGTCGATGTGCGGGTCGTTCCCGCCGAAGAACGGTCGAATTGGTCCGGGAAAATCGCTCGCGGCGAGTTTGTAACGTCGGTCGAAGTTCTGCCGCCGAAAGGCTGCGACGCGGCGAAAACTCTCGAATCGATTAAATTATTAAAGACCGCCGGAGTTGACGCGGTAAATATTCCCGACGGACCGCGCGCGCAAACCAGAATGAGCGCGCAGGCGACGGCAATTCTCGTCGAGCGCGAAATCGGCATCGAAGCCGTTCTGCATTACTGCTGCCGCGACAGAAATCTGCTTGGAATGATGTCGGATTTGCTCGGCGCGGCGGCTTTGGGCGTTCATAATCTTTTAATAATTACGGGCGACCCGCCGAAAATGGGACCGTTTCCCGACGCGACCGCCGTTTTCGACATCGATTCAATCGGTTTGACGAATATGGTCAATAAACTCAATCACGGCTTGGACTTGGGAAATAATCCAATCGGCTGTCCGACCGCTTTTTCAATCGGCGTCGGCGTCAATCCGGGCGCGATAAATATTGACGAAGAAGTAAAACGCTTCGAGTGGAAAGTCGAAGCCGGCGCGGAATACGCCATTACGCAGCCGGTCTACGACACGAAACAGCTGCGTGATTTTCTCAAACGAATCGAACACGTCCGCATTCCGATTGTCGCCGGAATTTTTCCGCTCGTTTCAATCAGAAACGCCGAATTTATGCACAACGAAGTTCCGGGTGTAAATGTTACGCACGACATTTTGGAAAGAATGCGTAAAGCATCGGACATTTCTAAAGAAGCGGCGCGCGAAGAAGGAATTAAAATAGCGCGTGAATCGCTCGTCGAAGTTCGGGATTTGCTTCAGGGCGTTCAGGTTTCCGCGCCGTTCGGCAATGTGAAATATGCCTTGCAGGTTTTCGACGCGCTCGACGACTTTCAGGGAAAAGGCTCGGCGACGGCGTAAAGATATTTAGTAATCTGTTTGAAAACCGGCGCGGCGAAAAGCCGATTTTATATTTCGTATTCTAAAATTATATGCGCGCAGCAGGCGCTTTTTGGTCTTCAATGGTTTATTTGTAATGAAGCAAACAAATATTTGACGGTTCACCGTGTGGTAATTGCATCTCAACATTATTACGAATGAGAGGATTATGATTATGAGAAAATTCTATGTTTTTTATGCGGCTTTGGCTGTATTGTTTTTGTCTTTGAGTTTTGTTTCAGAAGCGAGCGCGCAGCGAAACCAGGGACGCGCCGCACAGCGAAACGCGCAGCAGAACACGCGGGAAACTTTTACGGGAACAGTTCTCAGCTACGGCAGCGGATTTTCGACCAGAACCGTTACCACTAACTTTACGCTTAATATTACCGGACAGACGCCGGACGCGCAGGCAAATCAATATCTGTCGATTTTGCAGGAAGGCGGGCAGGACAGGGCGCTCGACGCGTTTAGAAATCAAGACCTCGGCAGATTTTCCGTCGGCGCGAACATCGGAGTTCCGATTAACGTCGTGCGCGAAAGCACGGTTGACGGCAAGCGGCGCATCTTCATCGTTTTCCAGCGCTGGACGCAGTTTGCCGAACAGCGCGGCGGCTATCGCTCGCTCGATTATCCGTTCGGCGTTATCGAAATATTTATCGACGAGCGCACCGGCAAAGGCGAAGGAACATATATCGCCGCCGCTAAAATTCGTTGGAATCGCGACGACAAGACCAATCAATATCAGGTCGAAATCGAAAATTTCGCTACCTTTCCGGCAAGGCTGCTCGGCGTTCAGCAGAGAGACCGGATGAGACCTTAATCGGGTAAAATTATAATTAAAACCGGAAAACGGCTGATGACTATAAATAGTCATCAGCCGTTTTCCGCGCTTGTGAAGTGGGATTCTGCAAAAAAAGCGCAAAATCCTTTGCGGGAAATTTGCGCTTTAATCAAATACGAATTGAAATTGATTTTAACCCGCGGCGATGCTTGCCTTGTAATCTTTCTGAAAACTGATTTTTTCCGCCGCCATCTGCGCGCCGAGTTCTTCGAGCTGCGTTTTGTCAAAGGCTTTTTTAATCAGCGGGAACATTTCACCTTCTTCTTCCTTGACGTGATGCTGGATGTCTTCCATCAAAACCTTGAATTTCGGGTCGAATTTTTCGCTTCCGTCCGAAAGATTCGGAATATCGCGGAGCAGCGTCTTCGCCTGTTTATGTTCTTCAAGTCCTTCGAGAACGATGTCCTTGATTTCCTCGTTGACAGTAATCGCCGGATAAAAAATCGTTTCTTCGATATGCGTGTGCGTCAGAAGCTCCATTTTTATCTGCGTGAACAAACCGTGTTTCTTATTTTCGTCTTCGGTCGCTTCGGCTTGCTTAAAAAGTTCGTCAACCTTATCGTGGTCGGATTTCAATAACTCCAATGCGTTCATTTTTTTCTCCATTTTCTTTTTATTTTTTTATTCGCAAAGCCGATTCTTCCGTTTATTAAAAGAATGTTTTTATTTAATACATCCGGCTTCGATGCGGGGCTAACAGGGCAAACGGTATGCCAGCAAAATGAAGGATAAAGGATAAGGAATAAAGATAAAGATAAAGACTTCTTCATCCCTTTTTTATTTTATCCTTTCTCCCTCATCCTTTTTTATTGCCCTTTATCCCTTTTATTTCACACGTATTTTTCCATAACTTTCGCAATCGCGTCGCGTGAAACCGCGCCGACGATGCGTTCCTGTTCCTGTCCGCCTTTAAAGACAATCAGCGTCGGAATGCCGCGAATGCCGAAACGCTGCGGCACGTTCGTATTTTCATCGACGTTCATTTTATAAACGCCCGCCTTGTCGCCGTATTCCTCGGCAATCGCTTCGACCGACGGCGCAATCATCCGGCACGGTCCGCACCATTCAGCCCAAAAATCGACCAGAACCGCTTTGTCCGAACCCAAAACATCCGCTTCAAAATTCGTATCCGTCGCTTCTTTTGTAAAATTTGCCATTTTCAAAATCTCCTTAAATTTTTATCTGTCAGCTTGCGAAAAACTCTTTTCGATTTCGATATTTTTCTTCGCAAACGTTTGTTTTATATTAACTTGCCAACTTGGTTTTGCCAACTCTTTCCCCGTTCGCAATCTTCGATATTCGTCTTATAAACGCTGTCGCTTTTGGCACGATTCGTGCAACGCGTTGGCTGGTGTTTAATCACTGAAACAAAATCGAACATTTGGGAGTAAAATTTATGTCTGACAAAAAAACACAAGACCAAGCCGGCGAAAGCAACACCATCAAAGACCCGGACAACTGGACGACCGGCGACGAGGCGATGACCGGCGCGCAGCGTTCGTATCTGACGACTTTGAGCGAGGAAGCCAAAGAAGAATTTGACGAAAATCTCACCAAAGCCGAGGCTTCAAAACGCATTGACGAGCTGCAGGAAAAAACCGGACGCGGCAAAGACAATGGATAACGGATAACGGAAAGTGGAAAATGAAGAGCGAATAAATTTCCGGCTTTTCATTTTCCATTATCCGTTTTCCGTTATTTCAGGTTTGCCTGCAGATTGATTTCCGTTCCCGCCAGCGCCTTTGAAACCGGACATCCTTCTTTCGCGCCTTTGGCGATTTCCTGAAATTTCGCGTCGTCGATATTCGGAATGTCGGCTGTCGTCGTCAAATCGATTTTCGTGATTGCAAAACCGCCTTCGACTTTATCGAATTTAACCGCTGCTTTTGTTTGAATGCTTTTCGGCTCGAATCCGGCTTGACCTAACGCTGCCGACAGCGCCATCGAAAAACAACCGGCGTGCGCCGCGCCAATCAACTCTTCGGGGTTCGTCCCCGCGCCGTCTTCCATTCTGGTTTTGAACGAATACGCGCCTTCAAACGCGCCGCTTCCGAGTTTCATCGTTCCCTTCCCATCCATAATTCCGCCGTTCCATTCGGCTTCCGCATTTCTAATCGGCATAAAAAATTTCTCCTTATTTATAAAATGATTTTATTTGTCTCGAACCAATTTACCGAACCTTTTCGCTGACCATTTTCGTCAATGTTACCGTTAAAGATTCTTCGGTAAAATCCTTAATCGCCGCCGCAAACTCTTTAAAGTGCAAAGAATTTCCGTGCGCGTCAATCGCTTCGCTGTTCGCCCACGTTTCGTGCCACAGAAAAACTGTTTCATCATCAATCGCCTGATGAAAATCGTAATTTATACAGCCGATTTCGGCGCGTGAATCTTCGACAATTGCCAGCGCCGCGCGCTTCATTTCGTCAATCGCGCTTTTTTTAACTTTCAGCCGCGCGAACAGCACGATTTTTTCACTACTCATAATTTTTATATTGCCCGCGAAATACACGAAGAACACGAAAGGTATTTTATAAAAATTTTATTTTCGTGTGTTTCGCGTATTTCGCGGGCAGATTTTCTTACCCGTTAACCGATTTCATCATCGCTTCGGGATAACGCGAACCGATTACGCGACGGCTTTGTTTTTCCAAACATCGGCGACGATTTCGTATGAACGCAGCCGCGCCGTCTGGTCATAAATCATCGCGCTAATCATCAATTCGTCGGCGTTTGTCTGGTTCAAAAACTTTTCCAATTTTTCTTCAACCGTCGCTGCATTCCCTATAATCGAACCGCCGAGTTTGGATTCGACGGCGGCTTTCTCCGGCGGCGTCCAAAATCCTTCCATATCGTCAACCGGCGGCTGAAGTTTTCCGGGCGTGCCGCGAATCAGACGCAGAAACGATTGAAACTGCGAAGTCGCCAGTTTTTCAGCTTCGGCATCGGTTTCGGCGGCGAAAACATTGACCGCAGCCATCGCATACGGTTTCGTCAGATTTTCCGAAGGCTTAAACGAATTTCGGTAAAGCCGAAGCGCGGGCAGCAGATATTCAGGCGCGAAATGCGCGGCAAACGCGAACGGCAAACCTAATTCTCCGGCAAGCTGCGCCGAAAAACCGCTTGAACCCAAAAGCCAAATCGGAACATTCAAACCCGCGCCCGGAACAGCTCTGACACGTTGATTTTCAACCGGCTCACGGAGAAAAAATCGCAATTCTTCGAGCAATTCGGGAAAATCGTCGCCGCCTGTGTGCAAAGTCCGCCGCAAAGCCCGCGCCGTCGATTGGTCGGAACCGGGCGCGCGTCCCAAACCCAAATCAATCCGATTCGGATAAAGCGATTCGAGCGTTCCGAACTGCTCGGCAATCACCAGCGGCGCGTGATTCGGCAGCATAATTCCGCCCGCGCCGACGCGGATTTTCGACGTTCCACCCGCGACATAACCGATAACAACCGAAGTCGCCGCGCTCGCAATGCCGACCATATTATGGTGTTCGGCAAGCCAGAAACGATTAAACCCCAATTTTTCCGCGTGTTGTGCAAGAGCCAGCGAATTATGCAGCGCATCGGCAACTGTTCCGCATTCAACAACCGGCGATAAATCCAAAACTGAAAATGGAATGTTTGAAACACTGCTCATATTTCCTCTCGAAAGTTAAAAAGTGGAAAAGACTGAAAGTTAAAAAGTTTTTGTTGAATCTCGGACACAAATCTTTTTCACTTTTTAACTTTTTACGCGCTTTTCGCCTTTCGCAAATCAATCGCCCGCCCGTATTGCTTCGGCACGCTAACTTCGCCGCCCAATTCTTTTGCGGCGCAAAACGGAAAATACGGCTCGCGCAAAAATTCACGTGCCAATAAAACAGCGTCGGCTTCACCTTTCTGCAGGATTTCTTCGGCTTGGTGCGGTTCGGTAATCATTCCGACAGCCGCCGTTGCGATTCCGACTTGTTCGCGGATTTCCGCCGCGAACGGAACCTGGTAATTCGGCGCGACCGGAATGCGCGCGTCCGGCACGTTTCCGCCTGTCGAAACATCTATTAAATCAATGCCGATTTCTTTTAACCGCCTGCAAAACTCGATTGACTGCTGCAAATCCCAGCCGTTTTCTGTCCAATCGGTTGCCGATATTCGCACGAAAACCGGCAGATTTTCCGGCACAATTTCGCGCACGCGCCTTGAAACTTCAAGCGGAAAACGCATTTGGTTCTCTAAACTTCCGCCGTAATCGTCCGTTCGTTCGTTCGACAACGGCGATAAAAATTCGTGAAAAAGATAACCGTGCGCGGCGTGGATTTCCACCGTTTCAAAACCCGCGACAACCGAGCGTTTCGCCGCCGCGACAAAATCGTTCAAAACCTTTTCGATGTCGGCGGCGTTCATCTCGCGCGGCAGCGGATATTCTTCGTCAAAAGCAATCGCGGACGGCGCGATTGCTTCCCAGCCGCCTTCGCTTTCCTCGACTTTTCCGTTTCCGATCCACGGCGCAAAAGTCGAAGCCTTTCGACCGGCGTGCGCGATTTGAATTCCCGCGACCGCGCCCTGTTCTTTAATAAATTTCGTAATCGGTTTATACGCTTCGGCGTGCGCGTCAGACCAAATTCCCGCGTCCTGCGGCGAAATTCTGCCTTCCGGCGAAACTGCCGTCGCTTCCTGAATCACAAGCCCCGCGCCGCCGACAGCTCGCGTTCCAAGGTGAACCAAATGCCAATCGGTCGGCATTCCGTCAACGCTCGAATACTGGCACATCGGCGAAACCCAGATGCGATTTCCGAATTCGATTCCGCGCAATTTTAATCGTTCAAATAGTTTGCTCATAACTTCCCTTGATTGTTTTCAGCGAACAAACATAAAAGAACACGAAAATTAAAAGTCGATAAAAACAACTTTCGTTAACCGAAGGCTTTATAGTTTAAAGAAAAACTTTCGTGCTTTTTCGTGTTTGCTCGCGGCTGAAATTCTTTAAGTCAATCCGACCCAATCTTCGCCTGCGACTTCGCGCCAGCGGTTGCGAATCGCTTCAAATTCCTCGTCCGGCAAGTTTCCGGCTTTGATATATTCGGCGTTTTCCTGCCAGCGTTTCGGCTTTGTTGTGCCGACAATCATCGTATCGACGCCCGGAATCGACATCGTAAAACGCAGCGCCGTCGCTATTGATTCTTCAAGCGGTGCTTTCAAAAAATCGTATTGCAGTTTCTGAATCCTGTCCCAATAACCGTGATGATACGAATTTTCCGGTTTCTCTTTCGTTCGCCAGACCGCATTTGCGACGGGGCGTTTAGCGATAATTCCCAAACCTTTTTCGGCGGCGAGCGGAATGTTTTCGTCAATCGGCGTTTGGTCGGCGATGTTGACCGACGTTTGAAAGCTGTCGAAAACATTCAATTCAATCGCCGTTTTCGCTTCTTCCCGGTCGCCCGAATAACCGATATAACGCGTGTAGCCTTTTTCCTGCGCGCGCTGCAAACCCTCGACTGCATCGCCTTGCCGCAAAACTTCGCTGTCGCAGCTATGCAGCTGCGCAACGTCGATATAATCGGTTTTTAATGCGCGCAGACTATTTTCAATTGTTTCCAGAATTCCTTTTTTCGACCAGTCGAAGCGCGTAAAATTATCGAGCGCGCCGCATTTTGTCAGCAAATAAAATTCCTTTCGGCGATGAGAAACAGCTTCACCAATCATTTTTTCGCTCGTCAAATAAGCCGCCGCCGTGTCGATGACGTTTAGTCCGGCGTCCAGAGCAGAATTTAATAATTCGTCAACGTTTCCCTGCGTCTGCGAATTATCATAGCCGATTTCCGCGCCGCCGAAACCGAGAACGGAAAATTCCATATCAGTTTTGCCGAATTTTCGCTTTTCCATATTTTTTTAAGCCACGAACAAACACGAAAGGAACACGAAATAAATCAATTGTTTTTTGATTTTTCTTTATGTTTTCCTTTTGGTTTTTCTTATTTCGTGTTCCTTCGTGTTTGTTCGTGGCTAAATCTTCATTTCCCTAATTCTTCCTCGACTTTTGCAACTAATCGCTCGTCTTCCGCCGTTACGTCCGGCGCGAAACGGGCGACGACTTCGCCGTTTTTGCCGACTAAAAACTTCTCGAAATTCCACAAAACTTCATTTGGCGTCGAACGCGTCGAGCCGTAACCTTTAAGTTTCGCTTCAAACTCGCCGTCGTTGACATCGGTTTCCGGCTTTGCTTCGGTCAAATATTTATAAAGCGGATTCTGGTCTGCGCCTTTGACGGAAATTTTCGAGAAAAGCGGAAACTTGACGTTAAAATTCGTGTCGCAAAAATCTTTGATTTCCGCTTCCGTTCCCGGTTCCTGTCCCATAAAATTGTTCGCCGGAAAACCTAAAACTTCCAAACCTTTAGCGTTAAACTTTTCGTAAAGTTTCTGCAAACCTTCATATTGCGGCGTCAAACCGCATTTCGACGCGACATTTACCACAAGCAAAACTTTGTTTTTATACTCGCCGAGATTCGTCTCCGCGCCGTCGATTTTCTTAACCGGAATCTCATAAAGTTCATTTGCCATTAAATTTTTCTCCCTGTTAATCCTTTTCTTTTCTGACAATCATCAAGCCGTCGCGCACGGCGGGCAGAATGTTGCTGACGCGCTCGTCGCGCTGAATCTTCTCGTTAAATTCGGCAATCGCAAGTGTGCTTTCGTCCGTGTTTGCCGCCGTGTCCAGAACTTTTCCGCTGAAACGATATTCATAAATTTTTCCGCCTTTAGGAATCGCCGTCGAGCTTCGATTCAAAGCGCAGGCTGAACAAAGTGTTTTTCCCGTCCGTGATTTCCAGAATATTTTCGCTGCCGTCGGTTTCATATTGAACGGCGACGCCGCGCACGTTTTCAATCGGGTCGGTCATCGTTTCGCCTTCGGTCGTGCCGCGCTCGACGACAACTCGCGTCTTTTCGCCGTCTTTACTTAACAACGCGCTTTTAAAACGTCCTTCTTCCTCTTCTTCGAGCGTTTCGCCCGACGCGAAAAATATATAAAATCTCGCTCGCCGCTCTTTGTTGCGCTCCGAAAATTCCGTTAAAAACTTTCCCCAATCTTTTGGCTCGATAGCTTTGCTCATAAAATTATTTTCCTTTTTTATTCACCGACTTTTATTACTATTTTTCCGAAATGCTCGCCGCTTTCCATATATTTCAAGGCTTCGCGCACTTCGCCGAATTCAAAAACCTTGTCGATTACCGGCTTTAACGTGTGCTGGCAAATCAGGCGGTTCATATCTTCAAACATCTGCCGCGAGCCGACGAAAATTCCCTGCATTTTAACGGCTTTCATCAATACGGAACGCAAATCGAATTCGCCCGCGCCCGCTAAAACTCCAATGACAGCGACGTTTCCGCCGACTTTGACGGCGTTCAAAGATTTCTGCATCGTTCCGGCGCCGCCGACTTCGACAACCGTATCGACGCCGTGTTTTTCCGTCAATTCCAAAACCGCTTTGTCCCAATCTTCACGCTCTTTATAATTTATCAAATCGCTCGCGCCCAACTCTTTCGCGCGTTTTAATTTTTCGTCCGAACTCGACGTGATAATCGTTCGCGCGCCGTAAGAACTCGCAAACTGAAGCGCGAAAATCGAAACGCCGCCCGTGCCTTGCAGCAGAACCGCGCAATCGGGTTTAATGTTGCCGGAAACCATCAGCGCGTTGTGCGCCGTAACCGCCGCGCACGGCAGCGTCGCCGCTTCTTCAAAACTCAAATGGTCTGGAATTCTCACCAATCCGTTTTCGCTAAAAACGGCAAACTCCCGCAGAACGCCGTCCAAATCGCCGCCGAGCGCGGTTCTGGCTTTTTGGAAATCAACCGCGCCGTCAAGCCAGCCCTGCATAAAAATCGGGCAAACTCTGTCGCCGGTTTTCCATTTCGTTACATTTTCCCCGACCGCGACGACTTCGCCCGCGCCGTCCGAAAGCGGAACAAGCGGCGTTTTCAGCTTCGGATTATAAAAACCCTTGACCATCATCAAATCGCGGTAATTTAACGACGCGGCGCGGATTTGCACCAGAACTTCATCTTTATTCGGCGTCGGCTCGTCGCGTTCGGCGATTGCCAGATTTTCTATGCCGAAACTATTTATTTCGTATGCCTTCATATTATATTCAACACTTTAAGCCCACTTTTCCAGCAAAACTTTAAATTCATTTTGAATTGATTGATTTTTATCCGCCAAATACCAGCGCTGCATTTTTTCCATCATCTGCGGTTTTTCCAGACCTTGCGCCTTCAATTCGTGCATATAATCGTCCGCCGCTTGCGGGCGCGAACCCCAAACGCCGATTTCCTCAAAAGTTTCCGCGTCCAGACAAATCAGTTTCGGAATCGCGCGCCCGCCGTTCGTCAGATATTCGTCCATCAATTCCAGATTTTCATCGCGTAAAAGATAACGCGTTTCGATATTCGCGCTTTCCGCCGCAATCTTTTCGATAACCGGAATATTCTGCGCCGCGTCGCCGCACCAGCCTTCGGTTATAATCAGCCAAATCCGTTTTCCTTTGACGTTTCGCGCTTTTTCTTTGAGCGAATCGCTTATTTCAACCGTTTTTTCAAGTCGTTTCATTCGCTGGCGATTTAATTTTCCGAAGCCGAACAGCGCTTCTGACTGCACCTCGCCCGTCGTTTTGCCTTCGGAAAGCAAATCGTCAATCAATTTCAGATATTCGGCGAAGGTCATCGATTTTTCAATGTATCTTTTCATAAACATTCAGGTGTCGGATATTAAGTTTTAGATTTGAAATTTTCTAAAACCTGTTTTCTATTGCCCGGACACCTTTATTTATCCTCTTTTATATTTGTTTTTCGTAATCAGGTTTTCTCGTCTTCAACCATTTTCATTACATCTTTTAAAGTATACTGCGCCAGTTTTTCCTCGATGGAACGGTCGATTTCCTTTTGCAGACCGCACAAAATCGCCTGGATATTTCGCCCGACCGGACAATCCTGATTCGGCGTCTTCGGATGCGGGGAAAAAATCTCGCCGCCCGCGACCGACTGGTAAATTTCCGACAGCAGAATATTTTCAGACGGACGCGCCAGACACGTTCCGCCCGAAGCGCCAACCTGCGAGACGACCAGACCGGATTGCTGCAAGCTGCAAAAAAGGCGGCGAATGACGACCGGATTCGTGTTGACGCTTTGCGCGATATAGTCCGATTTAACGCGCTCGTCGCAACCTTTCCGCGCCAGCATCGTTAAAACGTGAACCGCGATTGAAAATCTGCTGTTATTTGCCATAACTGTAACAACTGTAGTTACAAACAAAACGCTTTGTCAAGTTTCACAAAGCAGGAAGTAAAACTACCGCGCCTTTTCCTCGCGCTTCTTTAAATAAAGGTTGATAGCTAAACCGGCGATGCCGTTTAGAAGCATTATCGAATTGGTAAAAATAAAAACCCAGTCGCCGACCAGATAACTATAGACGGCGAAACCGGCGGAAGCGGCAATCTGCCCGATGAAAAGCCATTTTGAAACGCCTTCGCTTTTGCCTTCCTTCCATTGTTTATAAACCTGTTTGGCGATTGTGATAATCAGAATCAGGGAACTGACCCAGCCGATTATATCTTTCATAAAACCGTTTCAAATAAGAAAAAAGAAACGGCGAAACTTTTCGCCGTTTCGGTTATAAACGATTAAACGATTTGCGTCCGCCGCTCGTCGTCTTTGTCCGCGGGCGGTTCCTCGACAGCCGCGTGCGGCAGACGGTCAGGCGGCGTCGGGCTTTCTTCTTTTTCCTTCGGCTGTTCGACATCGGTGTCGGGAAAGTCCGAATGACTGCCGAAATCGCCGTCGTCTTCGATTTGATTAACGTCGGGCGTCGGAATATTTTGCACGTCCTGCATAAAGTTAAGTTCTCCTTGTTATTGAAATTTAATCGGATTCGAGCAAACGGCGTGCCTTTTCGCTTAAAGTCCAACGCGTTAAGAAATTAAACGGCTTGCGAATTCTGCGGCAGTCGAAAGCAATAAAATGAGCGAAGATTTCGTATCGAATCGAGGCAGAATTTATTTGCGGGCGAAGTTTTTTAGTTCGTCGAGCGAATTGTCGGAAATCAGCTGAAACGGACGCGTTCTTTGGTCGCCTTTAAGCATTTTCGCCGTCAGCGCGTCGCAGATAATCATCGACGCGTCTTTCAAACCGTTTCGCCAGTTCGCGTCTTTTGTCGAGCGCAGCAGAAGCGCGTCGGCTTCGACGTTCGCCGCGACGAGAACGGTTTTCGCCAGGTTAAGAAAATCGTTCCAGCCCGAAACGACGGCGATTAAATCGTTTGCCCGCGGTCTGGTTTCGTCTTTCATCGACGCCGAAACCGACCGGGCGGTTAAAAATACGCGCGGCTTTCCCGCCGGCAAAATGTTTTCGAGATTCGCCTTTTCGTCAGCCATCGCCGCGACAATCTGGTTTGTCGTCAGATATTTATTTTGAAATTCTTCCGAATCGACGCCGGTAACTTGAAATCCGGTCGCCGCGCCGATTTCCTCGATTAAAATCCGGCGCAGATTTTCGTCCGCTTCGACGACGCAAACCGTTTCCGGCGGCTGCGCGGCAAGCCATTCGTGCAGGCGTTTTTCGATTTCGCTTCTCGAAAAACCGCGTGATTGAGCGTTTTTAAAAAATCCGGCGACGAGCAAATCGAGTTCAAACTCGCCGCTTGCCGCTTCATTTTTCGCCGCGCAAACGTAAAAACCGCTTCCCTTTCTAAATTCAATCAAACCCTTTTCCGAAAGTTTTTTGTAAGCCGCGCCGACCGTGTTGGCGTGAATCTGAAACCGTCTGGCAAGCTCGCCGGTGCTTGGAATTTTTTCGCCCGGCGGCAAATCGCCGCTGATAATGCCGAGCGTTATCTGCGTCGTAATTTGTTCGCCAATCGGAATTTCCGAATTTTTCGAGAGCCAAATTTTCATAAAGATTCAGCCACGAACAAACACGAAAGAAGACGAAAAAAAATTAGAGTAAATACACAAATTTAAAGCGGTTTTATCTGCTTTTTGATTTTCTTTATTTCGTGAATTTTCGTGTTTGTTCGTGGCTAATCTGCCAAAACGTGTGTCATCGCTTCATCGAGATTCGTATATTTAAATTTGTAACCGGCTTCTTCGAGGCGTTTCGGCACGGCGCGCATGCCTTGTAATAAAAGAGTTTCGCCCATTTCGCCGAACATCAGCCGTATCGCGAATTCGGGAATCGGCAAAATCGTCGGGCGCGAGAGCGCGTGTCCGAGCGCTTTCGTAAATTCCGCGTTCGTAACCGGATTCGGCGCGGTTAAATTAAAAGCGCCGCGCAGATTTTCATTGTCGAGAAAGAAATTGATTATCGAAATTATATCGTCGAGCGCAATCCAGCTCATCCATTGTCTGCCGCTTCCGACCGTGCCGCCGACGCCGAACTTAAACGGCGTCAGCATTTTTTCGAGCGCGCCGCCGTCTTTTGCCAGCACGACGCCGATGCGCATACAAACGACGCGCGCGAAACTCTCGGCGCGCATCGCTTCCGTTTCCCATTCGGCGCAGACTTCCGGCAGAAAACCTTTGCCCTTTTCGCTGGTTTCGGTGCAGATTTCATCCGCCCGATTGCCGTAAAAACCGATTGCTGACGCGCTGATAAAATGTTTCGGCGGATTCGTTGTTTTCGCGAGCGCGTCAACCAAAACTTTTGTTCCGACGGTTCGGCTTTCCTTTATCTTCCGTTTCTTTTCGTCAGACCAATTTTCCGACGCGACGTTATCGCCCGCTAAATGCACGACGGCATCGAAATTTTCGAGTTTCAATTGCTCGGATTCGCTGAAACCTCGCGCCGCGTCCCATTGAATTTCATCTGAACCTTGCGGCGCTTTCCGCACAAGTCGATAAACTTCGTCGCCTTTCGCCTGCAAAGTCGGAATCAAATGCGTGCCGACGAGACCGCTCGCGCCGGAAATTAAAATTTTCATTTCTTTATATTACAACTTGTTCTGCAAGCCGAAATTATCTCTTTATTTATTTTCTGTTTCACGCTTTCCCTGCAAATCGCGGCGGATAAACTGAACCATCTGGCGGATTTCTTTTTCGGAAAGCTGATTTTTGAAAGCGGGCATCGGCAGTTTGCCTTCTTTTATCTGGTTGTAGATTTCTTCTTCGGATTTGTTTTCCGCGTCGCCGTATCTTAAAGAAGGAATCAGCTTGCCGTCCGCCATTTGCTTGCCGTTGGCTTCCTGCCCGTGGCAAACGGCGCAGTTCTGGCGAAAGATTGAGGCTTCGTAGGCTTTGCTTTCGGCGATATTGTATTCACGCCGCGTGTGGTTTCCGCTTGAACAGGCGAAGACGACGAAAACGGCGAACAGACAAACTGCGGTAAGTTTCAAATAAAACATTTACAATTTACGATTCAAACTCCGCGCGCGAAACGCCTGATTGCCGGATGATTGACTGGAGAGTTCCGATTCTGACTTCTTTGTGTAAAGGAACCGGAACGGTAATCGTCGAATTTTCTACGGCTTTCTGCATTATCGCGTGGCTGCCCTTTTGCCGAACCTGAACAAATCCGTGTTTTGCCAGTATTCTGCAAATCTCGCTGCCCGAAAGATTATGCAATCTGCCCAACTTCTACCTCCAAAGGCGTGATATAAATTTCGGAATTCAATCGCTGTGATACTTCGTTCGGGTGCGCGGTTTCAAAAAATAATTCGACGGCTTCGCGCAGGTTCGCTCTGGCTTCTTCGACCGTATCGCCCTGGCTGGCGATGTCGAGTTCCGAACAAATCGAAACGAAACCGTTTTCTTCGCGCAAAATTGTCGCGGTCAAAGTTTTTAACATTTGCTTTTCTCCTTATTTAATCGCGCCGCCAATCGGACTCGACGCCGACGCGTAAAGGCGTTTCGGCATTCTGCCGGAAAGATAGCCGAGTCGTCCGGCTTGAACGGCGAGTTTCATTGCCGTCGCCATCTGCGCGGCGTCTCCGGCTTCGGCGATTGCCGTGTTCATTAAAATCGCGTCCGCGCCGAGTTCCATTGCAATCGCGGCATCACTTGGGACACCGACGCCCGCGTCAACGATTATCACGGCGTCCGGCAGCTGCTCGCGCATAATTCTTAAATTCGACGGATTCTGCACGCCCATTCCCGAACCAATCGGCGCGGCAAGCGGCATCACGCACTGGCAGCCGATGTCGAGCATTTTCTTTGCCATAATCAAATCGTCGGAGATATACGGCATAATGATAAAACCTTCTTTGACAAGAACTTTGGCGGCGGCGAACGTCTGTTCGTTGTCGGGCAGAAGCGTAACTTTATCGCCGATGACTTCGAGCTTTATCCAATCGGTTTCGAGCGCTTCACGCGCCAGTCTCGCGGTTCTAATCGCGTGTTCGGCGTCGTAACAGCCAGCCGTATTCGGCAGAATCTGCATCTCCGGCGCGAGAAAATCGAGAAAAGATTCGGTTGCGCGGTCGAGCGGCACGCGATTGACGGCGACAGTTACCATTTCCGCGCCCGACGCCTTGTGCGCCGCCTGCATTTCCCCGTGCGAGCGATATTTTCCAGTTCCGATTATTAAACGAGAGTTAAAAGTTTTTCCGGCTAAATTAAATGAATCAGTCATAATAGTAAGTTCAAAGTTCAAAGTTCAAAAGAGTCTGCACTGTAATTTCGACGGGTTTCGCGTTTAATTAAATTCTAACAAAAATCCGCGCAAAAGAAATGCGGACTGAAAATCTTTTCAATCCGCATTTCTTAAACTTTAAACTTTTAACTTTGAACCGAATCACCCGCCGCCGACGAAATGAATAATCTCGATTTTGTCGGCGTCGTTAATCGTTATCGTTTCCCAGTCTTTTTTGCGCACAACTTCTTTATTTAATTCGACGGCGACGCGTTCCCGCGGCATTGAAAGCTGCGCGAGAAGCTCGGATAAATTAAGTTCGTCCGAAGTTTCTCTGACTTCACCGTTGATAAAAACTTTCATACATTTATCCCTGCCGAATGACGCGGCGCAGTTCGGCTTCTTCGCCGTCGCTTATCGCTTTAATCAGAATCGCCGCGCGTCCGCTTTTGAAGTTCGGCAATTGCAGATGGACGGCTGCGATGCCGTTCGCGTCGGTTTTAGCGTGAAAAATCAGCGGACGAAACGCCGCGCCCAGCACTTTAACCATAATATGCGCCGCGCTCAAACCGTTTTTGCCGTTTCCGCGCCGCACCAGAATATTGACGGTTTTTCGCTCGCCGCCTTTGAACGTCATTCCGGTCGGCAGCTCTATTTTTAATTTACCGGGCGCGATTTGCTCGGTTTTAGCGAAGTCCGTGATAATCTCGACGGCTTCGGCGGGCAGAATCATTTCTTCTTCGACGATTTGAACCCCTTCGATAACCGGTTCTTCTTCGACGATACTGATTGGAAAATCCCAGATTATTTCTTCCGCCGCTCTGAAACTTTTCGCCGTCGCTCGTTCGTCGGCGATGATTTTCGGCAAATCAAGTTCGATTTCCTTTACCTGACTGCCCGTTTGGAATTTTTCTCTGAGAATCTGCGGCAGCGGAATTTCCCGGTTAAAAGGTTTCGACGGCTGGGAAACAGGTTCATTCTTCGGCGGCGCGATTTCTCTCGTTTGGTGCGCCGGTTTGATTTCCTTTTGCGCGACGAGTCCTTTCTGACGCGACGCCGATTCCTTCATCGTCATTCGCTTCAAGTCTTCGATTCTGCCGGCGCGAACGGCGGCGCACATCAGCTTATGCTGTTTCTGGAGTCGTTCGGTCAATGCTTTTTCGTCAAACGCCGGAACGAGCAAATCGTCATACGGCGAGCGCTTGCTTGCCAGAATCGTGCCGCGATTATAAACCAGGGATAAAATCAGCGGCGTCGCCACGCCTTTATCTTCGGTCTGAACGTGATACGTTACGCCTTTATATTCGATGTCTGTATTAAATCCGGTAATCACAAGTTTTGTAAATAAAATCGGGCGAGAAAAAAGGACGGCGGACTTCAATAATATAACTGCCGTTTATGAAATTAACACAGGCGTTTAACGGCGGTCAACGAATAAAGAGTTATAGAGTTTTTAGAGTTCATAGAGTTCATAGAGTAAAAGAAATTCCCTTAATGCTATAAACTCTGAACCTCTAAAAACTCTAAAAACTCACTGCCTTGACACTCAATCCGGCTTAACTTACGATTGAGTTTGTGCCATAATTCTCAATCTTTCAAGTTGCCGATTCTGTTGATTATATTGTTTTTTTGATACCATATAAACAGTCAGGAAGAACAAACAAAATATGTCTGAGTTTAATCTGTTCGATTATGCGCCGATTGTCGTGATGTTTATCGTGGCGATGGGTTTCGCGGCAAGCCAGATAGTCGTTACGCAGCTTATCGGACCGCGCAAAAGGACGGCGGTAAAGCTGATGCCGTATGAGTGCGGGAAAGACCCGGTAGGCTCGGCGCGCAACAGATTTTCGATTAAGTTTTATACGGTCGCGGTGGTGTTTCTGCTGTTCGACATTGAAGTTTTGTTTATGATTCCGTTCGCCGTCGCCTTCAAAACTCTGCTTGCCGCGCAGAACGTCAGCGACGGCATCGCATACGGCACAATCGCGTTTGTAGAAATTATGGTATTTATCGCCACCTTGATTGTCGGTTACATCTATGTCTGGAAAAAAGGCACGTTCGACTGGAGCATTCAGGCTCGCGCCGAAGCCCGCGCCGAAGCGCACGAATTAACGACCAGAAAACAGCAGCGCATCGCGGAATTAAAACGCGCCGCTTAACGATTTCGGATTTTAGGTTTGTAGTTTTAAATTTTTAATGCCGCCGATTCTAATTTCCCAATCAACGACAATCGGCTTACTTTATTTAGAGATTGGCAGTTTTAGATGCCGGATGAAATTTAGTTTCCCCCGTCTAAAATCCGAAATCTAAAATCTAAAATAGAATTATGGGTTTAGAAAATACAATTTTTGAGTCGTTGCCCGATGTTATCACCGTCAAGCTCGATGCCGTCGTCAATTGGGCGCGAAAGTCATCTATGTGGCCTGCCACGTTCGGGTTGGCTTGCTGCGCAATCGAGATGATGAATACGGTCAGCTCGCGCAACGACCTTTCCCGATTCGGCGCGGAAACATTTCGCGCTTCGCCCCGTCAAGCCGACGTGATGATTGTTTCAGGTCGCGTGTCGCGCAAGATGGCGCCGGTTCTGCGCCGCATTTACGACCAGATGCCCGAACCGAAATGGGTGATTTCAATGGGCGCGTGCGCGACGAGCGGCGGCGTTTTCGACAATTACGCGATTGTGCAGGGTGTCGATAAAATCGTGCCGGTCGATGTTTATGTTCCCGGCTGTCCGCCGCGCCCGGAAATGCTGATTCACGCGATTATGATGCTGCAGGACAAGATTATGAACGAGTCGGTCAAAGACCGCCGCGATACATTTGAGCCGGAATCGCGCGTCTCGATTGTTCCCGGAACTTTGCCCGTTACGATGGGCAGCGAATCGGAAACCGCCGCCAAACCGACGACGACGCGCCCGTATTCGATTGCTTCGCGCCACGAAAGAAGAAAATCTTCTTAAAAAGTTGGCAGGTATTTCCTGTTTTCCTATTTTATGACTGAAAAAGCACTTGAATACGTCGAAAAATTAAAAGCGGAAAATCCGGCTTGGATAGCCGATTTAAAAGATGCGCGCGGCGAGATTACGGCTTATGTTCCGCGCGAATCGATTGTCGAGGTCTGCCGCTCGCTGAAAACAAATCACGGCTTCGATATGCTCGCCGATTTATGCGGCGCGGATGCGGGTCCCGAAGAAGACCCACGTTTTGAAGTCAATTATCATTTATTTTCGACAAGACATTTTACGCGCCTGCGACTGAAGGTCTTATTGAGCGAAGACGAGCCGAATGTTTCAACCGTAACGACCGTTTGGAAAACGGCAAACTGGCACGAGCGCGAAACCTTCGATATGTTCGGCGTAATTTTTGACGGTCATCCCGATTTAACGAGAATTCTGCTGCCGTCCGATTTCGACGGACACGCGCTTAGAAAAGATTATCCGCTGCGCGGATACGAGCCGTACAGCTTGACCTAATAAATAGTAAATAGTGAATCGTAAATGGAAAGAATAACGATTTACTATTCACGATTCACAAATTTATGAGTGTTGCAGTAAAAAATATATCGGACAAATTTGAGGTTATCGACCAGTCGCTCGAATCGCAGATGACCCTTTCGATGGGTCCGCAGCATCCTTCGACGCACGGCGTTCTGCGGCTCGAACTGCAACTCGACGGCGAAATGGTTACGCGCGCCGTTCCCGACATCGGCTATCTGCACACGGGAATGGAAAAACTTTTCGAGTATAAAAAATATCAGCAGGGCATCGTCATCACCGACCGGATGGATTATCTGAATCCGCTCGGCAACAATCTCGCGTATGTGATGGCGGCGGAAAAACTGCTCGACTTGGAAATTCCCGAACGCGCGCAGGTGATTCGCGTTATGTTTTGTGAATTGCAGCGCATTGCCTCGCATATGGTTTGGCTCGGCACACACGCGCTCGACATCGGCGCGATGTCAGTTTTCTTTTACTGTTTTCGCCAGCGCGAAAAGATTTTGAATTTAATTGAAGCGGCTTCGGGCGGACGAATGACGCCGAGCTATTTTCGCATCGGCGGTTTGATGATGGATTTGCCTGCCGGTTTTGACCGCCGCGTCAGGCAGTTTTTAGAAGATTTTCCCGCCGCGATGGAGTTGTTTGAAACGCTTGTATCCGAGAATACTATCTGGCAAAGCAGAACAAAAGGCATCGGCATAATTACGGCGGAAGAAGCGATTGACTGGGGCTTGACGGGACCGTGTTTGCGCGGCAGCAACGTCAGTCTCGATTTGCGGCGCGACAATCCGTATTCGGGCTACGAGACTTACGATTTCGATATTCCGGTCGAGCCGGACGGCGACGTTTGGGCGCGTTTTCGCGTTCGTATGCGCGAACTTTATGAATCATACAAAATCGTCCGTCAGGCAGTTGACCGCCTTAAACCGGGACCGATTAAAGCCGACGCGCCGAAAATCGTTCTGCCCGACCGCGACGATATGCGCAAACATATGGACTCGCTGATTCACCATTTCTTAATCGTGGCGGAAGGCTTTTCGATTCCCGAAGGCGAAGTTTATATGCCGATTGAAGCGTCGAAAGGCGAACTCGGTGTTTATATGAAATCCGACGGCTCGCCGAAACCGGCGCGCGTTCATTTCAGAGGTCCGAGTTTTGTCAACCTTTCGGCTCTGCCCGTAATGAGCGAAGGCGAAATGGTCGCCGATGTCGTGGCGATTATCGGCTCGCTCGACATTGTTTTGGGCGAGATTGACAGATAGAAATATGGCTGAAGAAAATATTTCAGACGACCGATTCAAAAGCGAAGTGATGCGGCTTCTCAACGCGCTGATTGTCAAAGTTGACTCTCACGATAAGAGATTTGACGCGCTCGAAAACAGATTTGACAAACTCGAAAATAAATTCGATACGCTTTCGGCGCAAGTAACCGAAATCGGCTTGAAGGTTCTTTCGATTGACGAAAGATTGTCGAGGCTTGAAAAGAGGTTTGACGATTTTGGAGAAAGGCTTTCAAACCTCGAATCCGATGTGCGCGCGATACGCGCCGAGATTCATCAGTTACGGAAACAGCTTGAAAATACGGACAGAAAAGTTTCGCGCCTGAGCGTTCAATATATCGAAACCGAAGATAAAATAAACGATTTGACGATGAGAGTCGAAAGGCTCGAACAGAAATTAGCGGCTTAATTTATGTCAACAGCAGCAGTCCCGACAGATTACACAAATCAGGTTAAATATACCGAAGAAGTAGCGAGCTTTACGCCCGAAGTTTTAGCGGAAATAGACGCGCACATCGCTAAATATCCGCCCGAAAGAAAGCGCTCGGCGCTGATTCCGCTGCTGCTTCTGGTCGTGCAGCGCGAGCGCGGCTACATCGACAACGCGAGCGTGAATTTTCTGGCGCGGAAGCTCGAACTAGAAGTTACGGACGTTTGGGAAACGGCGACGTTTTATTCGATGATAAATATGCATCCGGTCGGACGGCATCATATACAAATTTGCAAAACGCTGTCGTGCAGAATTATGGGCGAACCGCAGATTACCGAACACATCTGCAATCGTCTGGGAATTCACGCGGGCGAGACGACGCCGGACGGAAAGTTTACGGTTTCGCTGGTCGAATGTCTGGGAAGCTGCGGCACAGCGCCGATGATGCAAATCGGGTTTGATTATCACGAAGATTTGACGGTTGAGAAAGTCGATAAATTATTGGATTCGCTAAAGTAAATTAAGAGATATGAACGTCGCCGAAATCGAATCAGCCATTGAAAAACTCGCGCCGAACGAAGTTTCAAAACTTTCCGAATGGTTTGCGGAGTTTGAAGCCGGCGTTTGGGATAAAAAAATCAAGCGCGATTTGCAAAACGGCAAATTGCAAAGTTTGATAGACGAAGCTAAAAAAGATTTTGCCGAAGGAAATTGTCAGCCGTTATGAAGCATTTCGCTTCGCCGAAATTCTGGACGTGTTATAAAGCGCTGCCGAAAGAGGTCAGAGATTTGGCGGACAAGAACTTTGAATTGTTAAAAGCTAATCCGAAACATCCTTCGCTGCATTTTAAGCAAATCGGAAATCTTTGGTCGTCGCGCGTCGGAAAACATTATCGCGCTCTCGGTCTTAATAAAAAGAAGGAATCGTTTGGTTTTCGATTGGCTCGCACGCTGATTACGACAAACTAGTTTCATAATGTTTTATAAGGTAGTTTTACAAAAATCGGAAGAAGGCTACAGCGTTTCGTGTCCGGCGCTGCCGGGCTGCTGGTCGCAGGGCGAAACCGAAAAAGACGCTTTGGAAAACATCAAAGACGCGATTGAAGATTACTTGTTTGTGCTTAATGAACAAATCAAAAATGCTGATGTCCGGGAAGTTGAGGTCGCGGCGTAACCGATGGCAAAACTTGCGGGCGTCAATCATTTGAATGCGGTAAAGGCGCTGGAAAAAGCAGGTTTTCACATCGCCCGACAGGGAAAACATATTGTAATGTCGAACAATATTCGGACTGTTACCGTTCCGCGTCATAATCCGGTAAACGCTTTTACGATGGGCGGAATCGTCCGCGATGCTGGTTTGACGGTCGAAGAATTCAAAAAACTGTTATAAATATGGAAATCAAAGCAATCGGATGTGAACCATTACAGCTCAAGCGAATGCACATAGAAAATGGGCATACGCTTAAGGTTTATCAAGAGACGGGCGGTTACACTAGTTTGCGAAAAGCGTTGGGAATGACGCCGGACGAGATTATTAACGAAGTCAAAGCGTCTTCTCTGCGCGGGCGCGGCGGAGCGGGTTTTCCGACGGGAATGAAATGGAGTTTTGTGCCGCGCACTTCGCCGAAGCAGAAATATGTCGTCTGCAACGCCGACGAAAGCGAGCCGGGAACATTCAAAGACCGCTATCTGCTCGAACGAGACCCGCACGCGCTGATTGAAGGAATGCTGATTGCCGCCTTCGCGCTCGGTTCGCAGGCGTGTTACATATATTATCGCGGCGAATACAATTATCTAATCGACATAATGGACGACGCCATCGAGGAAGCTCGGGCGGCTAATATTGTCGGCAAAAACATTTTAGGTTCTGATTTCAACTGCGAATTTTACACGCACACCGGCGCGGGCGCGTATATCTGCGGCGAGGAAACCGCGCTTTTATCGAGTCTCGAAGGTTATCGCGGACACCCGCGAATGAAGCCGCCGTTTCCGGCAATCGAAGGTTTATACGCATCGCCGACGGTTGTCAACAACGTCGAAACTCTAACCGCCGTTCCGCAAATTATTGAAATGGGCGGCGAAGCGTGGCGCAATCTCGGAACGGAAAAATCGGGCGGCACGAAATTGTGGTCTGTTTCGGGACACGTCAAAAAACCGGGCGTTTACGAGCTTCCGATGGGTTACGACGATTTGGAAAAGTTCATAATGGAAGACTGCGGCGGAATGCTGCGCAACGACAAAAAACTCAAAGCCGTAATTCCCGGCGGTTCAAGCGTTTACATTATGAACGCCGAGCAGATTATCGGCAAAAAAGTCTTGATGGATTACGAAGGTCTTGTCGAAGGCGGCTCGATGGTCGGTTCGGGCGGTTTTATCGTGATGGACGAAACGGTTGATATAATGGAATCGACCAAGAACCTGACCGAATTCTACAAGCACGAATCGTGCGGCTGGTGTACGCCGTGCCGCGAAGGAACGGATTGGCTTTTGAAAATCTTCAACCGCGTCGCGGGCGGCGGCGGACGACCGGAAGACGCGCGGCTATTGCTTGATATTTGCGATAATATGGAAGGCAAATCGTTTTGTCCTTTAGCGGACGCGGCAGCGTGGCCTATTCAAAGCGCGATAAAACGATTTCCTGAAGATTTTAAAAAACATTTACTGCGACAGGAAACAGCGTCGGCGGAAGTCGAAGCGCAGAAGTTCTAAAAAACAAAAAAGAGGTAAAATAAAATGGGTAAAGGCGATAAAAGAAGCAGACGCGGAAAGATTTTTGCCGGAAGCTACGGCAAGACGCGCCCGAAGAAAAAGAAAAACTCGGCTGCCAACAAGGAAAATAAAGCCGGCGCAACTACTAAAGAGTAAAATTTAACAGCAGTATTCAAGTTAAAAATGCCAACAGAAGAACAAATAAAAGTTACGATTAACGGACAGGAATTCGGCGTTGAAAAAGGCGCGCGGCTGATTGACGTTTGCCGCGAGAACGCTTTTAACATTCCGTCGTTTTGTTATTATCAAGACCTCGCTTTACAGGCGTCGTGCCGGATGTGTATGGTTCGCATCGAGAAGATGCCGAAGCTGCAGACTTCCTGCACGATAACCTGCACGGACGGAATGGTTGTTACCACGCAGAGCGAGGAAATCGAAAAGGCGCAGCGCGCGATGTCGGAATTTCTGCTTGCCAATCACCCGCTCGATTGTCCGGTTTGCGACCGCGGCGGCGAGTGCGAATTGCAGGAAATGGTGATGGATTGGGGCGATTTGGAAGAACGCTTCATCGAGCCGAAAAACGCCCAGCCGGAAAAATTTCTTTCGCCGATGGTCGCTAACGACCCGCAGCGCTGTATTTTGTGCAAACGCTGCACGCGAGTGTGCGACGAATGGATGGGCGAAGACACCATCGAAGCCGGAAATCGCGGCGTCAATACGGTTATCGGAACTTACGGCGGCTGGTATGGATGTTCCGAATGCGGCAACTGCATCGAAGTTTGCCCGACCGGAACGCTGCTCGACGCCGTTTATCGCCACGAAACGCGCCCCTGGGAACTTGACCAGACGGTTACGACCGATACTTATTCGTCGGACGGAATGCAGTTAAGCATCGGCGCGCGCGGCGGTCTTGTCCACAGAATTGTTGCCCGCGACCGTTACGTCAACGGTTTAAACGGCGAATTTCTCGATGTCAAAGCGCGTTTCGCGCACGCTTTTGTCAACCACGAAGACCGCATCAAAACGCCGCTTATTCGCTACACGAAAGGCGGAAAATTGATTCCTGCGACGTGGGACGAAGCGATTCATTTTGCCGCGAATAAGTTTAAGGAATCAAACGACATCGGCGTCGTCGCCTCGGCGCGATTGACGAACGAAGCGATTTTCACCTTGAAAAGATTTGCGAAAGAAGTCGCCGGTTCGGACAATTACGCCGTTTCGGACGCCGAAGATTTAGCTCCGTTTTTCGATAATCTGAGCGTCCCGCTCTGCACGCACAAGGAAATTCGCCACGCGAAAACGATTCTCTTAATCGGCGGCGAGCCGGAAGAAGAACAAACTTTTACGGGCAAACAAATCCGGCAGGCGGTTAGAAACGGCGGCGCGAAGTTCGTCGTCGTTCACGATACGACGATTCGTATGACCGAGCAGGCGACCCAATTTATACACGTTAACAAAAATTCGCTCGACGCTTTCGCGCTCGCGTTTGCCGACAAAGCGGACGATACGATTTTGCAGAAAATCGGCGCGGCGCAAAGCGAGATTGACGAGCTTTTGAAAACAATCGGCGAAACGGAAGGCGATTTTATCATAATGTTCGGCAGAGATTTGTCGCCGGAAGCGCAGGCGCTCGTTGCAAACGCGGCTGCAAATTTCGCTTCCGAAGAACGCCGCGTTCTGCTTCACCCGCTTCCGCTTTACAACAATTCGGTCGGCGCAAACGATATGATGCCGGGCAGAAAATCGCTTGCCGAAGTTCTGAAAAATTCAAAATCGCTTTTAATCGGCGGCAGTCTTCAAAACGAAGAAGACACGAAACTTCTGGCAAATAAAGATTTCGTCGTCGTCCAGGAATTGTTTGAAACCGAAACGACAAAATATGCCGATGTCATTCTTCCCGCCGCGAGTTTTGCGGAAATTGACGGAACTTATACGAACAACGCCGGATTTGTCCAAAGAGTCCGGCAGGCAATCGAGCCGGTTCACCAGGCGAAAGCGGATTGGGCGATTACTTCGATGACAGCCAGAGAAATGGGCATCGATTTCGGCTACAATCTAGCCGTAACCGCTGTTTTCAAGGCGCTCGCCGATTCAGTTCCGGCTTACGCGGGAATTCGTTATCCGCATTTAAAAGACGAATCGCGCCCCGTTCAGGTCAAACACGCAATCGCGGGCAAAAAAGATTTGTCGAAAGAAACTGACATTTTGCGCCGCAAAGTCGAAGCGATGCCGGACGAAGGCGGAAAGAATATCGAAAAGGCGAAGGTCGGACACAAGTTGTTTCGGCTGACGACGATGACAAGCAAAACGCCGCAGTTTCACTTGCTCGCAAACGGCAATCCGAAGCCCGATAATTTACTGGTTTCGCCGCTCGTCCAATTTAATCTCGACGGCACGCGGCGCGTCGAAGAACGCGCCGAAGCAATGGCAGTCGGCATCAGCGACAGAATCGACGACAAGGAAAACATTCTGCACAAAGTAATTCTCAAATAAATAGAAAGCAGTATTTTAACTGCTTTCTATTTATTTAATCGCTGGATAAAATTTGTGCTGATGATTCAGATTTTTAACGATTGTATTTTTGGCTAAATGCAATAGGCAATTAGCTTTAAACGACACAGATTCGAGATATGGAACCTATCATAAAAGCAATGTTCCCGATTATCGTCCTTTTCGGCGCGGCAACCGCTGCCTTCGGCGTCGTGATGATGATGGTCGCCTACACCGTGCTTGCCGAGCGCAAGGTTTTGGGCTGGATTCAAGGGCGCGTCGGACCGAACCGCGTCGGACCGTGGGGAATGATGCAGCCGTTCGCAGACCTTTTGAAATTTATTCTCAAGGAAGACATTGTTCCCGACAAATCGACGAAATTCATTTATTTTCTCGCTCCCATCATCACCGTAACGTGCGCGCTGATACCGATGGTCGTTTATCCGTTCGGTCCGGCGATAACCAATATCGATTTGAGCTTTTTGCCGTATGGCTTGGGCGAAGACATCAGGCAGATTCCGCTGACACTCGCGCAAATCGATGTCGGCGTTTTGCTGGTTCTGGGCATCACGTCAATCGGCGTCTACGGCATCGCGCTCGCCGGCTGGTCTTCAAACAACAAATACAGTTTAATGGGCGGACTTCGCGCGTCGGCGCAGATGATTTCCTACGAGCTGGCGATGGGCGCGTCGATTATCGGCGTCGTGATGCTCGCCGGAACGCTCGATTTAAACGGCATTATTTTCGCGCAGATAAATTCGCCGTTTCGCTGGTTTATCATTCCGCAGTTCATCGGTTTTATCGTCTTTTTAATCGCCGCGTTTGCCGAAACCAACCGCGTTCCGTTCGATTTGCCCGAAGCTGAAACCGAGCTTGTCGCCGGTTTTCACACGGAATATTCGGCTTTGAAATTCGCGCTCTTTTTTATGGGCGAATACGTCAATATGTTCACCGTCTCGGTGATGTGCGCGACGCTTTTTCTGGGCGGCTGGTATATTCCGGGCTTGAGTCATATCGTCGCGGTCGGCTCGATTCCCTACGCCCTTTTGAGCGTAATCGGCTTTATATTAAAAATCTGCGCGTTTCTGTTTTTTTATATCTGGGTGCGCGGAACGCTGCCGCGCTTTCGCTTTGACCAATTGATGAGTTTCGGCTGGAAATTCCTTTTGCCCGTCGCGCTGGCAAACGTGATTTTGACGATAGTTTTAGTTTATTTTTTGAACAGTTAAATTAGTGGTGAACGGTTAATGGTGGACGGTTAGCGAAAAACTTTCCGAAACTCGCCATTTACCGTTCACCGCTCACCACTATTAAAAATGGCTTCAGCACTTTTCTTTTTGTTCGCGGGACTCGCAATCGCTTCGGCGATTTCGCTCGTCTATCACAAAAACCCGATTTATTCGGCAATTTCGCTGGTCGGCGTGCTGATTTCGCTCGCCTGCGTTTATGTCCTGCTCGCCGCGCCGTTTATCGCCGCCGTGCAGGTTTTGATTTACGCGGGCGCGATTATGGTTCTCGTCGTCTTCGTTATTATGCTTCTCAACCTCGAAGAAGACAGACCGATTAGCCGTTTAAAACATTTATACGCCGTCGGCGCCGGTTTGGGTTTGATTCTGCTGGCGCAGACGTTTTTTATTTTTTACGCCGTCAGCAGAAAGCCGAATCAATATATCGAAGTCAACGAAACGGTCGGAAAAACCCTGAGCATCGGCACGGGAATGTATACGGAATATCTGCTGCCGGTCGAGATTGTCGGGATTCTGCTTTTAATGGCGGTCGTCGGTTCGGTTATGCTGGTCAGAAGACTCGAACAGCCGCAGTTGGAACTCGTCGTCGATAACGAACTGGAAAAACGCGGCGAAGGCGAGTTGGAAGACGAATATCGCACCAGATTATAAAAGACTGCAAAAATAATTTTTCAAAAGAATGCCGGTCTCGCTCAATCAAATTATGGAAATGCCGAACGCCGCGATTTTAGCGGGAAAGATTCGGTGCGCGCTCGAAGAAGAAAAATCGGCACGCAAACATTTTTACGAAATCGTTGACGAAAACAAAAAAATGGAATTCATCAACGGCGAAATCGTTTTTCATTCGCCCGTAAAACTGGAACATAACTCGGCGACCAAGCTGCTTTGCGGATTATTAAATTTGCACGTTATCAAAAATGATCTCGGCTTTGTCGGCATCGAAAAAATTCTGGTTTCCTTAACGCGCAGCGATTATGAGCCGGACATTTGCTTTTTCGGGCGCGAGAAAAGCGAAAAATTCGAGTGCGGACAGATGCGTTTTCCCGCGCCGGATTTAGCGGTGGAAGTTTTGTCGAAATGGCGAAGAACACGAGCTTTTACTGAAAGCCAGGGGCGGAACGATACAAAGCGTCGTTCTGCCCGATTTTAAGATTCAAATTCGCGCCGTCTTTGACGAGCAGACAAATTTGGAAGAGTTAAAAAGACTGATTTAATTTTCATCTGCAGCAGTTGTTCCTTGGTCTTCGGACTCTGGACTTTGAATTTCGGACTTTTTAGACTTTGGACTTTGGACTTTGGACTTCTCAGACTTTGGACTTGAATATGGAACCAAGTTTAGCGACATACCTGGCACTTTCAGGAATTTTATTTACAATCGGCGCGGTCGGCGTGATTTTCAAGCGCAACGCGCTCGGAATGTTTATGTGCATCGAGCTGATGCTCAACGCCGTAAATTTAACATTCGTCGCCTTTTCGCGTTATTACGCCGACGTTACCGGACAGCTTTTCGTCTTTATGGTAATGTCAGTCGCCGCGGCGGAAGCGGCAGTCGGCTTGGGCATTTTCATCGCGTTTTTCCGCAATCGCGAATCAATTGACGTTGACGACGCGAGTATTTTGAAGAATTAGCAGTCAGTATTTAATAAATGTTAAATGCCGATGTTCTGACATTCCGGGAATATGCGAGGCGCGAGCCTTTGCCGTTAGCGACAATTCATCAAGCCGTGCTTGAGTTTTTGCAGGGGCGCGACGATGTTGTTTTGTTCGGCGCGCAAGCCGTCAACGCTTATGTCGGCGAGCCGCGAATGACGCAGGACGTTGATTTACTTTCGACTCGCGCAAAAGAGTTAGCCGAAGAATTTAAAGATTTTTTAAGCGATAAATTTCATATAGCCGTCAGAGTCAGAACGGAAGGCGAGACGTTTGAAGACGCTTTGGCTGACGTAAAATCGGCGATTCGTTTTCATATCGAAACTTTCGGCGCATAAGTTTTTGAAATTGTAATTTATATGATTTTTAACGTAACAATCGAGCGCGACGAGGACGGTGTTTGGATTACCGAATGTCCTTCGATTCCGGGCTGCGTCAGTCAGGGCGAGACGAAAGACGAAGCATTGAAAACATTAAGGACGCGATTAAAGTTTGTCTCGAAGTGCGCGCCGAAAAAGGTTTACCGCTGACAGTCGAAACCAGACAGGTCGAGGTAGCGGCGTAATGGCGCAGCTGCCGAATTTGAGCGGTAAGGAAGTCGTCAAAGTTTTTGAAAATCTCGGCTGGCAGTTTTCGAGACAAAGCGGCAGCCATATAGTTTTAACCAAAGAAGGCGAAATGGCTTCGCTGTCCGTGCCGAATCATATAAGAGGTCGCCAAAGGAACTTTGCGGAGTTTGACACGCGCCGCGAATTTGACGATTGACGAGTTTGTTAAAGCTATTTAGAAACGACAATTTTTATACGAAATGACTGAAAACAATTATTTAAGTCTAATAATTTTCGCGCCGCTCGTCGGTGCAATTATAAATTGGCTCGTCGGCAAACGCGCGAAAAGCGAATTGTTCAGCGGCGCGGTTGCTTGCGCGGCGGTCGGAGTTTCGTGCGTCGTCGCGTTTATGATTGCGTTCGGCATCGGAACGCCGCACGCCGGAGCGTTATTTGCGCCCGAAGGAAAGCCGGTTCTCGACCAGCTTTGGACTTGGATTCAGGTCGGCGATTTCCGCGCGGATTTCGGTTTGGGAATGGACAGACTTTCGGGGATTTACGCTTGTTTTATTACGTTTGTCGCGCTGCTGATTCATATTTTTGCGACCGGATATATGCACGGCGATAAAAGTTTTTATCGCTTTTTCGCGTATTTGAATTTGTTTATGTTCTCGATGCTGACGCTCGTTCTGGCGGATAATTTTCTGCTGATGTTTGTCGGCTGGGAAGGCGTCGGGCTGTGTTCTTATTTGCTTATCGGTTATTACATCAAGCGCGACGAAGCGCGCAAGGCGGCGAAGAAGGCGTTTGTGATGAACCGCATCGGCGATTGGGGCGTGCTGATGGCGATGTTTTTGATTTACACGCTGACCGGCTCGCTTTCGTTTTACGACAAAGTTGTTGACGGCGCGCCCGTTGCAAGTTCGTTAAATATTCTCGGACAAATGGCGCAGGAGCCGTTCACGGCGGGCGCGATTGTGGCGGGCGGAATCACGACGATTGCCGTTTTTTTATTTATCGGCGCGACGGGAAAATCGGCGCAGATTCCGCTTTTCACGTGGCTGCCCGACGCGATGGCTGGTCCGACGCCGGTTTCGGCTTTGATTCACGCGGCGACAATGGTTACGGCTGGCGTTTATCTGGTCGTGCGCTCGAACGCCATTTACCAGAACGCGCCGACGGCGATGTTTATTGTTGCAGTCATCGGCGCGGCGACGGCGATTTTTGCGGCGACGATTGGACTCGCGCAAAACGATATTAAAAAAGTTCTCGCTTATTCGACGGTTTCCCAGCTCGGTTATATGTTTCTGGCGTGCGGCGTCGGCGCGTTCGGCGCGGCGATTTTCCACGTTATGACGCACGCGTTTTTCAAAGCGCTTTTGTTTCTCGGTTCCGGTTCGGTCATTCACGGAATGCACCACGAACAGGATATGCGGCGAATGGGCAATTTGAAAAAATATATGCCGATTACGTTCGTCACGATGATTACGGGCTGGCTGGCGATTTCCGGCATACCGATTTTCGCCGGATTTTTCTCGAAAGACGAAATTCTTTATAAAACATTCTCCTCGCCGTATTTGCCCGCGTCGTGGAATTATGTTTTGTGGGGAATCGGGTTGCTTACGGCGGTTTTGACCGCTGTTTATATGACCAGAATGATGGTGATGACATTCTGGGGCAAGGAGAGATTTCACGAACAATTGCCTGTCGTGCAGGATTCCGCCGAAGCGTCCCGCGCCGAAGAAAATGCTTTTGCTTTGGGCGACGCGCACGACGCGAAAGTTCCGCACGGCGACGCTCACGCTCTGGCATACGCGAGCGAAGACGCGCACGATGACGACGATGACGAAGAACATCACGCAATCGCGCCGGATTTCAAGCCGCACGAATCGCCCTGGACGATGACCGTTCCGCTGATTGTTCTGGCAATTCTTTCAACCGTCGGCGGTCTGGTCGGCGTTCCGTATGCGCTGAGCGGCGGCGCTGTTCCGAATTATTTTGAACGAACGCTCGAACCGGTCATTGAAAAAGTTTCCCACAAAGAGCCGAATCATTCGGCAGCCGGCGAATCTGCAATCGCGAGCGAACCCGGCGCGGAAACTTCTTCGCCGGCGGCGGCGGTTGATACAGCCGAACACGCCAACACGACGGCGCACGCCGAACATTCGGCGGAAGAGTTGGCAACGGAAAGAATGCTTGCCGGTTTGTCGGTTTTGCTCGCTTTGCTCGGAATTGGAATCGGCTGGTTTATTTTCAGAAGACATCCGCTCAAGCAAATGCCGCAGATTTTGCGGGACAAATGGCGCGTTGACGAGCTTTACAACGGCTTTATCGTTGACCCGATGAACAACATTTCGCGCGAAGGTTTGTGGAAAGGCTTCGATGTCGGCGTAATTGACGGCATCGTCAACGGCACGGGACATCTCGTCGCCGCGCTCGGCAACGCGGCGCGCGGCGTTCAGGTCGGATTCGTCCGCAGCTACGCGGCGTTCATATTATTCGGCGCGCTGGTCGTCATCGGATATTTTATTTATTACGGATACAGGCTGATTGGTTAGTTATCGGCGGTCAGTAAAATCCGACCGCCGACCACTGAAAAAATGTTTATTACTGAAAATCTCTTAACGATTTTAATTTTGCTGCCCGTCGTCGGCGCGCTTGCCGTGCTTGGACACGCGGTTTTCTGGAAACGGGAAGGCGGCTTGAAATGGATTACGCTCGGCTTTACGGTCGTGAATTTTCTCGTTTCGCTTCTGCTTGTTACCGGCGAAGGCGCGGCGCGGGCTTCCGGGTTTTTCTTTGAACAGAACGTGCCTTGGATTCGCGCGATAAACACCAATTATCACGTCGGCGTTGACGGTCTTTCGATGTGGCTCGTTCTTTTGACGACGCTTATAATGCCGATTTCCGTCCTTTCGGCGTGGCGCGCCATCGAAAAAAGCCGGACGGCGTTCTTTATTTTTCTCCTGCTGCTCGAAAGCGCGATGATTGGCGTTTTCGTTTCACTTGATTTGCTGGTTTTTTATTTGTTTTTTGAAGCTTCCTTAGTTCCGATGTTTTTCCTCATCGGCATCTGGGGCGGGAAAAATCGCATTTACGCGGCGGTTAAGTTTTTTGTTTATACGGCTTTAGGCAGTCTGTTGATGCTGGTTGCGATAATCGGTTTGTATTATTTGCAGGCGGCGGCGACGGGCGGCGCGGGCAGTTTCGATTACGTTACGCTTTTGAATTCTTTGAAAACGGGCGCTCTGACCTTTGACCCGACGACCCGAACGCTTCTTTTCTGGGCTTTCGCGCTGTCGTTTATGATAAAAGTTCCGGTTTTCCCGCTTCACACGTGGCTGCCGGACGCGCACACCGAAGCGCCGACCGCCGGTTCAGTTATCTTAGCCGCGATTCTTTTGAAAATGGGAACTTACGGCTTGATGCGTTTTAATTTCGGTCTTTTCCCGGAAGCGGCGCGCGAATTTGCCGGAATTTTTATTGTGCTGGCGGTTATCGGCATCATTTACGGCGCGCTCGTCGCGATGGTTCAGCCGGATTGGAAGCGGCTGATTGCTTACTCGTCGGTCGCGCATATGGGCTTTATCATTTTGGGAATGTTTTCGTTCACCGAAATGGGAATGCAGGGCGCGATTTTTCAAATGCTGGCGCACGGCATTACAACAGGCGCGCTGTTTCTGCTCGTCGGATTTATTTACGAGCGCAGACACACGCGCGAGATTACCGAATACGGCGGAATTTCCAGCGTGATGCCGATTTACGCGACGATTTTCGTTTTTACGACGATGGCGTCAATCGGTCTGCCGTTTTTGAACGGTTTCGTCGGCGAATTTCTGACGATGATTGGAATGTGGACTTCGACCGCGCTGCCGATAAACGCTTCGGTCAATTGGAATTACGTCGCGGCGATGTTCGCCGGAACGGGCGTGATTTTAGCGGCGGTTTATCTTTTGTGGCTTGTCCAGCGCGTCTTTTTCGGCAAAATTACCAATCCGGCAAATCGCGGCTTGAAAGATTTAAGCTGGCGCGAAATCGGGCTTATCGCGCCGCTTCTCTTTTTAATGGTTTTTATGGGCGTTTATCCCGCGCCGTTTTTGAATCGCTCGAAAGACAGCGTTGTCGCAATTCAGGAACGATTGACAGGACAGGCAGGCGGAACGGTTGCCGAGATTTCCGAAAAGAGTAAATGATAAATTTACGATAAGGAGAATTTTTTCTTATGCAAAGTGAATTTACAGCTATTAGCCGCAAAAGTTTAGCCGAAGCGATTGCGCTGATTTTTGAAGACCGTCGGGAAGATGCGCTGCGCGGTGTGCCGCGGGACGCGATTCGGGAAACGGTTTTGGTGGGCGCGTCAAACGCGGTTCGCTGCTAAGACATTTGCGAAAACACGGCTGTTACCTGAAAAGGATTTGCAAAAATTTGTCCGTGCCGAAGCCTTGAAAAAGAATTAAAAATGAACACGATTTTATTAGCAGATTTATTAGTCAATCCGAACACGAGTTTTTCGGCGATTATGCCGGAAATAATCGTCGCCGTCGCGGGGGCGCTCGTGATGCTTTACGACAGTTTCTTTCCGAAACAGCGTGTTGTAACGGGCGCGATTTCGCTTGTCGGGCTGTTGCTGGCGGCGATTGTTCTTTACACGACGTGGGACAACACGATTCCGGCGACGGCTTGGAACGGAATGATTGCCAACGACGGCTTGCGAATCAGCTTTTCGTTTGTCGCGCTGCTGGTTACGGCGCTGACGATTTTGATTTCGACCGTTTGGACTGACCGCGAAAAGAACGTGCCTGTCGGCGAATATCACACGCTTTTGATGTTTGCCACCGTCGGAATGATGTTTATGACGGCGGGCAACGATTTGGTCATTATTTTTCTCGGTCTGGAAACTTCTTCGATTGCAACTTATGTAATGGCTGGACTTCGCAAAAGCGATTTGCGCTCGAACGAATCTTCGATGAAGTATTTTATTTTAGGTTCGTTCGCCACCGGATTTCTGCTTTACGGAATGGCTTTGATTTACGGCGCGACGGGAACGACGAACATTACGGAAATCGCCGCGCAAATCGCCAATCCGAATTTTCCCGCCCTTTTGTTAATCGGCGCGGCGATGATGATTATCGGTTTCGGATTCAAAGCGGCGATTGTTCCGTTCCACGTCTGGACGCCGGACGTGTACGAAGGCGCGCCGTCGGCGATTACGGCGTTTATGATGACCGGTCCGAAATCCGCCACGTTCGCCGCGTTTATACGAATGTTCGTGCTTGGTTTTCCGCTCGTTGCGGGCGCGGCGGCTTCGGCTGCGCTGCACGAAACGTGGATTACGGCTTTAACGGTGATGGCGATGCTGACGATGACAATCGGAAACGTCGCGGCGATTTTGCAGACCAACGTCAAAAGAATGCTTGCCTATTCGTCAATCGCGCACGCCGGTTACGCGCTCATCGGTTTCATCGGCGCGGGCGTCGCAATGACGATTGAAAGGCGCGACGAAGCAATCGCGGCGGTGGCGTTTTATATGCTCGCTTACGCCATAACCAATCTCGGCGCGCTCGCCGTCGTAACTCTGCTCGCGCAAAAGAATGACCGCCGCACCGAATTTGAAGACTACAACGGCATCGGCTTTAAAGCGCCGGTTCTGGCGTTCGCGCTCGCGCTCTTTATGCTCTCGCTTCTCGGTTTGCCTTTAACGGCGGGCTTTATGGGCAAAGTTCTCGTTTTCCGTCCGGCGCTCGAAGCCGGAAGCTCACTATTGACGATTTTAGTCGTTGTCGCGGTCATCAATACAGCGATTTCGGCATATTATTATTTGCGTCTTATCGTCGTGATGTTCTTCCGCGAACGCTCGACCGACTGGTTCGCGCCGAAAATCTCCGCGCCGATGACGGCGGTTTTGCTGATAACGATAATCGGCGTTTTATATTTCGGAATTTTCAGCGAAGGCGTTATCGAGAGATTTTCGCGCCCGTCGGTCAGCGCGACAATAAAGGCGGAAAAATAATTAACAGGGATGAAATGGGATAAAAGCAAAATCGATTTTTTCTTCTTATCCCTTGTTAATTATTTTGTATTACTTTATAAATCGGCTTTTGTGAAATGGAAATTGCAGCCGGAATAAAAGAAAAGCTGAGCGCCGAATGGCTTCCCGAAATCTACCGCGCCAAAGTGCGGACGCAGCGGACGCGCTCTTATAATCTCGATATTGCGAGGCGCGAAAACCGCGCGCTCATTCAGCACACGCTGCTCGGCGTCGAGTTAAAAGTCGGCAACCAGCGGTTTTCGTGTCCCGACTTATCGACCGCCAGATACTTACAAATCTTCGCCCGCATCGGCTGCCGCGAAATCGCCGTTCCCTACGACATCACAAAAATCTCCACGCTTGCCGACGAACTCGAATCTTCCTGGCATCGAAGTCTTTTGATTTTAGACGAAACCGCGAAAGAGAAAACTTCAGCCGTCAAAGGCAGAATGCGCGCCGCTTTGCTAAAGGAAATGCGCGAGGAAATCGAAGAAATCGGCGCGGGTTCACTGATGCCGGAGTTTAAGCAAAGCACCAAACAGCGCAAATCGTGAATCGCAAAGTTAAGTGGCAAATGGTGAACGGTAAATGGTAAATTATATTTTGCAACAATTGTGTAAAATTATTTATCTAATTGTTAGCCGAAAGAAATAATTTATTTATCATTTACCATTATTTATGTTAGACGCATCGCCGGTTTTAGTTAAAGACAATTTAGAAGCGCGGGAACTTCCCTTCCCATATAATAATCGCCCGTTTTGCCGCTACGAGCCGATTGAAAAGAAAATCACGCACGCCAAAGTTTTAATCGTCAACGACCTTTTGCGCTATCCTTCGGATTTGTCCGAGCTTGCCCACACGGAATGGAACGGCACGTCGGAGAGCAAGCTGAGATTCGAGCGCAAAATTTCGGGAATGGCTTGCGACAACATCGCCAAAAATGTTTTGCGTCTCGTAAAGCGTCCGAAAACTTTGACGGTTCACTTGTCGGAAGTCGGCGAAGCGGCGGCGCGCTTTAACCCGGACGCGATTGTGATGAGCGGCACACTTTCGGATTTCGATTACTACAATCCGGCTCATCTCGAAAAATTCCGACAATTTATCACGACTACAAAAGTTCCGGTTTTGGGAATTTGCGGCGCGCACCAGCTCGTCGGGCAGAGCTTCGGCAATAATCTGAAGACGCTCGACGACATCGAGCCTGCGGAAAAACGCGCCGGCAGAGTCGTCGAATATCAGTATCGATTTATCAAAATCACCGACCCGACCGACCCGATTTTCGCGGGCGCGGCTGAGAGCGGCGACTCGCGCGAAAGCCGCGTCTGGCAGGATTACACGCTCGAAGACGACATTCTGCGCGTCTGGCAAAATCACGGTTTGCAGGTCGAAGGCGTCCCCGAAGGTTTCCAGAAGCTCGCCACCGCTTACCTGTGCAAAAATCAAATGATGGTCAAGCGTTCAGACGGGCAGTTGATTTACACCGTCCAGTTTCACCTCGAAAAATCCTTTGAAGACTGGTCGAAAAACCCAACCAGATGGGAACACGTCAACGAATCGCGCGACGGCAGAATTTTATTCGAGAATTTTCTGAAGCTGGCTTTGCGGCACGACAAAAACTGATTTTTCTGATTTAACAAAGTAACCGGGACAGACGTTTTTGATTGTTCCGGTAAATCTTTTTCAGCAAAGAAAAGGCTGGATGGTTGATACATCCAGCCTTTTCTTTGTGTTTAGTCCGGCTCGTCCGACGGATTGTTTGAATCGATTTTGTCGGTCTTCTGTTTCGGCGCGGTCGGCGGTTTCGCGGTTTCGGCAGCCGCCGGTTCGGGTATTTCAGGCTCGGTCGGCGGCTCTACCGGAACGGCTTGCGCGGGCGGCGTTTGAACCGGAAATCTATAACTCGGCATCGGCTGAAGCGGCGGCTGGCTGGTTTGAACAATCGCCGGTTCGCGGCGTCCTTCAAAAATGCCCGCCGCCGCCGCCAAATCGTTTGCCGGCGCGGACAAAACACGGTCGAACATATTTTCCGGCAGCTGATTAACCGTTCCGTTCTGCGCATAGACGGAAACATTTTTTTCGCCCGCCGCCGAAGTGCGCACGGTGATGCTCAACACCAGCGGATTATTATCGAAAAAGCGCGTCTCGGTTTTATTGCCGTAACCGTCATACATCGTCGTTACCCTTGAATTGTCGGCAAGCATTCTGGCTCTTTCCTGGTAAGCGGAACGCTGCCCCGAATTTTGCCCGTCAGCTCCGGCAAACGACTGGTCGTCGATAGCGATTTCGCCGTTCGGCGCGGCATTGTAGCCGTCGCTGATGACGACTTCCTCGCTCGATTCGGCGTCGTCCGTTTTGGCGCACGAAGCGAAGAAAAATACGGAAAATGCGATAACCAGTATTACTGAAGATTTCATTGATTAACGGGTTTGGACAAAGTTAATGAAAGATGTTCCGGGAATTGAAACAGGAAACGGATAAAGGCAAAACCGGCGCGGATTGCCGAAACTTTTCACACCGGTTTTTCGGCGCATTACTTTTCGGCAACGCCCAAAACGATATTGCTGACAGCTGTCAGACCGTTGTCAACACTGCTTGAATTATACCGCAGTTCGGAGTTGCCGCCGCCGGAGATGTCGTATTTCGGACCCAGAAACGAGGCGGCGGCGATGCCGTCTTTGTCCGCCGGGGTTTTGCCGTCGGATTTATACATTCGGCTTTTAGCATATGGAGCGATGACGGTGTTTCCCTGCAAACTTCCGCCGCCGCCGCCGCTCCGGTCGAAACCGCCCGCACCGGTAACGATAATCAAGCCGTTGAAATCGACGCCTCCGTTTAAGGTCAGCTTTCCGGTGCAGATGAGAATGCCGCCGCCCGAACCGCTGAAGCTGGCGTCGCCGTCGATAAAAGTGATTCCCGTCGCCGTAAAATTGTCGCCGAAGTTCGGCGCGGTCAGCCCGTTGGAGCCGAAAATGCGCTGATTGGCGACGGCAACATCGAAATATTCTTTAATCTGCGCGTCGAGTTTCGCGGGGCTTAACAACCAGTCGGGCATCTCGTAAGTAACGTCGGTCGGCGGCGGATTCGGCGCGGTTTTCGGAAGGTTGTCGTTGACCTCCTTTAGATTGATGGCGTTGGTTACGCCGATAGACGGAATATTAACCGAGGAAGCGTAATCGTCGCCTGAATACAAAACGTTTATTGAATTTCCGGCGTCGAAAACAAACCCGGTGCTTGAGCCGACCATTGTCAGCGCGGCGGGCGCCGACAAACCGTTGAAATTGCTTTTCTGCACCATCGCTTCGAGCTGCTTGCGCGCGCCGCGCGGTCCGAAGCCGGTCGAGCTAATCAGTATTCGCTGCGGCTCGACCGGCGTCATCGAGCCGGTAATCGGCGTTTTTCCTCCGTTGACATTCGGCGGCGTCAAAGCGATTGAGCGGGCGGCGAGCGTGAGGGTGCTTCCATACAGAATAAAAGCCGGAGAATAAAATTCGAGGCTGGCGGTAACCGAGCCGGATTGAATTCTGCCTGCCTTGATAATTCCATACATAGATCTTGTTCCTTTATAAGGATTGGTCATATTTACGACGATTTGAAAGCGGGTTTCGGGAATGTCCGCGCCCGCGCTGCCCGTGGGAACCGACACCTGAAAATTGCCGAAGCTGCCCGTGTTTCCGTCCGCGAATTTTACAACGCTCGATGTTTCCGGGTTATATGCAATCGTCGCCGTACTGGTGCCGTTGCCGAATGTTTTTGCCAGTTTGTAGACCGCAGGCGAAACCGAAGTGTCGTAGATTCCCGAACCGTCCGAAACCGTGTTGTAAGTAGTCGAAACGCTTGTGCTGTCGGGGTCAGACAGAGATATGCGGTATGATTCCGTCTCGCTGATGCTGACGCGGTCGTTTGTGTATTTTAATCCCCAGCGCGAAAGGCGCGGTTCGCTGCTTTCGGCTGCCGACAAGTTTGAAGAATCCAGTTTTAACGCCTTTATATAATCTATTCGATTGACCGGACTGCTTGACAGTTTCGTCGTATCAAACTGCGGGTTAGCCTTGACGTTGCCGCGCAGCACGTTGAGCGCCGACTGGATGCCGCTCTCAGCCGCGCCGTAAGCCTGCTGGTCGGCGGTCGCGTCCGACACGTTCGCCGTGTTCATCGAGCTTTCCAGTAGAATTCCGGCGCTTGCTATCAAAAGCAGAAACGATATAAGCAGCACCATCACCATTGCGGCGCCTTTTTCGCCGTCTCTGTTTTTTAATTTCGGTGTGTCGATTTCTTCCATAAAAACTCCTGTTAAAGCCGTTCGGAAATTATTAATACTGTTTAAGCATATAACCTGAATTTCTCAGCGTAACGTCAGACCTGAACGTAACGGCGCTGTTCGGCTGTCCCTGCACCGGGTCGAGCGTAACCGTGATGGTTATCCGCACGCGTCCGGTATTAACCGTCGGACTCGACGCGCCGTCCGCGTTATTCGGAATGGGCGTCGAACTGCTGCCGACGTAATCGAAATAACCGAATTTAACTTCGCTGATGCCGTTGACGACAACTGATGTTAGGGGAGTAGTTTCATCAATACCGTGCGCGTCGTAACGCACGATTGATTTGGTGTCGTCGTCGAAAAAATACGTTACGTCTTCGCCCGGACTGGCGGTTGCCGCTCCCGCCGCCCCTTCATTTGTTATATTGGCGCGAAAATGTATTCTCTGCGTTCCCGATTCGCCGACTATGATTCCGTTGCTCGGAATCGCCCCGCCGGTTGTCGTCGGATTATAAACTATTCCGTAGCCGGAATTGGAAATTTCTCGCGACATAACGTTGAGCGCCGCCTGTGCCGAGGTCAGCGCGTCGGTGCGGCGGCTTTCGCGCGCCCGTATGCCGAGCGCGCGGGCGAAAAGCCCGGAAACCAAACCGAGCAGCAGCAGCGTTATCGACATAGCAATCAGCAGTTCAAGCAAGGAGAATCCGGCGACGCCGAAACTTTTTTTCAACTGTTTCATTTCCATCTTCGTTTAATTTCCCCGAACGCGCTGCAGGACAACGATTGCCGGAAGCGATGTCTGCCAGCCGGGCGTCGGGTTGTCGAGCGTAACTTTAACGGTTATTTCCTTCATCTTTTTGGTCGCATCGACTTCGATAATGTTTTTTGTCTCCGGCTCGTCGTCAATCGTAATTTCAACTCGAAACCGGCTGTTATCGGCGGAGGTAACAATCCGTGCCGCTTTCTTGCCGCCCGACAAACTCGAATCGGTTATGCCGGACGTAAATTTCGCGCTTCTGAGCAGTTCGACTTCCTGCTGAAGAACCGCCAGCCCCTGCGCCCGCGAATTATTTCCGGCATTGTATGTAATGGCGTAGGTGAATGTAACGAAAACTCCGAGCAGGACAATCAGGAAAATAACCATTGCAATGGTTACTTCGACGAGCGAAAAACCTTTTTGCCCGATTCGATTGTCGTCCGGTAATTTACAGCCGGAGAGATTTTCTTTTGCTTGATTCATAAAACCTATAGCGGAATGGAAAATTCGCGTCAATGATATTTGCCCGGCGCTGTTCAAATGCGGCAGCGGGCTTAATAGGAAGAATTGGATGACTTTACGCGAATCCTGTTGTTGATTTGCGTATCGACGGGGACAACCGTAATGCCCGCCGGACTGGTAAAGGTCGGGTTGCTCTCGCCGCCTTTAAGCATCGCGACCGTTCCCGAAGGCGAGACGTAAATCACGTCGGCGTTGGCGGCGGAGATGTTGGCGGCTTCGTCGGTGCTGATGGTAAAAAGCGGCGTTATGTCCTTCGCCAATCTGTCTTTAGCCTCGATGCGCCCGTAGCGGTCGAATTTTATGGTTACCGGAAAATCGAACAGCTGTTTGCCGTCATTGTCTCTATCGACGATTTTAATATTGCTTTGTCCGGCGAAATTTATCGTTTTGGTATCGGAAGCGTCGAGCGTTCCGTTTTGATTTATGTCGGTTTTAACCGTGAACGAGGTGGGACTTGTAATCTTTACTTCCGCTCTGGAATCGACTGTGCCGACCACTTCGGCGCGGCGTTTGACCGAATCGAAGCGGGCGCGTTCGAGATTGACTTTCAGCTCGCGGGAAATGTTCTGCCGTTTGAAATTTGTGTTGGCGCTGCCGAAGCGGGCGACGGCAAAGGTAACTATAATCGACATAATTACAAGAACAATCATTATCTCGATTAAGGAATAACCGCGCTGAGAAATTGAACTTCTCTTTTTCATTTGTGTTGCTTTCTCCAGAATGACCGGCAAATGCGATGGCTTTCCCGCGGACGAATCAAAGACTCCCTTAAGGTTTATATCAGTTTAATTAAACCGTGTCAATATTTGTTTTTTGTTGTTTAACACACTATTTCAAAAAAATACCGACGCTCTGAACGCCGGCATTTTTCGCGCGCGAAGATTTTAGATTATTTAATCGAAACAGTTTTCCGGCACGCTTTCCATCGTGTTTTTAATCAGCATATCGACGACCGGCTGAAAATCGTGGTTGTTTTCTTCCCAGACTTTCAATTGTTCGTCGGCGCTCGTTCCGCGTTCTAAAATGGTGTGAATGTGTTCGATTTCTTTGCGCGACCCTAAATCATCGACAACCTCGTCAACGAAATCGAGCAGCTCGCGAATCAAATCGACTGCCGGAACTTCCTTCTGCTTGCCCAAATCGAGCATCTTTCCCTGCAAGCCCCAGCGGACGGCGCGCCATTTGTTTTCCTGAATCAGGCGGCGATGATAAAGCTGAAAGCCGAGATTCTTGTCGTTTAAGGTGTGCAGTTTGGCGACGATTGCCTGAAAAAGCGCGGCGACGGCGATTGTATCGTCAACGCGCGTCGGAATATCGCAGACGCGAAACTCCAGAGTCGGGAAAAACGGATGCGGGCGCAAATCCCAGTAAATCTTTTTGGCGTTGTCGATGCAGTTCATACTGACGAGCAAATCGACGTAGCGCTGATATTGGGCGTAAGAATCGAAATGGTCTGGAATATCGGTGCGCGGAAATTTTTTAAAAACTTCCGAGCGATACGATTTCAATCCCGTGTGATGACCGAGCCAGAACGGGCTGGAATTGGTCAACGCCATAACGTGCGGCAGAAAATAACGCGCCGCGTTCATAATGTGAATTCGCCGGTCTAAATCGACGATGCCGACGTGAACGTGCAGTCCGAAAATCAGAAGCGAACGCGCCACCATTTGCAGTTCTTCGACCAGGAATTCGTAACGCTCGTCGTCGAAAATCTCCTGCTCGCTCCATTTTGAAAACGGATGCGTCGAGGCGGCGACAATCTCCATTCCCTTTTTGCGCGAAAGCCACGAAATAATGCAGCGCAGGCGCGTAATGTCCTCGCGCGCTTCCTGAATATTGGCGCAGACGCCCGTGCCGACTTCAATCATCGATTGAATCATCTCCGGCTTTATCTTTTCGCCGAGCAGCAGTCTGCCTTCGTCCAGAATTTCCGAGACGTGCGATTTCAGTTCGCGCGTGTTCGGGTCAACGATTTGAAATTCTTCCTCGATTCCGAGCGTAAATTGTTCAAACATATGTTTTTATAATGGATAATGGATAATGTAAAAACAATTTCTTCATTATCCGTTATCCGTTATCCGTTATCCGTTATCCGTTATTCCAGGTGCAGTTCCCTTTTAAGTATTTCCTCGTTCTTTTCCGACATAGCCTGAAACCGGATGCCGACGCCGTGTCCGGGGTCGGTGTAAGTTACAACGCCGTCCAGACCGAGTTCCTCGCCGCCGACGGTCATCCACAAAAAAAGCGGCGCTCCGGTTTCGAGCGGCGCATCGGTCAGCATATACAATCCGCCGATGCCGATGTCGCGCGTGTTGGCGATGCCCGTGCCGTCGCCGCCTTCATACTTGACGTTGACAATCAGTTTTTTACGGTCTGAGCTGCGCTTTTCCGAAGGCGCGAGCGCTTCTTCCGGCTCTCTCGTTGTCATTATTTATCCTCTTTTTATTTAGATTGCGAAGAACTTCTTATTTATTTTAACTATTTTTCGCCCGATTGAAAGAAATATTTGCAGAAACAGGCGAATCCGTCAAATTCAATTATCAAATCGCCGCCGGTAAATCGTTAATCGTCAATCGTTAATGAAAGAAATCTATCGGGCGTCCGACCGCCGAACCGTTATTTACAGCCGCCGCGCGATTTGCGTGCCTGTTGCAATTTTTTTTGTTGCAAGTTACCATAAAGCCTCGTTAAAACAAGTGTTTAATTGAAGTAAGCGATTCAAAGACAGAATCAGGCACGGCAGTTTTTATTTTACATTCCGCATTCTTTTTCATTTTATTTATGGGTTTTTCAACGACGGCAATTCACGCGGGCAACGAACCGGACAGCGCGACGGGCGCGGTTTCCGTTCCGATTTATCAAACATCGACTTACGCGCAGGAAGCGTTAGGAAAACATAAAGGTTTTGAATACGCCCGAACGCAGAACCCGACGCGCTCGGCGCTCGAAACCAACATCGCCGCGCTCGAAAACGCCAAATACGGCTTCGCGTTTGCGTCTGGAATGTCGGCAATCGACGCGACCTTAAAACTCGTCAAAGGCGGCGAACACGTTATTTTAGGCGACAACACTTACGGCGGCACGTTTCGCCTGTTCAGCCGCGTGCTTGCCGATTACGGCGTCGAATTTGATTTGGTCGATACGTCCGAGGCGACGAATATCGAACGGGCGTTTAAGCCGAATACGAAAATGGTTTTTGTCGAAACGCCGACAAATCCGGTGATGACGGTTACGGATTTGCAGGCGGTTTCCGACATCTCGCACGCTCACGGCGCGAAGGTTGTCTGCGACAATACATTTATGTCGCCGTATTTACAGCGCCCGATTGATTGGGGCGTCGATATTGTCGTTCATTCGACGACCAAATATTTAAACGGTCATTCGGACGGAGTAGGCGGATTCGTCGCGCTCAATAATGAAGAAGATGCCGAGTGGATTGGGTTTATTCAAAACAGCGTCGGCGCGATTCTCTCGCCGTTCGATTCGTTTCTCGTCCTGCGCGGCACGAAAACGCTCGCCTTGCGAATGGAAGCGCACGACAGCAACGGGCGCGCCGTCGCCGCCTTTTTAGCCGAACACCCGAAGGTGCAGAAAGTTTATTATCCCGGCTTGGCGTCGCACCCGCAGCACGAAATCGCCAAACGCCAGCAGCGAGGCTTCGGCGGAATGGTTTCGTTTGAAACCGGCTCGCTCGAAAACGCCAGAAAGGTTTTGGAATCGGTCAGGCTCTGCACTTTAGCCGAAAGTCTCGGCGGCGTCGAAAGTCTTATTTCGCATCCGGCGTCGATGACGCACGCGTCGATTCCGCTCGACCGCCGCCAAAATCTCGGAATATCCGACGGTTTGGTTCGCGTTTCAGTCGGCGTCGAAGACATCGAAGACATAATCGAAGATTTAGACCAGGCGCTTAATCAGTGAAAAGTGGAAAACGAATAGTAAATAGTGATAAGCGGCTCTTAACTTTTCACTTTTCACTTTTCGCTTTTCGCTTTTCATTATCTAATATCCACTATCTATGATTGTTGAAACACACGCCGCATCGCACGTCGGGCGAGTTCGTAAAGGCAACGAAGATAATTATCTTCTGCTCGACGTTTCCGGCTCGAAAATCTGGACGGGTTCGCCGGAAGCGAAGGAATTTATCATCGAATCGCAAAAATTCGAGGTCGAAGCAGGCGTCGTCGTCTTAGCCGTTTCGGACGGAATGGGCGGCGCGCTGGCGGGCGAAGTCGCCAGCAAAATGGCGGTCGAAACCGTCAGCCGTCAGTTTCTCGACGAAGATTTGGAGAAAACCGTTTCTCCCGAATCAGTCGATAACTCGCTTGTCGGCAAACTTTACGAAGCGACCGTCTACGCCAACCATTTAATTCACCGACAGGGACGCTCCGACCGGCAGTATAACGGTATGGGCGCGACTTTCACGGGCGTCGGCTTGACGGGCGAAACAATCGATTTGGTGCAGGTCGGCGACAGCCGCGCTTATCTGGTTCGCGCCGCTAAGATTTATCAGATTACAAAAGACCAGTCGCTCGTCCAGCAGCTGATTGACGCCAATCAAATAACACCGGAAGAAGCCGAAACGCACTCGCTTAAAAACGTTATTCTCCAGGCTCTCGGAGCGCAGAACGAAATTTATCCGGTCGCCGCTCGTTTAGCTGCGCGGCGCGGCGACATTCTGCTGATATGCAGCGACGGTTTATCGAATAAAATCGGCAGCGGCGATATGCAGAAAATTATCTTAAATAATATCGACCAACTGCAAACGGCTTGCGCCGAGATGGTGAAATTAGCCAACCAGCGCGGCGGCGAAGACAATATTACTTTAATCTTAGCAAAGCTGGCGGGCGAAAATTTACCCGAACCGACCGAAGAAAACATCAAATTAGAGATTGTAGATTTCGGAAACATTCACGACACCGCCGACCAGGACACGGCGGAAATACTTTAAGCAGTATACGAATTACGAATTGTTGCAATCTGTTCTTCAATTCGTAATTTGAAATTCGCAATTTCTACGTGTCCGTGCCGCGCCATTCGGGAAGCTCGCCGGCGCGCCGGACGTAAATCGACGAACCTTTGACATAAACGACTTCGACCTTTTCGCCTTCTTCAAGAAGTTTTTTGCCGTCCGCCGGAAACGCCGTCCAGATTGACCCATAAACTTTAACCGCGCCTTCGCCCAGCGCGCCGCTGCTCGAAACGGTTACAGTTCCGATTTGTCCGGGCAGATTATCCATTCCAGATTTAAGCGCGTTTTCGTCATCGTTCCGGTATAAACCGGCGAAAATCGTCCGCGACATAGCGGTCAGGACGATTGACACGACGGCAAAAATCAAAAACTGCAAACCGAAACCCAGACCGAGCCACGCGGCAAACGCCGCCGCCAGCGCCGCGAGTCCGAACCAGAAAAGCACGAAGCCAAACGTGAATATCTCGGCAATAATAAAAATCACGCCCAAAATAATCCAGAAAATCCAGGCTAACTGTTCCATAATTGCTTTTGAAAAACGCTGTCCGCCAAAAGTAACGCGGTAATCTGCGATTTTGTCATTATACTTTGTTTTCCCCCTTTAACTCTACAATTTAAACATACGTCTTTGAACTTGAAAAAAAAGCGTGCTAATCTTTTCTCCGTGCTTGGGTGGCGGAATAGGTAGACGCACAGGACTTAGTTATTTGAGCATCGGAAGCGAAATCTTCCGTATGAATGGAGTCAAATTCGGTGAAACCTTTAAAATGGCAACGCCGAGCTAAATTTGGATTTTATGTTTTTTCCTCGATAAGTCGGGGTTAAGGCGTGGCAATTCGGACAAAGCAATCTCAAATTCTCCAAACGATTATCAAGAGAATTTCCGTTTATGTGGTCAAGTTCAAGCGGAATCGGCTGGTTGAGCCATTCGGTTCTTTTGCAGTTTGAACACTCAAAAGGAATTATTTTCTCATTGAGCAATCGTTTCTTTAATTTGAATGAACCGATGCGAATATTATTGTTCAGATAATTTTCAGTCGGCTGTTTTGTTCCGGTTTTTACGCCTTTGTTCCATATTTGCCCTGTAAAATGGGAAATATCTAAATTAAAATGAGCAATCGCTTTTTTTAAGACGAGATAATTTCCGCCGCAAGGATTCAATCCGAGCGTTTTCAGGGTTTGAGCTAAAGAAAATGAATCTTTAACGGCTTTTTCAAGTTGTTCTGCGGTATATTTTCTCAGCTTCATAATTTCCGATAAATGTGTAGAGACTAGACGATTCCTGCCTGACTGCTATGAAAATAGTAAAAGGCAAAGGCATAGTCCAGACCACAAATTACTTTTCTAAAAAAAAAGTAAGCGGCGAAAGCCGTAGTTGGTAAGAAAATCCTGTATCCTTCGGGGTGTGCGGGTTCGATTCCCGCCCTAAGCACCATTTTAGTTTTCTCTAAATACGCGGATTTGCCGAACGTCTTACGATTGTTCAGCAAATCCGCTTTTTCAATTTTCGCGGTATAAACGGGGGAAACTCGGCGCGCTGGCGTTCGGCGTTTACCGGCGGATTTCGGCTTTAAGCCGATTGTCAGCAAAACCGTTAATTCGCGCGCGGCTTATAATTCGACGTGCGGCAAATCGACAAACGAGCGCCAATCGCCGCCCCAGCTCAAACCGACTGCCCGCGCCCAGCGTCCGAGGTTGGCGTAGAGTTTTTCGTCCCAAGAGATTTCCCCGCCGACGACAAAAGCGAAATCAACCGCTGTGCCGCGATTGTGGTTCGACCTGCCGCCGCGAGCGTTCGTAACTTTTCTTTCGCCTTTGACGCCGCGCCGACCGATTAGAAAAAGTTTGTCCTGTTCGGCGACGGTTCGGAAGCCCTGCGTAACGACGAGCGTAAAGCCTTCGTTTGCCGCGAGCTGAATAACGGCGCGGCATTTTTCCGCCAGAATCGGTTTCACGTCCGATAGACGCATTTCGTTAATCGAAGAAATTTTTTCCCGCGAATACATCATTGAAACTTCGGATTGTCGGCAAACGCCGTATTGATTGCGTTGCGGATTTTCAGAAAAGCGTTTTCAAACTTCCGGCGCATCGTCTCACTTTTTAGCGATTTCAAAATTACCGAAATTCCCATCGAAATAAAATATTCTTCCATTTCTCTAACACTCCTTTTTATCTTCGTCCGGTTCGCTTTTTATCGTCGGGCATTGCAGATAAGCGAATCCGGCGATTAACGCCTGCAGAACGGCGGAAGCCGCGTCTTTCGCTGTCCACAGCGAATCGTTGATTGACAGCGACAGCGATGTTAAGACGGAAAATCCGACGATTGTAAATAATCTGAATTTACTGACGCATTTCCAATTTTTTGTCGGCATAAATGAATTAAAACTCCTTCGATTTACGGGCAGAAGCCTTGCATATTTATATTAGCATAACTTATAATTGACGTGCTAGTTAAATTAGCAAATCTAATTCAAAAGGAGTAAATTTTTATGACAGGACAAAATATTCAAGACCGCCTGGACGCGATTGTCGCGGACTTGCAGACCAGAGGAAAAGGGCAGACGGTGAACATTATGTTTCGCAATCCGAACAATTCGCCGAATATTCTGCCGATTTCGAGCGACGCGAACGGCGTTGTAGATGCCGCGCAGTTGGCGGTGATTCAAGCAGTCGTTGACGGTTTAATCGAACCGGCTGACGATTTAACAACTTATTCCGCGCCTGTAACTCAAGCGAGCGAAGCATTCAAAACGGCAAGCCAGCCGCACGAGCCTTTGCGGGTTGTCGCGCAGGACGCAAACGCCGCGCTGAGAACCGCTCTGGAATCGGACGCGAACTATCAGGCGGCAAAACAGGCGCTCGACACAGCGCGGGCAAACCAGGACTATATCGACGCGCAAACGTCATATAAAAACCTGAACGTCTCGGAAAACTTCGCCGCGCTCGGTCAGGCAAAAGGCGAGTATGTAGTTTAGTTTTTTGTTTCCTTCCTTTCTCAGATTGTAAGCCCGCGCATCACAAGCGCGGGCTTTTTTCTTTTTGCGCGCAAAGCCAAGCGGCAGATTTATCATACAAATCATCTTGTCGCCGTCCGCGACCGGCGTT
>JBBPXZ010000083.1:0-5826 GCA_038200355.1 Pyrinomonadales bacterium | reverse complement strand
CGCGGTCAATCTACTTTTTGTATGCGAGCCTTTTCGGTTCTCTTTCATCTTTCGCTAGCCTCGAATAGATTTTAGCGGAAATTACTGAAAGTCTTGCACTAAAAGTGCAAGGTTTTGACCTGCGTGTTTCAAAGAATAAAGTAAAGCATCGATTTGTTTGATTTGAGCTGTTCATACAATCTGTGATTAATTTTTCTTTCTCTGTATTCTCTGTATTCTCTGTGGCAAATCGCCTTCAATAATTCGCACGCTCAAAATTTTATCGCCGCGCACAAGATTATCTACGACTTTCATATCCGTTTCGTTCACACGCCCGAAAACCGTGTAGCCGCCGTCAAGGTGCGGCTGCGGCGAATGCGTAACGAACCACTGCGAGCCGCCCGTGTCCCTGCCCGACAAAGCCATTCCGACCGCGCCGCGTTCAAACGGCAGCATATTTATCTCGTCGCGGATTTGCCAGCCCGGACCGCCGTTTCCGTCGCCGCGCGGGTCGCCGTCCTGCACAACGAAATTCGGCACGACGCGGTGAATCGCCAAGCCGTCGAAATAATTCGAGCGGGCGAGTTTAATAAAATTATCAACCGTCAAAGGCGCGTCTTCGGGAAAGAATTCGATTGTAAAACTTCCCTTTTCAGTCGTTAAAATCGCGCTTGCGCTTTTACGCGAGACGGCGCGGGTATAATCTGCCTGCCTAAAAATCGAATCGACCGTTCCGAGTTTGTCCAAAAAATCGCCCGCGCCCTTTTCCTTCAATAATGAAATAATGCGGCGGCGAGCCAAGTATTTCGATGTTCCGTAACGCGGATTCCATTTCGACAATGCGTAAAGTCTGTCCTTTAAAAAATCGACGGCTTGCTCGGTTTTCTGTTTCCCGACAGCTTCGATTGTCGCTAATAAAGCATCATTCAATTTCTCGTCTTCGAGCGCAATGCGAAAAGAATCTAAAAAATCGCCGAAACGTATTTGTTCCGGCGGCAGTTCGCCAAGAAGCTCGATGGCTGTCGCGCGCACGATTACGTCGCCGTGTTTGAGATATTTGCGCAAAACTTCCGGTAAATCATCAGTCTTAAAATTTGCGTAAGCGCGAAGAACATCCGGGTAAGCAATTGTAATCTTGTCCGTTTTATCGACAAGAAAGCGTAATCGTTTCTGCGCTTCCACTTTTTGTTTCGCCGAATTTGACAGTTCGCCAAGCCCTTGAGCGACGGCGGAAAGTTTTTGCCAGCCCGGAAATGTAACTTTGTTTTTTGGAAAGCTGATGTCGGTTTTCTTTTCTACTTCGATGTTTTCCGAAATTTTAAGATAATTTGCCGGCGATATTCTTGCTAAAGCGATTTCGGTTTCGGGCGAGCTTATTTTGTCGAGGCTACGGAAAGTCGTTAAGAAATCGACGGCTTTTTGATTGTTTGTATTCGGCAGAATTCTGCCCAGAGTCGCCGCAATTTCGAGCAGTTCGTTTTTCTCAGACGGATTGGCGAACCTGGATTTTTTGTAATTCGTTAAAAGTATTTCGGCGCGTTCAAGTAATTTGTCGGCGGCTCTGGCGTCTTTTAAATTGGCAAGCGAGCGGATTGACGAAACCCGCACGCGCGCGTCTTCGCCGTTTAAAGCTACTCCGACCAGTAAATCGAACGCGTCTTTGTCTTCCGCCGCGCCGAGAGCGCGCGCCGCGTTTGCTCTGGCGATTGGGTCTTTGTCCTTAAAAAGTATTGCGCGAAGCGGTTCGGCGGCATTCTTCGCTCTCAAACGAGACAGAGTATTAGCGGCGTCGGCGCGAATTCGCGCATCGGAAGCGGTCAAAAATTTCGCCGCGATAAATTCGCCGTTTTCGGGACGCGCGCGTAGAATCGCCGTCAGACCGAGCAGAATCGTTTCCGTATCGGGTTTCGGTTTGACGCCTTCATCGTCCAGAACGGTCAAAATCGCCGCGCCGAGTTCTTCCGACTTCTTTTTATCGGCGAGCGCGACGGCGACGGCAATCTTTCCGGCGGCTTCAAGCGCGCGGGCGCGAACTTCGGGCGCGGTTTCCGGCATTTTCAAAACGCTCAAAAGAGCGTCCGCGCCTTTGATTGATTCGATTTCGCCGAGCGCGAACGTCGCCGCCGCGCGAACTTTCGCGTCCGAATCTTTTTCAAGCAAATCAATCAGCGCCGGAATAGCCGCATCTTTGCCGGTTCTGCCCGAAGCGAGCGCGGCGCGAGCGCGGATTGCGGCGCTCGGATTTTTCATCAAATCTTCCAGAACCGTATCGAATCGCAACTCATCTTCGGCTTTGGAGATTCGCACCAAAACATTTACGGGAATCTTCTGCGCTAAAATTTGCGGAGAAGCACAACAGAAAACGGTAAGACAAATTAAAAGAAATTTTTTCATTGGCGGAGATTTTTGTTTTGTTGAAAGAAGAAATAGAACGCGGAAGACGCGGATTGACGCTGATATGAATAAAAAAATCTGTGCAAATCCGTCAAAATCCGTGAAATCCGCATTCCGTTTCTTTACTCTTTAATCGGTTCGATAGTATTCAACGGAATTTCTTTCGGCGCGAGATTTTCATTGAAAAACGCGATGACTTTTTTCCAGGCGTCTTTTGCCGCGTCCGCATCGTAGACTTCCGGGCGCGTGTCGTTGAAAAACGCGTGGTCGGCTTCGTAGGCGACGGTTTTGACCGGCAGCAGATTATTTTTCGCGGCGAGTTCCAGCTCACGGACGCGTTCGGGATTTATCCATTTATCCTTTATTCCCGAAATGAAAAGAACGGGCGTTTTCAAATTCCGCAAAGTCGCTTCGTCGGGAATGTCGCCGTAAAAAGGCGCGGCGGCGTTCAGGTCTTCGAGGTGGCAAACCGCCTGGAGCGCGTAAGTTCCGCCCATACAGAATCCGGTGATGCCGATGTGCGCCGCGTCGTATTTTTCCTGCACTTTGACAATCGTGTTTTTTATCGTGTCGAGTCCGTCTTCGAGTTCGAGCGCGTTCATCAATTCGCCCGCTTCCGTCGGACTTTCGGCGACTTTGCCGTGATACAAATCCGGCGCGATTGCCGTAAAGCCTTCGGCGGCATAACGCCCGGCGATGTCTTTGATATTATCGTTCAAGCCCCAATATTCGTGAATTATAATAACGGATTTGCCGGTATTTTCGCCCTTCGGCAAGGCGACGTAAGCGGTCGTGTCGCCTTTTGCGGTCGTGAAATTCAATGTTTCGTTTTTCATAAATTTATAAAATGCCTCCAGAATTGTTTGAAATTCATTATAAACAAAATCGCCGATATTAAAAGCAATTTAAAAAATCGCTTTACATCACTTTGCAAGCTTTGCGCCTTTGCGGGAAATTAAAAAACGTCCCGCAAAGGCGCAAAGCGGCAAAGGAAAACGCAGCTGGACGCAAAAAAGGCTGATTGACGTTTTTGAAACGGCTTTCAGGCAGGATTTGAAAAATTGTTTAATTCGGAAAGCCGGTTAAATTTCAATTATTCGGACAGATGTAGTATCTTATGCAAAACATTCGAGACAACCGCCGTCTTCAAACGCGGTTTTTCTTAAAAACTTTGCGGAATATTTTCTAAAAACGCGCCGTCTTCCGAAAGATGACGCTCTCTTTATTTAAATTAAAATGAACGAACAAAACGAACCGAAAAAACTTAAGACGGACGAACACGCTTACGAGCGTGAGCTGAACACGGATTTGGACGACAAAACCGATGACCAGCCGACGGGTTTGGCGCTCCACACGAAAATTTTAATCGGCTTGCTGGTCGGCGTGGTCGGCGGAATCGCGGTTAATTGGGCGGCGGGCGGCGACAACGCCAACCTCGTCTGGTTTATCAAAAATTTCACCGAGCCGATTGGTCAATTGTTCCTGAATCTGCTGCTGATGATTGTCGTGCCGCTTGTTTTTTCGTCGCTCGTCGTCGGCGTCGCGGGCATCGGCGATATTCGCAAACTGGGGCGCATCGGTTTGAAATCGTTCGGTTATTGTCTGGTGATTTCGGCGATTTCCGTCGTTATCGGTCTGGGTTTGGCGAACACGATGCGTCCGGGCGAGCGCATTAATCCGGTGATTGCCGAGCAGATGAAAACGCAGTTCGGCGGCGACGCAGCAAAGCGAGTGGAAACACAGCAGAAAGACCAGGCGACGAACACCGATTCGGCGCTGATGCAGGTCGTTAAAACCGTCGTGCCGAAAAATGTTTTCAGTTCAATCGCGGGCGAAAACCCGAATATGCTTCACATAATGTTTTTCGCGCTGATTGTCGGCATCGCCATAACCCTTTTGCCCGGAGAGGTTAGCGCGCCGTTCGTGCGCGGAATGAACGCGATCTTTGAAATAACGTCGAAGATTATCGACATCATAATGAAGTTCGCGCCGTATGCCGTCGCCTGTCTGATTTTTACCAATATGGCGCGGTTCGGCATCGACCTTCTCGGCGCGCTCGGCTGGTTTGTGGCGACGGTTCTGCTCGGTCTTTCAATCCATATGTTCGGCGTTTATTCGCTCTCGGTCTGGTTTTTGTCGAAAATCAACCCGCTCGAATTTTTCCGCCGCATCCGCACGGTTATCGTTACGGCTTTTTCAACTTCTTCGTCAAACGCGACTTTGCCGACAGCTCTGAAAATTTCCGAAGAAAATCTGGGCGTTCCGGCGCATATCAACAGTTTCGTCTTAACCGTCGGCGCGACCGCGAACCAAAACGGAACGGCGCTTTACGAAGGCATCACGGTTTTATTTCTGGCGCAGCTGGCGGGCGTCGATTTGTCGCTCGGAACGCAGTTGATGGTTGTATATTTGGCAATTTTAGGCGGCATCGGAACGGCTGGCGTCCCAAGCGGCTCGATTCCGTTCATCATCGGAATTCTTGCAATGATTGGAGTTAATCCCGCGCTGATTGCCATTATTCTCGGTGTCGATAGAATTTTAGATATGTGCCGCACAACGCTTAACGTCGTCGGCGATTTAACGGCGGCAACGTTCGTCGCGCGTTCGGAAGGCTATGAGTTATTGAAAGACGCGGGCAGGCGTTTGTAGCGAAAAACATTAGCCGCGACGGATTTTATAATCGGAAGCGGCAGAATTTTGATAACATCGAAATTGGTGAAATTATGGCATTAGCAAAAACCAAGCCTTTTTATACAGTTGAAGATTACCTGAAAATCGACCGCGCCGAAGACGAGCGCTACGAATACTTCGACGGCGAAATCTACGCGATGGCGGGCGAAAGCGGCGCGCACGGCGATATTTGTGTAAATTTAACAGTCGCGCTCGGCGGTCGATTAATTGACACGTCCTGCCGGTTGCGAATCAAAGACACGAAGGTTCGCAGCGGAATGTTCCCTATTAAACGCCCGCTCGTCAAAGGAATGATTTCGTATCCCGATATTGTCGTCATCTGCGGCGAACCCGAATATCACGACGAGTTTCAGGACGTTGTTCTCAATCCGCAGGTCATTATCGAAGTTCTCTCCGAATCGACCGAAATGTTCGACCGCGGCGAAAAATTTCATCGCTATCAGCTTTGGAATCCGACGCTGACCGATTACATTCTCGTTTCCCAGGACAAACCGCTCGTCGAACATTTCACCAGGCAGGCGGACGGAAGCTGGAATTATCGCTTTTACAAAACTCTCGAACACGAATTTGTTATCGAATCAATCAACAGCCGTTTGAAATTGTCCGATATTTTCTACCGCGTGGAATTTGAGAAACCGATGGATTATTAAACGGCGAATACTCTTTCTTTCCTTTGCTAGGTTGGCGCCTTTGCGGGAAACTAAAAAATGTCCCGAAATGGCGCAAAGCTGCAAAGAAAAAACCGAAGCGCTTTTTACGCTG
>JBBPXZ010000082.1:0-13747 GCA_038200355.1 Pyrinomonadales bacterium | reverse complement strand
ATTCATTTGCTTCGTTAATCGAAAAATCGAGCAGTTCGGCAACTTGTCCGAGACTCAAGCGTTCGCTTCGATAGCTTTCAATGGCAAAGGCTTCGAGCATTCGGCGCGGCAGATTTCGGCGTTCGGCTAAACTTTCAACCAGCCTGTCGGGAATTGAAATAATAACTTGCATAACAACCGAATAATAACATTTTTACGCAGATTTTTCGCCTGTCGTTTCGGCTTGCACTTCTGATTTGACGAGCCGCGTTTTGCCCGTCAGAAGTTCCTGCATCATTCCTTGCTTGACGGCTTTATATTTGGCTTGCTTTTGTTCCAACGCCTCGATTTCCACATCCATCTCGCTCAGGATTTAGGCGATGGCTTTTTGTTCTGGAACAGGTGGAAATGGAATTTCAAAAGCACCTAAATCTTTGTTTGTGATTTGGTTTATTGTCGCGCCTAAATTATCTCGAATTTGTCTTTTCAAAATGTTTGATTGAAAAAGATGAGAGACATAATCAAAATACTTCGTTCTAAAAACCGACATAAATGCGCCGAAAGTTAAGCCTTCAGCTTTTTGTCAATTATTGCGGATTTGCCGATAAGGTCCCGGCTTCCGTCTCTGACGCAAATTAAAATGTCGCCTTCTCTTATTCGGATTCTTTCGGGAACTTCGATATTTACAAAAACATTGTTGTCATAAGCAAGGCAATTATTTTGCACGTTTGAAGACCTTAAAACCAACAAGCCGCTTTCTCTAAGAAGCTGTTTGAAAACTCGTTTTGGCTTGAGTCGAAGCAGTATCAGACGCATCATTGCTACCTGAATAAAGACTTCGCTGGTTTCAGTCAACCGCTCATAATCTTTTGACAAGCGGCGATAATTATTCAGCCACGCAAATGTTCGTTCAACGACCCATCGACGCGGCAGAACGACAAACCCGCTTTGGTTGTCGGAACGTAAAACTACTTCTAAAATAAAAAACACACATTTTTATAAACTTGGTCTTGAGTATGTTAAAGATTTAGATATGCGTTTTGCTTCCTTGATTCCGCCGAACCAGCAAACGGCAGAATCTATTGAACGCATTTTGAAGTCGAAAGGTGCGTCTGACAAATGCTGCGTTATGTCGTCGGATTATGAACTTGACGCACAAGAAATGCTTTTGTCCGAAGCGTTGCAAAAAACAGTCGGTCGGGGCGGAACATTTATTTCTTGCATTGCGGGAAAGTTAAGTTATTTTGAGTTTGACGAGCCGAGTGAAAGATATATTCTCGAAAAGTAGTTTTTGTTTGAAAGCAGCTTTGTAAATAACGGGCTGTCGAACAAGTAAAATAACCACCTCCAGAAGCGGGAGCGAAATGCTAATGTTCAAGCAATTTTTCATATTATTTCTTTTAACCATCATCAATATCGCCGCGCCAAGCCAATCTTTGCCAAAACCCGAGCGCGAATTTCGTGCGGTTTGGATTGCAACGGTTGACAATATTGATTTTCCGACGAAAAAAACGCTTTCCGTCGAGCAGCAAAAGGCGGAACTGCTCGAAAACCTGGAACTTGCCAAACGATTGAAATTAAACGCCGTCGTTTTTCAGGTTCGCCCGCAGTGCGACGCGCTTTACAAATCGGACATTGAGCCGTGGTCGGAATTTCTGACGGGCGAGATGGGCAAAGCGCAGTCGTTTGACCCGCTCGAATTTATCGTTGCCGAAGCGCACCGGCGCGGAATTCTGGTTCACGCCTGGTTTAACCCGTATCGCGCGCTGCATCGGTCGGCAAAAACAGTGTCGGAAAATCATATTTCAAAACGCCGTCCCGATTTAGTCAGAAAATACGGCAAATATTTGTGGCTCGATCCGAGCGATAAGGAAGTTCAGGATTACAGTTTGAGCGTCATCGCCGATGTCGTGAAAAGATACGATGTGGACGGCGTTCACTTTGACGATTACTTTTACCCTTACCCGGAAAAAGACGCGAGCAGCAACAAAATTGAATTTCCCGACGATAAAAATTGGCAAAAATATTTGCGGACAGTCGAAGGATTGAGCCGCAATAGTCTAAAGAAAAGAAAGCCTCTGGAACGCGACGACTGGCGCAGGAAAAACGTCAACGATTTTATCGAAGCGGTCGGGCGCGAGATAAAACGAATAAAACCGGAAATTCTCTATGGAATTTCGCCGTTCGGAATCTGGCAGCCGGTTCCCGAAAAGAACATCGCCGGACTTAACGCTTATTCCGAACTTTACGCCGACTCGCGCAAATGGCTGCAGGATGGAACGGTTGATTATCTCGCGCCGCAGCTTTACTGGGAAACGGCGCGTAAAGAGCAATCTTTTCCCGTTCTGCTCGACTGGTGGAAATCGCAGAACCGGAAAAACCATCACATTTGGACGGGAATCGCCACATATCGTATCGGCTCGAATATGAATTTCACCGCCGAAGAAATCGCCAACCAGATTAAGCTAACCGCAAATTCGCCCGAAACGCGCGGCGCGATTCATTTTAGTTTCAAATCTTTGCGAAACGATGTAGGCGGAATTCAAACGGTTTTGGGCGAAACGGTTTATGCCAAAGATGCGCTTATTCCGCAATCCGCCTGGATAAAAACCGCAAAACCGCTTGCGCCGAAAGTCAAAATTACGTCGGATGAAAAATTCATCCGCGCCGTCTGGACGGAACGAGGCGCGAGAAAAGCGTTCTGGTTTGTCGTCTCGGTGAAGGACAAAAACGGCTGGAGCTATTCGGTTTTGCCCGCCGCGGAAAAATCAATCGCGCTTTCGGCTGATAGAAAAGTTAAGAAGATTGGTGTGACGAGCGTTGATAGATTAGGAAACGAATCTTCGTTTTTTGAATCCAGAATTAAGTAAATTTTATCTTTTTTGTCTTCGTATGTTAAAAAAGCCAAATTTGCGTTGTCCCGAAAACGCCCGTTTTCGACACTTTAAAGTTTTACCTCAAAAACGTACCAAACGGTCTTGGAAACAGATGCAAAACTCGTCCCGAAATCAAAATTTCAAAATGTGCATCTATTATCTATTATCAGGAAATCGGCTGGCGTCCGGTCAAGTCAGCCGCCGCCACTCGAAATGATTCGCTGTGGAAGGCAGTTGAAAACCAATTTACGGCTTTCCATTGGCACGGCGACGTTTTCGAGCTTCCCGTCGGCGCGGTCTCATTAGCGTCTTCATCATTAACCGAACATCAGGCGTTTCGCTATGGCAAAAACGCCTGCGGCATTTTGTTTCACCCGGAAGCGACGCGGGAAATTATTTTCAGTATGACCGGAGATTTCGCTGATGAAGTATTATTCGAGATGCCGTTCGGTGCATTTTTGTCGAATCCTCCGCGTTATTTGCTTTTGCCAACTGCGTAAGTCCCACTTAAACAAACTCCCTAAATAATCAAAAAAATAATCGAAAAATGTAAATAATGGACAGAATCTCTAAATGAATCGTGAAATTCTGTCCATTCCTGCCCCATGTTCGTTCGGTGCATCTATGTTTGCCATAGACGTTTGTTTGGCTTGCTGAGAAACTTTAATCAACCGGCGCAGCGCAATCATCGAAATCAGTTTTTTTTCGATTGATTGAGCATTGCGGGCGCGTTTTTCGCAGTATCGCCAAATATCAATAAAGATTTCTTCTGTTGCCGCTTCCGCTTCTTCGCGCGAAGCGGTCAGATTTCTCGCCAATGTCCAGATGAAATTACCGTAAGTATCAATGCAGTCTTTAACGGCAGTTTTATCCTTCTCCGCAATCCTTCGCAGAATGGTTGAAGTCTCCGTTTTTTGAATTGTTCGAGTCGCTAAAGCGGTCATTGTCTTCACCGTTGGAATTCTCTTGCTCAAGCTGTTCTGCTTAATAAAGATTCGTCTCCAAATAGCTTGCGAATTGCGGATATTTCTTTAGTCCGGTTACTTTCTTTGCGCTCGGCAATCCAATTTGAAACCGTGTCCGCCATCTTGCGGCGCAAACGGCGTTCGATTTTTTCTCCGCCCATTCCTGCCGCAAGTTTTTGCCCGGACGGATTTTGTGCTTTGACGTTTGCCGCCGCCGTCACTTCCGCTTTCATATCTTTTCGCTTGATAATTTTTACTGCTGTTTTGTTCACGTCTTCATAACCCCTTTGTTTTGCTCGTCGCCGACGACTCAAATCGAACTGCTTATTTGTTAACCCGGTCTGAACCCATTAATTTGACCAGTTTGTTATAGACTCCGAGCAGAAGAAACGGCGAGACCCAGCGGCTGACAAAAGCGCTTTTCTGCGTTTCGCCGTTCAGCTCAAAATAAAGCGATACGCCGATTGACCCGAGCGCGCCCCAGAGAAATATGTCCGACGGCAATTTCGCGGTTTGTTCCTCTATTGTCCGGGCGACGAGTCCTTCCGAATGTTTCTGTGCCGTTTCCGTTACGGCTGTTTGCGTTGCTGCTGCTGCTGTCATTGTTTTTTCTCCTTGAAAAAGTTTCTAAGCTGTCAAGCTCAATGTTCCTGTTTGTTTTTAGGGATATTTCCCCGGTTTCCTGGCGAATATCGCTAATGTGTTTCCGCAAAATTACGGCTAACTGCATTCAATGGTCGTGTGCGGTTTGTGCGATTTGAATGTTATAAGAAATATTTGCAGGAGTCAAATGCATTTAATGATTTCTTTCAACGCGTCTAACAGATTTGATGTCTGGAATAAATATCAAAGCAAAAAGTCTTATCTCTAAAATTCACATTTGTGCGATTTGTGCGCTTTGTTTATAATGATTTTATGAGTTGGGAAATCTTTCTCCTTTCTAATGTATTAGGGAAAACTTTGGCAATATATAAATAAAGATGGCAGACATAAAAAGCTTTACCACGATAGAAGTTGCGCGGTTGTGCCGTGTCAGCGACGCGACCGTAAAACGATGGGAAGAAGCCGGACTTTTAAAATCCGAACGGACCAGCGGCGGGCATCGGCGTTTTCGCGCCGAAGAAGTCGCGCGTTTTCAGCGCGAACAGGGACTTGGGCTAAAGCAAAGTCACGGCGACGAATCCGTTATCAAGACGACAAACCGCACCCGCGATAAAAAAGTTTATTCCGATTCAGCATTTCTTCAATCGCTGATTAACGGAGGCGAAGAAGCGGCAACGAACTTTTTTATTACCGCGCATTTGGAAGGCAAGCCGCTGACGGAAATAATCGACCGTTTTATTTGTCCGGCGATGCAGGAAATCGGTGAATTATGGCACAGAGAGGAAATCAGCGTGAGCCAGGAACATCTGGCAACTCGCACCGCCATATCTGCCATATACAAACTCAGAAGCGCGCTTCCGCTCCCCGAAATGAAAAACGGGTTGGCAGTATGTTGCGCTATGGAAGGCGACCTTCACGAACTGCCGACGCTTTTGGCGCAAATAGCCATTGAAAACGAAGGCTTGGAAATCATAAATTTCGGCGCAGCCACCCCGCTCTATTGTTTGGCTGACGAGGTTTTGCGGCATTCTCCGAATTTTGTGTGCATTTCCGCGACGGTAATAAATGACTTAGAGCGATTGTCGCGGGATTATAAAGATTTCAGAGAAAAAATAGCAAGGCTCGAAATTCCGGTTCTGCTCGGCGGAAGAGTTTTTGAAGACGAACATATACGAAGGCGTTTCAAGAGCGAGTTTTACGCGCGTAGTTTTACCGATGTCGCAGAATTCACGCGTAATCTTTATAAAAATTAAAATTATGAAAATAATAATTTGTCTTTTACTTATTACATCGTCGATTTTTGGGTTTGCAGTTCTAAATTCTGGTCGAGAGTCGTTTTTGCCCCACAGCATTCGCACGTAGTTGTGCAGCTCGCCGCTTCGGTTCATTTCGCGCTGCGAGGCGTTCCACAACTCGTCATAAGTTCGGCACTCTTCCATTTCTTCGAGCGAATAAATGATTTCGCGTTTGTCATCGGCGTGTTCGCGCATCGTCTTACGCGCCCATTCGGGCAAGCCGCAATCGCGCGGTTGTGGTCGGGAATGATAAAACACGGGAAATCGTCGGTAACAATCAGGGCGGCATCCGCAGCGATGCGGGCGACGTTTTGCTTCGGCGAGCGGTCGTCTTTTTGCAGGTAAAAAATGTATTTACACCAGATTTTAACAGAATTTGTTCGTCTTTATTCGCTTCTCGAACGACAATCACGTTCGTTAAAATTAAGAAATTTGACAACAATCTATTGTTAAATCCTAAATTAAATTTTTGGTAAAATCGAACTATGCCGTTCACGCTCAAACCGATTGTCGCCCGCAGCGCGCTGTCTTCGACTTACGGGAATAATATCGCCGTCAATCCGTATCAGGGCTGCGTGTTTGCCTGCGAATTCTGCTCGGCGATAAAGATGAATTTTTTTACGGGCAGAACAACCGAAAAATGGGACAAAACCGGCTGGGGCAATTGGCTCGATTATAAAACCAATCTTGTCGAACTGCTTTACAAAGAACGCAAGCGCGTGAAAAAATCGAAAATATATTTCGGCAACGCAACCGATATTTATATGCCGGTTGAGCAAAAATTAAAACTCGTGCCGCCGATTCTTGAATTTTTTATCGACAATCCGCCGCTCGAACTCGAAGTGCAGACGCGCGGCACTTCGCGCGACATTAAACGAGACATTCCGCTTCTTCAGGAACTCTCGAAAAAAACGAGCGTTCTGGTCAGCTATTCGATTCACACCGACCGCGACGACGTAAAACGGATTTTCGAGCCGAAAGCGCCGTCTTTATTAGAACGAACACGCGGCTTAAAAGCGTATTTCGACGCGGGAATCGAAACGCGCCTGTCGTGTATGCCGATTCTGCCGCTCAATCCTGAAATTTTTGCGGCAAATCTCGCGCCTTTTATCACGAAACGCGTTTGGATTGCGGCGATGAATCACAAACAATTAACGCTTGATTTATTCAAAAAACATTTCCCCGAATGGCTCGACGAGCGGCACGTCGAAACGGTTATGAAACAAACGCGCGAAGCGTTCGAGCGGCGCGGCGTCGGCTCGTTTTACAATTCGCTCGCGCCCGCCGCAAAGCGGGAGCGATACGAAAAGCGCGAAGCGAAAATCGTCGAGCGTAAAAATAAAATCAATCGTCAAACAGTGGAAAAAATCGTCGCGAAAAACCAGATGCAGCCGTCGCTTTTTGATTTATAAAGCGTAATAAACCGAGTATTAAATTGAATTTCAGCCGAACAAATAGAGTATGACAACAGGTTTTCAAACAAAACGAGCCGCGTCAATCGCGGAATTTATCCGCGCGGCTCAAGATATTTCAACGAACGCGCTGCGTGAAGCCGCCGCGACCGACAGCGCCGATTCGTTTCCCGCCGAAACTTTTGCCGAACTCGCTCGCGCCGGAATCGCGCAGGCGGTTTTTCCGACAAAATACGCAGGCGGCGGACTCGGAATTGAAAACGAAACAACCGTTCAGCTTTTAACTTTGCTGAAAAATTTAGGTTACGGAAATCTGGTCGTCGGGCGCATTTTTGAAGGTCATTTCAACGCCGCGCAGCTTATTTGCGAATACGGAACCGAACGGCAAATCGAACGTTTTTCGATTGATGCCGTCGAAAAAAATCATCTTTTCGGCGTTTGGAATACGGAAGCCGGCGACGGCGTGAAAATTATTCCAACTGAAAACGGCAAATTTCGGCTCGAAGGCGCGAAAACATTTGCGTCCGGCGTCGGTTTTGTAACGCGTCCGATTGTGACGGGAAGATTGCCGGAAGGCGGCTGGCAAATGTTCGTCGCGCCGATGGACGAGATTGAGACACGGATTGACGATTCGTGGTGGAAACCAATCGGAATGCGGTCTTCGCGCAGTTTTCGGGTTGATTTTAGCGGCGTCGAAATCGCCGAAAACGAACTAATCGGAAAGCCGGACGATTATTACCGTCAGCCGTTTTTCGGCGGCGGCGCGATTCGTTTCGCCGCCGTCCAGCTCGGCGCGGCGGAATTGCTTTTCGATTTGACCAGAGAATTCCTGCGCGATCTGCGGCGCACGGACGACGCTTTTCAGCAGGCGCGTCTCGGCGAAATGGCGATTGCCGTCGAGACGGGAAATTTGCTGCTGGAAAAAGCCGCCCGGATTTTTGACGACTATTTGATTGATAAAAGTGAGTTGAAAATTGCAAAAGTTTTAAATTACGCCGGAATTTTCAGAACCGCGATTGAGCAAATTTGTCAGGATGTCATAATTTTAGCGGAGCGTTCTATCGGCAGCCGCGGTTTGATGAAACCTTATCATTTTGAACGAGTTATCCGCGATTTGAAAATGTATTTGCGGCAAGCCGCGCCTGACGCGACGCTTGCCGGAGTCGGCAAACACGTTTTGGAAACCGAAGTTTCGAGTGGTAAATTGTGGCGGGATGAAAATGAGTAATTCCGCGCAAATCACCTTTGCCGATAGTCCGGAAATTGAATCGTGGGCGGCTGAAACGGTTGTCGGTTGGGGAAAAACTCTCGTCGTCGCGCCGCATCCTGACGATGAATCTCTTGGCTGCGGCGGAGCGATTGCGCTGCTCCGAAAGTTTGAAAACGAAGTTTCGGTCTTAATCGTCAGCGACGGCGCGCTTTCGCATCCGAATTCTAAAAAGTTTCCGTCCGCAAAGCTGCGTGATTTGCGCGAAAGCGAAACGATTGCCGCGCTCAAAATTCTCGGCGTATCGGCGGACAAAATCACCTTCCTCCGTTTTCCCGACGGCAGCGTTCCCGGCGAGCTTTCCGACGATTTCGCGGCGGCTGTAACGATTGTTACAAATCATTTAGCGAAAATTTCGCCGCAGACGATTTTAATTCCTTGGCGACGCGACCCACATCCCGACCATCTGGCGAGCTGGCAAATCGTCAAAGCCGCGATAATTGACAATCGTAACGATTACCGCGTTTTGGAATATCCGATTTGGCTGTGGGAAAGAGCTGAAAACGCTGATTTGCCGCGAGAGAAAAATATCAAAATTCACCGCCTCAAAATTGATGAAGCAGCCGTTCAAAAACAAGCGGCGATTCGCGCGCACGCTTCTCAAATAACCGGTTTAATTGACGACGACCCGGACGGATTTCAGCTTTCGGCGGAAGTTTTAGCGCATTTCGATGTCGCTTTTGAGACTTATTTTGAAGAAATTAAATGAACGATTCAAATAATAAATCGCTCGCGCCCGAATATTTCGACGACGTTTATAACGCTGCGGACGACCCGTGGAATTTTGCTTCGAGCGAGTATGAAGCCGCCAAATATGCCGCGACGGTTGCTGCTCTGCCTGATAAAAATTACCGGTCGGCATTTGAAATCGGCTGTTCAATCGGCGTTTTAACCGAAAAGCTCGCCGCGCTTTGTCAATCGCTTTTAGCGATTGACGTAAACGAAAAGGCTTTGAACCAAGCTCGCTCGCGGTGTGGCAATTTGCCGAATGTGGGTTTTCGTAAAATGGTTGTTCCCAGTGAATTTCCCCAAGAAAATTTTGATTTAATCATCGTGTCGGAGGTCGGTTATTATTTGAGCGCGGCGGATTGGAAGGAAACGGGCGCGCAAATAATTTCTCGGCTCAATTTATCGGGCGTCGTCGTGATGGTTCACTGGACGCATTTTGTAGCCGATTATCCGCAGACGGGCGATGCGGTTCACGATTCGTTTGCCGATTTAAGCGATGGGAAATTAAAACATCTCAATGCGAAACGCACAGACGATTACCGTCTGGACGTTTGGAGAAAACTAGGCGGCGCGAGCGGCTAGAGCGGTTTCACGTCGCAGCGAGTTCGCTAAATTTCGCAGTCTGAAAAGCGATTGCTCGACTTCAGCGTCGGGAAATTTTTTCGCCCACTCGCTGATTCTCGTCTGTTCGCGCAGCACTTTTTCATACAAGCTGCCGAAAGTTTGCGCGGCATTTAATTGATTTGAAATAAAATTTTCACAAACCAATAGTTTATCGGCGACTGGCGAAATTTCTGCACGAAAAACGCTGTAACGCTGCGCTTTCCGCCACAGCGAACGCAAATTTCTTCTTAATCTAACTCTTTCTTCAATCGCCCGCGCGCTTTCGGCTCTTAGTTCAGCACCCGTTTCGCCCATTAATTTCCATTCCTTTATTTGTGTAGACAACCCCATCTCGGTTCGTCCGCATTGGCGCGAAGAAGTTTCGACCGTAACCAGCGGGCTGTGGCGAAAACGCGCATCGACGCGCAGCAGAGCTTGGTAAAAAGCGACATCTTCGAGAAAGCGCACGCGCGGAACGCCGCCGGCGCGGGCAAAAGCGGCGGTCGTCACGGCAAAACTCGCGTTGAAATGCTGGTGATGACGCGGCAGATAATCGTGAGCGATGTAGTCGAGCCGCGCTTCGATTTCCGCTGTCAGCAGGCGATAATCGGTATCCAGCAAGTGAAATCTTCGCGCCTTCCCGGACATTTTTTTCAGTTCATAAGCCTTAATCAAAATTCGCCCGCCGACAGCATCCGCGCCGTTTTTTATTTCGCGCAGATTGGCGGCAAGCCAATCAGAAGCGACAGCGGTGTCGGCGTCGGTCGTCAAAATTACTCCGCCTTTCGCGCGATTACGCCGCAGCCTGTCGTTCGCTTCATTCATCAGCCAGCGCCGAACAAAACCGATATTTGCATTTTCAGGACAGATTTTTGCTTCGGCGACGTGAACATTCAAATGCTTGTTTTTTCGCTGCCAGCGCCGGGCAATTTTCGCCGATTCGTCATCGCAGCTATTGGCAAAAATGATAATCTCAAAAAAGTTTGCATCGAAGGGACGATTGTGCGAATCAACCTGCCGAGCAAAAGATTCGAGACTTTTTAGTAGAAATCCGGCTTCGTTACGAACGGGCAAAACAATTATAGCGATGCAGTTGGGATTAATATCTTTGGCGACGAGTCTGTTGTGCGGATGAGTTTCAGCGGCGACAGAAGAAGAGGCGACGGCATTTTCAAAGTTCATCTTTAATTTTTATTTTTTGCTCGCCTCGATAATATCAAACGAGGATTTTCAAATTAACCGGCGACTGATTCCCATTTGAAAAGTCCCAACCGTAAAGCGGCAGACTAAAAATCAATAAACTGCCGCTGAAAAAGCGGCTTTTGATGCCGCTTATGTTTAACTGAAAACCCTGAAACCCGTGATTACATCGAACCGCCGTCTTGTTTTTCCGCATTGTCGTGCTGCCAGTGCGCTTCGGCTTCCTGAGAGGTTTTGTTGAGCTGAACTTTATCGTTTTCAACCGATTCGACCCATTCGAGCGGAATATAATGATGATGTCCGTGCGCTTCCGAGTCTTTTCTGGTTAATTTTATCCGGTCGCTTCCATCCATATGGTCAACCGTTCCGACGTGTGCGCCGTCCGAGCCGACAATTTCCGCGTGTTCCTTAATTTGTGCTGCGTCTGCCATATTTTTTATCTCCTGTTTTTTCTCAAATCTGTTTTTGTAAAAACAGCATTGCATCTTAATCGAATCGAAATTGCTCCAATTAATTCGCCGCGCTATTTTCAATTAGAAAACATTTTGTAAGTTATATTAAGCAAAATTAGTCAATCATTTACAACTTGAAATGCCGCTTTCAAACATCTTTTTACCGATTATTCCATTCGATATGTTTTTTAAGTCGAATTTTCCGGCTCGTGCTTTCCGTCCGCATATATTAGTGCCGTCGATTTCTGGTTTATTACCCGTGATGTGTAAGAATCAAAAATTTCAGCTTTTTAGTTTTCTTGCCTGTCTCTTTTTTGTTCATTAGCAGCCCATTTTATGAATTGTATAGGCAAACAGCGCGTAACAAACCGCTAAACTAACAAGTAGACCGACTATAAAAATTATCTTTTTACACGATAAATCACGTTCACCGCAGCTTTGTCGAAGCGGCGCACAAGACGTCGGCAAAATTCGGCGCGGACGAAGCGGAATTCGCCGCGTGTGATTTTTCCGAAGAATACGTCGAAGAATTTGCCGCGCCGTTCGTTAAAGAAAGCAAAATTAAAATCGGTCTTATATTCATCGAAGAAATCCCCATCAAGCTCAACGACACAATTTTGATAATCGGCGAAATTCAACATCTGTTGCTGGCGGAAAAATTTTTGCTCGAAAACGGAAGCGTCGATTTAAATGCCGCCGGAGACGTTTGCATTTCCGGTCTGGATACTTATCACGATGCCGAAAAAATCGCTTCGTTTCCGTATGCGAAAGCGGGCAAATCACATTGAGAATGAAAATATTTAAATGAATTGCTTTACAAAATCCATTGATTAGAAAGGTTTGACTGCGCTCTGCACTGCCTCGGCGAGCGTCGGATGAATGTGAACGGAATCTCGCAAAACGGTAAATGAAGCGTCGGCGTTCATCAGATCCACATATTCGTGAACCATTTCCGCGCCCTCGTTTGCCAGAATCGCCGCGCCGATTATCCGTTCGGTTTCGGCGTCAATGATGACTTTGATGAAGCCGGTCGGCTCGCCGATTTCTCTGGCTTTGCCGTTACTTTTCATTTGATAGCAATTGACTTTGATTTTTTTGTCCGCTGCGCGCGCTTCGGTTTCCGTCATTCCGACGCGCCCCAATTCCGGGTCGGTGAACATCGCATACGGCACGATGCGCCTTGTCGTTCTGGATTTATCGCCGGTTATCTGCGATTCGAGAATGCGGTAATCGTCCCACGCCGTGTGCGTGAACTGAAAGCCGCCGCGAATGTCGCCCGCCGCCCAGATGCCTTCGACGCTGGTCGCCAATCGTTCGTCCGTTTCGACGATGCCTTTTTCGTCCAATTTGACGCCGACGCTTTCGAGTCCTAAATCGTCCGTGTTCGGTGTGCGCCCGACGGCGACGAAAAGATGCGAAGCCGTCAAGGTTTTCGCGCCGTTTGAATCGCCGAACGCGAGCATTATTTTTCCGTCTTTTTTGGTTTTGACGCTCGCCACTTTCGCTTTAAGACGAAATTCGATTTTTTCATTTTTGAGAATTTTCTGTAAAGCATTGGAAACGTCGGCATCTTCACGGCTCGCAATTCGTGTATTTGTTTCGATAACCGTTACGCGGCTGCCCATTCGCCGGTAAAACTGGCTCATTTCAAGCCCGATATAACTGCCGCCGAGAATGGCGACGTGTTCGGGCAGTTCGTTCATCTCCAGCCAGTTTCCGGCGTGAATGACTTTGACATCTTCGATTCCTTCGATTTCGGGAATAAAACTTCTGGTTCCCGTATTCAAGACAATCTGCTTCGTTTTTAAAACCGATTCATTAACCTGCACAAGAAAAAACTTTCCCGCTTCGTCTCTGCCGACAATGCGCGCCTGACCGCGAATCAATTGCGGATTATCCGTCTTTTTGAAAGTTTTTCCGAGACTCGTCCGCGATTCGAGCGCGATGCTTTTCGCCCGCTTGAGAACCGCCGGAAAATCAACTTCGACAATCGGAATCCGCAGACCGAATTCCGCCGCCCGCCGCGCCAGTTGAGCGACGCCCGCCGAAGCAATCGCGGCTTTAGTCGGCGTGCAGCCGAAATTGACGCAGCTTCCGCCGAGATGACTGCGCTCGATTAGCGCAACTTTTTGATTGGCTTCGGCAAGCGCGTGAGCCAGCGGAATTCCGGCTTGTCCGCCGCCGATAACGATAACGTCAAACACGGATGTTTTCATAATTTTCGATGAACTGAACCACTACCTACTGGAAGTAGGTAGGTTCGAAAACGGCGAATAAATTCGATAAGGATTCTTTTTAAGATTTTAAAGTGCTGGAAAAAGAAAGCCGTAATAAATTCTTGCAATAAATTGCAAGGTTTTTAACCT
>JBBPXZ010000081.1:0-44709 GCA_038200355.1 Pyrinomonadales bacterium | reverse complement strand
GTTATCGCTTAATAAATCTTCCGGCTTCTCGTAATCTTTCAATATCTGGTCTAAAACTTCATTGGTAATTGGCATAATCTTTTCCTCCTTAGAAAATAAATGTTTATTAATACCGTTTACACAAATTTATTTACAGGCTCGTCAACTCAATCGTTGGACGGCTTCTTTTGAAATTTATGAAACGAGTAATTGCAGTTTTAATTTGTTTTGTCTTTGCTATTATTCTTGTGAAGTTTGTTCCAATGCCAGAAGTTCTCAAATCGCCTTACAAAGCCGAAATTGTTGAAACTTTTGAAACGCAAAATACGCCGTTTCGGATTCGCATTAACAAGCATATCGAGCGCGGCGGATTTATGCCTGTTCTCGGCGGAGCGTATTACGTTTTTCAGTCAGAATCTGGCAACTGTTCCGACCAATGGCGCGAGATAACGACGTTTCGCTTTGACGACCTGATTGAGATTCCGCGAAACCAAGTTCGCTTTGCGAACGAGAAAGTTGCATATCTTTTTATGATTGATATGTATTCGGTTACAAAAGACGGCGGCGCGGATTGGAACATTTACGATATTGGCGATTACTTGCCAAGTAACGACAGATGCGGTCTTATTAAAGATTTGCAGATTGATGCGGATGGTAAAGGCAGAATCATAGTAAAATCCTGCGGCAACGACAGTCTAAAAATAATGGAAACCACAGATTTCGGACAAACGTGGCGTGAAAAATAACGGGCTGTCGAACAAATCATTGGACGTGAGGGCGAAACAGCGACTTTGTTATCAATCGCTCTCGTTTAATTCGGAGTTGTGTGGTTGGTTTCGCCCCACGTCATCTCAATCGTTCGGCGTATTCATTCACTTGACTCCGGCTCAAGCAAAAGTTAATTTACCTCAATGAAGGTGCGCGACATCCTCAAACTGCTTAACAATGACGGCTGGTATCTGGTTGCGACCGAAGGAAGTCATCGTCAGTTCAAACATCCGACGAAGAAAGGGCGCGTGACAGTTCCGGGAAAACCGAATAATGATTTGCCGATTGGCACGTTAAACAGCATCTTACGACAGGCAGGATTGAAGAATTAAGGAGATTTCAGATATGCGTTACGCGATTGTGATTGAGAAAGCTGAAAGCAATTATGCGGCATACGTCCCGGATTTGTTGGGCTGCGTTGCGACGGGGCAAACAATTGAAGAAACGGAGCAAGAAATTCGAGAAGCAATAGAGTTTCATTTGCGCGGGATGCGGGAGGACGGTTTGCCGATTCCTGAACCGAGCATTCAAGTTGAGTATGTCGAGGTTGCCGCGTAAAATACGCCGAACAAATCAATGGACGTGAGGGCGAAACAGCTACTTTGTATGAACGTCGCTCGGTAAAATTAAAGGCTTTTGTTAGCGGTTTCGCCCCGCGTCAACTCAACCGTTGGCTTCTTTGTGGTAAATTTGTAGAGATTTCCTTTCTGTAATAAAAATTATGATGTGCCAAATTATAAATACACGGCTTATTTTGAAAACGAAGTCTTGCGAAAACGCTCGTATTTGAAAAAAGATTGGTGTGAGTTTGTGGTTGAGAATCCGATTCGCGTCGAGGTACAAAGTCATAATCGGGTGAGGTTTTGGGCGCAAATCGCTGAATTTGGAAATCGTGTTTTGCGAGTTGTAACTTTAGATGACCGCATAACAATTCACAACGCATTTCCCGATAGTAACTTTAAGGAATGAAAATTAACTATTATAAGGAAACGGATTCGCTTTACATAGATTTGTCGCACAAACCGAGCGTTGACAGCCGCGAAGTATCGGACGGCGTGGTTTTGGATTACGACGAACTTGGCGATATAGTCGGAATTGACATTGACCAAGCCAGCACAAAATTAGACATCAACGAGATTGTCTTGGGAAGATTGCCCGTGCAAACGACGCAGATTCTAACGTAGGACGAAGCCAACAAATCATTGGACGTGAGGGCGAAACAGCTTCTCTTTAAAACGGTTCTTCTTTAACTCGGAGTTGCGCGGTGGCGGTTTCGCCCCACGTCAACTCAATCGTTTGTGATAAAAAGCGCGACAGCACAAAATCCACGGTAATTACAGCTGTCAATCTTCCAACTGATACTCTTTTAGTATCGCTTGCCAAATTTCAATGTGGTAATTTTTCACTTCGGTTGAGTTCTTTGCGTCTCTTATCAATTCTTCGGTGTAAGTTTTTATAAATTCCTGATAATTTTCAATAAACCGCAAATAGTATTTCAAGCTATGAATTATGCCGTTTGGGATAACTTCTAAATAGCTTTCTTTTTTAATTTTATAAGATTAGTTTATTGATGTATCTTTGAAAATCTAATTTGAATACCGCCCAAAGCGCCGCTAACAATTTAATGTTTTGGAATCGAGTCATAAATTAATTTATGACTTTCTTCTTTTTTGAAGGACAAAATTTCAACCTCGAGAACGCCGGCATAATTTTTGCCGTAAAAACAGCGAGGTTATTATGAAAAAGTTAAATATTTTGCTGCGAATCGTTTTGATTTTTGTCTTTAGTTTTATGCTTCAACAAACTGCTCAGGCTCAAAGCAGAACCGAGCGCATTTTGATTAATGAGGCTAAACGCATAACGAAGGATGATTTTCCTTTTTCCTCGCAAACGGCTAAGGGCGTGCTGGTTTTTTCGGTTAATAAACCGAGCGCGCAAATGATTGAGGCGATTGATAAAGGTTTGAGCGATTTATTTGCCGTCGCGCGAAAAAATAATTACACGCAGCGGTTAAATTATTCGGACTATACGATTTTCATTGCCAATCCAGACCGGCTGAAAGATATAAACAACCAGTATTCGCCCGATATTGCCGTCGGCGCCGCGCAGTATGCCGGTTCTATTTACGACAAAGGCGGCTATATCTACGCGGCGGGAATGGTTCTGGCTTATAATCCGTGCGCGTTTATTATCGGCGAGCATACGAGAAACTTCGAGCGCGTCTCCGAAGTCGCGCGCTACGAAGGCGAGCATCTGATTCTTTATCACAACGACCGCCATTTATACAATCGAACCGCCGACCACAGCAAAGGCAGCGGGCATCCGATTTTACAGTAACATCTTCGGCTGACTGAAGTTGCCGGAAAGTAAAAAGGGGAAATTGTAAGGCTTTCTTACCGTTTCCCTTTTTTATTTCGATTATAAATTTTCGCTCCTTCTCGTTTATCCTATATCGTGCAAAACCCAGACCATTTTGTTTCCGCGAGATATTTATATTAACTTGCCGCGACTTACTAAAACGCGGGAAACCGTGATAATCCGGGCGTTTCGGCTTGTTTTGCGTCGATGGCACGGTCATTGCTTTAACAGTCTGCGGATGTCGTAGTTTGAAAAAAGCCGTGAAGGTAAAGGTCGGATATGAACTTTTGGTGAACAGCGTCCAATATCTTCGCGGTCTTTTATTGTTCTTCATAAATTTTATTTCGGTAGGGAAACGTAACTTTACCGGCTCGGCATTCTTAAAAAATTTTATAAGTTTGGTCGTCGGCAATAAAGTTCAGCGACCATTTAAAAGCCCAGCGCGAAGGGGAGAGCGCGTCGGGCTTTTTTTTGTTTGCAATCGATTCGGGAGTTAAAAGCTCGCCTTGAGCTGCGCGGCGGAAATAAACGATTTACATCTTAATCGACAGGCGCATCGTTTCGCTTGTTTGCCGTCGAGCATAAGGCTGTGATACAAAATAGTTTTTCAAGTTTGTTATTACAGTATTTCTATTTATCAAGAGAGGACTATTTAAAAAATGGCTGGACGAAATAAAATTACGGTTGTCGGCGCGGGAAATGTCGGCGCGACGGCGGCGCACTGGATTGCGGCGAAGGAACTGGCGGACGTTGTGCTGGTCGATATTGTCGAAGGCACGCCGCAGGGAAAATCTTTGGATTTGGCGCAAGCCGCGCCGATTGACGGCTTTGACGTAAAAATCGTCGGCACAAACTCTTATGAAGAAACGAAGGATTCCGACATTGTAATTATCACCGCCGGACTGCCGAGAAAACCGGGAATGAGCCGCGACGACCTTTTGAAAACCAACGCCGAAATCGTCGGCAAGGTTACGGACGAAGTTGCGAAATATTCGCCGAACTCCGTAATAATCGTCGTTTCAAATCCGCTGGACGCGATGACGCAGGTTGCATTTAAGCGTTCGGGCTTTCCGAAAAACCGCGTTATCGGAATGGCGGGCGTGCTTGATTCGGCGCGTATGCGCTGCTTTTTAGCCGAAGCGCTCGACGTTTCGGTCGAAGACGTTACCGCGTTTGTTCTCGGCGGACACGGCGACACGATGGTTCCGCTTCCGCGTTATTCGACGTGCGCCGGAATCCCTGTAACCGAACTGCTGCCGAAGGAACAGCTCGACGCAATCATCAAGCGCACGGCGAACGGCGGCGCGGAAATCGTCGGACTGCTGAAAACCGGCTCGGCTTTTTACGCTCCGAGTTTGGGCGCGGTCGAAATGGCGACTTCGATTTTGAAAGACAAAAAACGTATATTGCCGTGCGCCGTTTATCTCGAAGGCGAATACGGAATTAACAATTTATTTGTCGGCGTTCCGTGCAAACTGGGCAAAAACGGCGTCGAGCAGATTATCGAAATTTCTTTGACGAACGAAGAACGCGCCGCTTTGCAGAAATCGGCGGGTGCTGTGCAGGAATTGATTGACGTTCTCGGCATTTAACAATCAATTGGAGCGCGTGAAGCGTAAATCGATGATAAAACCGCTTCACGCTCAAAGCTAATCAACTCGCTCTAACTTGCCAACGCGAACTAAAAAGTGTCTAATGATAGTTTGCTTTGAGAAGCGATAATCCAAAAAGGAGAGTTAAATTTACTCTAATGGCTTTTATTTCAGTTAATAACAACGAAAACATCGAGAGCGCGCTGCGCCGTTTCAAGCGTAAAGTGATAACCGAAGAAATCATCAAGGATTTAAAGAAACACGCGCATTTCGTTCCGCCCGGACAAAAGGCGAAGCTCAAATCGGCAAACGCCCGCAAGCGCAACCGCAAGCGTTTCCGCCCGATGCGCTCGTTCGGCAACAACCAGAATTCAAATCAAAATCAAAATTCCAATCAAAACAGATAAGTGTCTGTAAAATTTTGAACGTGTGATGCGTGTATAGCGGAACGGTTTTTCAGCAGAAACTTTCGCTTTGGCGCATCATTTTATTTTCGTATGAACGTGGAAAAACCGCGTATTCTCGTAACGAACGACGACGGGATTCACGCCGAAGGCATCATTGCTCTGGAGAACGCGCTGCGCGAAATCGCCGACGTTTTCGTCGTCGCGCCCGTCGCTGAGATGAGCGGCGCGTCGCACAGTTTAACCTTGTCGCGCCCGCTGCGCATTCGCCAAATCGACGAACGGCACTGGACGGTTGACGGCACGCCGACCGATTGCGTAACGCTCGCCCTGAACCGAATTTTTCCGCCCGAACAGCGCCCGCATCTGTGCGCTTCGGGCATAAATCACGGCGCGAATCTGGGCGACGACGCGAGTTATTCGGGAACGGTCGCCGGCGCGCTCGAATCGACGATTCTGGGCGTTCCCGGATTAGCCTTCAGTCTGGTCAGCGGCGCGCATTACGATTTTACCGAATCGGCGAAAATCGCCGCCCGGCTCGTCGCCAAAGCAATTAAAGAAGGATTGCCGCCCGCCACGCTTCTTAACGTCAACATTCCGCAGGGTATTCCGAAAGGTATTCGCGTAACCAAACAGGGCTTTAAAGACGCGCGCCCGATTATCACCGAACACACAGACCCGCGCGGCAAATTGTATTACTGGATTGGAGAGCAGCGATACGGCTTTCGCGCCGAAGGCGGAACGGATTTTGAAGCGATTGACGAAGATTTCGCGTCCGTTACGCCAATGCGCAGCGATTTGACCAATCACGGCGCGATTGAAGTTTTGGAAAACTGGAATTTTAAGAGTTTATAGAGTTCAGAGAGTTCGGAGGGTTTATGGAGTTCATAGAGTAGAAGGAATTTTTCTTTTAATTCAAAAACTCTTAAAATTCCACCGACTCCTATGAACTCTACGAACTCCATAAACTCTATAAGCCCTGCGAACTCTACGAACTCCATAAACTCAAAAGAGATGGACGAATATCAGATTCCGCGCGAGCGAATGATTGAGCGGCTGCGGGAGCATTACAAAATCGGGGACGAGCGCGTTTTAGACGCGATGCGCCGCGTGCCGCGTCATCTTTTCGTTCCCGACGCGTTAAAATCTCAAGCCTACAAAGACAACGCTCTGCCGATTGCCGCCAATCAAACTATTTCACAGCCGTTTATCGTGGCGCGGATGACCGAGCTTTTAGAATTAAACAATCAATCGAAAATACTGGAAATCGGCGCGGGTTCGGGTTATCAATCGGCGATTCTCTCGCAGCTGGCGGGAAGGATTTACGCGATTGAACGCGTCCCGCAGCTTGCCGAAGAAGCGCGGCGGCGTCTGGAAAAATTAAACGTCAATAATGTTTCGCTCGCTCGCGCCGACGGCACGAACGGCTTGGACAAACACGCGCCGTATGACGCGATTCTGGTTGCGGCAGGCAGTCCGAGCCTGCCCGAACCGCTTCTTAAACAATTAAAAACCGGCGGAAAACTCGTCATTCCAATCGGCGATAATCAGAAAGCGCAAAAACTGATTCGCGTTACGCGCACCGCAAGCGGCTTTGAAACCGAAGACTTCGGCGACTGCTCGTTCGTGCCGCTTATCGGCGAACACGGCTGGAAAGACAGCTGAAGATTCACAAACCGCCGCGCAGAATCCGCTTCTTGACACGAGCCGCTGAAAACTTATAACTTACAGAGATAAATTTGTGAACGCAAAAAACAAAGAATTCAATTTACCGAGCCGTGTCGAATCGGTCGAACAAGCGGCGCGGGAAGCGGCGAATTTCGCGGTGCAGTTCGGCTTTTCCGAAGAAGCGCTGTTTGCCATTGATATGGCAATGCGCGAAGCGGCGGCGAATGCCGTTAAACACGGAAATCTTGAAGATGAAACAAAAACAATCGAGATTACGTTTGAAAACTCTGAAGCAGGTTTTGAAATTACAGTCCGCGATTTCGGCGCGGGTTTCGCGGTCGAAGAAATTCCCGACCCGACCGACGCCGAAAACTTACTGAAAGCGAGCGGGCGCGGCGTTTTATTTATGCGTTCCTTTATGGACGCGGTCGAATGGTTAAATCACCCGCGAGGCGGTATGATTGTAAAAATGCTGAAAAGGCGTTAAATGGTTTTTCCTTCTTGGACTTTACCTGCATTATTAGTCTAAAATCTGCAATCGAAACTTTTCTATAAACTTAACACTGAACAGGAGATAAAAATGGCTGAACTTAATATAACTGAACGACAGGCGGGCGACATCACGATTCTCGATATGAGCGGCAAAGTTACAATCGGCGAAGGCAGCGTCGCGCTGCGCACGACGACTCGCCGTCTGCTCAGCGAAGGCAAAAAAAACATTCTTCTTAATCTCGGAGCAGTCGGCTACGTCGATTCGTCAGGCATCGGCGAGTTTGTTTCGAGCTTTACGGCGGTCAACAAAGAAGGCGGCACGCTCAAACTCGTCAATCTGACTCAAAAAATTCAGGATTTGCTGGCGATTACCAAACTTTTAACGGTTTTCGACGTCTACGACAGCGAATCCGACGCGCTTCGCAGCTTCAGCTAAAGATAATTTTCAATCGACGCGCCGAAAAGGATAAAGAAATTAAAATCTTTATCCTTTTTTATTTTCAAATTCAAATCTTCTCAATCGTCCGCCGCGCGCTTTAATCTGTCCATCAGAGCCGCGCCGATTCCGCTTTCTTCAACCGTTTCGCAAAAAATCGTTTCAATTCCGCGCCGGTCGCACTGCCGAAAAAAATCGAAAACCGAACAGGCGTATTCTTCGACCGACGAACAAATCTTCACCAAATCAAACTTTTCGTCCGGCAAATCGAAACCGATAAACGCAATCGACTTTGAACTTTGAACGCTGGACTTTGAACCGACCGGAACGACTTCGGCGCGCGGCGAATAATGGCGATGTTTCAAGCCCGGACTTTTCGGCGTTTCGCCTGTTTTCAATTTATAAATTCGCGTTTCGGGAACAATCTTCTGCAAATCTTCGAGCGTTACCGCGCCGCTTCGCAAAACGAGCGGCGCGTTTGTCGTGCAGTCGACCACGGTTGATTCCAAGCCGATTTCGGTTGTTTCGCCCTGCAAGATACAGTCGATTCTGCCGTCTAAATCTTCAAAAACCGCTTGCCACGTCGTCGGCGAAGGCTTGCCGGAAAGATTCGCCGACGGCGCGACAACCGGCGTTCCGCATTTTTCCAGAAATTCCAGAGCCGAAGCGTTCTTCGGCATACGCACGCCGATTGTTTCAAGATTCGCCGTCGCGATTAAAGGAACTCGTTTAGCTTTCGGCAAAACAACCGTCAAAGGCGCGGGAAAAAACGCTTCGATAAACTTCCGCGCCGCTGCGGTGATTTCCGAAACGAGCGAATTTATATCTTCGATTTTCCCGACGTGCGCGATTAAAGGATTATCATTCGGTCTTCGTTTTGCTTCAAAAATTCGCGCAATCGCATTTTCATCAAAAACATTCGCGCCTAAACCGTAGACCGTTTCGGTCGGAAAAGCGACGATGCCGCCGCGCCTGATAAATTCGGCGGCTTCGGCTGGCGAAGTTGTTAAAATAGTTTTCATCTTCACAATGGATAACGGAAAATGGATAATGGATAATACAAATCGGATTAACTGTTTTTCATTATCCGTTTTCCGTTGTCCATTTTCCATTATCGAAATGACGTTAGAAGAAAAGCTCAGAAATCTGCCGACCGCGCCCGGCGTTTATATTCACAGGAACGCCGACGGGAAAATCATCTACGTCGGCAAGGCGAAGAATCTGAAAAACCGCGTTCGTTCCTATTTCCAATCGGGACGCGGACACGACGCGAAGACGCGCGAACTTGTCAGACGAATCGCGGATTTCGAGTTTATCGTCGTCGATAACGAAGTCGAAGCGCTGGTTTTAGAATCGAATCTCATCAAAAAACATAAGCCGCGTTTTAATGTTTTATTAAAGGACGACAAGCAGTATCCGCATCTGAAAATGACGAACGAGCCGTTTCCGAAAGTCGTCATTACAAGAAAAATCGTCAAAGACGGTTCAAATTATTATGGACCTTTTCTGCCCGCGAGCTTAGCGCGTAAAACTCTCGATTTAATCAATCGTGCTTTCCAACTGCGAACGTGCGACATCGAAATCGACGGCAAACTGCCGCGTCCGTGTCTCGAATATCACTTAAAACGTTGCCTCGCGCCGTGCGTTAAAGAGCTTTGCCGACCGGACGAATATAATCAGGCGACCGTCGATGTCAAACTTCTGCTCGACGGCAAAAACAAGGAACTTGCCGACAATCTGCGCGCGCGAATGTGGGAATTTTCCGAGCGCGGCAATTACGAAATGGCGGCGAAATACAGAGATTTGCACAAAACCGTTTTAGCTTTAGCCGAACAGCAGAAAATGGCGACGACCGCCGAATTGGACGTTGATATTCTGGGTTTTTACCGTGAAAATCAGCGGCTCGCGCTCCAGCTTTTCACGATGCGCGAAGGCAAAATCGTCGGACGGCGCGAGTTTTTCTGGGAAGACTTGGACGCCGAGAACTTCGACGTTTCGGAATTCTTGGGCGAAGTTCTCGCGCAGTATTATTCGACCGATTATGTTCCGCTCGAAATCCACGTTCCCGCCGATTTCGCCGACCGCGAAGTTTTGGAAAAAGTTTTAACCGGGCGGCGCGGCAGAAAAGTCCGCATCTTCGACCCGAAACGCGGGCAGAAGCGCGAGATGATTTCGCTCGTCGAGATGAACGCCAAAATCGCCTTCGAGCAAAGGTTTCGCGTTCTTAAAGCGGACACCGAAAAGGTTCTGGGCGACTTGCAGGAATTGCTCGAACTTCCCTATTTTCCATCACGAATCGAATCCTTCGACATCTCGAACATCTCCGGCGCGGAAAACGTCGCCGGCATCGTCGTCTATGAAAACGGCAAACCGAACCGCAGCGAGTTTCGCCGTTTCATAATAAAAACCGTCGAAGGCGCGAACGATTTCGCATCGATGCACGAAGCCGTCTTTCGTCGTTTGAAACGTTCCTTAGCCGAAGAAAAGCCGCTTCCCCAGTTGATTTTCATCGACGGCGGCAAAGGTCAAATCTCAGCTGCCGCGCAAGCGTTGAAAGAACTCGATTTAGAAGCGATTCCCATCATCGGAATGGTTAAACCGCCGCGTCGCCATAATGAAATTTCACATCTTTTGCGTTTTGGTTATGAAGAAAAACCGGTCTATTTTGAAATCGGCGTTCCCGTCTTTCGTTTAATCCAGCAAATCCGCGACGACACGCACAAAACCGCCATCGAATTTCACCGCAAACGCCGCGAAACGCGCGATTTTACATCGGAGTTAACGGCAATCGAAGGCGTCGGCGAAAAGCGGCGAATGAAATTATTAAGAAATCTCGGCTCGATTGAAAGAATCGCCAAAGCAAGCGTCGAAGAACTCGCGCCATACGTCGGCTTAAAAACGGCAAAACTCGTCTTCGACCATTTCGAGCGCCAGAGAAACCACGCAAACGGCAGCTAATCGCGTCGTCTTTTGTTTATAAATCCTGATTCGGCTGATTCGATTGAATTTGGCTGTCGTGAATTTCCTTTTCGTGTCGCTGTTCTTTGCGGAACGAGTAGAGATAGAGAACGACAATAATATTGAAAATCAAAACTCCGGCGCGGACGACGGTCGGTTTTTCGATGAGTTCGTAAAGCTCGATTGGAATATAAAGCGCGCCGGAAATTATCGCAAACCATTCCGCCCACGCGCGGAGACGCCATAAGCCGTAGGCTTCGACGAAACGAATCGTGGCGTAAAGCAGCGACAAGCCGAAAAAGAATTTGATGTTCGCCGGGTTGAGTTTGGTAACGGTTTCGACGATGCGGTTGGCGAGTCTGCCTTCGGAATTCAGGTGCAGAAAGCCGACTAAATCTTCGGCAAAATCGGCGATGTCGCGGTGCATCAGGGATAAAATACCGAAACCGGCGATTAAGCCGATGACGCCTTTGAAGGCTTCAAAAACGGCGATGGCGCGAATTCCTTTGGCTGACGATGATTTCATCTCGAAATTTCCGTTTAATAAACTTCCTTGTACGAGCCGATGTCCGTAAAGACGACCGCATCTTTTTCCGCAAAACAAAAGACGATTCTCAAATCGTATTCGAGGCTGAAACTCCAGTAATCTTTGAGTTTGCCGGAAAGTTTGTGAGTTTTAAGCCGGTTTCAAGAGGATTTCGCGCAAACGATTCGAGTTTCGCCCGAAATCTCGCTTCGCGTTCGGCGTCGCCCGCGATTCGGCGTTTATACGAGCGCTTGAAAGATTGACTGAAAGCGATTTTAATCATCGAGCGATTTCATTAAATCGGCGGTATTTGAATAAAATCGTAACTTGCCGTCATTAAATTCGCGACGGCTTTCCTCGCCGCTCTCTAAAATCTCCCGGCGTCTTTCTTCAATCAAATAACCTTCAAGCAAGTTTTTCAACTCGCTCTTTTCGTCGAACGAAAGCTGTTTGACCGTTTCGACAACGCCCGCAAAGTTCGTATTCATTTAAAAATCTCCTTCTTCTCGATTGTAACAAATTTACACGGGCGTCGGCGCATCCGAATGCGGCACGAAACATTGGCGGCAGCGCGCTTCGTATTTGCCGCTCGCGCCGACTTCGACGAGTTCTTCGGATTCAAATGTGCGCTGTGAATAATTCGCCGTCTCGCCGCATTTGACGCAGATGGCGTGGGTTTTGGTGATGAATTCGGCGATGGAGAGAAGCTGCGGCATCGGCTCGAACGGCTTGCCGGTAAAGTCCTGGTCGAGTCCGGCGACGATGACGCGCCTGCCGCTGTTGGCAAGCGCGTTGACGGCTTCGATAATTTCGCGGTCGAAAAATTGTCCTTCGTCGATGCCGACGACTTCGGTGTCGTCCTTGATTTCAGCCATCAATTCCTTCGCCGTCATCACCGGATTTGAAACGTGCGTCATTCCCGAATGCGACGCGATTTCTTCCGCCGAATAACGATTGTCGATTTTCGGCTTGAAAACCTGAACCTTCTGACGCGCAATCTGAGCGCGCCGCAGTCTTCTTATTAATTCTTCCGACTTGCCCGAAAACATCGAACCGACGATGACTTCTATCCAGCCCGCGCCGTTTTTGCGGTGTTTGCGGCGTTCTTCCGCGTTGTCGAAAATCAATTCCTCAACCATTTTTGTCCGTTAAATTTCCTTTGTCGTTTGATTTGAAAACGCTTAGATTAACAAAGATAGTGAAAAACTAATAGTGAACAGTGAATAGTGAGGACAAATCTTTCGTCTTTACCGTTCACTTTTCACTATTCACTTTCCCCTCTTCCTGTTTGACGATGCTTTGAGCAATTTTATCGATTATTCTCGCGCCGTCGTTTTTGTGCGTGATGTTGTTGGCGATGATGGCGAAGGCGAAAATTTCGCTGTCGGCTTGCGCGTATCCGGCGAGCGAGTTGACGAAGGTTATCGTGCCGGTTTTGGCGAGGATTCTGCCTTTGACGTTGTAAAGGCGTCCGCCGAGAGTTCCGTCAACGCCGGCAATCGGCAGAGAATTGGCGAAAATTTGTCCGAAATTCGATTTTGACGCATAGACGAGAGCGCGCGCGAAGGCTTCCGGGGACACGAAATCGAGGCGCGACAAGCCCGAACCGTCGGCAATGTTAAGGTCTTCGACGGCGACGTTATTGGCGCGCAGAAATTTTTTGACGACCGCCGCGCCCGCCGCGTCGTCGCCCCTGACTTCCTGAATCTCGCGGCTCTCGTCGGGCGCTTCCGCGCCGAACTTTTTGCCGATTGTCCGCAAAAGCAGCTCGCCGTAAAGATTGACCGAATGTTTGTTTAACCTTTGGATAAGCTCGCCGAGCGGCTTGCTTTCGACGGCGGCAAGCTCGTTTGTATTTGCGGCTTCCGGTCGGTTTTCGGTTTTCCAGCCGACGGATTTAACGCCGCCTTCAACCACGATACTTTTACTTTCAAGAGATTTTTTGAAATTTCGCGCCGTAAATAACGCCGGGTCGTGAACCGATAATTTACCGTAAGCCCGATTGCCGTTGCCCCAGACGAAAACTTCGTTGCTCTCAAGCCCGCGCTGAACGCCGAACGCCGGAGTCTGTCCGCTCTCGGTCGGTTTAACTTCGCCGTGAATCTCGAATAAATCGGTCGAAGCCGCCGGTTTGCCGTCTGTGTCCATATAAACGCCCGCGATGTTTTCCTTAAACGAAAGCGCGCTCGCTTCCGCGCCGTAATGCCATTGCAGTTCGTTCCACGTCCAGCCCTCGCCGATATTCATTCCCTTAAAATAACTGTCGTCGCCGACGATGTTTCCCCGAACGCGCTTTAAGCCCTTCGCCTGAAGCTGATTGATTAAATTGTTCATCGCCTCGCCGTCGAAATCCGGCGCGCCCGTTCCGTATATGGTTAAATCGCCGTTCAGAGTGCCGTCGGCGTCGATTTGAGCAGGCGCGAAAACCGAAGTTTTGAAACGAAAATCCGCGCCGAGCTTGTCGAGCGCGACAATCGATGTCAGAGTTTTTTCAATCGAAGCCGGATTAAATAATTGCCGCCCGTCGCGCGCGCAGGCGATGCGCCCATCTTTGAGACTCAGAACGAATACACCCCAGCGGGCGTTGGCGTATTCGCTCTGCTCGATTATTCGATTTATCTGCTCGCACAGCGCCGCGTCTTTCGGTTCGGTCGAAATCTGCAAAGGCTTGGCGAGATTTATGTCCGCCGCCGGAACGTCGAAACTGGCAGCCGTCCGGTCGGGCTGCTGTTGTTCAGCATCTTCTCCGGTTCTGCTTTCGCCTCTCGCCGCGTCGTCCGCCGTGCGGCACGATGCGAAAAACAAAAGCGATGCGATTGATAAAAAGAGAAATAATTTTGGGGCGTTTATTTTGTGTTGTTTCGGTTTAATAGCTGATTTCATTAACAAATACTTTATGATTATTTAAAATCTCCGGCGTCGCCGCTTTGTCCATAATCAAAACAATTTGAGTTTCGGCAGCTTATCCGATGTGAACCGCGTCCGCATCGTTGCCGATTATAACCCGCAAAAGCGACGAAGCCGCCGCAAACTTTTCGCGGACGGCTCGACGGCAAAATAAAAATCACTTTGCGCTCCTTCGCGTAACCCTTTGCGTTATTTTGCGATACAAAAAATTTAGCAGCGCAGAGGCTCGCAGAGTGAAGATGCAAAGCGACGCGGAAGATGGATTTTTAGTTTTCAGACACTTTCCGAATATCCGGCATTTTTTACATTTCGCGCAAATCCCTGCCCGTCATCTCGGACGGTTTTTCGATTCCTAAAATTCCTAAAATTGTCGGCGCGACATCTTCGAGCGCGCCGTTTTCCCGCAGTTTCAAATCATTTGCCCGCTCGTCAATCAAATGAAACGGCACGGAGTTCGACGTGTGCGAACTGTTCGGCTCGCCGGTCAGCAAATCCGCCATTTCCTCACAGTTTCCGTGGTCGGCGGTGATGACGGCGACGCCTTCAAGCTCGCGGATTTTCTCTAAAATTCCGCCGAGACACGTATCGACGAACTGCACCGATTCGATGGTTTTTTCCAGATTTCCCGTGTGCGCGACCATATCGGCGGCGGCGAGATTGACGATAAAAACGTCGTTTTCTTCCGCTTCGAGCGCGCGCAGGAGTTTGTCGGTAATCTTAAAACAGCTCATCTCCGGCTGAATTTCCGCCGCCGATATTTTCAGCGAAGGCACGACGACGCGCTGCTCGCACTGGTGTTCAAGCTCGACGCCGCCGTTGAAAAAATATGTCAGGTGCGCGTATTTTTCCGTCTCCGCGACGCGGCAATTTAAAACGCCGTTGTCGGCGAAAACTTTCGCCAGAACATTTTCTTCGCCAGCCTGTCGAAAGGCAACGGGCAGATTAAATTCGCGGTCGTATTCGGTCAGGCAGACAGTCTCGATTTGCGGCTTGCCGGGCGTGATAAATTCGCCCGCGTCCGGGACGGCAAGCGCTTTGACAAGCTGGCGCATCTGGTCGGGTCGATGATTGAAAAAGATGACGACATCGCTGTTTTTAATCGCCGCGACGGGTATGCCCGGTTTTTCTTCGAGAATAATCGGCTGGATAAATTCGTCGGATATGCCGCGCAGAAACGAGCCGCGAATGGCGGAAACGGCGTCCGCCGCGCGCTCGCCTTCCGAGTGAACGAGCATCGTGTAGGCGCGCGCCGTGCGCTCCCAGTTTTTATCCTTATCCATCGCGTAATAACGCCCGCAAAGCGTCGCGACGCGCCCGACGCCGATGTCCGCCATTTTTATCTCCAGCGCTTCGAGATAAACATCCGCCGTGCGCGGTGCAACGTCGCGCCCGTCGAGAATCGCGTGGACGAAAACGTCTTTCAAGCCCGCGTTTTTCGCCATTCTGAGCAGCGCGAAAAGATTAACCGGCGACGCGTGAACGTCGCCGTCCGACATCAAACCGATTAGATGAACGGCGGAATTATTAACCTTCGCCTTGCCGAACGCGTCTTTGAGAACTTCGTTTTCAAAAAAGCCTCCCGTCTTTACGGCATTTGAAACACTGGCAACGTCCGTTTGAACGATGCGTCCCGCGCCGATATTCAAATGCCCTACTTCGGAACTGCCGGGAGCGTCCGGCGGCAAACCGACGCGCGCGCCGGCGGCGGCAAGTAAGGTTTTGGGGAATTTCTCGTTAATCTCGTCGTAAAAAGGCGTGCGCGCCAGCGCGATGGCGTTGCCTTCGCGTTTCGGCGAATGTCCCCAGCCGTCAAGAATTATAAGTGCGAGCGGTCGGCGTTTGTTTTCCATAAAAAGAATTACGAATTACGAATTACGAATTACGTGATTTTATTTTTTTGATTTCCTGTAATTTGAAATTCGTAATTCATAATTTAATAAGCGTTCGGCGCGGTTTTTTCCATCCAGCGGTCGGGAAATTTCAGCGCCGTGAAACCGAATTTTTCGTAAAGCGCGTGCGCGTCTTTCGTCGCTAAAATCCAGCGGCGAAAGTTTTGCAGTTCCGGGTGATTAACAATAGTTTCCATCAGCCATTTGCTCAATCCGCGCCCGCGAAATTCTTCTAAAATAAACACATCGCCAACGTAAGCAAACGTCGCGTAATCGGTAACGACACGCGCAAAACCAACTGGATTTTCACCTTTATAGACGCCGAAAGGCAAGGAATTTTTTATCGCCCGCGCCGTTTGCTCCAGCGTCCGCTCCGTCGCCCAGTAACTTTCTTCGGATAAAAATTTATGAATCGCGCCCGTTTGCAGACGCTCGCGGTCTGTGCTGATTGTAAATTCGCCGTTTTGCCAATTCATAAATTACTCGGTCTGAAATCGCGCTTTGCAGTTCGGGCATTCAATCAATTTCGTCGTGCCGCTAATCGGGATTGTCGGAACGACGAAAAAGAGCGTGATGAAACGCATTCCGGTTTTTTCGATGAATTGCGCGAGCGCGCCGCAGTTTGAACAGCGAATCGTTTCCGCCGTTTTCGCCGAACCCCAGGTGATATATTTTGTGCCGATAACGAGAAACATAATTAAATTGTTGGTTTCAAATACTTTAAATCGTCTATAAACTTAAAATCGTCAATATTGTAAGTAACGACGGTCAAATCATATTTCATCACGGCTGTCGTTTGATTTGATAAAACGCTTTACGCCCCAAATATTTCGCGCCGCTGCCTAAATCTTCTTCGATTCTCAATAATTGATTGTATTTTGCAATTCGGTCTGAACGCGAAAGCGAGCCGGTTTTAATTTGTCCGGCGTTAGTTGCAACAGCTAAATCGGCGATGAAACTGTCTTCGGTTTCGCCGGAGCGATGCGAAATGACGGCGGTCATATTGTTTGTTTTCGCCAATTCAATCGCGTCGAGCGTTTCGGTTAAAGTGCCGATTTGATTGACTTTTATCAAAATCGAATTTGCCGCGCCGGTCTCGATTCCCTTTTGTAAGAATTCAACGTTCGTTACAAATAAATCGTCGCCGACAAGCTGAATTTTTTTGCCTAATTGTTCGGTAATGCGCGTCCAGCCGCTCCAATCGCTTTCGGCTAAACCGTCTTCGATTGAAATAATCGGATATTTTTCGCACCAGTCAGCCCAATACGCAATCATTTCGTCGGAAGATAACACGCGGTTGTCCGATTTTTTGAAAACGTAATTCGCGCCGTCGTAAAACTCGCTCGCCGCCGGGTCGAGCGCAAGCATAATGTCGTCGCCCGCCGTGTAACCGGCTTTTTCTATTGCTTCAAGAATCGTCTCAATCGCTTCTTCGTTCGATTTCAGGTTGGGAGCGAAACCGCCTTCGTCGCCGACGCTCGTCGCCAGACCGCGAGATTTTAGAACCGACTTTAAGCTGTGGAAAATTTCCGCGCCCGCTCTCAAGGCTTCGGAAAAACTTTCCGCGCCGACGGGCATAATCATAAATTCCTGAAAATCGACGTTGTTGTCGGCGTGCGCGCCGCCGTTGATGATGTTCATCATTGGAACGGGCAGCGTTTTGGCGTTGACGCCGCCGAGATAGCGGTAAAGCGGCACTTCGAGAAACGCGGCAGCGGCGCGTGCCGACGCCATCGAAACGGCGAGCAGCGCGTTTGCGCCGAGATTCGATTTATTCGGCGTCGCGTCGAGCGCGATTAAAACTTCGTCAATCGCCGTCTGGTCGAGCGCGTCCATTCCTTCGACTTCATACGCGATTTTCTCGTTGACGTTTTCGACCGCCGCTAAAACGCCTTTGCCCGAATATCTGGCATCGTCGCCGTCGCGTAATTCGACCGCTTCATTTTCGCCGGTTGACGCGCCCGACGGCACGGCGGCGCGCCCCGTCGTCCCGTCTTCGAGAATTACTTCGGCTTCAACCGTCGGATTTCCGCGTGAATCGAGAATTTCCCGCGCCCAGACCTGTTCGATTAAACTCATTTTTTTGTAAATTGCTCCGTTTGATAAATTTTTGAAATTACTTGTCTGTAAATTTAACGTGAATCGAACCGAAAAACAAAAACAGCCGCTTTTATTTTCACGGCTGTTTATCTTTTAATTTTTTGAAATTCACAAACAAATTGCCCTTTGCGAAAATATTATAATTGAATCACGTCGTTTTCCACCTCAACGGGCTTTTCCAGCTTAACCTTTAATATACGGCGCTTATCGACCTTTTTAATCGTAAAAGTGTTGCCGTTAAAATTTACCGTTTCGCCTTCTTTGAGAATCTCGCCCGATTCGCTCATTAAAAATCCGGCGACGGTCGTGTAGCCGTCGGACACCGGCAGGTTTAATCCGAGACGGCGGTTGAGGTCGCGGACGGCGAGATTGCCGTCGAGCATAAAATTGCCGTCCGGTTCGGGTTTGATTTGCTCGTTGACTTCTTCGTCGTGTTCGTCGGAGATGTCGCCGACAATTTCTTCCAATAAATCTTCCAGAGTTATGATTCCTTCGACGCCGCCGTGTTCGTCAACCACAAAGCCGAAGTGCGATTTGGCGCGCTGCATCTGGCGCAGAACGTCTTCGAGCCGCGCCGTGTCGACAATATAAATCGGCTTTTGCAGAACTTTTTCGAGGCGGAAAACTTTCGGGCGCAGCAGGTAAGCCATCACGTCTTTGCTGTGAACGATTCCGGCTATATCGTCGAGCGAGCCGCGATAAACCGGCATTCGCGAATAACCGTGCTGCTGAAAGGCGAGCGCGATTTCTTCGAGCGTCGAAGTCGCCTGTATGCCGACAATTTCCGTGCGCGGAATCATCGCTTCTTTAACGGTCGTCTCGGAAAACTCGAAAACTTTGTTGATGAGCCGCCGTTCTTCTTTGTTCAGATGTCCGCTTTCTTCTGATTTGTTGACGAGCTGGCGGATTTCGTCTTCCGTGTAGCTTGAGCCGTGTTCGCCCGACGGATGCAGACCGAAAAGACGCACGGTTTTCGTTCCCGTCCAATCGAGCAGACGAATCGGATAAGAGAAGGTTTTGTAAAAAAGCTGTAGCGGAGCGGCGCACCACAAAGAGACTTTTTCGGAAAGTTCGAGAGCGACGGTTTTCGGCGCGAGTTCCCCGAAGACGATATGCAGAAAAGTAATAAACGAAAATGCAATCGTAAAGGAAATCGTGTGCAAAACCGTGCCGGAAGCTAAAAACGTCAATCCCGTCAGTTCGCCGACGCGAATCAAAACCGGCTCCAAAAGCGCCGCGACCGCCGGTTCGCCGACCCAGCCTAAACCCAATGAAGCTAAGGTTATACCGAGCTGCGTGGCGGAAATATAGGCGTTGAGATTGTTGAGCATCGCCAGCAGACGCTCGGCGGTTTTGTTGCCTTCCGCCACCAGCGCCTCGATGCGCGATTTTCTAACCGCGACCAGAGCAAATTCGGACGCGACGAAAAAACCGTTAGCCAGAACCAGAAAAATAACCAGCAAAAGATTTAAGACTGTGAAAGTCAGGGAAGCAGGCTCGGCAGCGGTTGCGGCTTCGGCGGCGAAAAACATTAAAAAACTACCGGCAGGATCGTCCATTACATTAACTTAACTTTTTATTTTTTTTACTTTTATCAAAATTGTTTTCCGATTATAACACATTTGAATAAGAAGATTTAACAAGTCTGTTTGGGCGGAAATCGTTTTCGGAACTTTTTGAAGCGTTGTTTATATCATTCATCGCACCCGACTTTCAGCCGAAAATTGTTTGCGCATCGAGAATTTCCTGTATCAGCGGCTGGCAAGAACCGCATCCGCCGCCCGCGTTGCAGGCGATTGTTACTTCTTCGACCGTTCGGAGCGATTGTTTTTCAATCAAATCTTCTATAGTTTCTTCGGAAACACCGAAGCAGGTGCAAATCAAAGCCTTTTCGCCGGTAAATTCTTCGATTTGAAGGACGCGAAAATCGGCGAACGCCGCTTGCAGAGCGTCGAGGCAGATTTCCAGACAATGCGCCCGCCGTTCGGGAAATTCGCCGAGTTCGGTTTCGATTTCTTTTACCAGAACGCTTTTGTCCGAGCCGTGAAGCTCGACTAATTTTTTGCCTCTGACTTTTTCGCTCAGAACTTCCGCCGCCGCGATGACAAAGCCGCAGCCGCCGGTTTTATATTTCGCTTCGAGAATTTCCTTCGAGCCTGTTTCAATCCGCAAAGAAAATTTGACGAACGCGCCGCAGACAAAGCTCGCGCCCGTGCCTGTCGCGTTCGCGTCCGGCAGCGCGCCGACGTTTTGCGCGCGCGCGAATTTTTCGTTTATTTTCGGCGGATAAAAAGACATCAGGGAAAATGTTAAGCGGTGAACGGCAAATGGTAAATGCCGGAAGGCTTCTTTTACATTTTACGATTAACGATTTACCATTTACTTTTTATGAAGCGTTTTGCCTTTAGCCTTTTATTACTTGCCGTATGCCTCGCCGGATGTCGTCCGGCGGCAGAGCCGGTTTCGATTTCAAACAAACCGATTGCGGCGGGCGGCGCGCCGACTAATCTGCCGATGCCGCCCTCAAAACCGCTCGGCGAAATGACCTGGAACAATTTTGACGGGCAGACGCAGAAACTCGGCGACTTGAAAGGAAAAGCCGTGGTTCTCGATTTCTGGGCGACATACTGCCCGCCGTGTCTCGAAGAAATTCCTCACTTAAACAGTCTGCAAACCAAATACGGCGCGGAAAATCTGCAAATCGTCGGACTGCACGCCGGCGACGAAGAAGATTTGGCGAAAGTCCCGGCTTTTGCCGAAAGGTTAAAAATAAATTACATTCTCGCTTCTCCCGAAGCCGAGCTTTTGCGTTTTATTTTCGCCGGCAACAATGAAATTCCGCAAACCGCCGTTTTCAATCGTAACGGTAAGCTGATTCGCAAATTCGTCGGTTTCGATTTGAAAACTAAAAACGATTTGGACAAAGCGGTCGAAGAAGCATTAAAACAATGAAAGACGAAAAATCGGATAAATCTCCGAAACTTCGCACTGTCGAACAGATTTCGGCGGGCGGCGTCGCGTTTCAAATCAACGGCGGCAAAGCGGAAATCGCAATTATTTCCGCTAAACCAAGTCTTCGGTGGCAATTACCGAAAGGTATTATCGACAAAGGCGAAACGCCGGAAATCGCCGCGCTCCGCGAAGTGCGCGAAGAAGCCGGAATCGAAACCGAACTGCTCTCTGAAATCGAAACAATCGAATACTGGTATGTCGGCGAAAACGGGAGCGAGCGCGTGCGCTTTCACAAACTCGTTCACTTCTTTCTTTTAAGGTATATCGGCGGGAATGTCGCCGACCACGATTACGAAGTCGCCGAAGCGCGCTGGGTAAAATTGGATGAAGCTATAAAAATGCTGGTTTTTAAGGGCGAAAAAGTCGTCGCGGAGAAAGCCGTCAAATTGATTTCGGATTTGTCGGGCGCTGCCGTTAAAGATTGAACGGCAAGCGGTATATATCAGACCGGCTCATAATTTATAATGTAAAATTTAAAAAGGAAGCGCGGCGCGTGTTCGGGAAACACGCGCCGCTTATTCTGGCGGAAGGATTTAGCTGTAGGCAACGCGGAGTCGATAGGCAAAAGGCAGATAATCAGTGGACAGGCAAAATGTGTCGGCGGACGAACTCTCCGCAGGTTAATCGACCGGCACAAGAACTTTTTCATTCGGGCGGCTCAGCCCGATTCGGCGCGCTTCGCGCTCGATGTGGCGCGCGTCGGTTTTCAAATTGTGAATCTCTTCCTGAATCGCCAGATTTTCATTGGTCAATTGTTCAATCTCGACGTTTAAACGTTCGTGCTGCTGCGCCTCGCTGTTCATTTCCGCAAAGGCGCGTAGGTTTATCGCCATACAAAGCATCAGCGTCATCGAAGCGATAACGGTAAAAACCAGCCATTGCGGCGTCGCGCTTTCGACGCGTTTCGCCGGCTTCAGACGACTTGCAGCGGGCAGCGAAATCGTCTTCGTATTATCCCAGTAAGTAATTGCGACCTTGTTCAAGTAACACCTCCAAATCTTCTCGTCTCTCGGTTTCGGCGTAAATTCTAACCAGCGGTTCGGTTCCCGACGGACGCATCAGCATCCAGTCGCCGCCCGCGAAAATAAATTTTACGCCGTCTGTTCTATTTATTTTTTCAACTTTGCGACCGCCGATTTCCGACGGCTCGCGGGAGAGCTTTTCCTTCAAGCTCGCGGCGACTTCATCAGTCAATTTCACTCCGATGCGTCCCGATTCCAATTTTCCGACGCGGCTGTAAAGTTCTTTTAACTGTTCGGTCAAACTCGTCCCGCGCGCGGCGACTGCTTCAGCCGCTAAAAGACAAGCTAAAATGCCGTCTTTTTCCGGGTAATGTCCTTTGATTGAAAGACCGGCGGATTCTTCGCCGCCCAAAATAATCGCGTCCCTGTTTATCAATTCGCCGATAAATTTAAAGCCGACCGGCGTTTCGTATAATTTCAAGCCTCGATTTTCGGCAACTCTGTCAACCAGATGCGTCGTCGCCACGCTTCGAGCAATTCCTTCAGTCCAGCCGCGGCTTTCAGCCAGATAATCGGCAAGCAGCGCAACTAATTCGTTCGGCGTGATAAACGCGCCGTTGCTGTCGATAATTCCGAACCTGTCGGCGTCGCCGTCCGTGGCAAGTCCGAGCGTCAAATTTTTTGTCGTAACCGCCTCGCGAAGCTCGTCGAGATGGTCTTCGCCCGGCTCAGGCGACCGCCCGCCGAAGGTTACGTCGCGCCAGTCGTGAATGGTTTCCACTTCCAAACCATTGTCGCGCAAAATCTTATCCAGATAACCGCGACCCGTTCCCCAAAGCGCGTCATACGCGTAACTGCCTTTTGCTTCAGCAATTTGGTCAAAGCGAATTTTGGTTTTCAAATCATCCAGATAACCCGGACGCGCGTCGTAATTTTCAATCGAGCCACCATCTTTATCCGCAGATTGCGACGGATTCTGAATAAATTCTTCAATCTGCTTTGTAATTTCCGGCAGCGCGGGCGCGCCGTCCGCCGTCGAAAATTTTATGCCCTGATATTCCGGCGGATTATGCGACGCCGTAAAGTTAATTCCGCCGACCGCTTTTTCGCTCCGAATCGCGTGTGAAATCGTCGGCGTCGGCGTCGGTCTGTCGCAAAGCAAAACGCGAAAACCTTTGCGCTGAGCAATTTCCGCCGCCGCCCGCGCAAATTTTTCGCCCATAAAGCGCGAGTCGTGTCCGATGACTAGAGTCGATTGATTATCACCCGAATTTTCAATCAAATACCGGCAAATCGCTTCGGTTACGAGTCTGACATTTGCAAAATTAAAATCATCCGCAATGATTGCTCTCCAACCGGATGTTCCGAAGCGAATAGCCATAAAAATAAATTAAGAAAGAATAGACTTGAATTAATCTAATGTCTTTAGTTCCCGCAAAACCTAATTTTGAAACTTCTTAAAAGATTCTTAAAAGACAGGAATAGAACTTGAAACCCGAAACCTTTTTTTTGAAATGCAGCTAAAAGGTGAGATTGACTTTAACATAGCTAAAATTACAATGTAAAGATTTCTTTTTGCGCCCTAAGCACTTGTTTTGTCATAATTTACAGAGGTTATCTAAGGTAACTGTTAAAGCAACTGCTTAAATGTGAACGATACGCGAACGAAAATCCGAAACAATTAAATTATTTCTTTTAACTCTATAGAATACAGCGTAATTAGAATTCGGCTATCATATACAATTGTGAAAAATTTTAAGCATTAGTTTAACGGATTTATTTTAGAGTTCAAAATTATAAATCCATCTCTGCGTCTACAGGAAAATGCATCTGTGTCGAAATGTTGAATATATTGAAATTATCTGCCGCTTGTATCGTTTTACTACAGAAGCACGGCAATTGAAACAGCTTCTAACGACGATTCTTTGTTATGGATTTTGTTATAATTGAGCGCGGAGCAGGCAGACATCAAGTTTTTAGCTGGTGGCATAGGTATTGCTGTGGGACAACTACCAAGTTAGCAGCCGTTCTTTATTATAATTATAATAGACCAAAGCAATCCTGCAATTTTACAAAAGCGAAAATTCGGCAGCCGCAACATATTCTAAATAAAGAACTCTGGCAGGTATAAACAAACACTTTATTTCGTTGGAGAAAAAGGAATTATGAGACCCATAAAACATTTTGAAAAAGGCTTGACATACGTGGCAGGCGGAATTTTTAAAACAGTTAAATCAATTAATCAATATAAACCGAACGCGTCGTTCACTCCGAAATGGTCGGACAAACCGCTGCTTAAGTCGTGGCAGAAGACAAAACCGACGCTCGGTTTTCCGCGCACGACCGATTCGCTCTGTCCGAACTGCGTCATCGAAGCGCGCGAGGATATTTTGAGCGGCAAACAGGACGTATCCCTGCTCGTCAACGAAAAGGTCGGCGAAATCAAAGCGCAGATTATCGAACGCGACGGTCAAATCTGGATGATTAAGGATTGTCCGACGCACGGGCATTTTGAAGATTTGATGGCAATCGATTCCAAGTTCCTGCAGCATATCGAAGCGAATTTTCCCGGACGAGATATTCAATCGCATAACGACGAAAAGCTGCACAACCACGGTTCTTCGACAATCAAATACGGGCGCGGCGCTGTTTTGACGGTCGATTTAACAAACCGCTGCAATATGATGTGCGACCCGTGTTTTATGGACGCCAACCAGGTCGGATTCGTTCACGAGCTTTCGATGGAAGACGTGAAGGAAATTCTCGACAACGCGATTTCCATCAAACCCCGTCGCCAAATGTCGGTGCAGTATTCGGGCGGCGAGCCTACTTTGTCGCCGCATTTTCTCGAATCGATTCGCTATGCGCGTAAAGTCGGTTACAACTCGGTGCAGGCGGCAACCAACGGAATTGAATTTGCAAAATCCAAAGAGTTTTGCCGCGAATCTGCTGAAGCCGGTTTAAGATTTGTTTATTTGCAGTTTGACGGAATCGGCAATGATGCCAACTCGCATCGCCAAATCGGCAATCTTTTTGATGTTAAATTAAGAGCAATCAACAACCTGCACGAAGCAGGCGTCGATATTGTTCTCGTTACGACTTTGGTGAACGGAGTCAACAATGACCAGGTTGGAACAATCATTCGTTTCGCTTTGGAAAATCCGAAGAAAATTTCGTTTGTGTCATTTCAACCCGTTTCGTTCACCGGACGCGACGAACACATTACCGAACAGCGCCGCTTGCAGCAGCGTTACACGCTCTCGCATATGGCGCAGGACGTTAAAGACCAGGTTGGAATTACCGAACCGACGCGCGACTGGTTTCCGCTTTCTTTAATGGGCGCGTTTGCCGATTTCGCCGACCTAGTTCACGGACCTGAAGCCGATTGGGGACAGGTTTCCTGCGGCTGTCATCCGAACTGCGGCGTCGGAACGGCGGTGATGATTAATAAGGAAACGAAGGAAATGGCGCCTGTTCCGCAGTTCTTGAACATTCCGAATCTGGTCGAAGATATGAGACATATCACCGATACGGCTCGCGGAAAATGGTTTTCAAATTTGATGATGGGCTTGGCTCTTTTGAAAAACTATAATCCATATGGCGCGCCGAACAGCCTGACGCTCGGCGGAATCTTTGCGAAATTCGATAAATCCTTTGGTTTAAGCGGAAAAGATTACGGAAAAGTTGACGGCACGCGCACGACGGAAGACATCGAAAAACGCCGCCAAGACCCGTGGAATTTTCTGTTTATCGCCGGAATGTGGTTTCAGGATTTGTTCAATTACGATTTCCGACGCACCGAAATGTGCATTATTCCCTACGGCACGCAGGAAGGTGAAATATCGTTCTGCGCATACAACACGGGCATCGGCTGGAGAAACATCATCGAGCATATGCACCAGAATGCAACTGTCGCCCAGTGGTATAAAGAACACGGACGCCACGAAGTTTTCGCTCGCGGAAAAGAAGTTTCCCTCGGCGACGCAACGCATAATCTCAACTTAAATCAGGTTGACTTATCGCGCCCCGACAAACCGGATATGGAAGGACCGAAAACGGCTGCCGAAGAAATGCAGATGATGCGAAAGCTCTACCAGGAAATGGTTATGGAGAAAAACAACATCAAAGGCGAAAAGCTCGTGCAGATTGGCGGCATCAAACGCGAGAAAAAGGAAAAACCGGCTTCTGTATAAATCGCGGCTGAATAGAAAAGCAAAAAACCGTTCCGAGAGTTTGTTTAACGACAATTTTCGGAGCGGTTTTTTATTTGTGTGTGTGCGAATGTTTATAAGACAGGACTTTCTCAAAATGCGGAAACACGCACGTCAGTAAGTGTGTCTTCTTCATCATCGCGCCGAACTATCGTGCGGGCTTCCGCAAAAATGAGAAAGTCCTATAAGAATAACTGTCAAATACGCGTTAGAAATTCCGCCGCGTTTTATGACTTTAAGTTTTGTCGATTTAAACTGTTCGGCAGCAGGAAAATCATTGCTTTTTCGCTACGAGTTGAGTTATTAAATTATTACGCGATAATTGACGAATAAATTTTATACAATGAAAAACCTACTCGTTTCTCTCGCTCTTTTCGGCGTTCTGCTTGTTTTCGGATTATTTATTTTTAAGCAGACGACGGAAGCGCAGAATAATATAACCGCCCGTCTGCTCGATTTGCCCGCGCCGCCGAATGTGCTAATCGAGAACATTGAACCGAAACGCCCGGAGAATTTTTACGACAAAAACAATCCGCCGAGAGACGATGCTTCGGTTGACGAGACGCTCGATTACTGGAAAACCCAGAGCATTAATTACAGCGCGTCCGGCTATAACATCAAGCCTTCAGAGCGCGCGCTGGAAACCATTCTTGCCGAAATCGAAAAAAAGCCTGAAATGCTGTCCGAGTTTCTCAACATCCTGCCGGCAAAACCGGAAGCGGCGGATTTGGTCAAACGAATTTACGACTCGAAGCTTTCCGGGTCAGATGCCGAAGAATCCGAAAACTACAGCGCGGGCGAGATAAAAAAATGGCTGACCTTCAACAGTAATTATTTCGCCGACGAGCTTTTCAGACAGGCGCAGAAGACGAGCGAGACGGCTGAATACGTTACCAATCAGGAAGAAGTTTTAGCGCTTGCCCGCGTCGATTGGGACAGGGCGCGCCCACTGCTCGAAAAAATGCGCGGCGACGACGGCAAGCCGGTTTCGCAGACATTGGCGCGCTGGGCTTTTTATCAGCACGCGATTGCGGAAAAGGATTCGGGCGCCATTGAAAAATATCGACGCGAGTTACAACAAACGGTCGAGAACAAAAGCGGCAAGCCGGGCGAGAGAGATTTGGCGATGGACGCGCTCGTCCAATCGGGCGATTTCGACGGGCGCGACGATTGGTATTACACGCTTCTTGCGGACGAAACGCTTTACGATTTGCGGATAAACGACAGCAGCTACACCGGCTTGACGACGATTTTAAATCAATCGCCTTCGGGCAGATACACGGCAAAAATGCTCGAACTGGTTAAAAGCGAAAATCCGGCGGTGCGTAATGCGGCGGTGCGCAATCTGACCACGCTTCTTGGCGATAAAAACCCGGACGTTATACGCGCGCTGCTGCCGTGGCTCGAAAATCCTGAATGGGCGAAAGGCAACGGCAGCGCGAGACAAATGTTAATCGGCGCTCTGGCAGATTTTACGATGCCCGAAAGCGTTCCCGGCTTGATTGCCGTTCTCAATGAAAAAACATCGCCGGAAAATACCGGAAGATTGCGCGGCGAGATGTCGAACGGCAGTATGTCGAACGCCGCGCCGTCCGTTAATTATAATTCGGCAACGACCGCAGCGGCTGACAGTTACTTATACAGAAGCGCGGCGATTAGCGCGCTGGCGAAGCAGAAAGACGCGCGGGCGGTTTCGGCGCTGCGTCTGGTTTTGCCGCAGGTCGAAGTCTTTGAGCGCGCCGTCGTCGTCGGCGCGCTGCTTGCCTGCGGCGGTTTTTCCGTCGCCGAACAAATCGAAGCGCTCGAACTGGTCGCCAAAAACACAAACCGACAAAGTAAGGACATTCAATCCGAAAAACCGACAGCTGATTCGGGCGCGTCGATGAGCAATCGTCCGGGAAGCGAATATTCGGGCATCGAGTCGAGATTCAACAAAGTTGAGTCGGAGTGGCGCGCGCTTGATAATGTGATGTCAAACGCGTCTCACACTCGCCCGTATAATCCGTCGGAGATAAAACTTCTTCTCGGCGGTTTGCTGGCGGCGTCAGCCGAAGTCAGCAGCGAGTTGGCTGCGGCGATGGTTGACCGCATCGATTATCTGGACGCCAAAAACGCGCCGCTTGCCTTCGCGCTGCGAAAGATTATGCTGAACTGGCAGGGCGCGGCGGTTAATTCCCTTTTTCTGCGCGATTTGAAAAACGGCAAAGCCGAAACCGGCGCGGTCGTCAAACTTTTAAGTCTCAGAAAGGAATTGCGCGAGAAACAGCCGAATGATATTTTCGACATTCGCGGCGGCAGCGCGACGGCGCTCGGAATTTCGGCTTGTCTGCTCGAAGACAATAACGAATACGACGCGATTCTGGCGGGAGACAACGATGAAGCGAAAACGGCGATGCTCGCCTGCGCTCGCCTTATTCGCGCTGGTATGCCGGTGCGAAAAGTCGCGGAAAATCTGCAAAGCCCGAACGCCGCTCTGGCAATCGCGGCGGAGCGTTATCTCGAATCGGAAGATTCTGCCGAAGCGCGCCGTATCGTTCTGGCGCGCCGCCCGAACGAAGCGAAAATTCTCGGCGCGACCACTTATTTTGCGGCAAACGACAAGGCTGTCGAGCCGGAAATCGGCTTTTTGGCTGAATTGTTTGCCAGCGTAATCAATTCGACGCGGCTTGCGCCTTATTATTATTTATACGACGATTCGGGCGCGCTTAAGATTGCCGAAAAGAAACTGCAAAAGGAAGTTACGGAAAACCGCGAACTGCTCGGCATTTATTCGTATAACGATAATTTTATACGAATTTATAAAGACAAAGCCGATTTCAGCTGGGAAGAAGACGCGGCGCGATACCGTGAACGCGCTTTATCGGAAACGGAATTTAACCGTTTCAAAGCCTATCTTTCGGCAAACAGAGCCGACGAGCTGCCGCCGTTTTTGTCCTTCTGCGAAGAAAGCTGCCAGAGCAAAGAACTTTTAATGCTCGGACGAAACGGCGGGCGGCGCGTGTTTTTCAAAGGCGACGAGCCGCCGAACTTTTTTAAAGAACTCGGCGCGCTATTCGACGAAATGCGCAAACAGCCCGCCAAACTGCATTATCGACTGGAAAAAGACATCGCCGGTCTCGACGTTTTGTTTGCCGGCGACCGTTTGCGGGCGCGGGCGATTTGGAAAGACGCGGACGATTTCAGAGTATTGCTCGAAGACCCCGAACGCGGGCGGCAAATCGAAACGGAATTGAGAAAACAATTTCAAGCCGACGACGAAACCGCCGAAGAAGATGCGGATCACTCGAAAATTACCGAAGAAAGGCGCAGGCGCGCCGAACAGCGGGAATTTGAAAGTTTCGCGTGGCATAAAATCGAGAAAAACAAGCTCGCCGACGTTGCCGCGCAGCCGCCGCAGGTAGAATTTATACCGCCGCCGCGCGACCAGTTTCCGGCGCGGGCGACGAGCCGCCGATGGAAAGCGCGCGCGGCAAATCTCGAACTCCGCGCGAGCGAAGACGGTTTATATAAAATCAGCCGCGGTCAAATGTCCCGAATTCAAAGCGGTTTTTACACAAATCCGGTGATTGCGCCGAACGGTTTGTGGGCAGTCGCCGCAAAATATTTTCCCGAAACGGGCATCGGAGTTGTCCGCGTCAATTTGCTGACCGGCAAAGAATTTAAGGTCAAGCTCGACGGTTATCCGAACTTTGAAGCCGTCGCCTTTATTCCTTCGGTCAATAAAGTTTTAATTTTCGCCAATTCTTATGAAGGCGAACCGGAAAAAACAATCGACCGGAAAGGAGCTTATTTTCTGCTTGACGCGCAAACCGGAATCGTTCAGCCGGTCAAAGGCGAAATTCGACCGCTCGCGCAGCAGACGTTTCGACCGCTTCAGGCGGCGGCAAACGCCGATGAATTCTGGGCGGCGATTCCCGGCGGCGAGAAAAACGAAACGCGAATCGGCATTTACAACGCAAAGACCTTCAGCTTCAAATCGCTGCTGACCGTTCCGCAAATCCGCTTCGACAGTATGGATATGCAGGCGGACGAAAAGGAAAGCAAAATTTATTTCGTCTATAACGGTCATCTGCTTTCGCTGCCGCTGCCGCGCGCCGAAACAAAATAAAATATCCGGCATTTGAATATTCGCGGGCGCATTGGTAGTTTTGTTTGTAGCGTTTGTCGGGCGGATTTTACCTTCTCCGGCGGAAAATAATTTATTCTGGAATCGTCAATGCCGATAAATAAAAACGAATTTCGCGCCGCTCTGGGGCGTTTCGCCAGCGGCGTAACCGTTGTAACCACAAGAGATGCGGACGGACGACTGCACGGAATCACGGTCAGCGCGTTTTGTTCCGTCTCCTTAGAGCCGCCGCTCGTTCTGGTTTGTATCGAGAAAAGCGCCGGAAGCCATCACGCTTTTCAAGCGGAAAAAGCCTTCGTCGTCAATCTGCTCAACGAAAACCAACAGCACATCTCCGACCGTTTCGCCTCGCACATCTCCGACAAATTCGCGGGCGTTTCCTATCATTCGGGCATCGAAGATTTGCCGGTTTTAGACGACGCGCTCGCCAATCTCGAATGCGTCCTGAAATACGCCTACGAAGCGGGCGACCACACGATTTTCGTCGGCGAAATCGAAAACGCCCGCGTCGCCGACGGCGAACCGCTTCTTTATTTTCATAGTAAGTATAGAAAAGTAAAGGAGTTATCCTAAAAATATTTTTTATTGCGCGGCACAATAAAAGCGTTTGGAATCATTCCGCACATAAGGAAGTTATGCCGAATCATTCTTTATGATATACAAAAAAGAGTGTTATACCGAACCATCCCGCATAACATACAGAATTTGAGTGTTATACTGAATCATTCGGCATAATCATTAGTCGGGCGGAACAAATCGCGCTCTTTGGTGTCTAACAAAAGTATGAAAGGAATATCCAAATTTTACGCGGCACTTTTCACTTTCGCTTTTGGAATAATTTTGACGGCGAGTTGGTTTTCCTGCCAAACAACTTCTTCGCAACAAGTCGCCGATGACAAAATTGTTGAACAAACTAATGTTGAATCAACACCGACACCGGAAGAAACAAAGTCTAAAAATGACGAAGCCGAATGTTTAAACGCCGAATATCCTAAACGCAAAGGCAAATACATTGTTTCTTTCGGCGTTATTAACGGTAAAGCCATTGATATTCCTAAACCCGAATATCCCGACGCTGCCAGAGTCGCCAAAATTTTCGGTGAAGTTAAAGTTGGCGTTGTCATTGACGAAAAAGGCGAGGTTGCTTGGGGACGCATAAAAACCGGACATCCTTTATTGCAGTCGGCAGTCAGAAAGGTTGTGTGTCAGGCTCGTTTCAAGCCACAAACGCTTTCGGGCAAACCTGTGGCAGTGAGAGGATTTATTGTCTATAATTTTGTGCCGTCGTAACAAGTTCCGCCCAACAAATCATTGAACGCGAAGGCGAAACAGCGGCTCCTTACCGGCGTTGTCTTGTCCCTTTCGGCTTGTCCGCAGCGGTTCGCCGGAATTACTTCTTTTGAGGTTCATCAATAAACCTTTTGGCTGTGAACCCGGTCAGAAGCATTACTAATCCGAGTCCGACCAGATAAACGTTGATGTGCTTATACATTAAATAAAGCACCAGACACACGGAAAAAATCAGCGCGGAAAGTATGCTGCTCAAAATATAAATCAAACCGGCGTAATCTTCCCTGTCCATAATTTTTAATCCATTTCGGCATCGAGCATTTTCTGCAAATCTGATTCGTCGAGCGTGTAAAGCTCGTTGCAGAATCCGCACGTCATTTTCGCGCCTTTGTCTTCTTTGAGCATTGAAGCGACTTCCGCGCGTCCGAGTGATGAAATTAAGGTAACGGCGCGCTCGAATGAGCAGTTGCAGGCGAATGAAACCGGTCTTTCTTCTAAAATCTCGAAATCGATAACGCCTAAAACCATTTTCAGCAAATCTTCCGGCGTCGCGCCTTCGCTGATAACCGTCGTTAAATGCGGCGCGTGTTTTATCGTGTCTTCAATCATCGTGGCGATGTGTTCGTTCGCGCCCGGCATCATCTGAATCATTACGCCGCCCGACGCTTTGACGAACGGCGCTTCCGGTTGAAGCAGAACGCCCAATAAAACAGCGGACGGAATCTGTTCGGATTTTGCCATATAATAGGCGAAATCTTCGGCAATCTCGCCGGAGACAATCGGCACTGAGCCGACATACGGCTCGCGGTAAAGCCCGACATCGTAGCCTGATTCGCGGATAACGTAAAAAGTTCCGCTGCCGACAATTCCGCTCACGTCGAATTTACCGTTCGCTTTCGGCGGCAGTTCGGCAGTCGGATTTTTGACGTAGCCGCGAACCGTTCCGTCTTTCGTCGCCTCGCCGACTAAGCCGCCGACCGCGCCGTCGCATTCGATTTTTACCGTCAGGCGGTCAAATTCTTTAAGACTCGCTCCTAACATCAGCGTTCCGGTTAAAACACGACCGAGTGCGGCGGAAGTCGTCGGCGATGTTTGATGCCGGCGAATCGCTTCGGCGGTAATGTTCGTTGTAATTGCAGCCATCAGGCGCACCGTTCCGCCGACCGCCGTTCCGTAGACTAATTTATCCATATCAATAGTTTCGGTAAATTGAGCGCGTAAAGTCAAACGCGTACGAAATTTCAGAATCTGCGAAATATTCGTTTGCGCGGAACTTAATGATTTACATCAGGTTACGCGATATTTTGTTAGAAAGTTTTCGAGCGGCACAACATATTGTGCTTTTTTTGTTGACAAGCAAAAATAAAGTTTTGTATATTACCTTTCACCTGATAAGAATATTCAACCCGAACTCGCGGGTAAAATCGAAAAAAATCTGCATCGCCCGCAAAACTATAAAATGCGGAAAACGAATCGAGAATTGAAATTCGGACGCTTGCAACGCGTCGCTAAAATTAAAGAAAAGGAAAGCAAAAAATATGAGTTCAGCTACTGAAACTGCCGTCTCCGGCAATGTCGCCGCTAACGGAAACGGAAAATCGAATGGAGACGGCACAGCCCAAAAACGCGAAATTAAACCCATCGGTTTGAACGGTCAAAAAGTCGTCAGCAAACGCTATTCGCTCAAAGATACGAAAGGCGAAGCGGTTGAAACGTGGAACGACATCGTGCGCCGCGTCGTCGGACACGTTTCAACCGCCGAGAAAGACCAGAGCAAGCGCGATTATTTTTATAATTCGATGCTCGAAGTGATGCTCAACCGCGAATTTATCCCGAATACGCCTTGTTTAGTAAATGCCGGAAAGCCGAAAGGACAGCTCGCCGCGTGTTTCGTTCTCAATGTTCCCGACTCAATCGAAGGCATTATGGAACACGCGCAAGCCGCCGCCATTATTCATCAAACCGGCGGCGGCACGGGAATGACGTATGAATTCATTCGTCCGGCGGGCGCGATGGTCAACTCGACGCGCGGCGTCGCAAGCGGTCCGGTTTCGTTTATGAACATCGTCAACACGATGACCGAAGTCGTCAAACAGGGCGGCGTCCGGCGCGGTGCGAATATGGGAATGATGCGATGCAGTCATCCAGACCTCCTGCGTTTTATTCACGCCAAAAATGACCAGCATTCATTGACGAATTTTAATATTTCCGTCAACGTAACCGACAAATTTATGGAAGCCGTCGATAATAAAGAATGGTTTCAGATGGAATTCGCGGGCAAGGAATGGACGCAGCCGGTTTTCGACCCGCTGACCGGAAAAGATTACGCCGTTTTCCGCCGCGCCGACGGCTCGACAGTAACTTTCGCGGACAAACTCGCGTTCGAGAACACCGATTTGTCCGACGCGACGGTTGAAAATCCGCCCGCAATCGGAATGGTTTACGCGCCCGACATCTGGAATCGCATCATCGCTTCGGCGCACAAATACGCCGAACCGGGAATCGCTTTTATCGACCAGGTAAATCGCCATAATCATATGATGAAATCGATGGGACCGATTTACGCGAGCAATCCGTGCGGCGAACAATTTTTACACTTTTCCAATTCGTGCAATCTCGGAAGTATTGACTTGGCAAAGTTTTACAGGAAAATCGGCGACGGCACAAATCCCGATGATTCTATCGAATGGGAAAGACTCGCGCAGGTTACGCATCTCAGCACGCAGTTTTTGGATAACGTGATTGACGCCGGCGATTTTCCGCTCGACGACATTGACGATGTTGTTAAAAGAACGCGTCCCGTCGGTCTGGGAATTATGGGTTTTGCGGATTTGTGTCTGAAATTGAAAATCACATACGGCGAACAGGCTTCGATTGATTTGATGGACAAAGTTATGGGTTTTGTCCGCAAGGAATCGTGGAAGGCGTCGCTTGCCATCGGCGCGGAGAAGGGCGCGTTTCCCGAATTTGAAGGCAACCGCGAAGCATACGCGAAATTTCTTTACGAGGAAATCGGGATTTCGCGCGACACGCCTTTGACGCCTCGCAATTACGAGACGACGACGATTGCGCCGACGGGAACGATTTCGCTTGTCGCCGAAACTTCGTCGGGCTGCGAGCCTAATTTTTCGTGGGCTTACGTTCGACAGGACACAATCGGAACGCGCACTTACGTTCACACTCTGGCGGCGGAAGCGCTTGGAATCGAAGTTGACCAGACGGACGAAGAATCGATTAAACGCGCCGCGCAGCACGTTGTCGAACACGAAAGCGAGCTGCCCGAATACTTTATTTCGGCGCTCAATATCACGTCGAAACAGCACGTTCAGGTGTTGGCGGCGGCGCAGAGAAATGTCGATAATTCCGTATCGAAAACCTGCAACGGCGCGCACGACGATACGGTCGAATCGGTTGACGAGCTTTATCGAATGGCGAAAGATTTGGGCTGCAAATGCGTTTCGTATTACCGCGACGGCTCGCGCACCGGTCAGGTTTTGACTTCGATGAAAACCGAAGACAAAAAAGCGGAAACGACGACAACGGTTGAAACCGATTTTATGCCGGAAGTCGTCGCAGTTTCGGGCGTTGCCGAAACCGGAACGAAACAGCATTCGTTGACGCCGAAACATTCGGTAAATGTCAGCAGATTCGAGCGTCCGCGAGAATTGCAGGGCGCGACGTGGCGCATTCCGTTCGACGAGCGCAATTTGTATGTAACGGTCAATCACGACGGCGCGAACATTCTCGAAGTTTTCGCAACGGGTCCGATTTCCGAAGGCGTCGGCTTGCTCGCTTCAAAAATGCTGCGCGGCGGATTTGAAGTTAAGGAAGTTGCCAGAAGTCTGAACAAAGTTACGGCGACGCACGCCGTCTGGTTTAACGAACGCCTTTTGACATCGCCCGAACAAGCCGTCGCCGAATGTCTGCTCTTGACCGACCGCCGCCTGAAAAATCTTCCCGCGTCGGCGCGTCAAATCAGCAAATCGGCAGCGGCGAATGAACAAACAACCGCGCCGTCGGCTGAAAATTTGCCGAAAATGGCAAGTCTCATCGGCGAATGTCCCGAATGCAAAGGACAGCTCGAACACGCGTCGGGCTGCGATTTCTGCCGCGACTGCGGTTATTCAAAATGCAAATAATTTAACCGGCAAACGAGCGATTTATTTAAAAGCAATCTCAAAAACACTCTTTGCCTTCCTTTGCCGCTTTGCGCCTTTGCCGGATATTTACTTGTTTCCCGCAAAACTCGCAAAGAGAAACGCGAAGTATTTTCGAGACGGTTTCCGGTGCAGTAAAAAAGACGAATTCGAGACGCTGAGTTCGTCTTTTTTATTGAAAAAATTTGCCGCGGCTTATTTCTCCTGCGTCGTAAATTACTTTGCCCGCTTTTCCCTTTTTTTGAATCACGTTTTATTTGCAGCAAAATAAAACAATTATAACGCGTCGATTGAATGCAAAGCTGCTCTAACCTTTGCAATCAGCGGGAAAGGTGAGAAAATCATTGCTTGTAAAAAAATCGGTTTTTTAGTTTCCCTGTTTGAATCAAACAAAATCGTAATTAAAGACGGTAAATAATAAATGCTGGATACGGAAGTTTTGGAAAAACTTTTTCGCGGTGATGTCAGAGGCGTGGCGCGGGCGATTACAAAAGTAGAAAACGGCGCGAACGGCGCGGCGGCGCTGATGAAGGAAGTTTTTCCCAGAACCGGAAACGCTTTAATCATCGGAATTACCGGCTCGCCCGGCGCGGGAAAATCTTCGCTCGTCGATAAACTGGCGATGTTTTATCTGGATAAAGGCGAGCGCATCGGAATTATCTGCATCGACCCGTCAAGCCCGTTCTCCGGCGGCGCGATTTTGGGCGACCGAATCAGAATGCAGACGCTCGGTTTGGATAAAAACGTTTTTATCCGCTCGATGGCAACGCGCGGTAATCTCGGCGGTTTATCGCGCGCGACGGTTGACGCCGTTTCGATTCTGGACGCGGCGGGCTTTGATAAAATCATCGTCGAAACGGTCGGCGTCGGGCAGGACGAAGTTGAAATCGTCAAAACGGCTGACGTTTCCGTCGTCGTTCTCGTTCCCGGAATGGGCGACGACATTCAGGCGATAAAAGCCGGAATTATGGAAATCGGCGACGTTTTCGTCATCAACAAAGCCGACCGCGAAGGCGTTTTAAGAACCGAAAAAGAACTCGAAGCGCTTCTTTCTCTGGCGCATCGACCGGATTTCTGGAACTCGCCGATTGTCCGCACCGTCGCAACCGAAAACAAAGGCATCGAAGATTTAGTCAAAGCCATCGAAAGCTACAACGATTTTCAAAAAAACGGCGAACAGAGTTTGACCAGGCGACGCGAAATCGCCCGCTGGCGCTTGCTTGAACTACTCCGCGAAACGCTCCTGACGCGAGTCTTAAATAAAAACGGCACGTCGGAAAAGTTGGAAAAACTCGCGCTCGAAGTCGCCGAAAAGAAACGCGACCCGTATTCGGCGATTGAGGAAATATTAAAATAAACGAATGAAAATCAATCATCTCGGCATCGCCACAAAAGGAATCGACGAAGCCTTAAAGTTTTGGGCGGATGCGCTCGGCTTGGAAAACGTTCACACTGAAACGGTTGAAGACCAAAAGGTGAGAGTGGCGATGCTGCCGATTGGCGATACGCGAATCGAACTGCTCGAAGCGACGGCGGACGATTCGCCGATTGCCAAATTCGTCGAAAAACGCGGCGGCGGCATTCATCATATCGCCGTCGATGTTGAAAATATCGAAGATTCACTGGCGAAACTAAAAGCAATGGGAATGCGCCTTATTGATGAAACTCCGCGCGCGGGCGCTGAAGACTGCCTTGTCGCGTTCGTTCATCCTTCGTCCGCAAACGGCGTTTTGCTTGAACTAGTGCAGAGTAAAAAATAACAGACGATAATATAAAATCAGATTTAACAATATTAACAGAGGAAAACTTAATGAAGAAATGTCCGATATGCAGAACCGAATACGTTAATGATTCGATGGAAACTTGCCCGAACGACGACGCCGTTTTAGAATCCGTAAGCGCGACGAACAGCGCGGCGGGTAATTTTTCGACGAGCGGCGCGCCCGAAGTCAAACAGACAGCGGCGGCTTCAAATCGGAGCGCCGGAATGAGCGCTTTGACCAAAAGTTTGATTGTCCTGCTCGTAATTTTAGGACTCGGCGCCGGACTGGTTTTCTGGCAAAAGAAATTCGCGTCGCACGGCGACGAAGCTCTAAGCCGCGTTACTAAAGAAGATATGGCGATTCTGCTGAAAGACGCCAATCCGATGCAGCTCAAGCAACTAGCAGGAAGCCCGGAAGCGAAAAAGAAAATCGCCGAGAATATCAGGCAGCTGCTGGCAGTCGCAAGTCAGGCGAGAAAAGAAGGCATCGACAATCAACCGGACGTTAAACGCGAGCTGGAAAATATCCGAACCGTTTTGACGGCAACGATTTACGACCAGAAGGTCAACGGCGATAAAGACACGCCGCTGCCGCCGTTCAGCCGCGTAACCGAAGAACAAGTCAACACGTTTTTGAGCGACGCCGGTCACGAGGCGGAATTCAAAGAATTTCTCGATTCAAAACTCGCCATTGCCAAAGAAAGCGGTAAATTCCCTAAAGACAAAGAGTTAAGCGAAGACGAAATCAAACAGGCGAAAGACGATTACGCCAAAATCAGAATCTACGAAGCCGAAGCCAAAGCCAAATCGGGCGAACTCGGCGAAGAATTTAACCGCGAACTCGAACTGCAAATCAAATTGCAGCAGGCGCAGTTTCTAGCCGGACAATACGCGCAGAAAAATCTGGTTGAAAAAGTAAAAGTCTCCGACGAAGATGTGCAGAAATACATTGCGGCACACCCGGAACTCGACCCGAAAGAGAAACGAGCCAAAGCCGAAGAAATCTTAAAACGCGCTCAATCGGGCGAAGATTTCGCCAAACTCGCCGACGAATACAGCCAGGACCCCGGAAACAAAAGTCCCGACGGCAAATCGCAGGGCGGAATTTACAAAGACGTAGCGAAAGGCAAAATGATGCCCGCCTTTGAAGAAGCCGCGCTCGCGCTCGCACCCGGAAAAATCGCCGACCATTTGATTGAAACGCCTTACGGTTTCCACATCATCAAGCTCGAAAGAAAAGGCGAAGGCAAAGGCGCTGACGGCAAACCGGCGGAAACTTACGACGTGCGCCACATCCTGATTACGACGACGGCAAAAGACCCCGCCAATCCGCTGGCGCGCGAAATGCCCGTCGCGGAAATGGTTAGACAAACGCTCGAAACCGAAAAACAAAAACAAGTTTTGGACGAAATCGTCGCCAACAACCCGGTCGAAGTCGCCGAGGATTTCGATATTCCGGCTGTCTCCGACGAGCAGATGCAGCAAATGATGCGGCAGCAAATGCAGATGCAGCAGGGCGGAATGCCGCCGCAGGGCGCAATGCCAGAAGACGGAGAAGCGCCGCCCGCGCCACCCGCGCAGGGCAAAGCGCCCGCCAAACCCGCGCCGAAAAAATAGTCCGATTTAACGGAAAATGGAAAATGGATAACGGATAATGTAAGAGAAAACTTCTTCATTATCCGTTATCCGTTATCCGTTATCCATTTTCCATTTTCCATTTTCCATTTTTATCCATTATGAAATTCGGCAATTTTCGCATTGAAATCATTTCCGACACGGAATTTCGGCTCGACGGCGGTGCGATGTTCGGCGTCGTTCCGCGTGTTTTGTGGGAACGAGTCTGCCCGCCCGACGAATCGAACCGCATTCAAATGCAGACGTATTGTTTGTTCGTCGAAACGCCCGACGAGAAAATTCTGATTGAAACCGGAATGGGCGAGAAATGGACGGAAAAACAATCGAAAATCTACGGCGTAAATCGCGTAAAGCCTTTTGCCGAAACTGTTTTCGAGCAAACAGGTTATAAACCGGAAGACATTACAATCGTCGTCAACACACATCTGCACTTCGACCATTGCGGCGGAAACACGATTTTCAACGATGCGGGCGAAATCATTCCCGCCTTTCCGAACGCGCGTTATTTAGTTTCGCAAAAGGAATTTGAACACGCCGAAAATCCCCACGAACGCGACCGCGCAAGTTATATTTCCGACAATTGGGAAGTGCTAAAAGCGAGCGGTCAGCTTGAACTGAAACCGAGCGTCTATGAAGTCGTCGAAGGAATTACAATGACCGAAATGCGCGGTCATAACGGCTCGATGCAAACGGTCAAAATCGAATCCGGCGGCGAAACGCTTTACAGTTTTTCCGATTTAATTCCGACAACCGCGCATCTTCCGCTGCCGTGGATTATGGGCTACGACCTTTTCCCGCTCGAAACGCTGGAGAATAAAAAACGTCTTTTGCCGCTCGCGTTAAAAGAAAACTGGCTGTGCTGGTTTTACCACGATTTTGCGTCCCCGCTTCGCCGTTTGACGGAAGTTGGCGGAAAATTGAAAGCAGCAGTTTTAAAGCAAAATGAAATCTAAAAACAAACTTGTCAAGGTAATTACGAAAACTCGCCTCGACGAGGAAAAATCAGATTTCAATTACTGGCAGACGAAATCCTACGCCGAGCGTCTGGCGGTTTTGGAAGAAATCAGGCAGGAATTTAACGGTTGGAAATACGGCGATGCTGAACAGGGATTTCAAAGAGTTTATCGAATTACTCAACTCAAACAAAGTTAAATATCTTGTTCTGGGCGGTTACGCGGTTGCCTTTCACGGACATCCGCGTTACACGAAAGACCTCGACATTTGGCTGGAAACGAGTAAGGAAAATGCTTCAAACGTAATGAAGACGTTAGAGGATTTTGGTTTCGGCGCGGTTGATTTAACTGAAAAAGATTTTCTGCAAAAAGGACAGGTTATTCAACTTGGTTATCCGCCGAATAGAATTGATTTGATAAACTCGCCTTCCGGCGTCGATTTTGCCGAATGTTACGAAAAGCGGATTGAAGTCGAGATTGACGACACAAAAATTTGCGTTATTGACCTCGAAAGTTTGAAGAAAAACAAACTCGCGTCAGGACGACTGCAAGATTTGGCTGATGTCGAAAAACTTAGCGGTGAATAAATACGAAATAATTATTTATTGGAGCGAAGAAGACAAAGCATTTATCGCTGAAGTGCCGGAATTGGCGGGCTGTATGGCTGACGGTGAGAGTTACCGAGAAGCATTGGCAAACGCCGAAATAGTTATTCAGGAATGGATTGAAACAGCGCGTGATTTGGGCAGACAAATTCCCGAACCGAAAGGTAGACTGGTTTTTGCATAAATTGTTATGGAAGGTTTAATTTCGGCAGATAGATTCCAAATCTCAAAATTATTAGACAAAACAACTGCCAAACAACTTTCAGACAATGAAAAATTAAAAGTTATTCAGTTTTTTGATTATAAACCTGACAAAGAAACTCTGGAGAATTTAAACCAAGTTTTATTTAAGACACGAAAAGATTTGACTTTAAGAATCTACAGTCATTCTGATTTTTGGTCTGACATTAGTTTCTTAAATTATCTAACCGAAGTTGAAAGGCTTGATTGGAATTCAGATATTTTTGGTTCCTTTGAACCGCTTTATCAATTAAGGAAACTCGTTCATCTCGGACTTGGGTTTCGTCAAACGAAAACTAAAATCAGTTTTGAATTCCTTAAAGATTTCAACAAAACTTTAGAAAGTCTAAATTTACAAGGCGATTACAAAGATTTAATCGACATAGTTCCAAATCTTAAACTATTAAAGAGCATTTGGTTCGCCTCGACTAAACTTCATAATTTTGATTTTCTTGAAAACCTGCCTATTGAAACCTTTGGAAATTACGGTAGCCGAGTGGAAAGTTTTGAATATTTGAAAAATCTAAAAGGCTTGAAAAAAATACGAATCCAAACAAATAGTAAAATTGAGAATGTAGATTATATAAAAGATTTATATAATCTTGAGGAAATTGAACTGCTTTACCTTTCAAAAATTACTAAACTTCCAAAATGCAGTCATCTGAAAAAGTTGAAAAAGATTGTCGTTTTTGAATGCAACAGACTTGAAAATATCGAAGAAATAAAGAAATTAGACAATTGTTACATTTTCGCGGGCGGAAATTTAATAAGAAAAATGTTTAAGGGAAATTTCGTAAAAAAGGGGTTTTAGTTGGCGAATAAATTATGGAACAAGTAAAAATCGGAATTATCGGCGGCAGCGGTTTGTATCAGATGCCGGAGTTGACGGATATTAAAGAAACGGAAGTCGAGACGCCGTTCGGCAAACCGTCGGACGCTTTTATCGTCGGAACTTTGGAAGGCGAGCGCGTCGCGTTTCTGCCGAGACACGGGCGCGGGCATAAGTTGACGCCGACCGAACTTCCCTTTCGCGCTAACATTTACGCGATGAAACTGCTCGGCGTCGATTATATTTTGTCGGTTTCGGCTGTCGGTTCGCTTCAGGAACAATACGCGCCGACCGATATGGTTATTCCAGACCAGTTTTTTGACCGCACACGGGCGCGAGCCGAAGAATCGACGTTTTTCGGCGGCGGAATCGTCGGACATATCACGTTTTCGCATCCGGTCTGCAATGAATTGGGCGATATTTTAGAAGAATCGTGCCGAACGATTGCGGATATAAAAGTCCATCGCGGCGGAACTTATCTGTGTATGGAAGGTCCGGCGTTTTCGACCAAAGCTGAATCGAACGTTTACAGAAGCTGGGGAATGGACATCATCGGAATGACGAATTTGCAGGAAGCAAAGCTCGCCCGTGAAGCAGAAATTGCTTACGCGACTCTTGCATTGGTAACGGATTACGATTGCTGGCACGAAGGACACGACGACGTTTCCGTCGATATGGTCATCGAATACCTGCACAAAAACGTGCGCAACGCGCAGCTCGTTTTGAAAGAAGCCGTCAAGCGAGTTGCGGCAAAGAAGACGCCGAATCAATTCGCGGGCGCGACGAAAAACGCGATTTTTACAGCGCCGGAACTCTGGAATAAAGAAGCGGCGAAAAATCTGAAAGCGATTATCGGCAAATACGCATCGAAAGAATAAAATGTGAAGCGAGGTGAAATTTATGAGTCAAGTTTTCAATCAGGAAATCGGCGAGGCGGCGGAAAAACAGAGTTTGCGGGAAATCGAAAGTTTGTTTTTGAAACTTAAAGAGAACAGCAAAACAATCGAACAGGAAAACAAACAAATCGAACGCCTGCGAAAAGCTAACGACGAGTCTTTCGCGCGCCTGACGCAGACGGTCGAGAATCTGCAAACTTATTGAAATGCTGGAAAAACTTATTCAGGCAATCCGCGACATTGTTTTTCTGAGTGAGCAGTCCCGACGGAATACCGAGGAGATTAAAGAACTTCGCAAGCGAGTAGAAGATTTAACCTTACTGAATGAACGCCTGGCTTTCGAGATTCAGCGTACCAGAGAAAACGAGGCGCACGAGCGCGAAAAATTAGTTTTGCGTCTTGAAAAACAACCATCTGAAAAACGCCTGTCATCAAACAAAAAAGAGAAGTAATTTATGAAAAAAGCATTTTTAATTTTTAGCTTCGTGTTTTTAACTTTCGCTTCAACCACGTTCGCGCAAAAGCAAATCGAGCCGCAGGTTCAGCGCGACCCGATTCTTGAAATTGACGCCAGCCACAATCTGGAAGTCGCGCGCCAGTATTTCACAACAAAAAAGGCTTACCGCGCCGTTCTGCTCCGCTTTGAAGAAACATTCGCTGCGTATCCGCAATTCTCGAAAATGGATGCATTTCTTTACTACGCCGGAATGAGCAGCTTTTATCTTTCAAACAACAAAGGAAAACAGAAGCTGGAGAAAACCGCGACTGCCGCCGAGCGGGAAAAATACGCGCCCGAAAAAATGCGCGAAGAAGCCGTTGCCTATCTTGGGCAACTGGTGAAAGATTACCCGCAAAGCCAATTTAAATCGGACGCGGAAAAGACTTTGAAACAGATTGAAGCGCGGAGATAATGAATCGAACAACTTCCAAAACTTTATCGAGTCGATTGTCTTTGACCATCGACTCTTTTATTTTTAGAATCAAATTTGCAGTTTCAATTTAACTAATCAAACGAATATAAAAATATGTCTTTAACAGTTGTAGGTTCGGTGGCGTTCGACGCGGTTGAAACGCCGTTCGGCAAGCGCGATAAACTGCTCGGCGGCGCGGGAACGCACTTTGCGCTTTCTTCGAGTTTTTTTACGGACGTTCGCGTTATCGGTGTTGTCGGCAATGATTTTACCGACGCCGAATGGGACGTTTTCAAGCGTCATAATATAAATACGGACGACATCGAAGTCGTCGCGGACGGCAAAACTTTTTTCTGGCGCGGGCGTTACGATTACGATTTGAATATGGCGCACACGCTCGAAACGCAATTGAACGTGTTTGAAACTTTCGAGCCGAAACCGTCCGAAGCGTCGAAAAACTCGCGGCTTTTATTCTTAGCAAATATTCTGCCGATGCTGCAAAAACAGGTGCGCGAGCAGTGCGCAGACGCCGAATTTGTGGCGATGGACACGATGAATTTCTGGATTGATTCGATGAAAGACGCTGTGCTGGAAACCGTCAAAGTCGTCGATTGCGTGATAATTAACGACGCTGAAGCCAGACAGTTGGCGGACGAGGCGAACATTCATAAAGCGGCGAAAAAGATTATGAGTTTCGGACCGAAAGCCGTCGTTATTAAACGCGGCGAATACGGCGCGGCGCTTTTTACCAAAGACGATTATTTTGCGATTCCGGCGTTTCCGCTCGAATCGGTTTTCGACCCAACCGGCGCGGGCGACACGTTCGCGGGCGGTTTTATGGGTTATCTCGCATCACAAATCGAAATCACGCCCGACTCTTTGCGCCGCGCGATGGTTTACGGAACGGTGATGGCTTCGTTTAACGTCGAAGAATTCGGCACGGAACGCGTTGACCGCCTGACGCAGGACGAAATCAACGAGCGTTTCCGCCGCTTTAAACGCATCACGCATTTTGAAGAAATCCCGTTTGAGCGCGCTTCGTC
>JBBPXZ010000080.1:0-12920 GCA_038200355.1 Pyrinomonadales bacterium | reverse complement strand
GCCACGAACCGCCGAATTTTCGTTCACCAAACCGGTTCGTGGGGAATGAAGCCGTCCGAAGCCGAATCGGGTTCGGTTGCGTTATCGATGCTGAGCGCGGCGGCAGACGAGCAAAAGCCTTTCGACATCGCGATTCTCGATTTGATGATGCCGGAGATGGACGGTTTTGAATTGGCGCGGCATATCAAAACCGATTCGACTATTTCCAAAACGCATTTAGTTCTGCTGCCTTCCTACGGCAAACGCGGCGACGGGCAGACTGCCAGAGATTCCGGCATCGCCGCTTATCTGCAAAAACCCGTGCGCCAATCGCAGCTTTACAACTGTTTGATAAAAGTCATCGGCGAAGCGTCAGCTGCCGTCGGTTTATTGAACGACCAACCGGCGCTGCTCATTACGAAGCATTCTCTCGGAAAAACGGTTTCGGAAGCGGCGGCTAAACAAGCGCGTGTTCTCGTCGCCGAAGACAATATCGTCAATCAAAAAGTCGCGTCGAGACAGCTGAAAAATCTGGGTTATACGGCGGATATGGTTTCAAACGGACGCGAAGCGGTCAAAGCAGTCGAAAAGCACGGGTACGACATCGTTTTGATGGACTGCCAGATGCCGGAAATGGACGGCTACGAAGCGACTGCCGAGATTCGCCGGCGTGAAGGAGTGGCAAAACACACCACAATTATCGCGATGACCGCTCACGCGCTCGAAGGCGAGCGCGAAAAATGTCTCGCCGCCGGAATGAACGATTACATTTCAAAGCCGGTGAAAGTCGAAGAACTCGAAAAAATGCTGGCAAACTGGCTGGCGATTTCCGCCGCGACAGCCGAAGAAACGGTTTCGCCGGACGAACCGGAGAAAAGCCACGCGCCGCCCGTCGATATGGAACGTCTTGTTTCGGTAATGGGCGACGACCCGCAGGAAGTGCGCGAGATACTCGACCTCTACCTGGAACAAATGGAGAAAAATCTTAAATCTTTGAGCGCCGCCGTCAAAAGCGGCGACGCCAGCGAAATTGATTTGATTGCCCACAATTGTCACGGATCGAGCGCTAACTGCGGAATAATCTCGGTCGTCGCGCCGCTCCGGGAATTGGAACAAATGGGACGGGAAAAACAATTGAGCGGCGCGCGGCAATGCTTAGCCGATGTAGAGAGAGAATTCAACCGCGTTAAAATCTATTTACGGGAAAATCTGGCGTGATTTGTGTGACCATCCGAAGTTATGAAAACCGTTTGCGGGTATATTTTCATTTGGAAGCGGGAAAAAGTTTCGTCAATTCGCCTATTTATTAATAAATATTTATGAATGATATAACCGACAATAAACCCGCTTCTTCCTCGAAAAATCAGCGGATGTTTCGGCGGCTCGCCCAAATACCTTTTTGGTGCGCCATAATTGTTGGTTTGATAAGCGTTTCGGTTCTTGTCGGCTGGGCGTTTGACATTGATTTTCTGAAACGCATCGTTCCCGGATACGTTTTTATGAATCCGGCGACAGCAATCGCGTTTATTTTATCGAGCGTCGCTTTGTGGCTTGTGCAAAGCGCGAATGTCCAAAGGGTGCGCGTCGCGCAAGTTTGCGCCGGGGTTGTTTTATTTACGGGTCTGGTAAAATTATGCGCGATATTCGGCTTTTTCGACATCGGCATCGACCAGCTGCTTTTCAGCAATCGGTTATTTGATAATCTGACCGGACAACCGAACCGGATGGCTCCGAATACGGCTTTAAATTTCCTGCTGACGGGCGCGGCTTTATTGTTGTTTACCGCCAGAAGGAAAAGCGGGAAATTTTTGCGGGCGCAGTATCCCGCAACGCTCGTGCTTCTCAGCTCGTTTGTGGCAGTCGTGGGTTATCTTTACGGCGCTAAATCTTTTTACCTGGTTGTTTCCTTTATTCCGATGGCGATTCACACCGCCGTTTCGTTTTTGGTGCTGGCGGTCGGACTGCTTTTATCAACACCCCGACACAAATTGATAAAAGAAATATTCAGCCCGCATGCCGGCGGACTGACGGCGCGGCGTTTATTACCGCTGGTCGTCATTATTCCAATGGTTCTCGGATGGCTGCGATTATTCGGCGAAAGAAATGGTCTTTACGCGGCTGAAATGGGAACGGCGATGCTGGTTGTCGCCATCGTTATAATTCTCGGTTCGGTTGTTCTAAAAAACGCGCTTTTAATAAATAATGAAGCGTTCAAGCTCATTCAAACGCAGGACGCTTTGAGCAGCAGCGGCGAACTGCTTCAACTGCTGGGCGAGAGTGAAAAAAGCTACCGGCAGTTAGCGGATGCTATGCCGCAGATTGTTTGGACAGCTAACCCCGACGGCGGACTCGATTATTACAATCAGCGCTGGTTTGATTACACCGGAATGACGCTCGAACAAACCGAAGGCTGGGGCTGGGAGCCGGTTCTGCACCCGGACGATGTTGAAAACTGCGTCCGAGTGTGGAGCGAAAGCGTGCGTACCGGCGATTCTTACCAGGTCGAATATCGTTTTAAGCGGGCTTCAGACGACGCCTATCGCTGGCATTTAGGGCGCGCGACGCCGGTGCGCGATGAAAGCGGAGCAATCGTCAAATGGTTCGGCACCTGCACCGACATTCACGAGCAAAAGAGTGCCGAGGAAGAACTGCGGCAAATCAAGAATGAGCTGGAAAACAGAGTTGAAGAACGAACCAGGGAGCTGTCTGTTATCTCCGAAACGCTTGCCGAGGAGATTGAAGAGCGCAAAATCGTCCAGGAAAATCTGCGCGTGCGCGAGGAGCGTTTTCAATTTGCCATACAAGCTACTAATGATGTCGTCTGGGATTGGGATTTAACAACTAACGATTTGCTGTGGAATGCGAATTTTCAAAAAATGTTCGGTTACAGCGCTGACGAAGCCGGAACGGACGCGAATTCATGGACGGAACGCATTCATCCGGACGATTTACATCGTGTCGAAGAGAGCATACATCACGCGATTGACAGCGGAGAGCAAGGTTGGGCGGACGAATACCGTTTCCAACGCTCCGACGGTTCATACGCTTTTATTGTCGATCGCGGCTTCATCATCTTTGACGAAAGCGGAAAGCCGTTAAGAATGATCGGCTCGATGATGGATGTTACCGAGCGGCGGTTGATGGAAGAATCTCTGCGCGAATCCGAATTGAAATTTCGCTCCGTTACCCAATCGGCTAACGACGCCATCGTCGCCGCCGACAGCCGGGGCAACATTATTTCGTGGAACAACGGTGCGAACCGCATTTTCGGTTATACCGACGAAGAAGCCTTAAACAAACCGCTGACCGTTTTAATGCCGGAAGTTTATCGCGAAGCGCATCGGCTCGGAATGGAAAGATATAACCAAACGGGCGAGGCTCACGTCATCGGAAAGACCGTGGAATTAATCGGGCTGCGGAAGAATTCTTCCGAGTTTCCGCTCGAATTATCATTGGCTAGCTGGACGGCGGGCGAAGAAAGATTTTACAGCGGCATTATCCGCGACATCACCGAACGAAGGCGCGCCGAAAATGCTTTGGAAGAAGGGGCAAAGCGCGAGCGGGCGATGATTGAGAACGCCCTCGACGTGATTTGCACGGTTGACGCTGAAGGACGATTTGTCAGCGTTAATCCGGCGTGTTCTAAGGTGTGGGGCTATCAGCCGGAAGAACTCGTCGGGCGAAAATATATCGATTTGGTCTTGCCCGAAGACGTTGCGAAAACAAACGAAGTGGCGGCGAGAATGGTATCCGGCGAGGAACTCACTAATTTTGAAAACCGTTACCGGCACAAAAACGGAACGCTCGTCAGCACGACGTGGACAGCGCACTGGTCGGAAAGCGAGCAGTTAATGTTCGCCGTCGCGCACGACAACACCGAGCGCAAACTGGCGGAAGAGAAACTAATTCAGTTATCGTCCATCGTCGAATCGTCGAACGACGCCATTATCAGCACGGATTTGGACAGCATTATTATCAGCTGGAACGGCGGCGCGGAGCGTCTTCACGGATACGCCGCCGAAGAAGTCATCGGCAAAAACATCTTACTGCTGTTCCCGCCCGGACGCGAAGACGAAGAATCGGGCATTATGGAAAGAATCAGTCGCGGCGAGAGCGTCGAGCATTACGAAACGGTGCGGGTCAAGAAAGACGGCAGGCTGACCGATATGTCGCTGACTATTTCCCCGATTAAAAACGCGGCGGGTGAAATCACGGGCGCCTCGAAGATTGCCCGCGACATCACTGAGCGCAAACTCGCCGAAGAAGAATTAAAGAATTTTGCGGCACGGCTCGAACGCAGCAACGCCGAATTACAGGATTTCGCTTCCGTCGCCTCACACGACCTGCAGGAACCGCTGCGCAAAGTGCAGGCATTCGGCGACCGTTTGAAGGCAAAGTGCGGCGACGCGCTCGACGCCGACGGGCGCGATTATTTGGAACGAATGCAGAACGCCGCCGGACGTATGCAGACGCTGATCAACGATTTGCTCATTCTCTCGCGCGTAACGACTCAAACGCAGCCTTTCACGGCGATCAATCTGCGAGGCGTAGCGGACGAAGTTTTGTCCGATTTGGAAACACGTATCGAAACGACAAACGGAACAATCGAGATTGGCGAATTGGCGACCGTTGAAGCCGACCCGACGCAGATGCGTCAGCTATTACAGAATTTAATCGGCAACGCGCTGAAATTTAATCGTCCGGGTGTGCCGCCTGTCGTTAAAATCAGCGGGCAGATTTGTCACAGTCTCGCCGCGGACAATAACGAAACTGCGGCGGGCGCGACTTATTGTTTAACCGTCGAGGACAACGGCATCGGCTTTGAAGATAAATATGTTGAAAAGATTTTCAAGGTTTTCCAGCGTCTGCACGGACGCAGCGAATACGAAGGAACGGGAATCGGCTTAGCGGTCTGCCGCAAAATCGCCGAACGGCACGGCGGCAAAATCACGGCGCGGTCGGTGCCGGGCGAAGGCACGACTTTTTCCGTCGTTCTGCCGGTTAAGCAACAGGAAAAAGTTAAATAACGAATGTTGACGCGCCTTTCGGAACCAATCACACAGCCGAATAATCGGAGAATATAAAATGGACAAACATCAATTACGAGTTTTGCTGGTCGAAGACGACGAAGAAGATTTTATGCTGACCCGCGATTTGCTCGACGACATAACCGTCTTTGAATGCGCGCTGCAATGGGCGGGAAGCTACGCGGCGGCGAAAGAAGCGCTCTCCGCGAAAACGTTCGATGTTTGCCTGATTGATTACCGTCTCGGCGAACGCACCGGACTCGATTTGCTGCGCGAAACCATCGGCGAAGGCTGCCGCACGCCGATGATTCTGCTGACCGGACAGGATGACCGCGCAGTTGATTTGGAAGCGATGAAAGCGGGCGCGGCGGATTACCTGATTAAAGGCAGAATAGACGCGGGCTTGCTCGAGCGAACAATCCGCTACGCTCTGGAGCGCAAACGCGGCGAAGATACATTGGAAGAAGCGGCGAAGCGTGAGCGCGCCATGATTGAAAAAGCGTTGGACGTGATTTGCACGATTGATGCTGAAGGACGCTTTGCCACAATCAACCCGGCGTGTTTTAGAATGTGGGGCTATCAGCCTGCGGAACTTATCGGTCGCCCGTATATTGATTTGGTTGCGCCCGAAGATGTCGCTAAAACCAACGAATCAACGGCGAGCAATATGTCGGGCGAAGAATTGACTAATTTCGAGAACAGATGTCTCCACAAAAACGGAACAGTCGTTAATTTAATGTGGACATCGCATTGGTCTGAAAGTGAACAGCTAATGTTCGCCGTCGCTCACGACATCAGCGCGCGCAAACGTGTCGAGCAGGCTTTATTTGAATCAACCGAGCGGGAGCTGGCGGTGATAAAAAAAGCGTTGGACGTTATCTGTACGATTGACGCCGAAGGACGCTTTGCCACGATTAATCCGGCTTGTTTTAGAATGTGGGGCTATGAACCGTCAGAACTTATCGGTCGTCCTTATATTGATTTAGTTGCGCCCGAAGATGTCGCTAAAACCAATGAATCGACGGCGAATAATATGTCGGGCGAAGAACTGATTAACTTTGAAAACCGCTGTCTGCATAAAAACGGGACGGTGGTTAATCTGATGTGGACATCGCATTGGTCGGAAAGCGAGCAGTTGATGTTTGCCGTCGCTCACGACATCAGCGCGCGCATCAAGGCGGAAGGAGAATTGAGGAATTTTGCCGCGCAGCTCGAACGCAGCAACTCCGAATTGCAGGAATTTGCGTCGGTCGCCTCGCACGATTTACAGGAACCGCTGCGCAAAGTCCAGGCTTTCGGCGAACGCCTGAAAGTCAAATACGGCGACACGCTCAATGAAGACGGGCGCGATTATCTCGAGCGAATGCAGAACGCCGCAAGTCGAATGCAGACGCTGATAAACGATTTGCTGACTTTCGCACGTGTCGCGTCGAACGCGCAACCGTTCGTTCCGGTCGATTTGCGCCGCCTGGCGGATAGTGTGCTGTCGGATTGGAAAACGCTTCTCGAAACAACGAACGGAACAATCGAGATCGGCGAGCTGGCAACTATTGAAGCCGACCCGACGCAGATGCGGCAACTGCTCGAAAATCTCGTCGGCAACGCGCTGAAATTTAATCGTCCCGGCGTGCCGCCAATCATCAAAATCAGCGGGCAGGTTTGTCATAACTTCGCCGCCGACTACGACGAAACGGCGGCGGGCGTGTTATCAAGCGCGTGCGAAACTTATTGTATGACCATCGAGGACAACGGCATCGGCTTTGAAGATAAATACGTCGATAGGATTTTCAAGGTTTTTCAAAGACTGCACGGACGAAGCGAATATGAAGGAACGGGAATCGGTTTAGCGGTCTGCCGCCGCATCGCCGAACGGCACGGCGGCGGCATCAAAGCGCAGTCGGTAGCGGGCGAAGGCACGACTTTTTCCGTTAACTTGCCGATTAAACAATCGGAACCGATTAAGATTAAAAATACGAGCTGGTAATTTCACGAATGCTTTACTAATTGCGGCGATTCGGTTACTAAATTACGGCGCGGTCGTTGCCGAATGAAGGCACGACTTTTATCGTCGATTTGCCGGTTAAACAACAGGAGAAAATTACACAATGAACAATATTAAACGATCGGTGGTTATCTTAATCGCCGACGACGACGACGACGACCGAATGATGGCGAAAGAGGCGCTCGAAGAAAACCGTCTGGCAAACGAGATTCGGTTTGTCGTCGACGGCGAGGATTTAACTGATTACCTGAAATGCCTCGGCAAATACACCGAACCGGGCAGCGCACCGCGTCCCGGCTTGATTCTGCTCGACCTTAATATGCCGAGAAAGGACGGACGCGAAGCGCTCAAGGAAATTAAAAGCGACCCGGAATTGCGGCAAATTCCAATCATAGTCCTGACTACTTCAAAAGCCGAGGAAGACATTTTTCGCACCTACGATTTGGGCGTCAATTCATTTATCACCAAACCCGTTTCATTTACTGCTCTTGCCGATGTGATGAAAACGCTGGCGAAATACTGGTTTGAAATCGTCGAACTGCCGTCCGACCACAACAGCGACCGGGGCAAGTAACACTCTGACAAGCAAGATGAATAAACAACAAATAAATGTGCTGCTCGTCGAGGACGATGAAGATGATTTTTTGCTGACCCGCGATTTGCTGGGCGACATTACGACCTTTGATTGCAGCTTGGACTGGGCTGTGACCTGCGCGGCGGCAAAAGAAGCGATTGCAGCGAAAAAATTCGATGTCTGCCTGATTGATTATCGTCTCGGCGAACGCACCGGGCTGGAGTTGCTGCGCGAGGTGATAGCCGAAGGTTTCGGCGCGCCGATGATTTTGCTGACCGGCGAAGAGAACCGCGAAATCGACCTCGAAGCGATGAAAGCGGGCGCTGCTGATTACCTGATAAAGGGAAAGATGGAAGCGGTTACGCTCGAACGGGCGATTCGTTACGCGCTGGAGCGAAAGCGCGCCGAAGACGCTCTCGCGGAAGCGGCGCGACGCGAGCGGGCGATGATTGAAAACGCGCTCGACGTTATCTGCACCATTGATGCCGAAGGTCGCTTTATCAGTATCAACCCGGCTTGTTTCAGAATGTGGGGCTATCAGCCCGACGAATTAATCGGTCGCCCGTTTATCGGTTTCGTCGCCGAGCAAGATGTCTCGAAAACAATCGAGTTGGATAAAGGTATTTTGTCGGGCGACCAGACTACTGATTTTGAAAACCGTTACCGGCATAAAAACGGCACGCTCGTTTACGTCAGGTGGACTTCTTACTGGTCGGAAAGCGAACAGATGGTATTTGCCGTCGCCCACGACATCACCGAGCGCAAACAGGTTGAAGAAATATTAAAAGCCAGCGAAAATATGCAGCGGCAGCTGGCAGCCAGGCAATCCGGCATTCTCGACGCGCTGCCGGCGCATATCTGCCTGCTCGATGGCGCGGGAAATATTCTTGAAGTCAACAACGAATGGAAACAATTTGCAACCGCCAACGGTTACAGGGGCATAAACTTCGGCGTCGGAAGCAACTACATAGAGACGTGTGAAAACGCCGCCGGCGACTGCGCCGAAGACGCGAGACAAGCTGCCGATATTTGCCGCGCCGTGCTTTCGGGAGAAGTCGCTCATTATGAAATGGAATATCCGTGTCATTCGCCGACCGAGAAAAGATGGTTCAAACAGACGGTTACTTCATTGAATAAAGAGAAGAAAGAGAAGCAGGCGGGCGCGGTTATTATGCACGTCAACATCACCGAGCGGAAGCGCATCGAAGAAGAACTCGAACAAACTCGTGATGCCGCTTTGGAGTCGACGCGGATGAAATCGGAATTTCTGGCGAATATGTCGCACGAAATCAGAACGCCGATGAACGGCGTTATCGGTATGACCGGACTTCTTTTGGACACGGATTTATCGGCGCGCCAGCACGAATATACCAAAATTATCGAAACGAGCGCCGACGCGCTCCTGACAGTAATCGACGATATTCTCGACTTCTCGAAAATCGAAGCCGGTCAGCTTCGTTTCGAGAAATTAGATTTCGATATACGGGCAACGGTCGAATCGACCGTCGAAATACTCGCCGAACGCGCTCAGTCGAAGGGACTCGAAATAGCTTCGCTCGTCTATCACGATGTGCCGACGCTGGTCGGCGGCGACCCGGGACGGCTGCGGCAGATACTGACAAATTTAATCGGCAATGCCGTCAAGTTCACCGAAAAAGGCGAAGTTACCGTTAACGTCCGCAAGCAAAGCGATGCGGGCAACTATATTACTCTCCGATTTGAAGTAATCGATACCGGAATCGGAATCTCCATTGAAGCGCAGAAGCGGCTTTTTCAAGCGTTCGTCCAAGCCGACGGTTCGATGACGCGCAAATACGGCGGAACCGGTTTGGGGCTGGCAATCTCGAAACAGCTGGTCGAACTGATGGACGGCGAAATCGGTATCGAAAGCGAGCCGGGACGCGGCTCGACTTTCTGGTTTACGGCGCGTTTTGAAAAACAGGCGGCGCAAACTTTAGCGGTTCAGAGGGTCGATAATGACGTTTCGCTCGAAGCGGTGCGGATATTGATAGTGGACGACAACCGGACCAACCGCAAAACGTTTCTGCATCAGACTACATCGTGGGGAATGATTGCGTCGGAATCCGATTCGGGCGCGGGCGCGCTTGAGCAAATGCGAACCGCCGCCGCTCGTGGTGAGCCGTTCGAGATAGCGCTCCTTGATTTAATGATGCCGGAGATGGACGGATTCGAGTTAGCGCGGACTATTAAAGCCGATCCGACCCTTTTCGGAACGCATCTTATTCTGCTGCCATCCCATGGAAAACGTGGTCACGGGCGGGAGGCATCTGAAGTCGGAATCGCCGCTTACCTGCAAAAACCCGTTAGCCACTCTCAACTCTACAATTGTTTGACGACACTTTTAACCGAAGCAGCGGTTAATCATGGCGACGATCAATCAAAACAACTGGTTACGAAACATTCTTTGCGCGAAGTTTCCTTCCCGCAAAATAATGCAGACCCTACGACAACAAAAACTCGGATTCTGGTTGCCGAAGACAATGCTGTAAATCGGAAAGTGATCACTGCACAACTAGAAAGTATCGGTTATTCGTCGGACGTGGTCGTTAATGGGCGGGAAGCTGTCGAAGCGCTTAAAAAATCCAAATATGCGGTGGTTTTAATGGACTGCCAGATGCCGGAGATGGACGGATTTGAAGCGACGGCGGAAATCAGGCGCAGCGAAGCGGATGCGCATCACCAGATTATTATCGCCATAACCGCCAACGCGATCGACGGAGACTGTCAAAAATGTTTGGCTGCCGGAATGGACGATTACCTGAGCAAGCCGGCGAAAATAGAATCGCTCCGGCAAAAACTCGAACAATGGACGGTTTCGGCAGCCGGGGAAACGAACCATTTGCCGGAAACGTCAAATAATGTTTCCGAAAATGAATTGCGGCAGGTATTCGACCATTCGGTTCTCGAAGGCTACAAAGAATACCAGCAGCCGGGCGAACCTGATTTAGTCGGAAAATTAATTGATTTGTTTGCGCGGGACACGACAGCGCGTTTATCGACGCTTAAGCAAGCAGTTGCCGACGCGGATACGGGGCTGATTAAACGAGAAGCGCACAACGCCAAAGGAGCAGCGGGCAATATCGGCGCGCTGCGAATGGCGGACATTTGCCGGGAACTGGAACAAAAGGCATCGATAACCGCGGACGCGGATGTTTTAGTTTCCCGGTTAGAAAGTGAATTCAACCGCGTAGTCGAAATTTTAGGTTCTGTAAAATAATTGTAGAACGATCAGTAAACGATCAATAAAAACACGGTCAATCGGCAAATTGCTGCACCGGCAAGTTAGCGTGAAAAAGATTATGAACGACTTTTTAAATCAGAATGAGCAGGTAAACGTGTCGCTCGATGTCGTCTGGCAGGGCGGCGCGGGAAAATATGATGCCCGAATGGGTGAAATAAGTCTGGACGGCTGTTTTATCGACAGTATGGGACAGGAGATTTTGGGCGAGACGATTAATTTCAAAGCGCGTCTGCCGTCGGGAATATGGGTTAATCTTGAAGGCGAAGTTGTTCAGCAGGAATATCCGATAGGTTTTGAAGTGCGCTTTACCGGTTTAACCGCTGAAAATCGAAAATTGGTTTTGGAGGTGATCGCCGCGCACGGCGGCAGGCAGGCGCAGCAGTTATTAAAGGAAGAAGCCGAAAAACCGATTTCCGTTCAAGCTCCGAAAGTTTCGCGCCGTATTCTGGTAGCCGACGACGAAGCGATGACGCTCGGAATGCTGACCGCAATAATTGAAGCGCAGGGTTACAAGGTTGTTTCCGCTGTTGATGGACGCGAGGCGTTCAGGATTCTTCAGCAGGATTCCGATTTCTGCGCGGCACTCTTCGATATGATGATGCCGCATTTGTTGGGAATGGATTTGATTCATTATATGAAAACCGACCAGCGGCTAAGCCATATTCCGGTCGGCATGATTACCGCCGAACAGGACCCGAAAGTCTGGAACGAGAGCGTTGCCGCCGGCGCAAAGGTATTTCTTCCAAAACCGTTTTCTCCGCCGCAGATTCAAATGATGCTCCGTATGCTGATAAGTTAGATTTGAATCTAATGAGGGTATAACATAAATCATTTACCTTTCCGAAAATTATTCTTTTTCGCTTTTCTTTATAAAACAATATGACAACAGGAAACATTTTGATTGCCGACGACGACCCGTCGATAATTATGATTGTCAGCGCCATCCTCCGGCGAGCCGGTTATAATCCATTACCTGCCCGGGACGGCAAGGAGGCGCATCAACTTTTACAAAAAACACCGGTAGATTTATTAATTACCGATGAAGTTATGCCGCACGTAACCGGAACAGAAATCGCCCGCTGGATGCGCGGACAGGAACAATTGCGAAACATACCGATAATTCTGATGAGCGCCGAAGAAAATCCCGCCGCCTTCCGCAAAGCCTTAGAGGATAAAACAATCGACGGTTTTCTGCCGAAACCCTTTAACGCCAAAACCCTCACCGGCTTGATTGAATTGCACTTAAACAGGCAAAAGGATTCGGCAGAAAGCGGCTGATTGGAAAACTGCGGCGCGCGGCGCGGCGGCTTCGACTTGCTTTCGCGCGACTGCGCCTCACGCGGCAGCGAATACAAGCACAACCGGGCGCGCTAATCAGTTAAATGGTACGTACATACGTTATTGAAGCAGAAAGAGAATTTAACCGCCTTAAAATCTATTTACGGGAAAATTTGCCGTAATCAGAACAGCCGTTCATTAAATTAACAAGCGAATTTATCAATAAAAAATTAACGCGTGCGATTAATTTAGGAGTATATTATAAACATAAATCGACCGGGAGGTTAAATAAGTGAGCCACTCGAATGATGCTTCGGATTCGTCGGCAGCGGAAGATTTACACATTTCAGAAATTCGTTACCGGAGAGTTTTTGAATCCGCGCGAGACGGAATTTTGATTCTGGATTTTGAAACCAGAAAAATCGTTGATGTCAATCCATATATGCTGGAGCTTCTCGGTTACCCGAGCGAGTATTTTCTCGGCAAAGAACTTCGGGAAATCGGATTGCTCAAAGACGAAGAAGCCAGTGCCGCCGCCTTTCGAGAATTACAAGAAAATCATTACATTCGTTATGAAGACTTGCCGCTCGAAAATAAAAATGGCGAAAAGTGGGAAGTCGAATTTGTCAGCAACGTTTATACGGAAAACAATCGTCAGGTCATTCAATGCAATATCCGCGATATTACCGAACGTAAACGAGCTGAAAGAGATGTACAGAAACTCAATGAAACGCTCGAACAGCGCGTCGCCGAACGAACCGCCGAACTCAAAGCCGCTAATAAAGAACTCGAAGCGTT
>JBBPXZ010000079.1:0-7252 GCA_038200355.1 Pyrinomonadales bacterium | reverse complement strand
ATCGACGGACAAACCAGTTCCGGCGGATTACAACGGAGACGGAAAAACAGACATCGCCGTATATCGTCCAAATGAAGGTAACTGGTATATATCGACGCCGACAGGAAACGGATATACGGTTACACAATTCGGACTCTCGACAGATTTACCGACACCGGCAGATTACGACGGAGACGGTAAAACGGACATAGCCGTATATCGCCCGTCGGAAGGCAATTGGTATCAGCTGAACAGCACAAAAGGATTCGGCATTTACAGATTCGGCATCAATATCGATAAGCCGACTCCGAATGCTTTTCTCCAGTAATTAACGGCGGAAATTAAAAATAACGGCAAATATAAAAAAGGGAATGACTTTTCAGGTCATTCCCTTTTTTGCCTGTCTTTTACAGAACGCTTATTTTAATGAAGCGTCATCTACGCGGAAACTGGTCGTAACCGAAGAATCCGTCGTAGAGCGAAACTGCAGCCTGACGGTTTGTCCTTTATAAGCCGATAAATTAAACGACTTTTGCGAATACGCTCCGGCAGTTCCTTTGTTGGCGTTGCTGTAAGTCGCAAGCGTCGAAAGCAAAGCGCCCGACGTGTTGCGGACTTCGACGAATAATTTATCATACGCCGTCGTTCCCGACTCGCTCGAAGTTACGTTGAGCCAGAAGCTGAATGTTCCGGTCGCCGTACTTGGAATCGTTACCTGCTGATAGGCTTGTCCCGAAACCCTGTTGTTGACGCCGAAATAAACATAGCCTGTTCCGCCGCGCGGGTAATTACCGTTTGCGGTGTAGAAATATCCCGTGCCTGAGCCGACCCACGGCGAGACACTCGTTTCAAATCCGCCGTTTTTGAGCAGCTCGCTTCCGCTTCCCGGTGTCGGCGTTGGAGTCGGAGTCGGTGTCGGCGATGTCGAACACGAACCGACGCCGACGGCGCACCAGCCTGTCGCCACCGAGTTATACTGCGCGCTGGTCGAGCCGAAAAGGTCGGTCGCCGCGTTGAGCGTCGCGGTTCGAGCGCCCGCGAAGTTCGTGCCGGAAGTCATATAGACGGTTAAAGCCCGATACCAGATTTTAGCCAGATTATCGACGCCGCCGCCGGTTACGGTTACGCCGCTGACGCGATTCGTGCCGCCCTGCGCCGCCAGATAAAACGCGTGGTTGGCAATGCTCGAATTGGTGTGAACGCCGCCGCTGTCGGCGGTTCCCGTGTAGCGAAGGCTGTAATGGTCGGGGTCGCCGACCGAGTTCGGGTTGTCCATAAAGCGAAGCGCGTCGCCTGCCGTTCCGGGCGTGTAAGCGTCTTCGCCGATTTTCCAGGTGTCGGCGTCGGTTACGCTGCCGTGCGCGTAGCGTTCGACCATCGCGCCGAAAACGTCGGACATCGACTCATTGAGCGCGCCCGATTCATTCGAGTATGTCAAACCCGCCGTTCGCTCGGTTACGCCGTGCGTCATTTCGTGTCCGGCGATGTCGAGCGTTACAAGCGGCGTGAACTGCGAGCCGTCGCCGTCGCCGTAGGTCATTGAGCTGCCGTTCCAGAAAGCGTTGTTGTAGCGCGAGCCGAAATGAACTCTTGACGGAACTAATTTAATTGCGCTGTTTGCCGCCGCCGTCGTCGAACCGGGACCGTTGCTGCCGTCGATGCCGTTTCGCCCGTGAACGTTTTTAAAGTAGTCGTAAGTCGAAGCCGCGCCGAGATGAGCGTCAACTCCGGCTTTCTGCGCCGTCGTGTCCCAAACGTCGTTCGTATCGGTGTAGCGCGATTGTGTGCCGCCGCTGCCCGTCGAAGTGTTGCCCGTATTATTCATATTGAAAGTTCCCATTTTGCGCGTGGTATCTTCCATATAATAAGTCGAGCCGGCAGCGCTCGTCGTGATATTAACCGTTCCGCTGTAGAGCGACGCGCCCGAAGCGGTTTGCAGATTGTCGTATTCAAAAACATTTTCGCCCGTCTGCGCATCGACGAAAATCACGGGCATCGCCGTCTCGTCCGTTCCGTCTTCGCGGCGCATCTGCACGCGATAAACCAGATGGTCACGGTCTTCAGCGCGGAAAATCCACATATCGACAACCGGCTCGTCCGTCAAATGTTTCGAGCCTTTATAAAGACTTTTGGCGATTTTTTTCGCTTCCTTGTCGTCGAAATTCGCCTGCGTGCTGACGGCGACAGATTCTTTTAAATCGTCGGTTACATCCGCCGTCGTGCCGTCCGCGTTCAGATGAACAATCGCTTCGCCTTCCCAGACCGGAACGTCGTCAACCGTTTGCTGAAAGCGCGTGTGCGCCATTTTCAGCTCGTCGATGGAAACTTTTTTAACCTTGAATTTATCGGCGTTGCCGATGCCGCGCTTCATTGCTTTATCGCGCAAAACCTCCGAGCTGATTTTTTTAGCCGTTTCCAGCTCGTCCTGCCCGCCCTTATTAAAAACAGCTTTATTCGCCTCGGTTTTGCCGCTCAGAAAAGCGAACGCGCCGACCGCGACCAGAATTGTTACACAGATACTTAAAATTTTTTTCACGCTCTATTCTTACTCCTTGGGAAATTTATTTTTAGGGAATTTGCCGATGTAAATATCAAGCCTGTATGAATAAAATAAAACCTAAAAATCAATCGTCCGAAGCGTCGGGAAAACGAGACTGATTCACTTGCGAATTGTTAAAATTTGTTTCAAGTTGAAAAGTGGCTGAATAAGAATAGACATTTCTGATAACGGCTGTCAAGAAAATTTGTGGATATTAAAACTTTTTTAAACGATGTGCCAATCGGCGACATTTTAACGTGGGCGGAAGTCTCCGAAATTCACCGCATCCGCAACGGAATCTACCAGCGAAACGGGCGCGTCGTCTCGCTCCTTACCGATTTCGGCAAAATAAATCCGTGTTACCCGGACTTTCACGGCGACACGCAAAATACGATTTTCTACACCGGCGCGGGCAGGCGCGGCGACCAGCCGCTCGATTCGTTTAACCGCGCGATGCTCAACGCGATTGAAACAAAACACGCCGTTCCGCTATTCAATAAACGAAGCGTCGGACGCTGGGAATTTTTAGGTTTCTGGCTGGTTGAGGAAGGCAAATATATTTACGACGAAACGGCGAAAAGAATGATTTGGAAATTCAAATTAGTGAAAAGTGAATAATAACTTTCAGTTTTTATTCGGGAGGATTGTCAATTTGTAAAATTATCGGGTCTGCGCCGCTCATTTTAATAGCAAATTTTCGCGAACGCTTCAAAAATTAGTTAAGTTATTTTCCTAACTTTTTCATTTTTCACTTTTCCGTCCAAGTTCTACCGCTTTTTGATACGCCGCGTAGACGGCTTTCGATAAAACGGTGCGCAAGCCGCCTTTTTCCATTTGGTAAATCGCTTCGGCGCTCGTTCCGCCCGGCGACGTTACCATATTTCTGAGTTCCGCCGGATGCTTGTGCGATTCCATCGCAAACAAAACCGCGCCGAGCATTGTTTCCTGCACTAATTCCTTTGACATCTCGCGCGAAAAACCCAAGTGAACGCCCGCGTCGGTTAGGGCTTCCATCACCATAAAAATATACGTCGGACCGGTGGCGCTCAAAGATGTCGCCATATCAATCATATTTTCCGTTTCGACGTAAAGCTCTTTGCCCAAAGCGGTCAGCAGCGATTTTATCTGCGCTTTTTCGTTTGACGAAATCGCGCTCGTCGAAGTCCAAGCCGTAATGCCCGCGCCGATTTGCGACGGCGTATTCGGCATTGCGCGAACGACTTTTTGATTTTTCAGCGCTTCGGACAAAGTGTCGATTGTCGCGCCCGCGACAATCGACAAAACAATCTGATGCGGCGCGACGACGTTTTCAAGCTCGCGCAAAACAGGTTTCAGACGCTGCGGTTTTACGCACAGCGCGACGATTGAATTTTCGCTTTCCCGAATCGCTTCAACCGCTTCGGCGTTATTTTCAAACGTCTGAATTTTATATTTCGCCGTCAACTCTTCGCGCCTGTTTTCGCGCGGATGACTAGCCGAAATCATTTCCGGCGCAACCAGATTTTTTCGCAAAAGTCCCGCAATCATTGATTCTGCCATCACGCCGCAGCCGATAAACGTCAGCCGCGCGTTTGTTAAATCGTTCTTCATAAGTCGTAAGTCGTGAAATCGTAAATGGAAAATTCGTTCTTTCAAAATATAAAGTAACCGCGACGAATACAAAACTTGCGATTTAACAATTCACGATTTACGATTAACGATTCACGATTTACAAACGGACGATTGACTAAAAAGATGACCATTGACGAACAGATTTCGATTTTAACCAAAGGCGCAATTGACGTTATCCGCGAAAAGGATTTACGCAAAAAACTCGAAAACTCCAGCAAAACCGGCAAACCGCTGCGCGTCAAATTCGGCGCTGACCCGACCGCGCCCGACATACACATCGGACACACGGTCGTTATTCGTAAATTAAAAGCGTTTCAGGATTTGGGACACACGGCGATTTTCCTCATCGGCGATTTCACCGGAATGATTGGCGACCCGACGGGAAAATCGGCGACGCGCCCGCCGCTCACGCGCGAAGAAATTCTCCACAACGCCGAAACTTATAAAACCCAGATTTTCAAATTATTAGACCCCGACAAAACCGAAATTCGTTTCAATTCCGAATGGTTCGACCGATTCGGCGCAGCGGATTTCATAAAACTGGCGTCGCATACGACCGTCAAACAAATTCTCGAACGCGACGATTTTGAAAAACGAATGGCGGCGGAAAAACCCATCGCGCTTCACGAACTGCTTTACCCGTTAGTTCAGGGCTACGATTCGGTTGCTTTAAATGCGGACATCGAACTCGGCGGCACAGACCAAAAATTCAATATGCTCGTCGGCAGAAACTTGCAGCGCGAATACGACCGGACGCCGCAAATCGTAATGACAATGCCGCTGCTCGAAGGCTTGGACGGCGTAAACAAAATGTCGAAAAGTCTTGGCAATTACATCGGCATCACCGACGCGCCCGGCGAGATGTTCGGCAAAATAATGTCCGCCTCCGACGATTTGATGTGGAAATATTACGAGCTTTTAACCGATTTGACGCCCGAAGAAATCAATCGTTTAAAAACCGGCGACGAAAACCCGCGCAACACGAAAGTAAATTTAGCCAAAACAATCGTCAAAGATTTTCATTCAAACGCCGACGCCGAAGCCGCCGAAGACGAATTCAACCGCCGCTTCGTGCGTAAAGAAATTCCCGACGAAATCGAAGAACTTTTAATCGCTTCGGGAACTTACAAACTCGCCGATTTGCTCGTCCAGACAAATCTCGCCGCCTCAAAAGGCGAAGCGCGCCGCTTAATCGAACAAGGCGGCGTCAAAATCAACGGCGAGAAAGCTACAAATACAAACGCAGAGATTGATTTTGTCAAAGGTTCTTCAAGTATTTTTATCAACATAAATTCTCGACATTCAGATGGCGAAGCAGAACAATATCTTGCAGACAACATTTTGTTTCAAGTCGGCAAGCGCAAATTTCTGCGCGTGAAAGGAAATTGAATTTTTTTGTAAATATAAGTTGAGAAGGTTGTGCGAAAAGAATTATTCTTTGGCTTTTTCTTTCAGCGTTTTAACAACTGCATCCGATAGCCAGAGACCTTCGCGCTGAATTTTTTCCAGCGCTTCGGAAACCGATGAAATTAATTTTCTTTGTTTGGCTGAAATCAATAAACCGCCCGTTCCGATAAATGGAATGTGCAAATTTCGCGCGCATTTTCTCGCCGCAAAATCATCGAGAATCACGCCCGATTCGGGAATTTCCAACGCCAGGCTCAACGCTTCCGTTTCGCCTTTCCCGAGATTATAATTTTCAACCGATTTTTTAATGATGCGGCGGGAGTTCGTGTAATCCAGGATAAAAGCGGTAATTTTCGCTTTGCGGTGTCCTTTTCTTTGCTCGACAAAACTTCCTGCCAAACCGCTTCGGGAACGATTATTTCGTCAAACAATTCGGGCAGAATACCTTCCAAATCGCTTTTTAGAAAAACTATCAGCGGCGAAGAATCGGCGATAATCGTTTTAGTCAAGACTCAATTCCTCGTCCAAATCTTCCTTTGTATATTGCCAGGCTGAAACGCGGTAATTTGATAAAACATCGAGAAATTCAGCCCGCGAAAGACCGAGAATCTCCGCTGCTTTGCCCTGCGAAATCGTGCCGAGTTCAAACCATTTAACAACCGCCGCCGTCAACAGTTCGCGTCCTAAATCTTCCTGATTTTCGCCCAAAAAAGGAAATGCCGCTTCGGGTATGTTTATCGAAACCGTGTTCATAAATTTTATTTTGCACTAATCCGAAGAAAAGACAAGAATTTTACCGCTGCATTTCACGCGCTTTCCGACACAAGTTATAATCTTTCCTTTTACAATTATCCGGGAGATTACACTTTGCAGCACGAACTAATTTTAATTCTCGATTTCGGCTCACAATACACGCAGCTCATTGCCCGGCGCGTGCGCGAGCAGGGCGTTTACTGCGAGATTCAGCCGTTTCATTACGGCTTGGAAAAGATTCTGGCGCGCAATCCGAAAGGCGTGATTTTGTCGGGCGGTCCGAATTCGGTTTACGAAGCGGATGCTCCCGTGATTGACGCCGAGTTTTATGAACGAATAAACGCGCCCATTTTGGGAATTTGTTACGGAATGCAGATGCTCGCGGCGCATTTCGGCGGCGATGTTCAGCCGTCTGAAAAGCGCGAATACGGACACGCGCATCTGCAAATTTTAACGAGCGAATCGAAGATTTTCCGCGATTTGCCCGAACGATTCGACGTTTGGATGAGCCACGGCGACCACGTTTTCGCGCCGCCCGAAGGCTTTTCGGTAACGGCGAAATCCGGCGAACTCGTGACGGCAATCGAAAACGCCGAGCGGCAGATTTTCGGTCTTCAATTTCACCCGGAAGTGGCGCACACGCCGCTTGGTAAAGAGATTATTAAAAACTTTGTTTTCGGCGTTTGCGGCTGTCTGGGCGATTGGACTTCGGCGAGCTTTATCAAAGAAGAAATCGAAAAAATTCGGCAGACCGTCGGCGAAACGGGAAACGTCGTCTGCGGTTTGAGCGGCGGCGTCGATTCTACGGTCGCGGCGGTTCTGGTTCACGAAGCCATCGGCAATCGCCAAACGTGCATTTTCGTCAACAACGGACTGCTGCGCGCCGACGAATTTGAACACACGCTCGACGTTTACAAAAAAAATCTTCAGTTAAATGTGCGCGGCGTTGACGCGTCCGATGAT
>JBBPXZ010000078.1:0-26647 GCA_038200355.1 Pyrinomonadales bacterium | reverse complement strand
TCGTAATTCAAAAAATTCGCGTTAAACGCTTCGTCGGCATCGAACCAGTCGTGATTGCCCGGAATCGCGTAAAACGGTTTTTCAAAGCCCATAAACGGCAGATAAAAATTCGTTTCGTAATCCTTCATCTTGCCGTCGGGATAAATTACGTCCGACGAGGGAACGAGAAATTTTATTTCCTCGCGATTATTGGCAGCGATTAATTGTTCGTGCAGAGATAATTGCGAAGCGTCGCCTTCGCCCGTGTCGCCGATCACGATGAAGCTGAAATCGCCGTCATCGTTGACTCCTTTGGGTTCAATCGCAAAAACTTTTTCCGGCTGAATTCCTTTAGCAAGCGCGTCTTTTTCCACATCTTCCGCCATTCGCTTGCGCCAAACATCAACGCGGTTTTTCGTGATTTCCTGCCACACGCCCGATGCCCAGTTTTCCGAGTTGAAATACCAGCTAAAACCCCATATCGAATTGACCGCAATCAAAACTGCCGTCAGCGGCAAGCCGAAACGCAGCACGCGCCAGAAGGCGAAATTGAGCGAATAACGAATTTCGCGCATCTCCAGCGCAAACCGCATCCGGCTCGTCAGCCAGAATTTCAAAAGTCGTTCGGCGGCAGACGGTTCTTCCGCTTTTTCTCCCAAATTAAAAAATCTGCGCCACGCGATGCGTTCAATCGGGCGAGTTAGTTTTCGCCATAAAATCCGCAGCGGCAAAATCAGTATAATCGCCAAAAGCAGCGCGACGACTGCATCGCCGACGACTGCCGTGAACGGCGAAATAAAACCGATAAAAGACCAGCGCGCGTCGGTTCGCAAAAGATGTATCAGAAAAAATATGCCGAGAAACGACAGACACCAAAATGCGTTGCGCCCGTTTTCCTGCTCGAACGCAGGTGTGATTTCTTCGCGCACATTTTTGATATAATCATTCGGTTTGAGCGCGAGTTTCGCGTCCGGGTGCAGACGTTCATCGGGTTTGAAATCCGCCGGTTCAAATCCTCTTTCGGGCAGAAAAACCATCGTCCAGCCTTCGACAACCAGCCGCAAACCCAAAATCACGCCGATTGCTAAAACGCCTAGTTCGGCACTGATAAAAAACCAGATCAAACCGCCGAGCGCAATGGTAAAGACTCCATTAAACGCGCCCCACCAACGTTCCTGTCCCGTCTGTTTGTAAGCGGTGTAAAGTTTAAACGCGCCGTCGCCGACGAAAAAGAGCGTTACGGCAAAACGCAGTCCGGCAGCGGCGAGATTCGGACTTAGAAACAAAACGCCGCCGAGCAGAATCGTCACCACGCCGGCAGCGTGATAAAGCAGCGAATCGGCTTCGTCAACGGAGCGAAAAGTTTCAACGAATTGCAGTAAACCGGCGGCAACGAGCGCGATTCCCAAAAGCGCGATAATCCATTCGCCGAAAAAAATCGGCGCGAACGTAACAACAATTCCCAATATCATCAAGCCGAAACCGAGAGCGCGGCGTTTGGTCAATTTTTTCCAGTCAATTCGTTTCATACTTTTTCGGTTAATCAGTTTTCTAATAAAGCTGTTCTAGTCGAGTTCCTGCACGCCGCCGCCCGCGTTGTTGACGAGAATGCTGATTTTGCCGAATTCTTTGGCAGTTTCGTCAACGAGATTCTTACGGTCTTTTTCATTCGTTACGTCGCAAGCTAAACCGATTGTCGTGCTGCCCGCTTCGTTAATTGATTGTGCGGCTTCGTCGGCGGTTTCCTTTTTCAAATTGCTGACGGCGACTTTCGCGCCCGCCGCCGCGAAAAGCTCCGCGATTGCTTTTCTGATTCCCGCGCCGCCGCCGGTAATAATGGTGACTTGCCCTTCCAAACTGAATTTATCTAATACCGACATATTTTTTCTCCCTGTTTATTATTGTCTTGAATAATTAATCTATCAATTCGACGAATTGCAGGAAGTATAAATAAACGAAAAAGCAAAAGATATAAAGTTAAATCTATTTCTTTTGCTTTTGTGATTGTTTATACTTCTCAGTAAATCTGACTTTTATCGCAAAAGTGTTGAAAAGGGGAATGAGTGATGATGAAGTGGTTTATAACCGGGATAATTTTGATGTTTTCGGCTTTTCCGGCATCGGGTGTTTATGCGTATGAAAATATTCCGGCAAATGCGGTTGATATAGATTCTTATGATGAGCTATTGCCGCAGCAAAAAAGACTTTTTAACGATTTTGTGCAGAGATATTCAAGGATTATCGGAAAAAAGACAGACCCGAAACAAAGCTATGAAACTTCTCCGGTTTCCGTTCGCACGACTTTTGATGCGGTAACGCAGGCTTTGCTCGTTTCAAAATTGACGGACGAAAACGGTAAATCGCTCGGCACTTCATTGGATTTAATTGATGCGCTGGAAACCATCAGAGGAAAGGTAAAAGGCGAGGGCGGAGATGTGCAGTTTCGCATCTACATTATTTTGAAACCGGATGCTTACGACACTCTGAAGAAAAGTTCGGAATACAAACGCGCGGGCGATAACTCCGTTTATCACAAAGGTTATCCGATTTCCTTCCGGCAGCAGGGCGGAGTTCCCTCGATCCAGATTTCTATGTCGCGTGATAAAAGACGCGCGGATATAGATGTTGATTACCGCTCGTCGGGTTTTCCGAAGGCATTATTTAACGGACATTTGACGGCAGGCAATTCCGATGTCCGGGTGGGGAAAAATTACCCGACGCATATCGGGCGCTGGGCTGGATTAGATGATTGGTGGACGGCTTTGTTCGATATTGATTCGATTTCCGATTTCGATGAAAATGCCGAATCCGATAAAGGAGAACAAATTCCCAAAGTTCCGCGTTCGGGTAAAACGGAAGTGCAAAACGCCGTCGCTGATTATTTGAATGCTCTGCTCGTCGAGGGCAAAGCGGGCGATGCGGTTTCTTACATTTCAGACCGCGCTTATCCGTGCTGGGAATTAAAAGGAGAAACCGACGGAAAGCCTTTTAACAGGGGATTAGCTCCGTATGTAATAAGAAAAAAGTATGAGAAAATCTACCAATCAATCACCAGGGCATTCGGTAAAATTACAAATCTTAAACAAATCGCGGAAAGCGTGCGGATAAATGATAAATCGGGACTTCGCTATGTCGAACAGCCGTTCAGCAGTGAATTTTCGTTATACGATTTGCAGGAAGGCGAAGCCGTCAAATGGGCTTGCTCGACACGCCTGACGGGAGATACGCCAAAAAAAAGAAACTCGAAAAAATACGGAAAATATTATTTAGCCGTCTTTAGAGTTCCGCCGCAGGGACAAGGCGGAACGATTGCGCTGCTGCTTGCCAGAGAAAATGATTATTGGAAAATCATAACTTTTGAAGATGAAGCCGATGTTGATTACTCGAGAGTTCCCGATTTGCGTGCCAGAGACAAGAACGGGAAAACTCTTAAAACAACTACTGCGGATAAATCTCTGCTCGGCTCGATGCGTGATTTCCACCGCAGCTGGTTCATAAATCGCAATTATTCCGATGCCGCGAAGTACTTTTCTCCTGAAGTTTTTGCCTGCCGTAATTCGTATTTGGAACCGGGCGACAAACCGGCGAAAAACTTTGACGAAATGATGGAAGGCTGGCGAAAAGGAATGCGGGAAACCGCCGAAGAAATCGGTATCCACAAAAGACTTTCGACTGCAATCACTTCTGTAGCGCCAACAACAAATGAAGTGGCAATCGTCAAACATCCCGACCAGAAAGCCTTTACAATCTTTGCTCTGTCCGATAAATCGGGCGAAGCCGCCGCGTGTTCCGGCGCTGAAAACGACGCTGAGAAAATTGAGCGCTTTCAAAATCTGCCTGCCGGAAGAAATTATTACGCCGCCAGTTTCACCGCTCAAACATCAGGCGGAAATCCCGGCGTTTTGACGACTCTGTGGAGCAGAATTGACGGGAATTGGCGGATATATTCCTACCGCATTGATACGCCTTGAACACGGTCAAACCCGTGCAGGAATAAGAAGTTATAAAACACGAATCGGGCATTGTTCTATTTTCTTATATTTCATTTTTGTTCAATAATTCTACCCGTCTAAATTTTCCGCCGCGAATGTTACTCGCGTATTTCTTCCGGCGGGCGGCGAGCCGGGTAAAAATGCGTTGGCAGAATACAAGGTTTATTTCGCTTTGTTAAAGACTCGCTTGTCCGCGAAAAGTTTGGTTTCGCCGTGCGAAACAACGTCTGTGAAAAGCATTAGCAAATCCGCTGCGATCCGTCTTGGATTCTCTTCAAAACAGCGTTTATTATAAAAACGATGGAAAATTTTCTGAACACCGAAACGCTGATAATCGAACTTTTGCTAATCGTTTCGCTCGTCGCGCTGGTCGTGCGCCGTCTGCGGATTCCTTACACGGTCGCGCTCGTCGTCGTCGGGTTGCTGATAACTTTTCAGCAGCCGCTGCAAATCGACCTCACGCCCGAGTTGATTTTATCTTTGTTTATTCCGCCGCTCGTTTTTGAAGCCGCGTTTCATCTGGAATTTAAATCTCTGCGCGAAAACTGGCTGCCGATTGTCGGTTTGGCGATTCCGGGCGTTTTGCTGACGACGGCGATTGTCGGCGCGATTGTCTCCTGGGGCGTGGGAATTTCCCTGACGAGTGGATTGGTTTTCGGCGCGTTGATTGCGGCGACTGATCCGGTGGCGGTCGTCGCTTTGTTCAAAGCGTTGGGCGCGCCGAAACGTTTGACAACTTTGGTTGAAAGCGAAAGTCTTTTTAACGACGGAACGGCAATTGTCATTTTCAAATTGATGCTCGTCATCGCTCTGTCGGCGACGGTTGGAAATACGGACGCGGCGCACGGCGGCGGCTCGTTTGATTTTCTGACGGCGACGGTTGATTTCGTTCGCGTTTCGGCGGGCGGTTTGCTCGTCGGTGTCGGTTTGGGCTGGATTATCGCGCAGATTATCGCCCGCGTGGACGATTATTTAATCGAGACGATGCTGACGACGGTTCTCGCCTTCGGCACATATTTAGTCGCCGAACGATTTCACGTTTCCGGCGTGCTGGCGGTCGTCGCGGCGGGCATTATCACGGGCAACGTCGGCTTGAAGGGAATGTCGCCGACGACGCGCATCGTGCTGTTTAATTTCTGGGAAGTTCTCGCTTTCGTCGCCAATTCGCTCGTGTTTTTATTAATCGGCTTGGATGTCAATCTGCGCGAAATCGGCGCGAATATCTTCCCGATTGGCGTGGCGTTATTTGCCGTTTTATTGAGCCGCGCGTTAGTCGTCTACGGCTTGACGTTTTTGACGAATCTGCGGACGGCGAATAAAGTTCCGCTCGGATTCAGGCACGTTCTGTTCTGGGGCGGCTTGCGCGGCGCGATTTCTCTCGCGCTCGCCTTGAGTTTGCCCGCCGCGCTCGCCGAGCGCAATCTACTGCTCGTAATGACGTTCGGCGTGGTTTTATTCACACTGCTCGCGCAGGGAACGACGATGCAGCTTCTGATGCGGCGTTTGGGCATCGGACAGCCGGAAAAACTCGAACTCGAATACGAACGCCGGCACGGACGACTGCTCGCCGCGCAAGCCGCTCTGCGCCGCGTCAATGAAATGCACAAAAGCAATATGCTGTCGCTGACGACGTTTGAGGGACTCGAACCCGAGCTGCAAAAACAGGTTGCCGACGCCAATAAAGCGCAAACCGCTCTGCTCGAAAAACATCCCGATTTACAAACCGAAGAACGCGAAGACGCGATTCTCGAAGGCTTGCGGGCGCAGCGGGCGGCGTTGACGACGATGCTCAGCAACGGAATGATTTCCGAAGCGGTTTATGAAGAATTAGTCGGGGAAGTTGACGGGCAAATTTCACAGGCGCATCAGCAAGCCGCCGAACCGTCGGTTCAAAGCGCAGAAGCCGCGTAGATTTAACTCAAATAGTCGAGCGCATCTTCGAGGTCGGCTTCTTCGCCGAGAAGCGTCAGCACGTCGCCGCGCTCGATGCGCGTCGCGCCGCGCGGCGTAATTAAATCGTCCTCGCGGCGGACGGCGATGACGACGCATCTGCCGAGTTTTAAGGACGCGATGTTCGCGCCGTCCGGGATTTTCGCGCCGACACGGATTTCTTTGATTCGTTCTTCGCCCATTCCGTTTGAGAGAAAATTAAAAAGGCTCGGACGCAGAACGATGTTTTCCAGAATCGTCGCGGTTGCTGCCGACGGACTCATCACTTCGATTCCGCCCTGTTCAAATGCCGCCAGATTCGCCGTTTCGTTGACGCGGGCGACGAGCCTCGCATCCGCGAATCCGGCGCGAATCGTCTGACAGACGAGGATATTAACTTTGTCGCTCGAAGTCGCCACGATGACGCATTTAGCTTCGCCGATTCCGGCTTGTTTCAGCACTTCCGGGCGCGTCGCGTCGCGGCATAAAACGCTCGCGCCACGCATTTCCTTGGCGGCGAAACAATTATTTTCGTTCGTATCTATTAGCGACACAGTTTCGCCAGATTCGATCAACTTTTCGGCGGTCATTCGCGCGGTTTCGTCCGCGCCGACAATAATGATGTGTTGCGGCATAACTTTGAAAAATTTCGCCATTCGTCCGGCGATTGAGCCTTGCACGGCGACCGTCGCTAAGATGACGGCGAAGACGAGCGCGACGAATTCATTCGCGCCCGCGATTTGCATATCGGTCAATTCGAGCGCGAAAAACGTGGCGACCGACGCGGCAACGATGCCGCGCGGACCCAAAAAAGAGATAAACCATTTTTCGTTCGTTTTGAGTTCCGAGCCGAACGTCGAAAGAAAAACGCGAATCGGGCGCACGAACAGCATCAGCAAAACGACCAACAGCAGACCGCGCCAGCCGAGCGCGGTGATTTCGACGATTTTGAGTCCGGCGGCGAGCAGAACAAACACGGTTGAAATCGCCAGCGAAGCCAGATCGCCTTTGAAATCTTCGACCTGTTCCTTGTGCGGAATGTCGAGCGAGCCGACGGTAATGCCGGCGACGGCAGCCGCCATCACGCCCGCTTCGTGCGCGACGAGTTCGGCAATCGTGTAGGACGCGAGAGCCGCGCCCAAAATTCCGATGCGCGTAAATTTCGACGGCAGCAGCCGAAATTTATCGCTCAAAATCCAGACGATAAAAGCGACGACGAAGCCGGTCACAACGCCCGCGAAAATCGTTTTAACGCCCGTCGGAATCGCGGCGTTCAAACCGCGCGGCGAAACGATTGCCGTAAAAACCAGCGCGGCTAAAATTACGCCCAGAGGGTCGGCGATGATGGATTCGCTTTCCAGAGTCAACTTCACGCGGCGGTTGACGCGCACTCTTTGCAGAATCGGGTTAATCACGGTCGGACCCGTAACCGACACAATCGCGCCGAACAAGAAGCTCAGTTCCCACGACCAGCCGAACAAAAGATGGGCTAAAGTTCCGGCTAAAACCATCGTGATAATCAGCCCGACGCTGATTAAACCGACGACGGCGCGCGAAGCGTGGCGCAGTTCGCGCACGTCGAGCAGAAGTCCGCCTTCAAAAACGACGACGGCGACCGACGCTTTTATGACGACGCGCAGAACTTCGCCCAAAACGTCCGGCTGAACCAATCCGAATCCGGCTTCGCCGAAAACGAGTCCGGCGAAAAGCAGCGGTCCGGTCGAAGGAATCCGCAAACGGTCGGCGAAAATCTGCGCCGCCGTGCCGATTAAAATCACTAAAATCAGCGTCGCTAAAATCGCCAGCACCGGATCTTGTTCTTTGAGATGTAAAATGTATTGTTCCAAAAAGTTCGTTCCGCCGTTTCAAAAATCATTTTAGACGGCATCAGTAATCGATTAAAGTTCGAATTGACGATAATTCACGAGCGGCTGACATCTTCGAGCGCCGAGCGCGACAAATTGTCCGGCGATTTTATTATGACGCTGAACGTGCCGTCGGTTTCCAGCACGACGGCTTCGATTGATTCGATTGCCGCCGAGCCTTTCGAGCGAATCGCCGCGCGGATTTCCGATTCGGTTACGCGCTGGCGGCGCATTGCAGCGGGCAGAAATTCGCCTTTGTCGAATAAAAGTGTCGGGTTGGCTTTAACGATTTTTTTGACAAAATCGAATTTGACCGACAGCCGTGTGATGACGAATTGCAGCCCGACGAGCAGAACAAAAGCTGTTAAGCCTTCGATTAAAACCACGTCCTTTGAGAGAATAATTGACGCTAAAATCGAGCCGAACGCGATGGTTACGACAAAATCGAAGGCGTTCCATTTCGACAAAGTGCGCTTGCCCGAAACGCGCAGAAAAATAATCAGCGCGGCGTAAGCGAGAACGCCGACAATCAAAATGCGAACGATGCCCGACCAATTATCGAAAAACATATCTTTTTATTGTGAATTTCCGGCGCGGGCGGCAATGTATTTTTCCTGTTCGATGTCGCCGCCGCGCGTCCCCGTCGCGTCGTGAAACAGCACGACCGAGTGCGGATACGGCATATCAATTCCGGCTTCGTCGAGCGCGTATTTGATGCCGGTCGCCACTTTATCCGAAACTTTTAAGACATTCGCCTGATTCGATTCGACCCAGAAATAAACCGTGAAATTGACCGACGACGGCGCGAGTTCCGAAACGTAAATCCACGGTCCGGGGTCGGGCAAAATGCCTTCGATTCCGTCTAAAACTCGTCTAATAGTCGAGCGTCCTTTTTCGATGTCGTCCAGGTATCCGATGCCGACGACAAAGCGGACGCGCCGCCGGTCGTAAGCGGTTTTAACCAGCACGGCGTTCGTATAAACGTCGCCGTTCGGAATGACGGCGCGTTCGCCGTCGAAGGTTTTAATGCGCGTCGAGCGGACGTTGATTTCTTCGATTGTGCCTTCAAACTCGCGGAATTTTAACTGGTCGCCGACGACGAACGGTTTGCGCCATAAAATTAAAATTCCGGCGAAAAAGTTTTGCAGCACGTCTTTGAAAGCAAAACCGACGGCGACCGACGTGATACCTAAACCGGCGACTAAATCTCCGGGTTTGAACGCCGGAAAAACGACGACCGCCGCGACGAAAACGCCGAGAATGATTATCAAAAGGGAAGCGAGCCGTCCGAGAAGGTCGGCGAGCGTTAAGTCGAGCCGCGTTCTTTCACCGGCGGCGCGAATGACGCGGCTGACGATGCGGGCGATAACGACGAACGCGCCGACGACGAGAATGCCGAGAATGATATACGGCAGCTGCGCGAAAAATCCGTTGCCCAAATCGCGCAAAGTTTGCCAGATTATTCCGGGGTCAAAGTCGCGCGGCTGAATAATCGGAGTCGGCGTCTGCAATAAAAAAAGTAAAAAAATCATAAATTTGTCAGAACCGTCGGCGGCAACGGTCGTTTGAAAGAGGTAAACAATAAATCGTTTTTTTAATTAATAGGAGTTACGCAGTTGGCTCAATTTTGCAGAAACACGCACGAAGTAAGTGTGTCTTAACTCTGCAAGAACACACTTGACGAAGTGCGTGTTTCTGCATTTTCGTATTCAACTGCGTAACTTCCATAAATTAAATCTTAACTCTTGATTGATGTAAATTATAATTTTTTAGTCTAAATAAAGGAAACGTTAGGCTTCGGTTAGCTGCGGAAATCTACTGAATGGGCAATGAGATGCCGTCAACTTCTTCAAATTTTCGCCGGTATAAATTATAATTAATTTTGCGGTCGCCAAATTTTCTTCGGCGGTTGTCTGGACAAAAAGAGGTCGGGAGTTTTACTGTTTCGATTGAAGCTGTAGAACTTAACCGTCAGCCGCAAAATACTTTGGCTCGCCGATTAACCGAAGAAATTAAAAATTATGAAAACAAACATCTCCCGCCTTTTGCTGCTCGCCGTTCTTTTATTCGCCGCCAACGCCTGTCGTCAGGATGCGGCGAACGGTGATGACACTGCGGTAAACAAAGCGGACAATCTCGTCGCGGGCGAAGAATCCGCCGCGCCGACGGAAACGCCGATTAAAAGGAAAACCACGAATTCCGAATTGGCGGGCGGCGCGCCCGTTCCCGCCAAAAGAGAAAATTTGACCGCCGCCGACCGCGCCGCCATTCTCCGCGCCGTCGGTTTTACGGATTACGCCGAGCGTTCGCCGAGATTTGTCGAATGGTGGAACGAATCTTACGGCACGCCTTTGAAAAATGCCGGAGTAACTTTTTACAATTTAGACGGCGGCAGGTATTTAGCTGCGATAATGGTTGACCAGGGCGCAAATCAAAGCACTTCGGTCTACGCGCTTTATCAGGAAACCGGCGCGGACAAAGCGACGGCGAAACTGCTCGAACTCGACACTTACGACCGCGAAAACGGTAAAGTCAATAAAACGAGCGAGCGCGAAAAAGTCGGCGCGCCCGAATTTGACGAACAAAGCAAAATTTTAACGATAACCGCCGCCGCGCGCGGAATCGGCGGCTGCGGCGAACGTGTAAAATATAAATTCGTCGGCGACCGAGCCGAGACGATAGAGGCGCGTTACCAAAAATGTTCCAACGCTTTTCCGCCGCCCGAAGAGTGGGAATTAATACCCATTTCATCGAAAAACCAACCGAAAGAAACTTTGCCGTTGGCGAAAAGCGGCGGGATTTCCGTTTGCGCCGAAGGTTACGGCGGCAACGGTCTCGAAATAAAAGATGCGGATTTCGTGCATATACAGCCCGCGCACGCTGTTGTTCTCAAACGCTGGCTGTGTTTTCAGAAAACGAATATGAGACCGGTGCGCGCAGATGAAAACAGCGCGTCGTCGCAAAAATATTTTCGTGAGGATCATCCGAATCTCAACCCGTTTTACGCCGTCGGCGATTTTAACAACAACGGCATCGAAGATTTCGCGGTTATTTTAACTTATTTCGTCCCTAACATCAGCCCGCTGACCAAACGCCCGCTAAATGCGATGGCGGTTTTCGAGATGTCGCCGGCAGCGTCGGGCAACAGTCCGAAAGCCGCTTATTTCAGCGACCGGATAGATTCGCTGTTTATTATCGCCGGCAGAGAAAAAGGTAGTCTGGGAATTGCCTCTTACCCGTCCGACGACGGTTTTATGCTTGTTCCGAAAGGCAAAACTTACACGGCAAAAGCGATGGTTGATTTTTAATGTAAACTTTGAATCTGAGGAGTTTAACGACAGAAGCAAAAAAACTTATGAATACCTTTATCACCAAATTCTCCGTCGGAAATTATCGCAATTGGTTAATCACAGCATTTTTAACATTCGGTATTTTTCTGCCGAATCCCTCTAACGCTATCGCTCAAAAGCCGGACAAAACCCCGACGAATCAGATTGCCGACAAGCAAACTGCGCCGCCAAACAAGGCGGAAGAGCAAGCGAAAACCGCCGCTAAACAAGCCCACGAATTTGCTCACGGCGTTAATCCGATGGTTAATTGGGCTGATGCCGACACGCGGCGCGAAATTATCAGGCGGTTTGAAACGGCGGCGAATCTCTGGCGGACGGCAAATAAACCGCTCGAAGAATTCGACGCGCTTGATGAAGTCGGCGCGAGTTACGCTTATTTGAAAGATTTTCCGGCGGCGCTTAAAACACTTAACCGCCAACTGACGCTGGCGCGCCGCGTGCCGAATGCTTTTTTGGAATATAACAGTTTGGTTCACATCGCCGATGTTCATCTTGCGCTGAACGAGCCGCGCGAAAGTCTCGATTTTTTCAAACAGGCGCAAGCCGTGCTTGAAACCGAAAGTTTGCGCGGCGATTTGAACGGGGTTTTTCGGAAGACGAATTTAAGCGAAACGGAATTGGAAAGATATAAAAACTGGCGCATTACGCCGACGGAAAACCTCTTTCACCGTTTGGAAGACGTTTTGTTTAACCGGTTGGGCGCGCTTTACAAAAAACTGGACGAACCGGAAAAGGCGGTTGAATTTTATCTCAAATCGCTGACCGCCGCGCGGCTGGCGCGCAGTTTCGGTTACGGCGAAATCGCCGACCGCGTTCGACAAGTCGCGCTGACGCTGACCGATGCCAGACAATTTGACCGCGCCGCCGAATTTCTCAAAACGGAAATCGCCAAAGCCCGCGACGAGGGAAATAACGGTCTTGAAGCCGAACTCGTCGAATTGGCGGCGAAAATAAATAAACGCGAGAAACCGGAATAGCGGCGAACCAATCGCCGCTTAAAATCACACGCTTGACTTCTAAATCTAAACCGTCCGCTTTCGCGGGCGGTTTTTGTCGTTAGACGGTTTTATTTTCCCAATCGAGCTTTTTTAAAACCTTTGCAATGTGTTCTTCAATCTGCGCCGAATCGTCTTTCGATTTGACGTTTTCACGCGCCGCGTCGGTGATCATTTGCAGATGTCGTTTAACGATTTTAATTCGTTCCTGTTTTTCATCGGGCGATAAATCAAATTGCTTGTTGTTCAAATCGTGTCCGTCTTCGATTCGCAAAGCGATTTGTTCGAGCGCGTGCAGACTCCGTAAAATAACGGCGACGTTGTTGGTCGCGTTCTGGCGCGTCTGGTTAAATGCCAAATCCAGCAAATCTTCAAACGACGGGCGTTTGGCGATTACTTGCAGGCGATTTCCGGCGAAACGAAATCGCGACGGAAACGGGTGCGCGGCGAGATGCGAGCAGACTGCCGTCAGATAATCAATCGAAACAACGGCGGTCGTCGTGTCGTTGACGCCGGGCGAGAGAGCCTTCATCACGATGTCCACGATTTGCCGGATGCCGAAGGCAACGTCCTGGTCAATCGTGCGAAAATTATCAACGGCGTAAATCCGGTTGAGTTTTTCGGTCGTTTCTTTGTCAATTTTTAAGTTCGCGCCGTTCGATTGCGCCCGATTTGTCAGCGAAACGAGCGGCGCGCCGGCGATGACGAATTCGCCGACGCCGTGTTCCATTCTAACGACGACTTCGCGCTTTTTCGTAAAGTCGAGCAAGCCTTGAATATCTATGTTTTGAATGTAGCCGGTTTCGGTTGAACGAATCGTTTGCCAGGTTGAGCCGAGCGAAAATTTTTCGAGATTTTCCAATTCTTCGGCGGGCGCGTTTTCACCCATTCGATGCGGGAAAAGCTCGTCAACGACGTGGATTGTTTCCTCGAAAACATCCGCGATGATCGTCGAAGCCTGAATCGAAACAGCGATGTGATGGATAAAATAAATCAGAAATCCGATGCCGACGAGCGCGAGCAGGACGCCCGTGATAACGGCGATTGACGGCACGAAAACATTGTCGTCGTCGCCGCCGCGAATCGTCCGCAGAACGACGATGCAGTAGGTAAAAATTCCGACGAATACGCCCAGAACGACTTGATTTATCTGGTCGCGCATAAAATTTCGCAAAATGCGCGGCGTGTATTGCGTCGAAGTCAAGCTCAGAGCGACGATGACGATTGAAAAAACGATTCCGGCGACGGTTATCATCGAACCGGCAACTGCCGAAAGCATATCGCGCGAACCGGCAGGCTCGACCCCGAACAGGCGCGGATAACCGTTTATCCAATTTCCGCCGAAATTCTTGTCAATCTCAACCAAACCGAGCGCAAGAATGATGCTGCCCGCGACAATCAAACCGGGCAAAAACCACAAACTCGAATTCAAATCGAGCCATAATTTTTTTAGTCTGTTCATAACGATTCACCGCTCAAATTTCCGTCATATCAAAATCCATCGCGTCCATATCTTCGTCCGATTCTTCGGGCGCGCCGAGCAGTTTCAGCCAGACGAAACCGAGCGTTCCCGCCGTCAGCGACGCGAGCAGAATCGCCATTTTCGAGTTGTTGATAATTTCCGCCGCGCCGCCGAAAGCGAGATTTGTGATAAAAATTGACATCGTAAAACCGATGCCGCCAAGAAGTCCCGCGCCGACGACGTGCCGCCAATTCAGATCGAGCGGCAATTTACAGATGCGAACGGCGACGGCAATATAACTCGCCAGCGCGATGCCCAGAGGTTTGCCCAAAACCAAACCGGCGATAATGCCCGAACTGTTCGCGCTCATCAAATTGCCCGCCCAATCCGCGCCGATGACGATGCCTGTATTGCAGAGCGCGAAAATCGGCAGAATTATAAAAGCGACCGGAAAATGCAAAGCCTGTTCGAGCCGGTTCGACGGTGATTCCGCGTCGTCTTCCAAGTCAGAAGAAGGAATGGCGAACGCCAGCAGAACTCCGGCAATCGTCGCGTGAATGCCCGATTGATACATCAAAAACCACATCAGCGCGCCCACAATCAGCGACGGAACGAGTGATTTTATTTTGAAAAACCGATTCGCAACCGCGAGCAATGCCCACACCGCCAGCGCACAGACGAGATAAAAAATCGAAAGTTTCGCCGTGTAGAAAACCGCGATGATGACAATCGCGCACAAATCGTCTATCACGGCAAAAGCGACGACGAAAACCTTCAGGCTCGCCGGAACGCGGCTGCCCAAAAGCGCGAGAACGCCGAGCGCGAAAGCGATGTCGGTCGCCATCGGAATCCCGATTCCGGCTTGCGTCGCGGTGCCGTTGTTGAAAATGAAATGAATCAGCGCGGGAAAAATGATTCCGCCGACGGCGGCGAAAATCGGCAGCAGCGCGTTTTTGAAATCCGACAATTCGCCGCTGCGAAGTTCGCGCTTGAGTTCCAAGCCGATGAGCAGAAAAAAAATCGCCATCAACCCGTCGTTAATCCAATGCTCGACGCTCAAGCCACCCGCATACATCTGCCAAACGCTCAGGTAATTCGCGCTCAGCGCTGAATTGGCGAGAGCCAATGAAATTATCGTGCAGACAATCAGCAAAATTCCGCTCGACTTTTCCGAATCGAAAAAGTCTTTAAAGGTTTTTGATAGTTTTCTTTGAACAACACCCATTTTTATTTCCATTACGACAGCTTTACGGACGAATTAATTTCATAAGAATTTTTTTAGCCACAGATTTACACAGATGAACACGGATAATTTTTAGATAAACAAAATCAGAGTGTTAGGTTATGTCGAGATTTCGGTTTTTTCAATTGCCGCTAGCTTTAGCTAGTGGACAGCTTGCATAAAACAACACAGGCTTTAGCCGAATAAAAATGAAAAATCAATCATCCTTGTCTGCTTTAGCATAAATTAGGCTGAAGCCGAAAGGAATTTTATTAAAAAGGAATTTGGCTAAAGCCGCTTGATTATTCTCATCAAATCCACTAGCTAAAGCTAGTGGCAATTTATGTCAATAAAATCTAAACATTTCTTATCTGAATTTATCTGTGTCAACCTGTGACTAATGTTTTTCTTTCTGTTTCGCTCGAACCGATTATTATAAACCGTTTGCGGGAAATCTTGCTGACAGATTTTTAATTTCTTCTCGCAGAGCGGAGATTTCCGTTTTCAAAGCTAAAACGTCTTCCGCGCCGACGATTTCCGAATCTTTATTTTCAGCGTCGCGCCCGACGAAAAACGTCGCTAAAGTTGCCGTTACGTAACCGAACACCGCGAAACCGTAGAGCGCGATGATAAAGCACAACACGCGACCTTCGAGCGTTTGCGGGAAATACTCCGAGCCGACCGACGTTAACAGCATCGCCGTCCACCAGAGCGCGTCGCCGTAGGTTTTAATGCCGTTCGGGACTTCGTTTTCAAACGCGAGCATTCCCGCAGCGCCCGCGAAACAAACGATTAAAGAAAGCGCGACGACGTAGCCGAAACCGCGCCGCGCGAAGCTCGCGCCCAAAGATTTCATTCCGCGATTGAGCGACGTTAAAACTCGAAAAAGCCGCACGCCGCGCACCGCCCGCGCCGCCCGCAAAATCCTGAAAACGCGAAAGATGCGAAACACCCGAAGCGCCGGAACAAGCAAAGAAAGCGCGGTCAGCCAATTCGATTTCAGATACTCGATTTTCTTCGGCGCGAGCGTAAATTTAAGAGCGAAATCGACGATAAAAATTATCCAGATGATCGTTCCGAAAAGCTCGAGCGCGGGCGACAGATTCCAGACCAATTCATAAATTAAAAGCGCGAGCCAGACGAAACCCAATATTAAAAGCGGGGTTTCGAGCCAGTTTTCCAATTGTTCGAGCAGACTTTCGCGTTCTTCTTTCACTCTTTGGCGGACGATTTCTTTTTCTTCTTTCATAGTTTCAATTTTTTTTGTTCGGTGTAAAACTAATAATTTTAGCCGCGGACGGAGGCGGACAAGGTAAGCGGTTTTATTATTATTTGATTGAGGAACCGAGAAACATTGACTTATTTTCCAGTTTCAGCTTTCAAAATATATGTTACAATTTGTCTGTTATGGGACAAATTATCATTGATTTACCGAGCTGCATCAAACGTCATTACCGGCTTGACGACAAAGAACTTGCCGACGCTATTTTGGCGCGATTGGAACGCGACGCGATGCCGGTTAAAAAGAATCCGGCAAGCTTGACTGATGAAGACAAAGCCGACATCTGCGCCGCTAAACGCGCCCGCAAAGGCGATTTAGTTGACTGGGAAGATGTTAAAAAAGAGCTTGGCTTAGTCTGACAAAGGCTTATAAAATTAAATTCGAAAAATCGGCTGCCAAACAATTGAGCAAGCTCGAAAAACGAATTCAAATTAAAATCGCGGCGAAGATTGACGAATTAGCCGAAAACCCGCGCCCGTATGGATACAAGAAACTGGTTGACAAAGACGGAACGTGCCGCGTCAAAGTGAGCGATTACCGCATTCTTTACGACATTTTAGACAAAGTTTTAATCGTCAATGTTATCAGCATTGCCAAGCGTAACGAACGTACTTACTTGAAATTTATTGATTTTATCCGTCTTTGGCTTAATCGGCATTTTAAATTGCTGCCGACAAATTCAAACAAAAAACAGCCGCCCTGCAGATTTCGTTGCCGAACATTCTGCAAAGCGGCTGTTTATCGGTTCGCGCCGACGCGCCTTCTTGTTAGTTGGCGCGCGGGGAAGAAGCGCGAATCGTGAATTCCGCGCCGTTTTGAAGTTCCAAATCGTCGCGTCCCTGAATATAGACCGAACCCGCGCCCGCGCCCGCGCCGACTGCCGCGCCGATTGCCGCGCCTTTGCCGCCGCCGAGAATCGCGCCTAAAATCGCGCCGATACCGGTGCCGATTGCCGTGCGTCCGATGGTTTGATTCGTTTGGTTACCGTCCTGAACCGAGCCTTCGTTATCAACTCTAATCGTGTCGCCCGAAGTCGTCCGCACGCTGTCGGTTATGCCCGCGAAGCGAAAAGTTTGATTATTTGAAAGCCGAATCGTTTCGTAATTGAGATTGATTTCCGAGCGTCCCGAAATTCTGCCCGAACGGTTGGCGTTCGAGACGTAGCCTTCGATAACCGCGCCCTGATATTGATTCGGACTGCGAACGGTCATCGTAAAACGGTCGCCGTCTTTCGCCGTTTTCGTCGAAAGATTATTATTCAGCGTCGCCGTCAAAATAGTATTGTCGGGAATGTAAAAATTGTTGTTGACGTTCGCGTTTGTTCCCGGATTCATCGTGGAATTGGTATAAACATTAAACTGCGCCCGGTCGTCGGTGCGGTCGTAATAGCTTTTGACCTGAACCGTCTGGTTCAAACCTTCGGCGTAAAGGCTGCGCGTAACGAGCATTCTGCGTCCGTTGTCGAGCGAGGTCAGCGTGATTGTAAAATCGTTCGCGCGGTCGCCGTTTGAAACGATGTTCAGCGTGTCGCCCGAAAACGAAGCGCGAACTCTCGACTGCCGTCCGTTCGGATAGCTTTCAATGTGTTCCCGATTGTCAACTTCCAAAGTAACCTGCGGCGCGACGCTCGAAGCGAACATCACGCGCATTCCCTGACGCTCGACGGCGAGCATTTCCGGCGCGGTTAAGCGACTGACTAAATTCTGGTTGATGCGGTCGCGATTATTGCGATTGACATAGCGCGTCGCGTTGTCGGCAACCGTTCTGGCGTTGTCGCTCTGATTGAAATTCAAGCGGTAAGTTCCTGTAAATCGAGCGTCGGCATTCGTCAAAACGCCGCCCGAATTGCCGCCCAAATCCGAATACGCGGGCAAGCCGACGCGATTATTCAGGTTGTAGGCGAGACCGTAATAATTCGACAACTGATTCAAGTCCGTTCGCAAACTCGTCCAATCGCGCTGTGCCGCGTATTCGCGCCGCAAATTTCTTTTCATAAAATCGTCAATCCGCACGGCGCGAACTAACAAATTTGAAACGTCCGTGTCAACCGACGCGCGACTGTCGAAATTGCGGCGCAGTCGGTCGGTCGAATTTTCGTAATCTTTGACGAATTCGTTGATATTGTCTTCGCGGTTCGTGTTATTAAAACGACTGCGGTCGAGCGCGGCATCAAGACTGGTGCGAAACGTGTCGCTTTTCGTTTCGATGCGGCGCAAAATCGTTTCGAGCTGCGCGTCGCTGACTCGATAAGCTCTCTGCGCGGCGACGACCGACGGCGGCAAAATGCGTCCGTTCAAATTAAACGCGACGCTGTAAGCGTTCGCCAACCTTTGCAAGTCGCCTTTGAGCAAAGTCCAATCGCCCTGCACTCTTCTTTGACGCAGATTAGTCCGCATAAATTGGTCAATCTGCGCGGCGCGATTTAAAACATTATCTACGTCGCCTGCCGCCGCAGTTCGCCCGTTAAAGCGCGAGCGCAAATCGTTCGTCGCCGTTTCAAAGCCTTTGACAAACTCGTTCACGCTGTCTTCCGTATAACTTCCGTCGAACCGGCTGCGGTCAAGCGAAGCGTCAAAGCTGCGCCGAAAAACATCGCTGCGCCGTTCGACGCTGCGAATAATTTGTTCGACTTGTCGGTCATTAACGCGCGTCGTCGTCCGCGTCGTTCGTCTTCTTCTCTGCGCCTGCGCGTCCGTCGTAAAAACGAATCCGAATCCTAAAAAGGCGAGCGCGAACATCATCGTCGCCGCCGTTAATTTGTTAAATAATTTCATCATTAAAATCCCCTCTTTTTTTGTAATTTCCTATGGTTTCTAAAAAATTCCGCCATCAGTTTCAGATGGTTAAATTTTGTAGCGCAGCAGAGCGCCGATGCCGTCGAGCGCGGCGAATTTTTCGTGATTTTCCACCATTTCGATTTTCGCTCCGGTCGTCTCGGCGAGTCGCATCAGTTCATTGCGCTTTTCCTGGGAGAGATTTTCCGCATTCGGATCGAGCAAAAGAGTTTCCACCTGACCGTTTTTCAGAGCCTGTTCCGTTCCCTTCAAACCGGAAACGCCCAAACGGTCGCCGCGCACCGCGCCGACGAGCTTGTCCGCTTGCGAATGCGCGTCCTCGCTTTCGATGTCGTCAAGAATGCCGCGCACTTCCGCCTCGAATTCGCCGCGCGGCGCGTCTATGTCAATCCGCAGAAACTCATCGTAGAGAATCTCTTTGGCTTTGAACGAAAGATTGTTTTTCAAAAGCGTCGTCGCAATTTCGTCGCCCGCGACAATCAGATTTTTCGCATCGACTTTTTCGATTAAATCTTCCAAATCGGCAACGATGATTTCGGAAAATTCATCGCGGTTTTTTTCGACGATGCGCTGATAGCGCAGTTGACTCCAGCCGCCGCCGGACGTTTTGTTATAAGGCTTTGTATCTTCGTCATTGGGCGCGGCGAATTTTTTGAGTTTGCCGTAGCCGGTAACGAAAAATCGCGCCGTGTTCGTGTCAATAACGGCGATGACCGCCGTGTCGTATTCGTCGAGCATTTTGGCTAACTGAAACAACGACGGAACTTTACCGACCGCAACTTCGTTTTCCAGCGTCGCGCCGACTTCTTCAACCGCCCACAAATCTTTCGCCGAACACGCGAAAATTATCAAACCGCTCGTCGCCGGCGACATTTTATTTGCGACGAAATCTTCGATTTTTTATTTGTCCGCGAGAAAAGAATCTAAATCCGCGCCGCGCGGCGCGTAAGTTTTTGCGATTTCGTGCAAACGGTCTTTCAAGACGATTTCGCCCGAACGTATGCCCGGATTGCCGCCCGTCGCCTGCGGTCGCATATCGAGATAAATGCTCAAAACGGGCATTTCCGTCGGCGCGAATTCCGCCAGTTTTCTCATTAAATCTTCTTTCATAATTTTGCTCTCTTTGCTTTTGCGATAATAACTTGCCCGAAACGACCGAGTTTCATCGCATCATTTACAATCTTATCGTTTCCAGCCGCGCCCTTCGACAGTATTCACACCTAAACCGGATGAGTGTTATTACTCAAGTTCAGACGGCGGATGTATGGTAATATTCCTAAAATAAATCGCCGGAAATCATTTTGATAGAGGAAATTTCTATGCCCGAAAAATCTGTTTTTATCAGGTGGCTGCGAATCAAACTGCCGACGCTGTTCGCCCGCGCCGTCGGCGTTGATTCGGAGCGCAAAACCGTTTTGTATATCGATTTATCCAGAGCGGCGACGCTGCGCGATATCGTCTATTGGCTGCAAATATTTTTCTCAGCCGGCATCGCCACGCTCGGACTCGTTCTAAATTCTCCGGCGGTGATTATCGGCGCGATGCTCATTTCGCCGTTGATGAATCCGATTCTCGCGTCGGGTCTCGCGCTGGCGTCCGGCGACCTCGTTTTGGGTTTGCGGGCGTTTTTTAATTTGGTTTTAAGTTGCGCGGCGGCGATTGCGTTCGCCGTTCTGCTCGTCGTGATACTACCGTTTCGGGAAATGACTTCGGAAATCGCGGCGCGGACGCAGCCGAATGTGCTTGATTTGATGATTGCGCTTTTTTCGGGCGCAATCGGTTCGCTGGCGATTTGCCGCGAAGTCAAAGGCGTTGTAACTTCGATTCCCGGCGTGGCGATTGCCGTCGCGCTGATGCCGCCGCTGTGCGTCGTCGGCTACGGCATCGGGTTATTCTTCGTGCTGGACGCGGCGACCGGCTGGCGCGTCGCATCCGGCGGCGGACTGCTGTTTTTAACCAATCTCGTCGCCATCACTTTTACGGCGATGCTCGTTTTTCTGGCACTCAGAATTGACACGCCCAAAGTGCGCTCGCAAGTCGAAGCGTGGGAGCAGACCGACCCGGAAAGCCGTTTTGTCATTAATTCGATGCGGCGGTTTCCCGGTTTGGAAAAAGCGCGAATCGTTCACAGCTTTACGCTTCGCGCGGCGATGATTCTGCTGCCTTTGATTTTAATTTTGATTCCGCTCGGCAGCGCGTTCAGTCAATTAAAAAACGAGATTGCCAAAAAACAGCGCGAAAGCCAAATCCGGCAAAGCGTAACAACTGTCTGGCAGGAAAAATTTCAGAAAAAATCCGACGGCAACGCGCGCAGCAGCGTTGACCAGCTTACTGTTTCCGAAAAAGACGACAAGCTAAATATCAATCTGCGCGTCTTTGACGACCAGCCTTATACGCTGAACGAGAAAAAAGAATGCGCCCAATTAATCGCCGACGAATTAAAGCGTCCAGTCGAATCAATCAACTTAAAGCTCACCGAAATCCCGACCGTTTCGGTGCTGGACGCAATCGAGCGCGCCAGAGAAGAAACGCCGCCCGCGCCGCCGACCGTCGCCGAATTGCAGTCGAATTTACTGGAGCGCGTCGAGATTGCCCTCAGCGATTTCGCGCTTCCGCCGCCCGCCAGAATTTTGCGAAAACAAATCGTAACCGGCGCGGCAACTCCTTTGGAAGTCAAAATAATTTATCTGAGCGACGAACGAATCGCGCCTGAAACCGAAACCGCCTTGCTCGAAAAGGTGCGTCAAAGTTTGAATTACGAATCGGCGACCGTCAATTTAGAGCGCGTCGCCGCGCAAATCGGCGCGATTGATTTCCGCCGCCGCCAATCCGCGCTGCCGATTCTAGGAATGATGCAGCTTGATTTTGCCGGACGAATGATGCGCGAAAATCCGAATCTGACGCTCGCCGTGGCGGGAAATTCGCGCAAAAACGAGCCGAAGGAAATCACGGCGGAAAGATTACAGGCAATAGTCGAATATCTCGAAACGCGCTGGCAAATCGCGCCCGACAAAATCAAAACCGCTGAAGCCGTGCCGACGGCGGGCATAATGCTGATGAATTTTCAAATCAACGACGCGCAAACCGCAAACGAAACGCGGGCGGCGCGGTAGATTTAACGAAAAATTTAGCCGCAGATTTTCACAGATTAAGTCGGATATTTTTTTGATAAAATTAAACGACTCCGCACCGGGAACTGCGCGATTCGAGAATGTTGGGATTTTCGGCTTCTACCGGAACACGCACTTTGAAGCGCATTCCTTCGGGCGTTACCATTTCGACAACTTTGGTATTCGGCGGCGAAATCTCGCCCGCTTTGATTGATTTAACGCCTTTGTGAATCAGCAAGGCAGCGAGTGCGTCAACGCCGATTGTGGCGGTTGCTTTGGCAAGGCTTTTACCCGCGTCGTCCAAATCCTGCTCGCTTTTGGCGTTCAATGTCCTGGACGCGAAATCGGCTAAATCGCCAATCACGTCTATCGCTTCGCCGCCGAGCGAATAGACGGCGAGACCGACGACGGCAGCGTCCACGATGACATCGAGAACCGGAACGCCCTGCACGGCGATTAGCGCGGCGGTCGTTACCGCCATTATCGCTATGTTTTCCGGCGTGATTAACTGTTTGAGCTTTTCGCCCGCTTCCGCTCCGAGATGTTCGACGGCTTTGTTGATGACGATTTCGAGTTTCTCCGTCATTGTCATTTGCGAAACGTCTCGAACGCCGGCGGCGTCGGCGGTTTTATCGGCGTCGGCGTCGGATGCGGCGAAGGTGTCGGCGGCAGTTTTTTCTCTAATTGACTGCGCGTCTGCGCGCTTTGGTCGTAGCCGTTTCTTTCGGCGATTACTCGATTCGGGTTGGCGGTCGGCGCGCTGACGGCGGCGGTTCGGCGCTCGCTTTTTGCCTGTTTTATCTGCCCGATTAGACCGTTCGATATTGGAATCGACACTTCGTATTTTCCGCCGCCGACGGCGCGATGCGACTTGGCATTGTCGTTTTTCGAGTAATTCTCGGTCAGAGACTGCCGCAAATCGTAGCCGAATTTTTCCTCGAACGCGCGTTCGTCGGCTTTCGACATTCCGTAATGTTTTAGAATCGCGTCGGCGTGCGCCGCCGCTGTCGTTCCCTTCATCGTTACGATAATTCTTTCGTCGCCGTTATTTTTATTCGGCAGATTGGCTTTTCCGCCGTCGTAATTGTAACGGGTCGTTCCTTTTGATATAAAACCGACTGAATAGCTCGCCATAATTTTATCTCCGCATTCTCGATAATTTTCCTAATGTCCATTGATTATCGGCAAAATTTCTAAAAAGTTTCCCAAATATCAAAAAAGGAAAAGAAAAATGAATCCTAATTGCTTTGTCAGGTTTGCTTCATCGATTCTCATCCGTGTTAATCCGCGTTTATCTGCGGCTAAATTTTCTTCGATTTATTCCGCCTGCTCTAAAACAAAATTCTTTATTAAAAATTAAACGTCTGCGCCGGACTGTCGCACCGGAATCAGCAAAACCGGACAGATTGTTTTTTCGACGACGCGCGTCGCCACGCTGCCCAAAGGCAGCTTTTCGATGCGTTCCGCGCCGCCGCGTCCGTGCGTCGCCATCACGATTAAATCGGCGCGTTCTTCTTCGGCGACCGCCAAAATTGTCCGCGCCGGACCTGAACCTCCCAATAAAACCTTTGTGCGCGTAATCGGCGATTCTAATTTGGCGGCGATGTTGTCGAGATATTGCTGCATCGTCGCGGCGTAGCCTTCCGATTCCGCGCCTTCCGGGACGGAGACGAAAAGAACTTCGCCGTCGAATTTATCGGCTAAAGTTTTGACCATCGGCAAAACAATTTCCGATTCCGCCGAACCGTCGAGTGCGACGATGATGCGTTTGAATTCCGAATAGCGGCTTTTCCAATCGTCGGTCGGGCGCAGCAATAAAACCGGAACGCTCATCTGTTCGATAAGGCGCTGCGCGACGCTCGCCGAAAATATCTGCCCGACTTCAAATTTGCCGCTCGTCGAGATGACGACTAAATCCGCCCGGTTTTCGATTGCCAGACGGTTTATTTCACTCGCTTCGTCCGCGCCTTGCGACGTGATAGAGTTTGCCGGAATCGCATCGGCTTTAATGTTTGCGACGGTTTTTTGCAGATAATCGTCGCTGTCAAAATCAATCGTCGGCGTTTTGTTATCCGCGTTTTTCCTGCCGGAATTTTTAACCGTCGCTAAAATTAAATTCGCTCCGAAGTCGGCGGCGAGCTTGCGCGAAATCGGCAGAGATTGTTCCGCCAGAATCGAGCCGTCGAGCGGAACGAGAAATTTTTCGAGCCGCGCCGCGTTTTCATTTCGCAAAGGATTTTCCGGTAGATTTTCCGTTTGAACGGTTTGGTCGTCGGTGTAATCGAGCAGTTGTATTTGCTGCGCGACGATGATTCCCAGACGGTCTTCAACCGAATTCGGCGCACCTAAACGATTGCGGTAATGCGAAAAAATAAAATACAAAACCGGAATAAAAATCAGATAAGTCCACGCGCCTTCGTAAAATCGCTCGCCGAAAATAATAAACGTCGCGCCCGTCGTCAGCAGCGAAGCGACAACCGTACCTAGAAGCGAAATTGATTTAACGGTCGTAAATTTCACTTTGATTTCGCGCAAAAGCCGTTTGCTCGCCGCCCAACCTGTTAAACTCAATAAAACAAACACGCCCGCCGCATACAGCGCGAGATAAGTTTCTTCGTGCGTGCCGAACATCAGGAAGCAAACGACGACGAGCGCGACTTCGAGCCAGACAGGACGGTCTGCGACATCGAATTTATTTTGCTGTCCGAAGCTCGCCGGAATGTAATGGCGATAACGAAGCCCGAGCGCGAGATTCTGCAAACCCTGCGCGCTCGCCGCGCAAGCCGACAAAAGAACTGCAATTCCTGTTAGAGTTCCCAAATACGAACCCCAAGCCGGAAGCAGCGCGTCCATCGTTTGCGTAAACACGGAAACTTCTGCGTTGTTGACATCGGAAAGCGCGAAAATCGCGGGACCGACAATCAGCATCGTTAGGGAAGTCGTTCCCATAATGATTATCAAACTGCCGAACGCTTTGCGGCTTTTCTCCGCCCGCGTGCCGCCGTAAGCCGCAACGAGATTGGCGAAAATTTCGATGCCCGTCATCAACGCCAGAATTCTGGCGTAACCACTGAGCGTGAATTCGAGATACTGCGGCGAAAAAGCTTGCAGATTAATTGACGGAATATTAAAACCGAACCGCCAAAGGCTGGCGACAATCATTATCCACAACAAAATCAGAATCGCGGCGGTCGCCGGACCGAATGCCCGCGCCGCCACTTTCGGACCGCGATTAACGACCCAACCGGTGACGATGCTCAAAACGACGGCGAGAAACACGCGATACTGAAATCCGAAAATCGTTTCGTTCAGCGCAGGCAAACGGTCGGCGATAAACGTGACGAGTGCCGCCATACTGACAAGAAAAGTCAGTGTGTATTCGACGAACGTAATCGCCGCGTTGATTTTCACCGCCCAGCTGCCGAATTCTTCCTCGCACAAACCGCTGCCGCCGCTGCCGTCCGTGACCCAAACCATCACCTGACGATACATCGCCGAAACCATAAAAACCGTTAAAACCGCCAGCCAGACGGTCGCGCCGAACGTCACCTGAGCGACTCCCGCAATGACGATTAACTTCAGAAAAGGTCCGAAAACATACAGCGGCGAAGTCGCCGCATCGCCGCCGCCTGCGAGTGCGCCTTCAAAGGAATTCGATAGTTTGTGTGAAACGTGTGCCATAATTTTGTAAAAAGATTTGTTAATATCAACATAGAAAACCGCTAACGCCAAACGGTTCGATTGAAAGATTGCTGTTTTTATACGGTTAGTTCAGAATGTTATTTCAAATTTAATCGGCAGATAAATTTATGCTCAAACGACTTTTAGTAGTTGACGACGAACCGAATCTTTTGCGGGCGGTCGAAGCGGTTTTGCGCGGCGAAGGATTTGAAATCACGACGGCGCGAAGCGGGCGCGAAGCACTCGTCGCGGTCGCTCAAAATCTGCCGGATCTAATCGTCTCGGACGTGCGAATGCCGGGAATGGACGGTTTTCAACTGGCGCGGAAACTGCGGGCTTCGACGCATTCCGCGCTCGTGCCGATTGTTTTTCTGACCGCCAAGGACGAAACCGAAGACCGTATCGAAGGCTTCGAGTCGGGCGTGGACGTTTACTTAACGAAACCGTTCGAGCCGGACGAACTCGTCGCCGTCATCAAAAGCGTTTTACAAAGAGTCGAACGCACGCGCTCGACAATAGCGCGGCTCGTCGGCAGCGAAGAAAAAGAAACCGTTTTCGTCCGCGACGAACATCTTACCGAAGCCGAATGGCGCGTTGCCGAAACGGTTGCGCGCGGTTTAAGCAACAAGGAAATTGCCGAAGAATTAAACCTGAGCGTCCGCACCGTCGAAAATCACGTCAGCCGGATTTTAGCCAAAAAGAATTTCACCAACCGCGTCGAAATCGCCCGGCATATTATTTCCCATCAAGCTGAATAAGAATTTTCGATCATAGATTTACACAGATAGAAACGGATAAAAAGCAAGATAAAATCAATTTGTATTTATCTTAAAAATCTGAGTTCATTTGATGATATGAAGCAGGCACCGCCCGAAGCTAGTTTTTTGATAAACTAGATTTGGTTTTGAATTTGTCATCTCGGGAGGTGCCTGATGACATTATACTGTGGAGTAGATTTTCATTCACGTCGTCAAACAGTTTGTTA
>JBBPXZ010000077.1:0-36265 GCA_038200355.1 Pyrinomonadales bacterium | reverse complement strand
GTCAGCCTTGTCGATTCCGGCGCGCCTGACCGCTTCCCGTATCGCAAAACTTCCCAAATCCGTCGCCGAAAACGGCTTCAAACTTCCCTGAAATTTCCCCGTTCCCGTGCGCGCCGCGCTGATAATAACCGCGTCTTTTATATCTGACATATTTTTAAATAATTCCCCTTAAATGATTTATTTATCTTTATGATAGCAAAAAATTATCCGTCAAGCATTCGCCGGTTTAGATGCAATTCGGCAGAAATGATTTCGTTCTTCTTTGCCCTTTTTGCGCCTTTGCGGAATGTTTTTCAGTTTCCCGCAAAGGCGCAAAGCTCGCAAAGCGTTTTCGAGATGTCTTCGGTCAATCTTCGCCGATGTCTTCGTTCCAAACAGCCGGATTCGCATCGATATAAGTTTTCATCATCGCCTTGCACTCGCTCGAATCGAGATTTATAACATTGACGCCGTTTTCTTTCAGCCATTCAATTCCGCCGTCGAAATTCGCCGCTTCGCCGACAATTACAGTTCCGATTTTAAATTGCCGCACCAGACCCGAACAATACCAGCACGGCGCGAGCGTCGTCGCCATAATCGTATTTTTATAAGACCGCTGCCGCCCGGCTTTCCGAAACGCGTCCGTTTCGCCGTGAACCGAAGCATCGTCTTCCTGTATTCTTCGGTTATGCCCGCGCCCCAGAAGTTTCCCGTTTTCATCAAACAACGCCGCGCCGATTGGAATGCCGCCCTCGCTCAAACCAATTCGCGCCTCTTCAATCGCCACCGCGAGCATCGCCGCGTAATCAAGTGCTTCATTCATAATTTATTTAATCTCAACCGAATAATTTTCACCACAGAGACACAGATTTCACAAAGAAAAACTAAAAGCTCCGGCGCTTTTTATTTGACAACCAATAAATTTATTTAAAAAACTCTGTGTTCTCTGTGTCTCTGTGGTGAAAAAGTATTATCGCGCCCCGCGTCCGAACCGACGACCGCACGCAGCGGCAAAACGTGAACCCTGCGCAAACCATAATCCGAATCATTCGACGGAAACCCGTAAAGATGCGCGCCGCTGACCGTCGCAAACACAAGCGGAAACGGATGTTCGGAAGCTATTTTTTTGAGCTTTTCTTCAATCATTTTAGCGTCTCATAAATCAGCTAACGAGTATAATTGTAAGGTTTTGGTTATGACTTGATTTATGACACAAAGCGGTGAGAAATATCAACGAATTAGGGAGCGTTTTTGAGATTCTTTACTGTCTTGTCTTAAACTTCTGATAAGCTCGATAATATAGATCGGATTCTGTCTTACTCATCTCTGCCCATCCCAAAACATTTGTCCAACTTGGATATGCCGGATCGAGCGAAATAAGGAAGTTAGTAAATTCTATTAATTCAGCCTCCGACATTTTAATATTATACTGCTTCTCAAGTGTTTCCTCAATCAACTCATCTTTTACACTTCGTCCCTTTATTCCCTCTAGAAAAGTCGAAAATAGGTTTCCGCGACCATCATGTTTGCTATCGTCAGAACGAGATATGCGCCGTCGTTCGATGGCTTGTTCGAGAGCTTTTATTGCAAGTCGCCCGTTTTCGTAGGCGCGTATTCGAAATTTGGCACTGTCAACAATGTCTATATACATTGCAGCAGTCAGCAGCCGAGCATCACTTCTTTCCTTACATTCTTGAATATTCGGATCATATTCATTCATATACTCGATTGCCTTGGGCAACATCTTGATGCCATCATTAATAATGTAAAGATGCAAAAGCTTATAGTTATCGTCGTTATAAGCGCCAACATGAAACATTTGCTCAAGCACCATTTGATCCATTTTTTCTTCGGGTGACATTGCCGCAATCTCAGCTTCGGACTTATGTTCGAAGTCTCGGTTTCCGCAAACCGATGATTGTGTAAAAACATTATTATGAATTGCTTGACAGCCACTCATAACAACGAAAAGCATAGGAATTAAAATCTTCATAAAGTTAGTCCCTTTTTACGTATAGAAATAACGTCTCGAAAAGGGTCATTGTCGAGACCAATAAAATATAACATTACAAGATTAGAAAACTACTCATTTTCCTAAACGGTTGACCTTCTTGCTTTTATCAAAAATTCATTCGCTTTTTCGTAATTCGGTCTTTCCGGCAAACTTCTTTTCGGCAAATGCTCGTTCAAATTCCTTGTGCAACTTGAACCGCAACTCATTGACGAGCGCGCCGGACGGTTTCGCCGCGCTTTATCGAAAGCAGAGTTTGGCGGTTAAAATTCTTTGCGCCCTCTCGGACGAATTAATGACAACGGGCGATTTATGCTAATTTAGAAAAAAAGGAGAAAAAGAACGTGTCTCAAAATTTTCAGGCGGGCGATTATTTAATTTTTCAGATTGAAAGCGGCTACGGACTGCTTCGGATTTTGGCAGTTGAAGAAAACGCGGGCGAAAAAGTATGGCATCTGGCGGCGTATAACGAGTTGTTTTTGGACTCTGAGACGGCGGACGAGGCGATTGAAAATTCCCTTTTAACAATCAGCAATTCGCACGTCGCTTTGACGACACGCGCTTTTGAAAGCACGCAAACGGCGCGAATGTCGAATAAACCTTTGACGGAAGATGAATTGCAGCCGTTTTATGATTGGAAAAACAATCCAGATTCAGAGGTTTCCGACCGCTCGGTTCGCCTGATGCTCGGTTTGCGATGATTTAACATTTAGATTTACGGCAATATAAGATTTTCACAGTTTCCGGCGTTTCAATTCTTTACTAATCAAATCAAGCTCGCGGCTCATCTGTCCGGCGACCGACGTGTTTTCCTGGGCGCGGCGAATTAAATACGGAATCGTATCGGGAACAGGTCCATACGGCACGTATTTCGAGACATTGAAATCGTTTTTCGCCAGAATGTATGAAAGATTGTCGCTCATACCGTAGAGCTGCGAATAATTGACGTGTTCGTGATTTGGCGCGATGCCTTTTTCGTTCATCAGATGCGCCAGATATTGAACGCTTTCCTCGTTGTGCGTTCCGGCAACGAAGGCGATGGTGTCGATGTTTTCGACACAATACTGCAAAGCCGCGTTATAATCTCTATCGGTTGCCGCCCGATTCGGCTGAATCGGCGACGGATAACCCATTTCTTCGGCGCGCGCGCGTTCCTTTTCCATATAAGCGCCGCGCACGAGTTTGACTGCCAGAAGATAACCGCCTTGTTCGGCTTCGACGTGCGACTTTTGCAGAAATTCGAGCCGGTCGGTTCTGTAAAGCTGAATCGTATTATAGATAATCGGCTTTTCGCGGTTGTATTTTTCCATCATCTCGCGGGCGAGATTGTCAACGGCGTCCTGAATCCAGGTTTCTTCGGCGTCAATAAATACGGGCTGTTCGAGCGAATGCGCGTAAGAACAAATTTCTTCGACGCGACGTTTGGCGTTTTCCCAATCGGCGCTTTCCTGCTTCAATAATTCTCTGCCCGCGCTGACTTTTTCGAGCAAGCCGAAATCGGCTAGACCCGTAACTTTGAAAACCGCGAACGGCACGGCTTCGTCTTCTTTGGCGCGCGTAACGGTTCGATGAATTTCGTTTTTCGTGCTTTCAAACACCGATTCTTCCGATTTTCCTTCAACCGAATAATCGAGAATCGTGCCGATACGCGCCTTGCCGAGCTGATTAATCGTCGTCTGACATTCTTCGATAGTCTCGCCGCCGCAAAACTGCGAGAAAATCGTTTCCTTAACAATTCCTTTAATCGGCAGCTTAAATCGAAACGCCAGTTCGGTCATTTTCGAGCCGATATTCGTTAAAAACGGCGAATTTATCATCCGAAACATTTGATATTTCTTCTGCAAATCACTGTTTGATTTGTCGGAAAATGCCGTCGCCGTGTCTTCAAAATTCAGTTTATAATCGTTCATTATTTACTTCTTCGATAAAATCGAGCGCCTCGCGAGAAAACTCGATGCGGTCATAAATCTCAGTCAGTTTTATTCTGCATTCGACGGATTCGATGTTCAGAATTTCTTCCAAACCAAAATGTATAAATAACTTCCAGCTCTCGTCCGCCTGCCTGATAAAATGCTCGACCATCGGTTTGTCCTGCGAAACCAGAACATAATCGGTCAGCGTCGGGTTAAACATCCGGTAACGATGAAATTTATCGCTGCGGTCGAAAGTTTCGGTCGATTCGGATAAAACTTCGACAACGACTGTCGGGTTCAAAATAATATCTCTGTATTCGTCGTGATGCTCGACTTTCCCGCAAATGACGACTAAATCGGGATACGAAAACATTCCCTTTTTCGATTCACCTAATTTGCGCGCAAAACCGCCGGTTTTTATTTTCGTGTCCTTTATACGCGATTGGCAGTCCTTACCTTTTAACTGCAGATAAAATTCACCGGAAATATTCGCGCTGATAATTCCGTGCGCGTCGCTTTCGCCCGCCATTTGAACGATTTCGCCGTCGATGTATTCGTGGCGTTCGTCCGCCGCGCGTTCGAGTTCCAGATATTGGTCGATTGTATATTTGCGAACTTTTTTCTCTTTTAATTTCGCCAGTGCCATAAATATCATTTTACAACAAAACCGCTAAAAATTGACGCGATTTTGTTTCTTTCCCGCTTTTGCTTTATTATTTTTGTTTCGCCTCTTTCAATTAAAAAATATTATGAGCAAAGGATTGCCGACGCGCTCGGAAAATTATTCCGAGTGGTATAACGAACTGGTCAAACGCGCCGATTTAGCCGAAAACTCCGCTGTCAAAGGCTGTATGGTGATAAAGCCTTACGGCTACGCCATCTGGGAAAAAATGCAGAGGGCGCTTGATGATATGTTCAAGGAAACCGGACATCAGAACGCGTATTTCCCGCTGTTCGTGCCGAAAAGTTTCCTCGAAAAAGAAGAAGAACACGCCGAAGGTTTCGCCAAAGAATGCGCCGTCGTTACGCATTATCGCCTGAAACCAAACCCGGACGGGAAAGGCTTAATCGTTGACCCGGAAGCCAAATTAACCGAAGAGTTAATCGTGCGTCCGACTTCGGAAGCGATTATCTGGAACACGTATAAAGGCTGGATTCAATCGTGGCGCGATTTGCCGCTGCTAATAAACCAATGGGCAAATGTCGTCCGCTGGGAAATGCGAACCAGATTATTTTTGCGAACTGCCGAATTTCTCTGGCAGGAAGGACACACGGCGCACGCGACCGAAGCCGAAGCCGTCGAAGAAACGAACAAAATGCTCGGCGTCTACGCCACATTCGCCGAAGAATGGATGGCGATGCCGGTTATTAAGGGCGCGAAAACGCCGAACGAAAGATTCGCCGGCGCGATAGATACTTTGTGTATCGAAGCGCTGATGCAGGACGGAAAAGCTCTGCAAGCCGGAACATCACACTTTTTAGGACAAAATTTCGCCAAATCTTTCGACGTTAAATTCGTCAACAAGGAAAATCAATTGGAGTTTGCGTGGGCAACGTCGTGGGGCGTTTCCACGCGTCTGATGGGCGCGTTGATTATGGCTCATTCGGACGACAAAGGCTTGGTTCTGCCGCCGAAGCTCGCGCCGATTTGCGTCGTTATCGTTCCGATTTACAAAACGCCCGAAGATTTAGCGAAAATTTCCGAAGCCGTGAATCCAATTTTCGAGCAATTAAAAAGCGCGGGAATCTCCGTCAAATACGACGACAGCGACAACCAGCGCTCCGGCTGGAAATTTGCCGAATACGAGCTTAAAGGCGTTCCGGTGCGTTTGGGAATCGGTTTGCGCGACTTGGAAAACGGCACAGTCGAAGTCGCCCGCCGTGATACTTTAACCAAAGAATCGAAATCTTTGCACGAAGTGGTCGAACACGTTAGAAACCTTTTGGAAGAAATTCAAACGAATATCTATCAAAAAGCGTTAAACTTCCGCGCCGAAAACACTTTCCGCGTCGATAATTGGGAAGATTTCAAAACGCAAATCGAGCGCGGCGGCTTTATTCTCGCGCATTGGGACGGAACGCCGGAAACCGAAGAAGCAATCAAAGCCGAAACCAAAGCAACGATTCGCTGTATTCCGTTCGACGAAGCAGCAGAAGAAGGCGCGGATGTTTTTTCCGGTAACCCTTCAAAACAACGTGTGGTTTTCGCGCGGGCTTATTAAAGAAAACAGAAATTTTTATTTGAATTTCCGTTCACGGAAAAAACCTGTAAATTTCCCGGCGATGCAGAAATCTAACGAAGATTACTTTATCTTTTTCGATTTTCAAACCAATCCGATAATCGCCGAATTTGATGCGGAAGTAATCGACGCTTCCTTTTAATTTTTTGAGATTTGAAAGTTCCTTCGGAGTTGCGGCTCGCTCGGCATTTTCAATTGAGCTTTTAATTTTCGCATTTAGATTTTTGTCTTTAACCGGGCGCAAGTCTTTGAGAAAACTTTCTCTGAATTCGACATTCAATGCTCTTTCTCCAAAAGATTAAAAATTTCCGTTCTGGAAACCGGCGGCGTCTTCTCGCCCGCTTCAATAGCTCTGATAAAAGCGGCGTCTTCCAAAATATCGCGCAGTAAATCCGAAACCAATTCCCCGCGTTCTTCCAGAACTTCGACAATAGCCGCTTTGAAAATCTCTTTTAACTCCGTTCTGTTTTCGAGAACATTTGACATAATTTCTCAATTATTAAGTTTATCTTCAAATAAGGCAAGAATTTAATCTTTTAAAACTCCGCGTGAAATGACGATTCTTTGAATCTCGCTCGTGCCTTCGTAAATGGTTGTGATGCGGGCGTCGCGGTAATATTTTTCGACCGCGTAATGGCGCGAGTAACCGTTGCCGCCGTGTATTTGAATGGCGTCGGCGCAGACTTTGTTGGCGTTTTCGGACGCGAAAAGTTTCGCCATCGACGCGTAGACGCCGGTTTGCTTGTGGTTTGTATCCTTCATCGCGGCGGCGCGTAAAGTCAATAAACGCGCAGCTTCCGTTTCTGCTGCCATATCCGCGAGTTTGTGTTGGATTGCCTGAAATTCGGAAATCGGTTTGCCGAACGCGATTCGGTCTTTTGAATATTTTATCGATTCTTCGAGCGCGGCTTGCGCAATGCCGTTCGACAGCGACGCGATGCCGATTCTGCCGTTGTCGAGACTGCCGAAAGCGACGCGCATTCCGTTTCCGACCGTGCCTAAAACATTTGCTCTCGGAACTTTCACATCGACAAGACTCATTTCGTTGGTTTGCGAAGCGCGCTGTCCCATTTTATGTTCGTGCGAGGCGACCGTAAAACCTTCCGTGCCGCCTTCGACAATGAACGCCGTGATTTCTTTTTTGCCGTTATTTTCGCCCGTAACCGCCATAACGATAAAAACTCCGGCTTGCGCGCCGTTTGTAACCCACGACTTCGTTCCGTTCAGAACGTAAAAATCGCCGTCTTCGATTGCGCGAGTTTTCAAACCCGTCGCGTCGCTTCCGGCTTGCGGCTCACTAAGGCAAAACGCGCCGAGTTTTTCGCCTTTGGCAAGCGGCACGAGATATTTTTGTTTTTGTTCTTCAGTTCCGAAACTTAAAATCGGGTAACAGCAAACCGAATTCGTAACCGAAACGATAACGGCGACGGACGCGTCGGCGCGGGCGATTTCTTCGAGCGCGAGCGCGTAGGAAACTGAATCGAAGCCCGCGCCGCCGTATTCTTCGGGAATAATCATTCCAAGCAGTCCGAGTTCGGCTAAACCGTCGATTTGCGCGCGCGGGAATTTTTCCTGCTCGTCGTATTCGCGGGCGACGGGCGCGATTTCGTTTTGCGCGAATTCGCGTATCGAATTGCGCACCATTTCCTGTTCTTCATTTAAGTCGAAATTCATAGTAAAAATACTGCTGTTATTTTGATTTCGGGAAAACTCAACTATAAAAAACGGCGGCTTAAAAAACAAACCGGCGCGGCGCGGAAAGCTCTTCGCATTTTTTTGGTTTTTGATTGGTATGTTATTTGCTCAAAAGCCACTTATCTGCAAGGTGTGTAGCTTTTTAATTCAGAAAAAAAAAATTATTTGGAGGTTCAGTTATGCAAGGTCCATTACGAACGGTTTTAGCGGGCGCGGCGGCTTGGAAATTCGGCGGCGGTCTTTTTTCGATGATTATTATTTTTCTGCTGGCTTATTTCCTGCTCGGCAGCTGCTGAGAATCAGAGAATTTCATGAGGCTGTAAAATCAGAAAAGCGGAATCGAATTGTAAAAATTCGATTCCGCTTTTCTGATTTTTAGTGCCGTGTAAATTTTATGAAGCCGCCTGCGAAGCGTTGAACATCAAAAGTTCAAAAGTTCCGGGCGCGACTTTGCGAAACCGGCGGTTGCGGTTTAAGGAAACGGCAATCGAGATTGTCGGGTTGTTTCCCTTGAATTCAAAACCGCCGGCGACGAGCAGATTATAAAGCTCGTTGACGTGCAGCGCCGAAGTAGCTTCGCGCAGCAGAAGCGTGCAAGCCTGCGTTATAGTCCGGTCAACGAAACGATTGCTGGTCGGCTCGAAATTCTGATTTGTCTGCGGAATATTGCGCGAATGATTGATATAGGAAACTGAATTGTTTCGATAATTATTGTTCGGCGCTGAATTTTGAGCGTTTTGATAGCTTTGTTGATTCTGGCTGTTTTGATAATTATGGTTGTTTTGATTGTTTTGATTGTTTTGAACCGGCGCGTTCATCCGCGGTGAATTTCTTTTCAACTCGACTTCGAGATTATAATCGTCGTCTTCAAACGGCTGTTCGGCGTGTTTTTTGACTTTCCAGCTTTTGTTGCCCGTTCCCATCGTCGCCAGAAGACTGTAAATCGCCTCCCCGGTCTGCGCCGCGCTGTTCTCCAGCGCATCGATTTCCTGTTTCAGAGAATCGGCTTCGGTTTCGACTTCGCGCAGGCGTCCCAAAAGCCGACTCTGCGCGTTGCGCGTCTGCCGCAGACTTTGTTCGAGCGTGGCGATTAAGTTTTCGTTCAACATAAGTTTAGTAACGGATAACGGAAAATGGATAACGGACAATAAAGAGAATTATTAGAGATAAGCGATAAACAATGAAAATGTCTTCGATTATCCATTTTCCATTTTCCGTTATCCATTTATTTCGCTCTTTCAATCATATAGTTCGGAATTTCTTCCAAAGCAATACGATACTCGGTTTTCGGTAATTGTTCAAGATTTTTTATCGCCTTCGCCGCAAAAGAATACGCCGTATCTCTTGTTTCAACAAGCAAATCCGAATCTTCAAGCCGCTTTATTATCGTTTTGCGCGAGACGTTTTCATAATCGCCGTCGTGCATTACGCGTTCCAAATCGGTTTTAACAGAAGCGTATTTTTTGACCAGAAGAATTAGCGGCAGAGTTAATTTGCCTTCGAGCAAATCCGCGCCCGAAGCCTTGCCCAAAATCGTGTCTTCCGCCGTAAAATCGAGCAAATCGTCGGCGAGTTGAAACGCTGTTCCGAGATTCATACCGTAATCGCGCAACGCCGTTTGCTCGTCTTTTGAAGCGTTTCCCAAAATCGCGCCGATTTCACAGCAAGCCGAAAATAAATAAGCGGTTTTTCGCTGCAAAACGTCGAAATATTCCGCTTCCGTTAAGTCGGTTTTGCCGAGCATCGTCAATTGAAGCAATTCGCCTTCGGTCATTTTTCGAGTCAAGCGCGTCAGAATATCGAGAATCTCAAGACTTCTTTCTTTGAGCGACGTTTCAAACGCCGACATATACAGCCAATCGCCCATCAAAACCGCCGCCTGATTGCCGAACCGCGCGTTGACGCTCGCCCGATTTCTTCTGGTATCAGCGTTGTCGATGATGTCGTCGTGAACGAGCGTCGCCGTGTGCAGCATTTCCATCACGGTTGCCAGCCGTATGACATTTTCTTCAGAAGCGTTTCCGCCGCTCGCGTAATTCGACAGCAGAAGCAGCGCCGGACGCACGCGCTTGCCGCCGGAAGCGCGCAGATAATCGCCCAGATAATTGATAACCTGAATATTGGAACTCGCCTGCCGCTCGAACTCAGCTTCGACAAGCGCCATTTCATCTTTGATAAGACTGAAAATCCTTTGCGCGGCGATGTGCGGATTTAATTTTTCTTTGATTGGCGCGAATGTCTGCATTTTAATTCTAGCGGTAATTGTCGAACTGCATATCGATGCCGAAATCTTTGGCTTTGAGCTTGGCAATCGTGTCCTGCAAAACGTCGCGGTCTTTTCCCGAAACGCGGACGGTTTCGCCCTGAATCGACCCCTGCACTTTTAATTTCGCATCTTTTATAAATTTGACGACTTCTTTTGCTTTTTCAATCGGAATTCCCTGCTGAATTTTTACGGTTTGGCGAACCGTTCCGCCTGCCGCCGCTTCGATTTTCTGGTAATCGAGAGCTTTCAACGAAATTCCGCGCTTTAAAAGTTTGCTTTGCAGAATATCGTTCATATTTTGCAGGCGCGTGTCGTCTTCGGCTGATAAAACGAGGTCTTTATCGACCAACTCGACCGCTGCCTTGCTGCCTTTGAAGTCGAAACGCTGCGAAACTTCTTTGACGGTTTGGTTGAGCGCGTTGGTAATTTCCGCATAATCGGTTTTTGAAACAATATCGAATGAATTTTCTTTTGCCATAATTTTATTGTGCCATAAAACAGGATTAGCCACGAACAAACACGAAAATTCACGAAAGTTTTTTGATTTTATTTCGTGTTCTTTCGTGTTCGTTCGCGGCTAATCCTCTGTTGCCAAGTTCAATTTGAAAAACTTTGAAAAGTTTTGCGTCGTCTGGTCGGCTAATTTTTCGAGTTCTATTTCGTAAAAGTCTGCTAAAAACTTTGCCGTTTCCGCGACAAATGCCGGCTCGCAGCGTTTTCCGCGAAACGGGACGGGCGCGAGATACGGGCAGTCGGTTTCGATTAAAAGTTTGTCGAGCGGAACGACACGCGCCGCTTCGCGCAGGTTGTCAGCTTTTTTGAAGGTTACGTTTCCGGCAAACGAAATCAGAAAACCCAGTTCGATTAAATCCCGCGCCATATCGGGCGTGCCGCCGAAGCAGTGCATAATTCCGCCGCGAAATTTATCCGCCGAACATTCCGAGCGCAGTATTTCGACCGTCTCGTCGTCCGCCGCGCGCGAGTGAATGATAATCGGCAGATTGAGTTCTTCGGCGGTGCGAATCTGCCGCCGGAAAACTCGTTCCTGCACGTCGCGCGGCGAGTTGTCGTAATGAAAATCAAGCCCGATTTCGCCCCACGCGATGACTTTTTCGCTCGACTGTATAAGCTCAATCAAGTGATTTTCGGCGCTGTCGTCGTATTCTTTAGCGTCGTGCGGGTGAACGCCGACGGCGGCGAAAACATTTTTGTATTCTCCGGCAACGCCGACGGCGCGCCGGAAATCATTCGAGTTCGGACTGCCCGTGCCGATTGTCAGCATCAGTTTAACGCCCGCCGCGTCTGCTCTTTTAATAACTTCGGCGCGGTCGGCGTCGAACGCTTCGCCGTCGATGTGGCAGTGTGAATCAACAAAAATCATTTTTAGAATTTAGCAAATAAAATCAGCCTTTGACGAACTCAAAAGCGATGTAAATATTCAGCGCGCCGCTCACGATTTCCGACCTGACGCCGGTCGCGCGCATCCGAAGCGAGCCGCCGGCGTTTTGAATCGGTATCAGAAACGAAAGTTTATCGGTCGATAAAATCGGCAGCGGGTTAATTTTTTTGTCGAGCGAATTCTGCACTATTTTCGTTACAAAGCTGCTGCCGACGCCGCCCGTGCCGCTCAAAACCACGTTTAAAACTCTGGCGCGCCCGACGAGAGTTTGTTTTTGCTTATCGAATTCGAGTTCGATATTGGTTTCGGCGTAGCCCTGAAAATCGACGCAGCCGACAAACGGCGGATTATATGAACCGGCAAAAGCAATCGGCGCGTAAATTTTCCCGTCGCGAAAGCGAACGGCGGTGCGCACGCCGTCGATTTCGCGCTGAAGCCGAATCGATTCGTCGCACAATGGATTTTCGATTTTCGATTTTCGATTCTCGACTGGACGTTTGCTTTCGCCGAAACTCGAAACGCCGTTCATCGACTTTGAACTTTGAACTTTGAACTTTGAACCGCTTCGGGCAATCGGGAACGAAGGCGTTCTCAGATTGGTAAAAATCGCGTCGAGCAGCGTGTCGAAAAAACGCTCGTTTAAAGACACGGTTACTTCGGCGCTCTGGGCGCGGGCAAATGTTGTAAGTATAAAAACGGCGAGAAGCGCGGCGGTTATTTTTTTCATTTTATTTTTTTGCGTGAGCGGAATGTTAATCGCAATGAATAGATGAAACGATAATCGAAAAGTTGTCCGTGTTCATTTTCAAACAAACGGCGGTTTATAAATTATTTATAAACCGCTGCGCACGATGTCGTGCAGGCGCAGCAGCCCGATGCATACATTATTTTCATCGATAACGGGCAGAACATTTATCTGACGCGGGCGGTCTTCCATCAATTTGAGCGCGTCGAAGGCAAGCATTTCCGGCGCGGCGACAACCGGATTTTTCGTCATCATCGCTCCGGCATCGAGTTTGTCCAGATTTACACCTTCGGTTTTTTCAATCGTCCGCCGCAAATCGCCGTCGGTAACAATGCCGATTAAACGAGCGTTTTCATCGACGACGCTGACCGCGCCGAGCGCGTGTCTGGAAATTTCGCGGACGACTTCGAGCCACGAAGCAGCGGGCGCGACGTTCGGACTCCGGTGCATCAGATTTTCAACTCGAATCGTCAGACGCCTGCCCAATCGCCCCGCCGGATGATTCGAGGCGAAATCTTCCGCCGTTAAATTTTTCGCTTCCATTAAAGTCATAGCGAGCGCGTCGCCGATTGCCAGCGCGACGGTCGTCGATGTCGTCGGCGCGAGATTGAGCGGGCAGGCTTCGCAATCGACCGACGCGTCGAGCGCCACGTCCGACTGCCGCGCCAGCGAAGATTCGAGATTGCCGACAATCGAAATCAAGAAGACGCGGCGGGCTTTTAAGGCGGGCAGAAGCATTAAAATTTCGTCGGTTTCGCCCGAATTCGAGAGCGCGACGACAACATCGCCGCGGCTGACGACGCCGAGACTGCCGTGAAGGGCGTCCGACGGATGAACGAAAACGGCAATCGTCCCGGTCGAAACAAGCGTCTGCGCGATTTTCTGCGCGATAACGCCGGATTTTCCGACGCCAAGAACGATAACCTTGCTCTCACAGCGCGACAAAATTTCAACGGCGCGCTCGACGCTTTCTTTGCTTAAACGCGTCGCGGTGCGCTCGATTGCGCGCGCTTCGATTTTCAGGAATTCGACAACTTTTGTATATGATTCGTTCACTTTTGAAAAGTTTGCGAAAGAGTTCGCCGTTTGGCAAGCCGAAAAACTTCACAAATAAAAATTCGACGGCTTTTATTGTCGTTTTTACAAGTTTATGGCAATGTGTATTGGCAAAATCTATTAAAACCGAACAAACTAAGAGTCAATGGAAAATATCGAATTCAAAAAAGGCGCGGTCAGCGCGGCAAACTGCCTCGGCGAAGGCTGGAATTTTATCAAGCCGAATTACTGGCTGTTTTTCGCGATGGGCATTGTCAATCTGCTTATCGTTATAATAGCCGGAAATATTCCATACGCGGGCAGTATCATCAATATAATCGTCGGCGGCGCGCTCACGTGCGGCATTTACATCGCACTTCTGGCACAGCGGCGCGGCGAAAAAGTGCCTTTTTCGCTGATGTTCGAGGGCTTCAGCCGCGTCGCTCAGACAACTCTGATTACGCTTGTCGGCTCGATTCCCGGACTGCTTCTCGGCATTCTGATTTATCTTTTCGTGGATTTGCCGAATCTGACGCCCGACCCGGAAAACGTCGCCGAAATTATCAACGCCTTTTTCGACCGCGCCGTCGCCGTGCCGCTCGCTTTAAGTCTTCTGGTAACTTTTTTCGTCGGCATAGTTTTTTCCGTTCTGCTGTTTTTCGCCCTGCCGCTGGTCGCCGACCGCAACGCTTCAATCGGCGAGGCGCTTAAATTGAGTTTCAATGCCGCGTTAAATAATTTCGGCGGTCTGCTCGCGCTCCTTATTTTTGAGATATTGCTTTTAACAGCCGGCGCGCTCCTCTGCGGCGTCGGCATTCTTTTCGTCCTGCCGGTCATCTATGCCGCCAACATCGCCGCTTACAGAAATGTGTTTCCCGACGCCGCGCCCCAATTCGACAACGAGCCGCCGCGCCCTGACCAATACGGCGGAACTTATGGAACGCCGCAGTAGTTTTATAACGATAATTTTTTAAGGGAAACGAATATTGTTCGTTTCCCTTTATTTTTTCCTTTTATAATTTGTCGATGATTTCTTATTCGACTTTCACAAAATCCGTTCCCGTGCGTCCGAAGGTTTCGGGATGATACATTTCTTCGGCTTTGGCGGGCGGCACGACAAATTGTCCGGGCGTCGTGGCGCGGGCGACATACGAATAATTATAAACGCCTTCCCACAGCAAAGACGAAAACGCCTCGGCGCGCTCGTCTCGGAAATTCTGGTGTTCAAACCACGTCCCGCGCCAGTTGTAGAAGCCGCGCCCGTAAGACTGCGAACCGTATTCGACAACCGGCGCGTTTTGATTATCCGTCGGAATCGCTTCGGTCGTCGCCAGTTCGGGATTTAATATTTCCAAACCGGCGGGCAGCGGGTCAACGAGCGCGACGTGATAACGGCGAGCGGACGCAACCATTGTCAAACGAACGCGAACGCGCGCGCCGGATTTTATCGTCCACGAATTGTCGGGATTTTGTTTCACGTCTCCGGCGTCGTCAATCGCCTCATACTTACGCAAAACCGTAAAACCGTAATCAGCCGGTTTGAGATTCAAATTTTTCGGCGCGTAGTTCAAACCGATTCGATAATAAAGCCGTCCCGCGCCCTGTTTATCTAAAATCAGATTAGCCGCGCCATTTTGTTCCATTAAATATGACATCGGAACGTTGATTAAATTTGAATCAATCGAGCGACCTTTGAAGTTCTGCTCGCCCGCATAAGTTTGACCGAGCCAGATGCGCGTTACAAAATCGGGCGTTACTTTCTCGAACGCGTTGAAATATTTGTCGAGCGCCAGCAGAATAAATACGTTTTCCTGCGTGTTGCTCCAGCGTCCTTTCGTTCGATTGTCGAGCAAGCCGCGCACTAATTTCGGAATCAAATCGTTATTCGCGTCGGCTTTGATTAACGCTTCCAATAAAACGCCGTCGGCGCGGCGGTTGGAATACATAATCAGCCATTGCGCGTCGCCGTAATCGGTTACGAAATTCGCCGTCGCCGCCGTTTCCGTCGTTCGATTCATCAAAAACCGTTTGATACTTTCGACTTCAGCCGTCGAATTTTTATCGTTTGCTAAAACCGATAAAATCCAGCCGAGCGCTTCAAACGGCATTTTTTCTATGGTCGCTTCGGTCAATAATTTCTTAGCTTTCGCCGCTTCTTTATCGTTCATTAAATCGCGGACGTAAAGCGCGTAAGCCGAAATCGTGCGGCGAACTTCGGGCGATTTGTGATATTGGTCGAAATGCGTTTCGATGTTTTTCAAATAAGTTTTCGTCTTATTGAGCATTTCATTGGGAACGCCGTAACCTTTCGCCTTCGCTAAAACGAGCGCGTGCGCGACGTGAACGGTTACGAACGGAAAGTTGTATCTTTCGCCGTCGCGTTTCCACATTCCGAAACTCCCGTCGGCGCGCTGGCGCGATTTCAAAATCTCTATATCTTTGGTGAAACGCGCTTTTAATTCCGCGTCCGTCGGCATCTCCTTTGCTTTGAACGCTTTAAGAACGTCCTGCAAAGCGACGACGGAAATCATTCTTGAGGCGACTTGTTCGGAACATTCAAACGGGTAATTCTGCAAATAAATAAACGCGTCGGTCAATTCCTGCAATTGGGTCGAACTCGTCGTTATTTCCAAGCCGCCGAATTGCTCAAAGACATCTTTCGGCGCTTCAATCGGCTGAACAATCGCGCCGTTTTCGTCCGTCGTGCCGTAGGTTACAAACGCTTCGCTCGTCGCCGGAGTCCAAACGGGCAACTCGATTTCCGCCGCGTCCGCAAATTTCCCGCTCGTCGCCGCGAATTGGAAACGCGCCGTTCCCGCTTTATTTGCCGACACCGGAAAACGAACTTCGGCGCGGTCGTTTGCCGCAATCGTTACGCGCCGCCCGCCGCCGCTCGTCAATTCGGCGTTGCTTGCGCGCACGGCGACATCGACCGTCATTTCCTTGTCTGTTTGATTTTGGACGACAACCGGCAATTCAATCTTATCGCCGAAATTCATAAAGCGCGGCGCGGACGGGCGAACCATCAACGGCTGTTTCGCCGTCAGATTCGATTCGCCTTTGCCGAAACGCTTGCCGGAATTGTCCACAACAACTGCCATCACGCGATAACGCGTCAGATTGTCGGGCAATTTTATATCGACAACCGCTTTGCCGCTCGAATCGGTTTTGACAGACGGCGCGAAAACGGCGAGCGCGTTGAAGTTTTGGCGCAGATTGATTTGCGCTTCCTGATTTTGTTCAGATAAATCAGCCGATACTTCAACAGTTTCGGCACTCATCAATTTCATACTTCGAGCCATAGGCGCGGCATAAGCAACTCCATTATTTCCATTACCAACTCCGCCACCGCTTCCACTGCCGATGCCGTGTCCTTCTCCATACCCAACTCCAAAACCGTCAATCGGATTTGCCAGCAAAACATTCGCCCGCGAATGATAATCCGTCACATTCGCTTCGCGCTCGGTGTAAAAAACGTCGAGCGGATTCGGCATTTTGTAATCGGTCAAAGCCAGAATGCTTTCGTCCACGACGACGAGCGCGACTTCCGAATCGGCAACCGCGTTTCCCTGAGCGTCTTTCACCGCCACGTCGATTTTCGTCGCGCCGCCGGGTTCGAGAGATTTGTGGCGCGGCTCGGCGGAAACGGTTAAAGAACGCGTCGCCTTTGAAACCGGCAGATTCAACTCGCCGCTCGCAAACGCCGGACGCGCCGGAAGTTTCCGGTCGGTCTTCCCTTCGTTGTCGGTTCGCGCCGCCGCGCCGACTAAATCAACCTGCACGCGAACATTCGGCAAATATCTTTCTTCGAGCGGAATTCTTAAAACAGTCGATGAACCTTTCATCGTAAAGCGTTCGACTTTAACAAAACCGTCGCGCCGCAAAGTTAAAACGCCTTCCGCATTTTCAAACGGACTTTGGACGAGGATTTCCGCGACATCGCCGGGCGCGTAATCTTCTTTGTTCGGAATCAACTGCGCTTCTTCCTGTTCAACGTCGCGCTTCGGCTCGCTTTTCGCGCCCGCAACCCAAACCGTCAACTCCGATTCATTCGGTCGCTCGCGGTCGTCCAAAACTCGCGCCGTTATTGTATAATTTCCGCCGCGCTTCGGCGTGAACCGGCATTTTTGCGCCGCTTCCGCCGATTGAACACTGCACGTTTGCTCGTCAACAACCGTTTGCTTCCATTCGCCTTTGTCAAAAGTCCAATCCTTCAAAACGGCTTTTATTTCGACATTTCTATTTGCAATCAATTTGCCGTCAATGTCGGACACAATCGTTTCGACATCGAACGCTTCATTCTGCTGAACAAAAGTTTTCGCCGTGCGGATTCCGACATACAATTCCGACGGGTGAACCAGCAAACTTGTCGAACTCGCCCACGTTTGGCGGTTCACGTCCTGCACGCTCGCGTTTGCCGAAACCGTGTATGGACGCGCCGGATTTGCAGCTTCAAAATCTATTTTCAAAACGTGTTTGCCGTTTCCGTCCGTTACGCCTTTAAATTCTTCGGTTGTGGTTTCGTCGTAATTGCCGCCGAAATCGCGCCACCACGGAAACCATTTGCCGAATGTAAAATCTTCGCGGTTCGGCGGCGTGTAATTGGTCGGCGTCGCCGTTACGTTCCAATTCGTTTCGGCGTTTGCCAGACCGCCGCCCGCGAAATAATTTGCGTTAACGGAAATCATCGCGCTCGATTTGACGAAATACGGCGCGGGCGTTTCCGCTTGCGCTTTGACTTCAAATTCGGGACGGCGAAATTCCTGAATCTGAAATTGATGCGAGTAATTTGAATTTTCCAAATTGCTCGAAGTTGTAAATTCGATCCTCGAATAGCCGAGATTGGCGTTGTCGGGCAGAACGAATTTGAAATCGAACGCGCCGAAAGCATTTAAATTCGCCGTGCCTTTGCCGATTTCATTATCGCGCGAATCTTTCACCGAATACGTCAAACCGCCCGCCGCGTCGCCTAAAGGCGCGACATCGCCGAATTTTCCGCCCGTAATTTTGCGAATGTAACCTTTTATATTTACTTCTTCTTTCGGGCGATACATTTTGCGGTCGTCGAAAACAAACCAGCGAAGGCTGTCCGCGTTCGGTTTCTTATACCAATTGCCGCTTTCCCGGTAATAATATTCGGTATTTTCCGGTAAAAACGCGACATCGTTTCCCTTTCGCGCAATCAAAATATTTTGCTGTTTCGCCTGCGATTCGGGCAAAGAAAGCCGCGCAATGCCGTTCGCGGCGGTCGAATTGGTTTGTGTTTGGCTAATTGTTTCGAGCAGCGCCGACGCGTCCGCTTCATTGCCGACGCTCGCGCCTTTCAGATTTTCAGACGACGCGGCAAACCAACTGACAAACCATTCAGACCAGCTTTGATTCAACTCAACGCCCGCTGTTTCATCTGTATTACTGACCGCTGACGCCTGACCGCCGACCGCTTTCCCGTTCGGCGCAATCGTCAAATCGACGCCGCTCAAAGGTTTGCCGGTTCGCAAATCCGTCGCAAATCCGACTAATTCCTGATTATCGACAAACGCGTCAAGCCCGATTTTTGTCGATTGAATCCAGACGATTTTGCGCGAATCGGAAGCTCTGACCGTAACGCCTTTGCTCGAATCGTCAACCACGTCAATGTCCAAAATTAAATTGCCCAAGCCATTATTCAAAAATCCGCGCAAATCAACCAATGTTTCGACAAATTCATCGGGCGTGTTCTTGATTTTCAAAATCGTATCGGAAACCAGCTTTCCGGGCATCGCCGGACGTTTTCCTTCGTCGTAATTGACGAATCTCAAATACTGCGAAAACTGATTCCAATCGGTCGGCTGAACCTGATAAATTTTCACTTTTGCCGCCGCGTAATTAGTCGAATAAATCGAATAAACCGGCGCGGCGAACGGGTCGAGAACGACGAGATTTCCGCCCGCGCCGCCGAATGAAGTTTCCGCTGCGCCGACGCTGAAAGTCGCGGAAATTTGTTGTCCGAGCGTTTGCCCGAAAGCGTCTCGAAGCGCGCCGTCAACCGTTACTTTGAAACTTTTTCGCGGCGGTTTCGCGCCGTCGATGGCGATTGTATTTCCCCGCGGATAAATCCTTAAACCGGGAACGTTCGGTTCGATTTTCACCCAATCTTTATCAAAATTCGCCTCGTCGATTTGATTTGTAAATTCAATCTGCCAACTGTCGGACGGCGCGCACGCGGTTTTATTTTCATTCCAGCCGCAATATTTTTTGACGAATATCAACGCGCCGAAAGTTTTAAATGAAAAACTCTGCGCCTTAATCGTCGTCAAATCGCCTTCGGCTGACGGCGTTCCCTTTTCAATCGTAACGGTAACTTGCGCGTTCGGCGGCAGAGCGTTTTCGGTCGAACCGTCGGAATTTACGGCGCGAAAAACAAGAAAACGCTTCGGCTGAACATTTTTAATATAATTAGAAACTGTTTCGTCCCGCGAAATTTCTTCTGCGGTCGCCAGACGAACCGGAATTTTTTGTTTGCCGGAAGTTACCGAAATGGTTTTGATTACGGCATCGGGGTTTATTTCCTGGTCGAACACAACGAATATAAGAGCGTCGCGCCGGGTCGTTTGATTTTCGGGAATTTTAGTTTCGACTGTCGGCGGCGGTGTTTGAAAAGTCCAGACGACATCTTTTTGCAGAGTTTGTCCGTTTGCCGAGCGCGTTCCGGCGGGAACTTTTGCCGTAAAGCGCGTCGCCATCGGAAAACGCTTTTGCGCGTCGAACATTAAAGTTTTTGTGCCGAGCCAGCGCCAATTGCCTTCCGGCGTCGGCGACAATTGAACGGGAACATTCTTTGCGGCGTTTTCCTGCGACGTTACGGCAACCATCGGCTGCGAAAACGTAACATTCAAATCCGGCGCTAAACTAACATTTCCTTCGGGCGAAAAACGGACGACTTCGAGCGTGTTCGATTGGTTTGCATTCGGCAAATTTCCTGATTCACCGGCGGGAAATTTTACGGGAACGATTTTTCCGGTTTTCGGCGGCGGCAAACTTCCCGCTCGTTTTGCAAAATCAGTTTTGTCGTCCGTTTCGGTTTTTATCTGCGGCAGGCGTTTTAAAAGGTTCGACGTTTGCGCGTTCGTCAGCGCGTCGCCTTTTGCCGGTTCGGTAATTCGGCGATTTTCCGCGCCCGGCGCGCCTTCGCTGAGGCGAAATTTCAAGCCTTTTTCGGTGGATGAATTCATATTTGAAGAATTGATTTTGCCGCGACCGATTTGCGACTGCACGGCGACCGGCGAAATCAAACCGACGTAAATCGTAAAAATCAGTATAAAAGAAATAATTTGTTTCATTTTGAAATGTTCGGGCGCGTGCCGTTTCGTTTGAGCGCGCATCCGCGCAAAAGGTTGCGCCGCGCGGCTTTATTGTATTTTTTATTTTTCAAACAAAATCCGCTTTTTCTAAATTTTCAGCCGTTTCCTGAACGTCTGGAAAAGCTAAATCTTGCAGGGCAAATTAACCGGGAGCGCGGACATCCTGCCCGCGCTCCCGGTTTAAAAAATTTTGTAAATCAAATCCTAACGTCCGAGCCGACGGCTTCGTCCAGATGTTTAAAGCCTTTTCGGCGCAAAATTTTCGCCAGACCGAAATTTATGTCGCGGGCGAACGTGATTCCGCGATAAACAAAACCCGTATAAGACTCAAGCAAACACGCGCCCGAAGCGATTTTATCAAACGCGTCTTCGGCGCTGAAAATTCCGCCGACACCGACGATTTTTAATTTTCCTTTCGATAATTTATAAATTTGAGCGACAACTTCATTGGAACGGTTTTTCAGCGGTTTCCCGCTCAAGCCGCCGTTTCCGATTCGTTCCGTTTCGGTTTTATTCGTCCGTAGGTTTTCGCGGGAAACCGTCGTATTCGTCGCAATAATTCCAGATAATTTCAAACTGAGCGCAATACCTGTAATCGCTTCAATTTCCGCGTCCGACAAATCCGGCGCGATTTTGACGAGCAGCGGCAGATTTTTTTTGTTTTGCACATTTAATTCACGATTTCTGTTTTGCAGCGCGCTTAAAAGTTCTTCGAGCGCGTCGGCTTTTTGCAGCTCGCGCAAATTCGGCGTGTTCGGGCTGGAAACGTTGACGGCGACGTAATCGGCGACAGCGTGCGCCGCCTCGAAGCTTTTCAAATAATTTTCAATCGCCGCGTCGTTCGGCACATCTTTATTTTTCCCGATATTGACGCCCAAAACGCATTCGGGCTTTATTTTTTTCAATCTCTCGACAACTTTCAAAGTTCCGTCGTTGTTGAATCCGAGACGATTTATCAACGCTTTATCTTCCGAGAGACGAAAAAGACGCGGTTTCGGATTTCCCTTCTGCGCGTCGAACGTAATCGTTCCGACTTCGACAAACCCGAATCCGAGCGCGGCAAGCTGATTAACGATTCGACCGTTTTTATCGAAACCGGCGGCGACGCCGAGCGGATTTTTAAAGCGCAGACCGAAACGCTCGATTTCGCCGAATTCGCCGCAATTAAACTTGGCGGCGAAAAAATCGCGCGCCGTTTTTGAAGCTAATGCTTTTTCGAGCGCTTTAATTCCGATTTCGTGCGCTGTTTCCGCCGACGTGCCGAAAAGAATCGGACGCAGTAATTTCCGGTAGATTTTCGACATCATAAATTCGGTAAATGATAAATGATAAATGATAATTATAAAAACTTTGAACTGTTCACTTTGAACTTTAGAGTTGTCTTTGTTACGATTTGCCCAAAGATATGGCGGATGAAATTAAATTAACTGAAAAATCGAGAATAATGGACGGCGCGCGAATGAAGCGCGCTTTATCGCGTTTGGCGTCGGAGATTGTCGAAGATAATCAAGGCGCGAAGGATTTGTATTTAGTCGGCATACGGCGGCGCGGCGTGCCGATTGCCGAGCGCCTGCGCGATAAAATTGAAGAACTCGAAGGCGTCGCGCCCGTTTTCGGAATTCTCGACATTACGCTTTACCGGGATGATTTATCGACCGTCGGCGCAAACCCGATTGTCAACCGCACCGAACTCGACACGGACATCGAAGACAAAAACATCATCTTAATCGACGACGTGCTTTACACAGGACGAACAATCCGCGCCGCGCTCGACCAATTAATGGATTTTGGCAGACCGCGCAAAGTCCAGCTCGCCGTTTTGATTGACAGAGGACGCGAACACCGTGAACTGCCGATTCAAGCTGATTTTATCGGCAAAGTCGTGCCGACGAAAAAGACCGAAATTATAAAAGTGATGCTCAAAGAATTTGACGACGTTGAAGCGGTCGGCATTTTCGAGCGTCCGACGGAATAGACTTTTCAAAGCAAGGTTGAACGCCTTGCTTTTTTTATATTTTTATAAAAGCGATGAATAAACCGTATCGCCGTCGTGATTTACTTGGAATCCGCGATTTGTCCGCCGAAGAAATCGTCGGAATTCTCGACACAGCGGAAAATTTCCGGGAAATAAACCAGCGCGAGATAAAGAAAGTTCCGGCGCTGCGCGGCAAAACCGTTATCAATCTTTTTTTTGAATCTTCGACCCGAACGCGCACTTCTTTTGAACTCGCCGCCAAACGCCTTTCAGCCGACACAATCAATATCAGCGTCGCGTCTTCGGCGATTACAAAAGGTGAGACTTTAATCGATACGGCTTTGAATCTGGACGCGATGTCGCCCGACTGCATCGTCGTCCGCCACTCAAGCGCGGGCGTTCCGCACCAACTCGCCAAAGTCTCGAAAGCCGCGATTATCAACGCCGGCGACGGCGCGAACGAACACCCGACACAAGCGCTGCTCGACGCGATGACGATTCGGGAACACAAAAAAGATTTTGCCAATCTCGAAGTGGCGATTGTCGGCGACATTCTGCATTCGCGCGTGGCGCGTTCAAACATTCATCTGCTGACCAAACTTGGCGCTCGCGTCCGCGTTGCCGGACCGAAAACACTCGTTCCCGACGGCTTCGCGCATCTCGTCGAAAAAAATCTGCGCGTCTGTTCAAACGTCGAACAGGCAATCGAAGGCGCTGATGTCGTGATGATTCTGCGCATTCAAAGCGAGCGGCAGGATTCGGCGTATTTCCCGACCCTGCGCGAATATTCGATTCATTACGGCTTAACTCAGGCGCGTCTCGATTTAGCCCAATCCGACGCAATAGTTCTTCATCCGGGACCGATGAACCGCGGAATAGAAATCGCGTCCGAAGTCGCCGACAGCTCGCGCTCCTTGATTTTAGACCAGGTAAAATACGGCGTCGCCGTCCGTATGGCGGTTTTATATCTGGCAACCGGCGGAACTGCAAATTAATGGAAGAAATTTTTGACATAATCGGGGAAATTTCGGAAATTGAAACAATCGCTGTCGGCTCGAACATTCGCGAAATTCACAATTTGCGGAAACAATTCGGGCGCGGACGCTGGCGGAAATTAAAAGGAACGGTTCGGGTAAAACTGCAAAATGGTAGAATTAGACTTGCCGAATTGCATTGGTATGAAGCGCACGGCATCGGAAAACGAAAAATAAAAATCAAAACATTTTTGGACTGAAAATTATGAGCGAACAGGAAAGACAATTTGTTTTGTGCATTAAAAACGACGGCTGCGAAGATTTGGAAATCCGCAAAATTTACGAAGTTTTGCCCGACGAAAATGCCGCGCAAGATGATTACATTCGCATTGTTGACGAATCTGGCGAAGATTATCTTTACCCTTCAAATTATTTTTATGCGGTTGAAATTGCCCGAAATATACGGGAAACATTGATTCGCGCCGCCTGAACAAATGAAACTTTTAATCGCGAACGGTCATTTGATTGACCCGTCTGAAGGACAAAACAGCGGAAAAAATATTTTAATCGAAAACGGCAAAGTCGTCGCGTGGCTCGGTCAAAACGAAGCCGCGCCCGATGGCGTGGAAGTTTTCGACGCGACGGGTTTGATTGTCGCGCCCGGATTTATTGATTTGCACGTTCATCTGCGCGAACCCGGACAGGAACATAAGGAGACGATTGCGTCGGGCTGCGCGGCGGCGGTTGCGGGCGGTTTTACAAGCGTTTGTCCGATGCCGAACACGTCGCCGGTCAACGATAACGCGGCGATTACGCGCTATTTAATCGAGCAGGCTGGACGCGCGAATCTGGCGAATGTTTTCCCCGTCGGCGCGATTACGAAATCTTCGGACGGCGCGGAATTAGCCGAAATGGGCGAGATGAAAGCGGCGGGCGCGGTTGCGGTTTCCGACGACGGGCGACCCGTTCCGAACGCCGGAATTATGCGGCGGGCGATGGAATACGCCAGAGATTTCGATTTGCCGGTAGTTGACCATTGCGAAGACAAATCTTTATCGTCGGGCGGCGTAATGCACGAAGGGAAAATTTCTCTGCTGCTCGGTTTGAAGGGAATGCCCGCGCTTGCCGAAGAAATCGACGCCGTGCGCGACGTTCTGCTGGCGAAGGAAACCGGCGCGCGCGTTCACATCGCGCATATTTCGACGCGCGGCGCGATTGAAATTGTTCGCCGCGCTAAAAATGAGGGCGTAAACGTAACGTGCGAAGTTACGCCGCATCATTTCACTTTGACCGATAAAATGGTTGAAGGTTACGACACGAATACGAAAATGTCGCCGCCTCTGCGAAGCGAGGAACATCTCGAAGCAATTTTAGAAGCGTTAAAAGACGGCACGATTGACGCGATTGCGACCGACCACGCGCCGCATCACGCGGACGAAAAAGCGCTCGAATACGACCGCGCGCCGTTCGGAATTACTGGTTTGGAAACCGCCGTCGGTCTGGCTTTTGAACGATTGGTTCACACCGGAACGATTAATTTGGCGCGGTTTGTAGAATTGTTTTCGAGTAATCCGGCAAAGATTTTCGGCTTGAAAAATCGCGGCACACTGAAAGTCGGCTCAATTGCCGACGTTACGATTCTCGACCCGGATTTGAATTGGACTTATAAGGTTTCAGACACGAAATCGAAATCTAAAAATACGCCGTTCAACGATTGGAATTTTACCGGCGCGGCGGTTGCGACGATTGTCGGCGGGCGCGTCGTTTATCGAAGAAAATTATAAATTCGCCAAATCGCGGTTCACTTTTTCCATTCGCGGGCTTTCGGGAAATTCCTTTTTGAATCTTTCGAGCATGTTTTTCGCCTCCGCGTTCCAGCCGATTTGCCGATAGTCTTCCGCCAGATTCACCATTAACAATTCACGTCTCGCGGCGTTTTTTTCCAGCTTCATCATTCTACTGCCGAAGTCGCTGCTCAGATAATAAACCTTTTTCCGCCGGTAGAAATCGGCAATTAACGTTAATGCTTCGAGATTTTTTTTGTCGGACTGAATTACTCTTTGAGCCTCTCTAATTTCCGTGAAATCTTTCGGCAAAGCCAGCAGTTTTTCGGTTATTTCGCGCACGCCGTTGATGCCGAAGCCGCGATGAAATTCGACGCCGTTGCCCCACGAATCGGTCATTATAATGTTCGGCAGCGCGGCAACCCTGTATTTGTCGGCTAAAGTTTTATTGCTGTCCAAATCGACTTTGACGCAGACGAAATCTTTGGAAATTTCGATTATGTCCGCCCGCGCCCAGAAATCTCTGTCCATTTCGCGGCACGGCTTGCACCAGACAGCCGTAAAATCGAGAAGCATCGGTTTTCCGGCATCGACGGCGATTTTAGCGGCTGTTTTGTAATCGGTGAGCCATTCGATTGACTGCGCGTCCGCCGGTGAAGCGAAAATGAAAAGCGAAATTAAAAACGATAATACAGTCAATTTCATAAACCCAAGTATATTTGAAAACCGTCAGATTTCAATGCTTTTTCTTTTCGTTTTTTGAACGCTTTTCAATCAACAAAAAAAGGCGAGACGTAAAATCTCACCTTTTTATTCTATTATGGAAACGAATTTTTTATTTGCCCGAAGCTAACTGGAGACGCGCCTGCGCTTTTTCGAGCCGGTTTTTTTCCGTTTCAAACTCGTCTTCCGTGCCTTTCCACGCTCCCAAATTTCGCTCGACAGTTTCGCGTTCCGTTCGCGCCGCTTCGACATCTATTTCACCAGCCGTTTCCGCCGTATCCGCCAGAACCGAAACTTTATTTGCGCTGACTTCCAGAAAGCCGCCCGCAATCATCATTCTTTCAATTGCACCGCCGCGAGTGTAAGACAAAATTCCCGGCTTGAGCGCCGAAATAAGCGGCGCGTGGTCGGTCAAAATACCGACTTCGCCGCTCGTCGTCGGAACGGTTACGGCTTCGACCGTATCGCTGAAAACTTTTTTTTCCGGTGTTACGATTTCTAAATTCAACATAAATTCAATCACGAATTACGAATTACGATTACCGTGAATTTCTTCATTGATTCGTAATTCGTAATTTACTAAGCGGTTGCCGCCATTTTCTGAGCTTTGGCTTTTGCCTGTTCGATTGTGCCGACCATATAAAACGATTGTTCCGGCATATCATCGCATTCGCCGTCGATGATTTCGCGGAAACCTTTGATGGTGTCTTCGGTTTTGACGTATTCGCCCGGAATTCCGGTGAACTGCTCGCCGACGAAAAACGGCTGCGAGAAAAAACGCTGAACTTTGCGCGCGCGCGAGACGGTCAACTTGTCTTCTTCGCTCAATTCGTCGAGTCCGAGAATAGCGATAATGTCCTGCAAGTCTTTATAACGCTGTAAGATACGTTTAACGTCCTGCGCCGTTCGGTAATGTTCTTCGCCGACAATATCGAGACTCAACAACGTCGAGTTAGAAGCAAGCGGGTCAACCGCCGGATAAATTCCGAGTTCGACGATTTGACGCGAAAGCGCGGTTACGGCGTCCAAATGAGCAAACGTCGTCGCCGGCGCGGGGTCTGTGTAATCGTCGGCGGGAACATAGACGGCTTGAATCGAAGTGATAGCGCCGACCTTTGTCGAAGTAATTCGTTCCTGCATCTCGCCCATTTCCGTCGCCAGATTCGGCTGATAACCCACAGCAGACGGCATACGTCCCAGAAGTGCGGACACTTCCGAACCGGCTTGCGTAAATCTGAAAATGTTATCGACGAAAAACAGCACGTCGTTTCCCTGGTCGCGGAAATATTCGGCAACCGTCAAACCAGACAGCGCGACTCTAAGACGCGCTCCCGGCGGTTCCGTCATCTGCCCGTAGACGAGCGCCACTTTCGAGCCTTTAATCGCGTTTTTATCGACTTTCGATAAATCGAATTCGCCGGTTTCTTCCATATTATGGTTAAAATCCGCGCCGTAAGTGATAACTTCCGATTCGACCATTTCGCGCAGCAAGTCGTTGCCTTCACGCGTGCGCTCGCCGACTCCGGCAAACACCGAATAACCTTCACGCGCTTTGGCGATGTTGTTAATCAGCTCCATAATCAAAACCGTTTTGCCGACGCCCGCGCCGCCGAACAGACCGATTTTTCCGCCGCGTTTGAACGGCTGAATCAGGTCGATAACCTTGATTCCGGTTTCAAACATTTCGAGTTCCGTCGCCTGCTCGTCAAACGAAGGCGCGTGGCGGTGAATTGAAGCGCGAGATTCGGTTTGAACCGCGCCGAGTTCGTCAACGGGTTCTCCGATAACGTTCATCACGCGTCCCAGAGTCGCCTCGCCGACGGGAACGGTAATCGGTCCGCCCGTGTCGATAACGCGCATTCCGCGCACCATTCCGTCGGTTGGCAGCATAGAAACCGCGCGCACGCGACCTTCGCCCAAATGCTGCTGAACTTCGGCGATAACGTCAATCGCCGTTTCGGTCGTCGAACCGTCGCTCGTAACTCTCAATGCCTGATAAATCGGCGGCAAATGATTTTCGGGAAATTCCACGTCGATTACCGGACCGATAATCTGCACGATTTGTCCGGTGTGCTGACCGTTTCCATTAGTAGTCATTTCTTAAATTTTACTCCTGTAATAGACAACAAAAAAGGTATGATAACAAAAGAAAGAGAATAGCATAAACGGTTAAATTTTCGCAAAGACGGCTTGTGAAAGTCGGCGCTTTCCCATAAAAAGAATTCGGCGGGAATATTTTCACAAACCGCATTCGAGTTTGAAATAAAATTGACTTGCACGATAATAAATTCAGTTAAAATAAAGATAGGGCTTTCTCAAAATGCGGAAACACGCACTTCGTCAAGTGTGTCTTCTTCATCATCGCGCCTTACTTATGTGCGGGCTTCTGCAAAAATGAGAAAGTCCTAAAAGATTCATATTTTCAAATGAATAGAATAAAAATTTTATCCGACAATCTGGCAAATCAAATCGCGGCGGGCGAAGTGGTCGAACGTCCGGCGTCAGTCGTTAAAGAACTGGTTGAAAATTCTCTGGACGCGGGCGCGAAACGCGTTCAAATCGACATTGAACTCGGCGGCAGAAGATTGATGCGCGTTGCGGACGACGGCGAAGGGATGCCGCGCGATGACGCAATTCTGGCTTTTGAACGACACGCGACATCGAAAATAAAAACGCTCGAAGATTTGAGCGCGATTGCAACGCTCGGCTTTCGAGGCGAAGCACTGGCGTCGATTGCCTCGGTCGCACGCGTCGAATTAGTTACAAAAACCGATGAAGGCGCGGCGGCAACGGCGGTTTATGTCGAAGGCGGAAAACTGCGCGACGTAAAAGATGCCGCACGCACACGCGGAACGACGATTTCCGTCAGAGATTTGTTTTTCAACACGCCGGCGCGACGCAAATTTATGCGTTCGGAAGCGACGGAAAATTATCATCTGACCAACATCGTTACGCATTACGCGCTGGCAAATCCGGCGATTGCGTTCGTTTTAAACAGCAACGGGCGCGAAGTTCTGCGGCTTTCGCCCGCCAAAGATTTGCGCGAGCGGGCGTATCAGATTTTCGGCGCGAATATGATTGAAAGCCTTTTGCCGGTCAGCGGCGGGCGCGAATTCGTTGCGAAAATCAGCGGTTTTATTTCCGCGCCGCGTGAACGCCGAACAACCAGAGACGCTCAGTATTTTTTCATCAACGGGCGTTTCGTGCGCGATAAAATCATCGCGGGCGGACTGCTCGAAGGCTTTCGTTCCGTTCTGCCGCACGGCGTTTATCCGGTCGCTTTTTTGTTCCTGGAAATTCCGCCCGAAGAAATCGACGTTAACGTGCATCCGGCGAAAACCGAAGTCCGTTTCCGCCGAAGTGAAGCGGTTAAAGAAGTTATCGCCGAAGCGATTCGTAAATCTTTAATCAGCGCGGGAATCGTTCGCGAGGAAATCATCAACGAGCAAAACGAACAAAAGCCGACCGCGCAAAACTTTGAATCTGGAGAAATTGCGGCAAATAATTCAAGTTCTTCAGGACAGACGCGGGAAAATTTTCAGCCGAAAATCGAGTTTGCGATTGAAGATTCGGCGGCGATTCGTAATTTTGAAAATGTTAATCGGCAATCAGTCGAACCGATTTCCGACGCAAATAAAATAACGATTGATAATCCGACGCCGGATTTTGAAATTTCGGTTTCGTCCGACGAATTCGAGCAGGCGGCGGAAAACAGAACGGCGGAGAGCGAATTACGAATTACGAATTACGAATTACGGGAAAACGAGAATCAACCACAGATATTCACTGATGAACGGAGATTAGAAAACACAGACCAAAATCCAAAAACCGAAAATCGTTTCTCGACAAATCAGGTTTTGCCGCCGTTCGATTCGGGCGAAAAGATTCCCAAATCAATCGAAGTCGAAAATTTATCTTCCGGCAAAATTCGTCCAATCGGACAGCTCCACGAAAGCTATATTATCGCGGTTGACGACGAAGGAATGTTATTGATTGACCAGCACGTCGCGCACGAACGGATTTTGTTCGACAAATTTCGCAAAAAAGAAACTGACAGAACGATTCAATCGCAAAACCTGTTATTGCCCGAAACATTCGACTTAACGCCCGCGCAGGCGATTGCTTTTTCGGAAATCGAACAGGAATTAGAAAATTACGGCTTTGGTTTAATGCGGCTTTCGGGCAGAACGATTGCGATAAAAAGCGTGCCGACCGACTTGCCGCCGTCTGAAGCCAGAAATCTTTTAGCCGAGATTTTAGATACAGTCGAGCGCGACAAACGCGGCGGCGCGAAAGCGACTCTGCGCGACGACATCGCAGCGTCTCTCGCCTGCAAAGCCGCCGTTAAAGTCAATATGAAGCTGACGCCGGAGAAAATGCAGTGGCTGATTGATAAATTATTGACAACTTCATCGCCGACGACCTGCCCGCACGGGCGTCCCGTAATTCTGCGCCTGACGATGAAGGACATCGAACGCGGTTTTCACCGAACTTAAAATTCAAAAAAAATATGAATAAATTAAAATAAATTGAACTATAAAGTTTCCAAAATGTGTAAAACCTTTTTCGTGTCGCTCAAATCGTCGATTATAATATCGGGCTTGTATTGCAGCAATTGTTCTTTCGGGTGATTCTTTCCCGTGGCTACCGAAAGCATTTTAGCGCCGAAAGCGCGCGCCGCCGCTATATCGTTCGGCGTGTCGCCGATAACGATAAATTGATCGGGCTTCAGTTTCGCGCCTAAAAATTCATCGATGATTACGACGGCTTTTTTGCCGAGTTCGCGGCGGTCGTGTGAAAGTTCGCCGAAAATATTCGGCGCGTTTTCAAAGTATTTCCATAAACCGAAATAATCGAGCTTAATTTTCGCCGCGACCGATAGATTTCCCGTTAAAAGCGCGTTTAAAAACTGCGAATCTATCGCGGTCGCTTCCAAAATTTCACGCACACCGGGCTTTATCACATAAGGCGTTTCGGACTTGCCGATAACTTCCATCATTTGTTTTTTGAAAAAGGGCAGAAGTTTTTCTTTCGCGCCGAGAATCCGTTCGGGCGTAAAACCTTCGTCTCGCAAAGATTCATAAAAAATCTGCGTGTCAGTCATTCCCGACACTTTTAATTCTTCCAATTTGCCGGAACTGCCGTAGATTTCTTCCATAACAGGCGCGAAATACTTTTTAAATGCGCCCGATACGGTCGAACTCAGCAAAGTTCCATCAATGTCCCACAACAGAACGCGCAGGTTTTCGATTTTCGATTTGTTTTAAATCCGGCATTAAATTTTACCTTTGCGCGCTTTGCGCCTTTGCGGGAAAACCCTTATTCGATAACCGCCAAAACGTCGCCCGCATTAACGGTCGCGCCTTCCGAGACACGAATTTCCCTGACCGTTCCGTCCTTCGGCGCTTTCATCTCGTTCTGCATCTTCATCGCCTCGATAATCAAAACGCCGTCGCCTTTTTCAATCGCCGCGCCCGCTTCGACCAGAACGCGCACGACTTTTCCGGGCATAGCCGTCTTGATTTCCGCCGCGCCGCCCGCGATTTTATCCGCGCCCGCCGCGCTTCGCACCCGTTTCGGGTCGACTAAACTTATTTCAAAATCGTGATTGCCGAGATTAACGACAAAAGGCTCGTCTCGTTTTTCATTCGGCGCGACGAAAATCTGATAAATTTTATTCGCGTGTTTGAAAAGATAAACATTCGGCTCGACCTGCGAAGCGGCGAGTTCGTAGACGCGCCCGTCGATTTCGGCGGAAACATCTTCGCCTGTTTGTTTAAGGCTGATTTCGTGTTTTTCGCCCGCTAGTCCGGCAATTAGTTTCATAATATTTTGCCACAGAGACACAGAGTTCACAGAGATTTTTAATCGTTCCTTATTGGTTTAATTCCCCGTAGCTCTGCTACGGAAATAAGGAAAAAAGATTTTCCGCTTTGATTCCTCGCGGCTCTGCCGCGAGAAAAATTCAATAAACACGGATTGAATAAAAACACTTGAGTTTTAAAGAAACTTACTGCCCAAATTTTTCCCTTCCGTGTTCCCTGTGAACTCCGTGGCTAAATTACCTTCTGGTAGATTTTTCGTATTCCTTTTTGAGCAAATCCATAAATTCCCCGCGCCGTTCGTAAAGGCGTTTCGGCTCGCGCGGCGCGTGTCTGGCAAGAGAATAAGCCGTGATAATCGGCAGCGCGATGGTCGCATCGACGTAAGCGACAACCGCGTCGGGCAGTTGGTCGGGGTCGATTTTGCCCCACGAAACTGCCTCCGCCGGCGTCGCGCCGCTCAAACCGCCCGTGTCCGAACGCGCGTCCGTAACCTGAAGAAAATAATCGTGTCCGCGCTCGTCAATTCCTAAAACTTCCTGAATCTGAGGCTCGGTTTGCAAGGCGAAGTTTTTCGGACTGCCGCCGCCCAAAATAAATATCGCCGATTTGCCGCCTTTTTTCGATTGCCTGCCGCTGTGAATTATGCCGCGTTTTGCCGCTAAAACAATTGAAGCGGTTTCGTTGACATCGAGATTCGGATTTAGTATTAACTTGCTTCCCTGCAATTCTTTAGCGGCGATATTCATTCCGATTGACGAATCGCCCGGACTTGAAGTGTAAATAGGCACACCGTATTCGTAAGCGGCGGCGAGCAGCGATTTATTTTCCAAGCCGAGCTTTTTCTCTCTTTCTCTAACATATTTTCCGCACAGATAATGAAATTCGGCGCTTGACATCGTGCGCTGAAATTCTTCGCCTTCAATAACGCGCCGGAAAAACTCGTCCGTGTCGAGCAACACTGAATAATCGAAAAATATATCGTAAATCCTGACGATTTCTTCCTCGCGCAAAATTCTATCGTCCATTTTCGCGTCGCCCTGATGCAGACTCAAACCGATGCCGAAATGCGTGTCGTGATAAAGATTCGCGCCAGTCGAGATAATCCAGTCGATAAAACCGGCTTTTATCAGCGGAATAATCGCCGAAATTCCCAAACCGGCAGGCGTTAAAGCGCCGGTCAAAGTTACGCCGATTGTAACGTCGTCTTCGAGCATTTTATTAGTAAAAAGGCGGCACGCTTCACGAATTCGCGCTCCGTTATAAGCCATAAAAGACTCGTCAACCAAATCCGCCAGCGTCGTCGTTTTATCAATCGGCGTCGGGTCGATGCGCTTGCCGCTTAAAAATTTACTTTTCTTTTTTGCCATATAAAACCGCGTCTGAAATTTATGAAAATGAATGTCTGACAATCAAGCTGCCGAAGTTTCCGTCGTTTTATAATTTGTAATCAGCCAAACGACAAGAATTATCACGCCCACGGCGAGATAAAAATTATGCGCCGTGCCTGTAAATCCGGCTATAAACGGAAGCACAAGCAGACAAATCGCTACGACAAGCTCAATCCAGCCGTGAACGATTGCGGGAACTATTTTAATTAAACCGGGCGGGAAAGCTGTCAAAACGGTTAGAAGAAGATGGACGACCGCCAAAACATAAGAAATCGTCGCGGGCGCACCGTCGAGACCGAACACGGTCGGAGCTAAAGCGAAAGCAGCGACGACAACGTAATCGAGCAAGCCGTGAACGGTCGAATTTAAGATTTTCATAAATTTCTTCCTTTATTTTAATTTATCCAAACATTTCTCGCACAAACAATTCTTAAAACTTTCGCGCAGTTCCGTCAGGATTTCCGCTTTCAATTCGACCGCGAAACACCAGCATTTGCCGACATTCGCGCCGCACGAAAATTCTTTGCCGCACGATTCGCAAATCATTTTTGCGGGAATTGTTTCGGCAGATTTTTCAATCGAATCGGTCAGCATTTGAATATAAAAATAGCACAGAATCGAGCCGGTTTGTAACTTCGGTGAAAGTCCTAAATTATAGTTTTACTTATTGTCTTCGATTCTGATTGACATATTTTTTTGAGATTAAGCATTGCTGACTGTCGCGGAATCGGCGGTTAAACCGTCGCTGGATTTGCGCAGGCGCAGCAGGTTCAAACGCTTTTCATCGGCTTGCAGAATTTCGACTTCCAGTCCGCGCACGGTTAATTTTTCGCCGCGTTTCGGCACGCGTCCGGCTTCGCTCGTAACCAGTCCGGCGATTGTAGTAAAATCGTCGTCTTCGATTTCCAAATCGAAAACGCGCTCGATTTTGTCGATTTCCGTCGAGCCGAGAACGTCGTAATAACCGCCTTCGCTTTCGATAATCTCGATAACTTCTTCTTCTTCGGTGTCTTCGTCTTCGATTTCGCCGACGATTTCTTCTAAAATGTCTTCGACCGTAACCAGACCGGCGACGCCGCCGTATTCGTCAATAACCACGGCGACCTGAAAACGGTTCTTCTGCATAATTTTGAGCAATTCGGCGGCGGATTTCGTTTCGGGAACAAAATATGCCGGGCGCAGAAGATTTTCGATTGTCCGGTTTTCGCTGCCGTCCGCCCACGCGTTCAAAAGGTCGCGCACGTAAATGACGCCTTCGATGTTGTCAACCGACTCGCGATAGACAGGCAGGCGCGAATATTTTTCTTCGATTATCAAATCTCGCGCCTGTTTGACGGTCGCCGTAATCGGCACGGCGCAAATCTCGGTGCGCGGCGTCATAATTTCACCGGCGCGGGTTTCGGAAAACTCGAACATCGTCTCGATTAGCTCGCGGTCTTTTTCTTCGATAATGCCTTCGGCTTCGCCCATTTCGATGAGCGCCTGAATGTCTTCGGCGTTATCTTCTTTTTCCGCATCGGTTTGCTGCTGGCTCGGAACAATCGTATTTTCAATCGGCGAATTGTCTTTCGTAAAAAAGTGAAACGGGTCGGCGACGTTCGAGAGAAGCAGATAAATCGGACGGGCGACGGGCAGCAGAAAAAGCAGTTTGTTTTCCGGGTTTTTCCACGTGATAAAACGCGGAATAATCTGGCGGAAAATCATCGACGCGGTTAAGCCGACGAGCAGAGACACAAGCAGTAATTCGATTTTGGCGTCGAAAAAATCAGAGACAATCAAGGTTACGAGAACCGAAAAAACAATCAGCGAAATTTGAATCGCCGCTGAGAGCGCGAAGCGAAAACGCGGGCGATTTTCAAGAATCGTGTGCAGAAACTCGACCGATTTGCGGCGCGGGCTTTCTTCCAAATCCGACGACAAACGCCGCAAAGATACGTCCGACAACTGCGAAAAAGCCATATCAATCGTCGCCAGAAATACGAGTGCCAGAAGAATAAAAACGGCGACGACTATCTCAATTTCCATAACTATTTAATGGTAAAGGCTAAACGCGAAATGGTAAATGGAAGATTGATATTTCTATCCGAGATTTTGCGCGGCTTTTTCGTCGAGCATCCAGAAAAGATTGCCGTTTCGCGGTTTGATATTTTGCGACGGAAGTTTTTCCGGCTCGATTTCGCCCGTCAGAACCTCGCTCAGAACTTCGGCTTTTTTCTCGCCGCCGATTAAAAAAATCACATTCGCGGCATTGTTTATCACGGGAAAAGTCAGCGTCAAACGGGTCGTATCGAGTTTTTCAATCGTGTTGGCAACGGCGATTTTTTCCGTTTCGTTCAGCGCTTTTGTAAAAGGAAAAAGTGAAGCCGTGTGTCCGTCTTCGCCCATTCCGAGCAAAATTAAATCGAAACGCGGAAACTCGTCTTTGGACAGATTGAAAAACTCCCTTATTTTTCGCTCGTAATCGCGGGCGATTTCTTCGGCGTTTTCAAGTTCGGTCTGCCAGCGGAAAATTTGATTTTCGGCAATGTCTAACGGTTTCAGTAGACTTTCATTCGCCATTCGGAAATTGCTTTCCGCGTCGTCCGGCAAAACATTTCTCTCGTCACCCAAAAAGAAAAAAACGCGCGTCCAATCAACTAAAGCTCGAAATTTGTCAGTTGCCAGTAAGCTGTAAAGTCCTTTCGGCGTCGAGCCGCCGGCGAGCGCGACAGTAAATTTTCCGCGTTTTTTAATAGCATCGCGGGCAATCGAAACGAACTTCGCCGCCGCCAGTTTATTTAATTCGCCGGTGTCGGACGCGATTATTTTTTCGCTCTTCAGGTCTCGTAAAAAAGATTTGTAATTCAAAATTTTATTGTTTCAATGTTAAAGTTTTCAGTCGTTTTTCCACTTGCGCCCGTCCTTTGCAAGCAGTTCGTCGGCTTCCGCCGGTCCCCACGTTCCCGCTTCGTAGTTCGGAAAATCGCGCGCCGG
>JBBPXZ010000076.1:0-34756 GCA_038200355.1 Pyrinomonadales bacterium | reverse complement strand
GGTTTCCACTTTTACAATCTGTTTTCGCGCTTCGGAAACGAAAAATTCGTAAAGTGTTTTTGCTTTTTCCGGCGCGGCGGCTTGCGAAAACGAAGGACGACGCCCACGACGCGCGTCGCCGCAAAGCGTGAACTGCGAAACGACCAGAAGCGCGCCTTTCGTATCGAGCAGAGACAAATTCATTTTGCCTTCCGCGTCTTCAAAAATCCGAAGATTCAATGTTTTGTCCAAAAGATAAAGCGCGTCGCTTTCAGAATCAATATCTGCAACGCCGAGCAAAATCAAAATTCCCGCGCTGATTTCGCCGATTATTTTATTCTTAACCGTAACTTTAGCGCGGGAAACTCTCTGAATAATCGCTCGCATATAAAAATGAATAGTGAATAGTGAAAGTAGAAGATTTGTCTTTACTATTCACTATTCATTTTTTCACTATCCCTCAATCGTTACCGATTCCATTTTGATTTCCTGAAGCGGTTTGTCTTTTTGGTTAGTTTGGACTTCGGCGATTTGGTCAATAACATCTTGACCTTCAATGACTTTGCCGAATTTCGTGTAAGACGGCGGTAGCGGATAATCCGTGTGCATTATAAAAAACTGCGAGCCGTTCGTGTTCGGTCCCGAATTCGCCATTGCCACCGTGCCTTTGTCGTAGCCGCCCTGATAAAGCTGTGAGGAGCGGTTGATTTCGTCGTTAAATTTTCCGCCCCACGCCGATTCGCCGCCGTAGCCTTCGCCCAACGGGTCGCCGCCCTGCACCATAAAACCTTTGATAACGCGGTGAAAAATCACGCCGTCGTAGTAACCTTTTTCCGCCAGCAGACGAAAATTTTCCGTCGTTTTCGGAGCGTCTTCTTCGAGTAATTCAAATTTGATAACACCCTTGTTCGTGTTTATAACTGCGATTCTGTTTGCCATTTATTGTTTCCTCTAAAATTATTGATTAATTAAAACCGTTCTATCTTACAAAATAAATTTCTCGATTGCTAAAGCGACGCCGTTTTCGTCGTTCGACAGAGTTCGCCGAAATTCTTCCCGCGCAAGCAATTCAGGCGAAGCGTTTCCCATTAAAACCGGCGTTCCGGCGTATTCGAGCATTTCCAAATCGTTGAAATTATCGCCCATTACCATCACGTTTTCGTGGGTTAGATTATTAATCGCGGCGAGCTTTTCAACAGCGATTCCTTTCGACGCGTCGGGCGGCAGAATGTCAATCAAGGTAAAATTCAAATTCGTATAAACCGTCGTCAAAATATTGACCGTCGCGGCGAGTTCGTCTTTCAAAATCTTTTCCATCTCCGCCATCGACGCGCACGTTCCCGAAAAAGAAACGTGAACCGTTTTTACGCCGCCGATAATGTTTTCCAGATTTTCAACGTGATGAACCGCGTTTTCAGCGTCCGCGCCGTGCAGACGCTTTGACCATTCGATATATTTTTGCAGCGGAATATTGTCTTTTGAAACTGTATCGTAAAGCAAAACGCCTTTCCCGTTCGGTTCAGCACTGACAAGCGCGTCGCCGCCAAACGCCTTGCCGACGCGCACAATTTCACGCGTCGTCTCAACCGAAATAATCGACGCGTGAACGGTTTCCAATGTCTGCGCGTATTTCAAAAGCGCGCCGTTATGCGTAATCATCGGCGCATTTAATTCCAATTCCAACCCGACCGGCAGCGCGTCCCGAAAACGTCTGCCCGTCGCAATCGTAACCAGAACGCCCGCGTCTTCGGCTCGTTTGATTGCAAGTTTATTAGTTTCGGAAATGTTGCCGCTTGAATCGAGAAGCGTTCCGTCGAGGTCGAGTGCGAGAAGTTTTATCATTTACGGCAATGCTCGTTCCTTTTGCAAAGTTTTTATAAGCATACGCAAAAGAATTGAGATTTGCCAAAAGAGAAGAATTGAAATAAAAAGCGCGGCTACATAATCGAAATCGAAAGCGGCACGATAAACTTTATCGAGAAAGTCAACCTTCGGCGAAAATTCTTCGCCGCCCAACCGACTGCCATCGTATCTGGCAGAAAGTCCGTAGATAAAAACAGCGGCATAAAAAACTGTCAAAAATGAAGATAGAAAAAATCTTTTCGTTTTAAGTAATGCAACAAAAATAAAGAGAGTTAAAAAATGAAGAAATGAAACTCGGTAGTCAATTCCTCCGCAGGCTGCAAAACTAATAATCTGTTCAAGGTTGGCTAACTGTTCAAGTTCATTCTGCCCTTTAGAAATAGCATCATTATAATCTTTGATTCCTTGTAGAGAGAAAATTGATAAAGCGAAAACAAAAGAAGTAAAAGCGACAAGTAAAAGCAATTTATGTTCTTTTTTTGAAATATATTTGTTTGCTTTCATAAATTGTTAGACACTCAAAATACCAAAAAGTTCCGCATAACTATTTCGCCTGGTGTTCTTCCATATACGCCCGCAAAAGCTGGTTGATTTTCGTTTGATAATCGCACCCTTGCGCTTTGAAAAATTCGATAACGTCGCCGTCAACGGCTAAAGTTTCCTGTGAACTTATCAAAGCTGATTTTGAACCTTTACGCCAAACCGCTTTTGCCCACATTTCTTCCGTGATTTCGGGAATGTCCGAAAGGTCGATGTCTTCGTCGGTCATCCGGTCGATTCTCGCCCAATCTGTCTGTGAGTCCTTTGATATATTTTGTTCGTTCATCTCTTGTTGCTTTCCTAAGCGAAATAACTCGCGTTGTTTCGTTCGTTTCAGTGTAAGTTACGGTTACGATTTTGCCGTTCAAAAATCCGATTGTAACGAGCCGCAATTCTCCGTAATCGAAACGGTCGTCCGCAAATATAACTCTGTCGTTTTCAAAAACTCGCCAAACGTCGGCGAAATCAAAGCCGTGCTTTCGCAAATTTTCGCGTCGTTTATTTTCGTCCCACTCGAACTTCATTTTAAGTTTCAGCCGGCTGTCGCGTCAATTATTTTGCTTCTCGCGTATTTCGCGCCTTTGCTGTTCGAGCCAGATTTGATATTTTGCTTTTCCGCGCTCGAAATCGGCGGCGCTTGAGTAGAAATTGTGCGAGCCGTCGTTCTTCTCGACGTTAAGGACGTAGAAAATATAATCGGTCTGCGCCGGATTCAAGGCGGCTTCGAGCGCGCTTTCCGAAACCGAAGAAATCGGTCCGGGCGGAATGCCGCCGAATTTTCTGGTGTTATACGGCGAATCGACTTCCAAATCGCTTTTGTTTATCGTGCCGTCCCATCGGTTCTGCATTTTGGCGATATAAACGGCGGTCTGGTCGATGCCGAGCGGAATGTTTTTTCTAAGGCGATTGTTGATGACCGATGCAACGATTGCACGTTCGGCGTCGAATTTCGATTCGGTTTCGATAAGTGAAGCAATCGTGACGATTTCGCGCGGCGTTCTGCCGAGTTGTTTGGCGCGGTCGTTCCATTCCGGCTTCCACGTTTTCTTGAACTGTTCAACCATTGTTTTAATAATCTGCGCGGCGGTCGTATTTTTCGGAAAGCTGTAAGTCGATGGAAACATATAACCTTCGAGGTTTTTCGCCTGCGCGTCGAAATCTTTGATTAAGCTCGCGTCTTCGGTCAAAGCTAAAACTTCCTTTTCCGTCAGCGGCGGATTGAACGTGAAATTTTCCGCGATGCGCTTGGCGATGTCGAAACGCGTGTAACCTTCAGGAATCGTTAGTTTCGTCGTGCGCTGCTCGCCTTTTTCGAGTTCTTTTAAGACTTGCAGCGGCGTAATCGGCGAATCGAATTGATATTCGCCCGCCCGCAGCTTGCCCGCGTCGCCGAATGAGCGAATATAAATCTGGACGGGAAACGCGCTTTTTAAAACGCCTTCGTTTTCAAGTTTTTCGAGAATTTCGTTCGGGTTCGAGCCTTTCGGAATGACGATAAATTGTTTAGCTTTAGCGTGGCTTTGCGGTTTGTTGAGGGAATTATAAATCCAAAATCCCGCGCCGCCCGCCGCTAAAACGGCAATGATAAAAAGAACGAAAAGAATTTTTATAAACTTCATCGTTTTGAATTTTAACAGAAAATTTAACCGCAGATAAACGCGAATAAAAACGGATGTGAAAAGGTTGGTCTGACGTTTGCGGATTGAACTTTAGATTTTGAACTTATTATGAAATGAATTACTGCCTGCGAAACACACGAAAGATACGAAAAAAGGTTTGTTTTTTTATTTCGTGCCTTTCGTGTGTTTCGCAGGCAAAATTCTTAAAATGGTTTAACGACAGCTTCGATTATTCAATTATTTGCTTTGCAGCGCTTTTTCAATCGCCCGCGTTACGTTTTCGCTTTCCGGCGTCTCTTTTGATGAAAACCGCGCGATGATTTTGCCGCTGCGGTCAACCAGAAACTTGTTGAAGTTCCACGTTATATCGCCCGCGAATTCAGGATTGGTTTCCTTGCTCGTCAAAAATTTGTAAAGCGGGTCCTGGTCTTCGCCTTTGACCGAGATTTTGGCGAACATCGGGAATTTTACTTTGTATTTCGATTCGCAAAACTCTTTTATTTCCGATTCCTTGCCCGGCTCCTGCCCGCCGAAATTGTTCGCCGGAAAGCCTAAAACGTAAAAGCCTTCGGCGTTGTATTTTTCGTGAATCGCCTGCAAACCTTCGTATTGCGGCGTGTAGCCGCATTTGCTCGCCGTGTTGACGACTAATAAAACCTTGCCTTTATATTTATTTAATTTAACGTCTTTGCCGTCGATGTCGCGCATTTTGAAATCGAGAATCGATTTTGTTTTCATCTCGGCTGTCGGCGTTAAGACGCCGGCAAAGACTAAAACCAACAAAACGGATAATATTTTCAACATAATTCTCCCTTACTTCAAACCACCTCGAACTTCCTTATGAACTTAAACCAATTTTTACGGGAAATAGCGGTAAATTTCTTTCCGGTGCAAAAATCTCGTAAAAATTACTTCGGCGTCGATTATTTCGATTCCGATTCGGTAATCTCCGATTCTGATTCGATAAAAAGTTTCGTAACCTCTCAATTTTCTGAGACGATTTACGGCGGAAGGTTCGGCGGCTTCCTTTACATTTTCGATAACGCTTTTTAGTTTTTGCAAAACTTTTTTGTCTTTGATGTTTTTCAAGTCTTTTGCAAAACTCGCCTCATATTTGACTTTCACTTTTACCCTCTAAAATATCAAATATAATGTTTTCATCGACAAAATCGTTTCGTCTGCCTTCGGCTACGGCGTTTGCCAAGCCGATTTCTTCCATCGCTTCCAGAATAATTTCGTGGAAAACGCCGCGTTTTTTAACCAGCATTTCGGAAATGACTTCGGCGAGAAGTTCCTTCATTTTATCGTCGTTAATCGTAAGCTCCATTTTTAGCTTTCTCCGACGGTTTAACCGCCTAATTCTCTCGGCGGTCGCCCCGAAACCTGCGGCGCGCTCTTTTTGTCGTCCTTCTCGCCGGTTTCGGCGAAAACTTCCTTCATCGCGCCGATGCTTGAAAGCATCGACGAGGTTTCCATCGGCATAAAAATCACTTTTGAATTCTGCGTCCGCGCCATATCTCGCAAAGATTCTATATAACGCGCCGTTATCAAATACTGCGCGGTCTGCTGCGGGTCGCCGATTGCCTGCGCGATTTGCCCGATTGCCTGCGCTTCGGCTTGCGACGAGCGAAAACGAGCTTGCGCCGCGCCTTCGGCTTGCAGAATCGCCGATTCTTTTTCGCCTTCCGAGCGTGTAATCGACGCCTGTTTTTCGCCTTCGGCGCGTGTTATCGCAGCTTGGCGCTCGCCTTCTGCCTGCAAAATCAGCGCGCGTTTGTTGCGTTCCGCCGTCATCTGTTTTTCCATCGTGATGCGCACGTCGTCGGGCGGCGTGATGTTTTTCACGTCGATGCGCGTAACTTTGACGCCCCATTTGTCGGTCGCTTCGTCAAGAATCAGGCGAAGCTCGCTGTTAATCTGGTCGCGGCTCGATAACGTGTGGTCTAAATCGAGCTTGCCGATGACCGAGCGCATTCCGGTAAAGGTCAGCTGGACGATGCCGCCGACTAAATCCGCGATTTCATACGCGCATTTTATCGGGTCGATGATTTGCCAGTAAATGACCGAATCGACGTTTATCATCACGTTGTCGCGCGTGATTACGGACTGCGCCGGCAAGTCGATAAACTGCTCGCGCAAGTCGAGCTGCGTCGTTCCCGGACGCGTGTTCGACCAATAAACGGCGCGCGACGCTTCAAAAAACGGCACCATAATATTCATTCCGCTCTGCCCGACGCGGTGAAACTTGCCGAACCGTTCTATCAGCAAAACGGTTGACTGCGGCACGATTTTTATCGTTTTAGCCGCGACGACAATCAGCGCGATGGCGAGAAAAATTAAAAAGCCGAGACCGAATATTTCCATTTTCAACTCCACGAAAAATTGTTTTCTTTTCAATATAGCTTAATTCTTTTATTATTACGAAGAATATTTAAATTTGTTGCCCGTCGGAGCGCGAACTTTAGCCGACGCTCCAGCGCTTTTGAATATTGACAATCGGCAGGCGGTATTCGTTAAATATTAACTGACCGCCGAATAATCAAATTTATGACCGTTAAACTTTCCGACATACAGGACGCGCGCAAAATTTTGCAGGGCATTATTATTCCGACTCCGATTATTTCGGACGAGAAACTTTCCAACGAAATCGGCGCGGAATCTTATTTAAAAGCCGAGTGCTTACAGCGCAGCGGTTCGTTCAAAGTGCGCGGCGCGTATAACAAAATCGCGCGCCTTTCGGACGAAGAAAAAAGTCGCGGCGTTGTAACCGCGTCCGCCGGAAATCACGCGCAGGGCGTTGCGGTGGCGGCGCGGCTTCATAATACGAAGGCGACAATCGTTCTGCCGGAAAACGCGCCGCTGACGAAAATTACGGCGACCAAAGCGCAGGGCGCGGAAGTTATTTTGTTCGGCGCGAACTTCGACGAGGCGGTCGATTATTCAAGGGAGTTGCAGGAAAAACACGGATTCGTCTACGTCCACGCCTTTGACGACGATTTGGTTATTGCCGGACAGGGAACAATCGGCTGGGAAATCGTCGAAGATTTGCCGCAGACGAACGTCGTCGTCGTCCCAATCGGCGGCGGCGGAATTATTTCGGGAATTGCCGTCGCCGTCAAAAACCTTCTGCCGAACGTCCGCGTCGTCGGCGTTCAGGCGGCAAACGTCGCGCCCGTCAACAAATCGCTCGCGGCAGGCAAAGCCGTCGAGATAGATTTTCTGCCGACGATTGCCGACGGAATCGCGGTCAAACATCCGGCGGAAAGAACGCTGGAAATCATCAGAAATTACGTCGATGAAGTTGTCGAAGTAACCGAAGAAGAAATCGCCCGCGGAATTTTCCACTGCGTCCAAAACGCTCATCTTGTCGTCGAAGGCGCGGGCGCGGCTGGAGTCGCGGCGCTGCTGGCGAAGAAAATAAAAGTCAATCCGAACGACACGGTTTGCGCGGTTTTGTGCGGCGGCAACATCGACGCCAATTTACTGGCGCGAATTTTAGAACAGGTTTTAGTGCGTCAAGGTCGTTATATAATGTTGAAGCTATTGGTTTTAGACCGTCCCGGAATGCTCGCCGCGCTGCTCAATCACGTCGCCGAAACACGCGCCAACGTCATCGAAGTTTTTCACCGCCGCGCGATGTGGCTCGCGCCTTTGGGGAAAACCGGCATCGAAATGCTGCTCGAAGTTCGCGACCAGGAACACGGGCGCGAAGTCCTCAGCCATCTGGAATCTTCCGGCTACCACGTCGAACGCGAAGGTCAGGGCGATTGGGAAGAGTAATTACGAAATTACGAATTACGAGAAATGCCAGTTTCTTAATTTCGTAATTCGTAATTCGTGATTAGTAATTTCCAATCACCTGAGCTTGAATTTTAAGCTGAGACTGACGCCGTTGACGTTGACCGGGCGCGTGTCGCTGCGGACGTAGGCGATGTCGAGCGAGGTTCGGGCGTCGATGCGGCGCGAGATGCCCGCGTAAAATTCGTTCTGCACCCACGACTTCGAGCGCAAATCGTAATAACCTTCTTCGGAAATAAAGGGCGAGAACAATTCTTTTTTATGAAATTTTACGGGACGACTCACTTGTATGCGCTGGCGATAAAGATTCGTGTCGATTCTGCCGCCGCGAAAGCGATGCTCGAACATATTGCGGTCGCGGAATGTAAAGCCGCGGAATGTTTTTGAAAAGGTCGCGCCGAAACCGAGTCGGGTTTCGTATCGCGGCACGTTTTTGACAATCTCGTCGCGGCGATACAAAACCGCCGTCAGCAGCGACACGTATTTGCTGACGCGAAAATCTATCGTCGCGCCGGCGCGGTTGTCGAGAAAATCCAGACTGCTTCTACCGACGCGCGCGATGCCGTTGAAAGTCGCCGTCGCCTTATCGACGCTTTTGCCTTTGCCGTCTTTAGCCCGCAGAAGCGGCACGATTAGTTGAACTTCGTTCCACGATTGAAACTGCGAAGGAAGCGGCGCGGTTTGCGCGAAAGCGGCGGCGGCGCTCAAAAAGATAACGACAAGTATAAAGGCAAAACGCATTTTTTATTTTTGAGACGGCTTCTGAATAATTTGTCGGTTACTTAAAATTAAAAATACGAAATACGAAATGAAAAGCCGTTTCGCTTTATACGATTTGCGGCGGTTTTCAAACGGATTGATTTAGGAAATAGCGAAACCTTTGAAATTACCGGCGCGTCAAATCTTCCGTATAAAGTTCTCGATAAGCCCGATAATTATTCATCACTTTGAAAACGTAATTCTTCGATTCGGCAAATCCGACTTCAGCCGCGAAGATTGCGGGTTCTTTCGGTTTGCTTCTCTCCAGCCAGCGCGCCGCGTTGTCTTCGCCGCCGTTGTAGCTCGCCGCAATCGCTTCGTATAAACCGCCGAATTGTCGTTTCAGCTCCGACATATAAACGCTGCCGATGGCGATGTTCGCGTCCGGGCGATATAAATCTTCGGCGTCGAGCGCAGGAAAACCGGCTTGTTTGTTGTATTTAAGAGCCGTGTCGAAAACCAGTTGAAGCAGACCGCGCGCGGCGGACGATGATTTGGCGTCGGCTCGGAAACTGCTTTCCTGTTTCATAATCGCCAGCACGAAACGCGGGTCGATATTTTTGGATTTGGCGTAGCGCAGAAGTTCGGCGCGATAGACGATTGGATAATCTTTTGCGAGATTCGAGGAAACGAGTGCGGTTTTTCTGACCGTCTGCGGCGACAAAAGATTTAACTTTTCCGCCGCCAAGCCGCCGTAATAAGAAGTAAAATTGTTCGGAATTGACGAATAAACAGCAATTGCGTCAGATTTTCTGCCCGCTTTTTCGAGTGCGAACGCCTTTAAATATAAAACTTCATTCGCGCTCGTCATCGAATTCGAGAATTTTTTAAGCCGCAGAAGTTCATCGGCGGCAATCGCGGCTTTATCGTATTTCTGCCGGAAGATTTCCATTCTCAGGCGCGCGTGCAGAGCATTCGTTTCCGACGGCATTCCCGAAAATCGCTGTCTGGCTTTATCTACCCAAACATTCGCTTCATCATATTTTTTCGCCTCGCGCAGTGCATCGATAATATTAAGAAAAGACGATTCGATTTTCTCGCCGTATGGAAACATCGTCGTGTATTGCTCATAAATTTTCGCCGCTTCCGCGTTTCTGCCGAGACGAACGAGCGACGCGCCTTTATATGCCAAGCCTTCGCGCCCGTCTTTCGTATTGAGAAAATCTCTTGTTAATCTATCGAACCAGAAAACGGCTTTATCGTAATCGCGTTCCCACATATACGAACGCGCGATGCCGAATAAAACTTTCGGCATATTCGCGTCGTTCGGATAAACGTCTAAAATCTTCTGCCAGTGCGCGCGCGCTTCGGGGAAATGGCGATTTGTCGAATAAACATCGGCACGCGAAAAATGTTCGAGGGCGGATAATGTCAGCAAATTGCCGCTCGCGTCGCGGCTCGCTTTATCTTGCTCAATCGCGCGTGAAAGCGCCGCGTCCGAGCGCGTCTGCGCGAAGATGTTTAATGTGAGGACAAACAGAAATACCGTTAAAATTGCGAATCTTTTCATAAGTTTGGAGATCCTGAATGATTTTCAGGAAAAATGCTTCGGGAGATACAGCTTAACCGATTTTTAGACGCGGCGAAAATGCGGGAAGTTGTCGGCGCGTTTCGGCGCAGCAGTTTTACCTTTGATTTTTATCAATTTATAAACGAAACTATGAAAAACTTTAACGATAATTCCGGCGTAATTTCCCGCGCCTTCATCGATAAAATTTAATATCAAACATCTTTAAGGAGAAAAACAAAGTGCATTTGCGTCAATTTTTTACACTCGTTTTAGTCTTAACGTGCGCCGCGTTCGCGTTCGGTCAATCGAAATCAAAACCGTCGGACAAGTTTCGCCAGCTCGAAGAAATTCTGCCGACGCCGAACGAATATCGCAACGCGGCGGGCGCGCCCGGACATAATTACTGGCAGCAGCGCGCCGATTACGTTATTGATGTCGAGCTTGACGACCAGAATCAGCGTCTCGCGGGCAAGGAAACCGTAACGTATAAAAATCTTTCGCCCGACAGCTTGACTTATATCTGGCTTCAGGTCGAGCAGAATATTTACGCCAAAGACGCCGATTCGCAGGCGACGCGCACGATGTCGGACTTAAATAACATAACGCCCGCGCAAATCGAACAACTCGCCGCCCGCGAATACGACGGCAGAATAAATATCACGAACGTCAGCGACGCCAGAAACGCGCCTTTAAGATACACAATCGTTAAAACGATGATGCGCATCGATTTGCCCGCGCCGCTCGCGCCCGGCGCGACATTCGTTTTTAACGTCGGCTGGAATTTTGCGATTAACAACCAGCGCATTTTCGGCGGACGCGGCGGTTTTGAATATTTTCCCGCCGATAAAAATTACATCTACGAAATCGCGCAGTGGTTTCCGCGTCTCGCGGCTTATAACGACGTGTCCGGCTGGCAGCACAAACAGTTTCTCGGAAGCGGCGAATTTACGCTCGAATTCGGCGATTATACGGTCAGAATCACCGCGCCGAACGACCACGTTGTTTCGGCGACCGGCGTTTTGCAGAATCCGAAGGAAGTTTTGTCCGCCGTTCAGATTCAGCGATTGAAAGAAGCCGAAACCGTCCGCGAGCCGATAAAAATCATTACGCAAGCCGAAGCGACGGCGAACGAATCACACCAGCCGACGGGCAAAAAAACGTGGGTTTTCAAAGCAAACAACGTCCGCGATTTCGCGTTCGCCTCAAGCCGAAAATTTATCTGGGACGCTCAAGGACACAACAGCGGCGGCAACAAAGTGATGGCGATGTCGTTTTACCCGAAAGAGGGAAATCCGCTGTGGGAAAAATATTCGACACAGGCGATTATTCACACGCTCAACGTCTATTCGCGCTACTCGTTCGATTATCCGTATCCGGTTGCGCAGAGCATCAACGGACCTGTCGGCGGTATGGAATATCCGATGATTTGCTTTAACGGACCGCGCCCGCGTCCCGACGGAACTTATGCGGCGCAGACGAAATACGGTTTGATTTCCGTTGTCATACACGAAGTCGGACACAATTATTTCCCGATGATTGTCAATTCCGACGAGCGCCAATGGACGTGGATGGACGAAGGCTTAAACACCTTTCTGCAATATTTAGCCGAGCAGGAATGGGAGAAAAATTATCCGTCGCGCAGAGGCGAGCCGCAGTATATCGCCAATTATATGGAAAGCGAGGAACAAGTGCCGATTATGACCAATTCGGAATCGGTTTTGCAGTTCGGCAACAACGCTTACGGCAAACCGGCGACCGCATTAAATGTCCTGCGCGAAACGGTTCTGGGACGCGAAAACTTCGATTTCGCCTTTAAAACCTACGCGCAAAGATGGAAATTCAAGCGTCCAATGCCCGCCGATTTTTTCCGCACAATGGAAGATGCGTCCGGCGTTGACCTCGATTGGTTCTGGCGCGGCTGGTTTTACACGACCGACCACGTTGATATTGCAATCGAAAACGTGCGCCTGTTTCAATTAAGCTCGCAAAACCCGGACGTTGAAAAAGAATTGCAAAGAAAGCAGGCGAACAACGCGCCCGTAACTCGTTCGCGGGAGAGAAACGCGAACATTCCGAAACGCATCGACGAATATCCGTCTTTGAAAGATTTTTATAACGATTACGACCGCTTCAAGGTTACAGACCCGGAACGCGCCGAGTATCAAACGTTTCTCGGCACGTTAAGCGACCGCGAAAAGGAAATCTTAAACGCCGGTTATAATTTCTACGTCGTCGATTTGAAAAACGTCGGCGGACTCGTGATGCCGGTGATTTTCCGCGTCGAATACGTTGACGGTTCGACCGAAGAAATCCGCATTCCGGCGGAAATCTGGCGCTACAATAATTTCGACGTGTCGAAAATGATTGTTACGAAAAAGGAAGTCAAAACCATTGTTCTCGACCCGAATCTGGAAACGGCGGACACGGATTTAGCTAACAACTTTTTCCCGCGCCGCACTGTTCCGACGCGCTTTGAGCTTTATAAAAACAGTCGGAATAATCAGAATAATCGTCGGCAGTAAAACTGTATGAAATACAAAAAAATTCTCACAATTTGTTTTTCGATTTTTCTGATTGCAAGCCAGGCGGGAAGCGTTTTCCCGCTTGGCTTTCTGCACACGTATCACACAAGTTTGACCCGAATGAAATATAACGCCAAAGAAAAGCTTGTCGAAATCAGCGTCCAGCTTTTCACGCACGATTTGACGCCGACGCTCGAACGGCGGGCGAAAAAACAAATCGATTATGAAAAATCGCCCGACATCGACAAGATTATTTTCGACTACCTGAACGAAAAGTTCGTTCTCAAAGACAAAAACGGCGCGGCGAAAAAGCTCGTCTGGGTCGGCAAGGAAGTCGAAGTCGATACGATTTATGTTTATGTCGAAACCGCTTCCGAAGTAGATTTAGAAAAGTTTTCTCTGCAAAACACGCTCTTTTTTGAATCGTTTCCCGAACAAACCAACCTTGTAACGGCGCGCTACGGCGGAAGAAAAGCCGATTTGCTGTTTAAATCCGGCGACAAATTTCAGGAAATAAAATCTTCCAATCCGAACGCGGAAAATTAGCGAGATGCGCGTTTGATAAAATTAAAAATCGACAAATCCGAAATCAAAAATTTATAAAAGGTAAAGCCGAAATTGCTTTACCTTTTATTTTTTTACAATTCGCCGTGTTACAATTTTCAAAAAATATCACGTTTTTTAATCAGGAGTTTTGAATGAAAATAGCAATGAACGGCGCGACGACGATGCGCGCCGATTTGGAAACCGACATCAGAGCGGCAAGCGCGGCGGGCTTTGATTTAATCGAAATCTGGGCGGCGAAGATGCGCGAGTTTTTGAAAAACAATTCGGTCGCGGATTTGAAAAAGCTGCTTGAAGAAAACAACATTGAGCCGTATTCGATAAATTCAATCGAGCATATTACGTTTAGAAACGCCGAAGATTACGCAAAAATTAAAGCTGAAACCGAAGAATTCTCCGGCATCGCGGGCGAAATAAATTGCCCGTATGTCGTCGTCGTGCCGGGAAAAATGCCGGAAAATGCAGGCGAAGAAGAAATCATCGAAGAATCGGTCAAAGTTTTAAACGAGCTTGCCGACATTGCCGAAAAATATGGCGTCGGCTTGGCGTTTGAATTCCTCGGACAAGCTGATTGTTCAGTTCAAACGCTCGATTTAGACAAGAAAATTATCGAAAAAGTAAATCGTAAAAACGTCGGCTTGGTTATCGACACGTTTCATTTTTACGCCGGAAACTCGACGCTTGAAGCGATTGAAACCTTAGACCCGGAAAAACTTTTCATCTTTCACATCAACGACGCCGAAGATTTGCCGAAAACCGATTTGACCGACGCGCACCGACTTTATCCGGGTGAAGGAATTTTGCCGATAAAGGAAATCAAAAAAAGATTCGACAAAATCGGCTACGACCGAATGGTTTCAATCGAGATTTTTCGCCCCGAATACTGGAATCAAGACCCGTTTGAAGTGGCGCGAAAAGCGAAAGCGGCGACGGAAAAAGTTCTGGGTTTGACACCGTGAACGACGAGCGCTTGAAAATCGATTCACCTTAGAATGAACAGAGAAATCAGCCGCGAATAACACGAATAACACGAATTATTCTTATTTGTTTTATTAGCGTTATTCGTGTTATTCGTGGCTAAAAATCTTCTGCATTGTGTTAAGAAATATATGAATAAAGTAAAAATCGGAATCATCGGCACAGGTTATATCGGAAACGTCCACGCCCGAATTTTCGCCCGCGACGAACGCGCCGAAGTCGCCGCGCTTTACGACATCAAACCGGAAAGAGCTGAAAAAACGGCGAAATCAGTCGGCGGCAAGGTTTGCGGCTCGCGTGAAGAATTATTTGAAAACTGCGACGCCGTTCTCGTAACCGCGCCGAATAAAACACATACGGAAATCGCTTCGGAAGCGGTCGCGGCTGGAAAACACGTTTTTTGCGAAAAACCTTTTTCAATCGGTTTGACGGACGCGAAAAAGTTATTGGACATCGCGCAAAGCTCAAGCGGCGTTTTCCAGGTCGGACACAATCGCCGTTACGCGCCGGTCTATGCCAAACTCAAGGAACTTTTGAGATGCGACAAAGCGCATTCGGCGCATATCAAAATGAATCGGGGCGAATTGAAAAATCCGGTCTGGACGGGCGACACCGATGTTACCGGCGGTTTTCTGTATGAAACGACTATTCATCTTTTCGATATGATGCGCTTTCAATTCGGCGAAATTGCCGAACTCGTTGCTTACGGCTCGCAGCACGAATATCCCGAATTAGACGAGTTTTCAATTATCTTTAAATTCAAAAACGGCTTTCACTGCACGTTTGCTTCGTCGTCGGACGCGAGCTGGCACTTTCCGTTCGAGCGCATCGAAGTTTTTTGCCATCATCGAACGATTTTAACCGAGGAAATGGAGCATCTGATTGATTCACGCGGAATGGATGCAAATTTTGAAACGCTGTCGTGGGCGATGACCGAAAAGGAAGAACGCTGGGGCTATGTGCAGGAAGATAAAGCGTTTATCGACTCGATTTTAGCGGGAATCGTGCCGCCTGTAACGGCGCTCGACGGCTACAAATCGGTCGAACTGGTCGAAAAGGTTTATGAAGCGGTCGAGACGGGCGAGAAAGTTAAATTCGATTAAAGTTTCGCTTGAAAAGAACTTTTTCAAACGATTAACGTAAATGTTTTCGGCAGAGACTTTTTATTGAAATTCGGAATCTGAAATTTGGAGAATATTCGAGATGATACAGTGTCAAAATTGCGGACAGGTCAGCACGCAGGCAAGCAACTTTTGCCGGTTTTGCGGAACAAAATTTTTGTCCGCGCAGATTTCAGCAAACACCGACTTTGAGCAGTCGCCGCCGCGCCCGTATTCTTGGAAAACCGACGAATTTCAGGTTGCCGACGCGCCGCGCCAAAAATCAAGACAGATAAATCAGGTTCAGCCGCTCGGTAGTCAAATCCCGTTCTCATATCAGCCGCCGCGCCCGCAGCCGCTCGTTTATCAAAAGCCGCAAATTCCGCAAATTCCGGCTTATAATTCACACTGCCCGCGATGTTCCAGCCAGTTTATGAGATATGAAAGACAAATCTCGACCGCCGGCTGGATTGTGTTTGCCGTTTTGATGGTTACGTTTTTTCCGCTTTTCTGGATTGGATTGCTGATAAAAGAAGACGTAAAAGTCTGTCAGACCTGCAATTACAAGATGTCTCAATCAAATATTCACCTGTAAAAATAACCTTTTGGATGTTCGATTTCTACCTGCGGATTGGTGCTTGATACATCGATTTTGTGATAACCCTTTTTGAAGTGCGTGGAGAGATACGTCAGGGCAAACTGGCGGTTTAGAGCCGCGTTCAAATCCCGAAAAAACGGGTCGAAGGAAATGGGCGAGGTCGAGCCTTGAAAAAAAGCGCGCCCGCCGGTTTCGTCTGAAAGCCGGTTGAGCGAACCCTGACCATTTAGAACAAGCATCGAATTTCCGCTGTCCGTATAGCTTGCGGCGTTGTAGAAGGAATAAACCGCAACACTTTTTCGCTGAGCGCCGGCGATTGCGCGGTCAAGGTCGCTGCTTTGCGAAGGCGACGAGCTTTCAATACCGCGTGAAATGTCCAGACCGTCGGAAATCAGCAAAATCGCGCGTCTGCCGGTCGGCAGCGCGTCGAATCTTTTAAGCGCGTCGTTTATCTGGTCGTAAGGATTTCCCGGCGCAATCGCGGGAGAACCAATGACGATTCGCACCGATTTTGCCGCTTTGGTTAGATCGTCCGTGAATTTTTGCCGGATTTGCAGCGAACCGGCGCGAATATAACCGACCATCACGCGCGAGCCGCGAGGCAGATTAAGAATAAACCTGCGAAGACTTTCCAACTGTAAATTAACATTTGAAGTCAAATCGTCCTGAATCAGCACCGCTAGAGCCAGCGGAGTGCTGCTGCCCACGCTTCTAATCGATAAAATTACCTGCGCGTCATCGTCTTCTTTAACGATTATATTTCCGGCTTCGACAAATTCTTCCGTTTGATTTTCCTTTAATTCCTGTTTGGTGAAAATGGAGACCGGAATCGTTACGGTGCGAACTTTCTGATTTTGCCCCGCCGAAACTCCGCCGTTTCTTTCCTGCGCGGCGGCGAAACTAAAAAGAAACGAAATAAACATTAAGACGGCGGCGATTTTCGCTGAATTTTTATTAAACATACACACTATTTTCAAAATCAGAAACGAAGTTTTATCTCGAAATGATATAACACTTTCCGCCGGGAATTAAATTTTATGATGCGGCATATTTGAATAAAGTTTGCGGAGTTTGTAGAGTAAAGCGATAAATATGAACCAATTAGAGCGACATTACGAAGTAACGCGCGGGGATTTGGCGAAGAATAAAGCGATGACTCTCGGCGCGTGGTCGGCGCCGGTTTTGTTTGCCGTCGTTCCTGCGCTCATATTTTTTATATTATTTCTGACCGCCGGCTCGATACCGTTCTTTTTCTGGAGCTTGGTTTCGCTTGTCGTCGGCGCGATTTTAGGATTAGCGGTTACGGGCGGACTTTTATATTATCGCTCGCGCTGGCTCGCCGACATTAGAGAACGCATTGCCGTTGACGGCGTAAAGGCGCACGAAGTCGATTGGTTTAAGAATGAACTGACGACAAGCGAAAAAAAATCTCTTAAGGAAATGTCGGCGGCAAATCCGCTGCTCGCCGACGCCTTCCGCGATACGTTAGCCGTTCGCCTGACGGCGGCGCGCATTTTGAAATCGACCGGGCAGGAAATTCTTCTGGTCAGCCGGCGGCAGAACAAATTGAAATATCTGAAGTCGGAGAATTCGACCGCTTTGCAAAACGATTTAAGAAAAGACGCGGAAAACTTAGAAAATATAAAAAGCGAAGCCGAACAAATGCGCGTCGAAGCCGAAACGCGAATACAGATGATTGACGCCGCTTTCCGGCGCGGAACAAATCTAGCCGATTCGGAATTAACCCTGAAAAAACTCGCCGCGCGCACTTCGGAATTGCCGCTCGCGCTCGAAACGGCAAAAATGGAACAGGAAATCAGAAAAGAATTTGAAAAGGAACTGGAAAGCGGGAAGTAGATGTTAGGTGATAAATGATAGGTGTTAGGTATTAGGTTTCAGGTTTTTGCCTTTCTCTAACACCTAACACCTATCATCTATCGCCACTCATTGTTCTAACCGCAGCCTTGTTATTTTCCCGGCGTTTCCTGTTTTCTCGTCAATTTCGATGATGACCGCGCAAATCCAAACCGCGCCTTTGGCGTGTTCGGCACGGCGGGCGGGAAATTTTGTGAAGCGTTCCAGAATCTGAGATTTCTCCATTCCGATAACGCCCGCGTAGCTTCCCGTCATTCCGACATCGGTGATATAAGCCGTTCCGCCTTCAAGAATCCGCTCGTCCGCCGTTTGAACGTGCGTGTGAGAGCCGACAACCGCCGAAACTCGCCCCGCTAAAAACCAGCCCATCGCGTATTTTTCCGATGTCGCTTCGGCGTGCATATCGACGACGCGGATTTTTACATCGTCGGGAATCGAATTTAAGGCGGCGTCGGCGGCACGAAACGGGTCGTCAACCGGCGGCATAAAAACTCTGCCCAGAAGATTTAAGGCGGCGATTTTATAGCCGTTGATTTCGCCGACGAAAAGACCGCTTCCGGGCGTTCCCGGCGGATAATTCGCCGGGCGAATAAGACGCGGATTTTTTTCGATATACGGAATAATTTCGGATTTGTCGAAAATATGATTGCCCGAAGTCATCAAATCGATTCCGGCGGCGAAAAATTCATCGGCGATTGCCGGAGTAATCGAAAAACCGCCCGCGACGTTTTCGGCATTTATCGTCGCAATATCGATTTTATATTCATCACGCAGCGACTGAATTTTATCAAGGACGGCAAGTCTGCCGGGACGAGCGACGACATCGGCGATAATTAAAATGTTCATAATAAAAAAGGTTCAAAGTTCAAAGTTCAAAATTCAAAGCAAGACACTATCCTTTAACTTTGAACATTAAACTTTGAACTTTGAACCTTTAAAGATTTTGACGAAAGTCAAACCGCTCTGCCGTTCCGAACAGTTGAATTGAACCTATTTTCTCAATAGGTGGGTGGCTTTCTGTTTTCCCGAAGGAAAACATCGAAGCCGGATTCTATGGCAAATCCCTGCTGTGAAGGACTGCACCGAATCTCGGCATTAGCCTCCCGATAATTCAAGTGTTGGCTCAATTATTAGTGTGTTCGGTAACAAACAACGCAGAAAGAACTTTCGTCTGTCAGTAATCATATCAAAATAACGAAAAGTGAAGAAGTGAAAAAGTGAAAAAGTTTATCGGAAAATTTCGACCGCTGCTTTTTCACCCTTTCACCCTTTCACCTTTTCACTTGCCTCACTGTTCGCGTTCGACTTCCTGCGGCGCGGATTCTTTGTGTTTGAGAACGCGGTCGAGCATTTCGGCACATTCGGCGCTGCGCGAGGCGAGCTGCGCGTCGGTTTGTTCCTGCAGATTTTTCAATTGATGAAATTCGTCGGCGATATGCAGCGCGGCTAATATTGCGACTTTCAGCGAATCGACGGTGAGCGTGCCGCTCGATATTTCGCGCATCTTGCCGTCGACGTATTCCGCCAGACGCATAATGTATTCGTTGTCGCCGTCCGAACGAATATTATAAGTCTGATTATAAATTTCCACACGAATCGATTGGGCTACGCCGTCTGATTTTCCTTTGCTTCCAAACATATTTTACCTCCGCACGACTTCGGCAATATCGGGTTCGATAATGGTCATCGCGTCGAGCATCGCTTCGACCTTCAACTGAATAACGTCGCGCTCGCTCATTAAATCCTCGACTTTTTCTTCGAGCCGCGTTTTTTCGGTTAAAAGACTGCTGACTTCGTGCCGGAGCGATGTCATTTCGCGCTCGATTCTGTCTTTTTCTTCGCGCATTTTTTTGGCGAATTCGATTGTTAAATAAATCTTGTCTTCGAGATGCGAAAATTTTTCCATTCCTGATAGTCCCGCCATTCGTGTTCTTCTCCGTCGCCGTTGATTTGTAACTTCGGATTGATTATGTTTATTTTTGCCGGAAACTTCAAGCAATTGCCGGAAATGTCGTTAAAATCTTTGTTTCGCGCCGAGTTTCGATTCGACGTTTTGCAGAATTCGCGCGTGAATGTCGGCGACTTCTTCTTCGAGCAGGGTTCTCACGCCCGACCGATATTCCAGTCGAATCGTGATGGAGCGTTCATCTTCGGCAACGCCTTTGCCTTCATAAACGTCAACGAATTCGACTTTTTCGAGCAATTCAAAGTTTTCCGTTCCAATCGCATCGGTGATTTCCGCGAAGCTGACGCCGCGCTTTGCAAGCAGCGAAACATCGCGCGCGATTGACGGAAAAACAGGCAGCGGTTTATACAAAATGTTTTGCTGTTCGGCTTCAAGCACCGTCTGCAAATCGATTTCGGCGACAAAAACAGGTTGTTTGAATTTGTAAGCCGAAGCGATTTCATCACTTAACCGCCCGATTGTTCCGATTGCTTCGCCGTTAAATAAAACTTCCGCCGACTGTCCTCTGCGAAGATGTTTTACGTTTTTTGCCGCAAATTCCAAATCCGGCAGACGCATTGAATTTATCGCCGTTTCGAGCGCGCCTTTGGCGTCGTAAAAATCAAGCGTCCGCGTCGTCATTGCTCTGTTTTCCGAAACTTCGCCGCCCGTTACAGCCAGCGCGAAAAGTTCGCGTTCATTCGGCAAATCGTTTTCCTTTGACGAAGCGGAAAAAGCCTTACCGATTTCAAACAATTTCAAATCTTTGCGCTGGTGATTGAAATTGGCGCGAGCCGCGTCGAGCAAGCCCGAAAGCAGACTCGGACGCATTCTGATTGCGCCTTCGATAATCGAATCTTTCAGGGAAATAAATTTCTCTTCCAGGTTTTCATCGGCAAAGTCTGGAATCAATTCAAATTTTTCGTCGTGCCGCGCGTCGATAAAACTGTATGAAATCGCTTCGTCAAAACCGATATTTGCCAATGTTTTCCGCAACTCGCGTTTCCGCGCCTCGCTCGGCTGAAATTCGCCCGCGTTTCGTGAAGGCGGCAATTCTTCGCGGATATTTTCGTATCCGACAACGCGCGCCGCTTCTTCGACCAAGTCTTCTTCAATCGCCAAATCGTGCCGCCAGCTCGGAACGATAAAAACATTTTCGCTTTTCCGCTCTATTCCCAAAGCCGAAAAAATACGGAGAATTTCTTCTTTTTCGACATTCAATCCGGTTAATCTTTTGACCGCAAATCGAATATCTTTCGATTCGATTTCATTCGGCGTAAATTTCACAGGATAAACGTCAACAAAATCTTCGGCAATTCCGCCCGCCAATTGACAAATCAAATCAGTCGCGCGGTTCGATGCGCGGACGAGATTTTCAATATCGACGCCGCGCTCGAAATGATGGCTCGCTTCAGTCGAAAGTTTCAGATTGCGCGAAGTCTGCCGAATATTTTCGCGGCTGAAATAAGCGACTTCCAAAAGAACATCTTTCGTATCTTCCGTAATCGACGATTCAATTCCGCCCATAATTCCGGCGACGGCGACCGGCTTTTCCGCGTCGCAAATCGCCAGCATCGAATCATCGAGTTTTCGTTCCGCTTCGTCCAGAGTTTTAATCGTCTCGCCGTTTCGCGCCCGCCGCACGACGATTCTGTTTTCCGCCAATTTATTCAAATCAAACGAGTGCATCGGCTGACCGAGTTCGTGCATTACAAAATTCGTAATGTCGGCGACATTGTTTATCGAACGCTCGCCGACGGCTTCGAGACGTTTAACCAACCATTCGGGCGACGGCGCGATTTTTACATTTTTGATAATTCGAGCGGTGAAACGATGACACAAATCCGCGTCCTGAATCGAAACTAACGTTTGATTTTCGCCTCTCGGCTGTTGTTCTTCGTGATTTTTCAATTTCAAGCTTGCATTCTCAATCACCGAAATTTCCCGCGCGACTCCGAGATGCGACAGACAATCGCCGCGATTCGATGTCAAATCAACATCGAAAACAAAATCATCGCTGCTCGCGTGAATGCCTTCGACCGCCAACCCGACGCGCGTCAATTTCTCCGCCAATTCCTGCGGCGCCAAATCTACTTCAACCAAATCTTTCAGCCAGTTGTAACTGATATTCATAAATCGTCTTTAATTAGCACCTAGAAGATATTTCAACAACTCAGTTGCTAGAATGCTTCCTGTCATTCCTTCAAGAATATTTCTCAAAGTTCTACTTGATTCTTGAATTACAAGCTCTTTCGGACGTGGAGAAACTAGTTGAGTTTTAATTGTTTGAATTTCAGCAATCGCTTCATATTTGTCATCATCAGAATTGAATTGCAACTCCGAAAATCTTTCGTCAATTACTTCGACAAATTTTTCTAAATTTTTCAAGGTATGTTCGGTTAAATTGAAGGTTTGATTGCTTCCTGTTGAACCTTGCATGATTTGAGAATTGTGCATCTCACCAACATAAATCATATTCAACGGCAAAAAATGCTCAGTAGCTTGATTAGGTTTTGACAATGCTTCTTCAAACTCAACAATGCCTGCGTGAGTAATAGAAATTATTTGATTGCCAGCACTCTGAGATTTTAACAATCCTTCATCATTTAAGTAATCAACAATTAAATCACCTTCAGCAAAAGAAATGCCTAAGTCTTTGCAAATATCCTCTGTGCTTTCGATTTTTAGACCTGCTTCTGTTTTACGATTATAGAGGTTTTGTAAAAACAGAAATCTCATTTTCTTTTTTTCTTCTATGTTGCTCATTTAAATTGCTCCAAAAACCTCACATCGTTCTCGAACATCAGGCGAATATCGTCGAGCGAATACATCAGCGCGCACATTCGCTCCAAGCCGAAGCCGAAGGCGAAGCCGGAATAAACCTGCGGGTCAACATTGCAGGCGCGCAAAACATTCGGGTGAACCATTCCCGAACCGCCGAGTTCAATCCAGCCCGAACCTTTGCACGGGCGACATCTTTCCGTTTCAAAAATGCCCGAACCATTACATTTGAAACAGGAAAAATCGAATTCCGCGCTCGGTTCGGTGAAAGGGAAATAAGACGGGCGCAGGCGAATTTTAGTTTCTTTGCCGAACAGACGCCGCAGCCATTCGCCGACTGTACCTTTCAAATGCGCCATCGTTATTCCTTTATCGACACACAAGCCTTCGATTTGATGAAACATCGGCGTGTGCGTCAAATCGGGCGTGTCGCGGCGGAAAACTCTGCCGGGCGCGATAATTCTGATTGGAACACCGCGCCGTTCCATCGCCCTGATTTGCACGGTCGAAGTCTGCGAGCGAAGCGCGAAACCGTTCGTCGTGTAAAAAGTATCCTGCGATTCGCGCGCCGGATGACCTTCGGGAATATTAAGCGCGTCGAAATTGTAATAATCGGTTTCAATCTCGCGGTCGTCTTCAATCGAATAACCCATCGAGACGAAAATTTCTTCGATGCGTTGGCGCAGAATCGTCAAAAGATGCAGATGTCCTTGTCTGGTGCGCGTTCCGGGCAAAGTTACGTCGATGCGCTCGCGCTCGGTTTTAGCTTTGGCGATAAATTCTTTTAGATTATTTTCCGCCGTCTCGATTGCGCCGGAAATTTCCCGTTCAACCGATTGGATAAACTGCCCAAACGCGCCTTTTTCTGCGGGCGCGATTCGTCCGATTAGCTTTCTCGACGCGGCAAGCTCGGATTTTTTGCCCGTGTGTTTTATTTTTAATTCGCCGAATTCTTTCAGCAGATTTTCGGCTTCGTCCAAACTCAAACCGTTTGATTCGCCGCGCAGGTGTTCAAAGCGAGCGAAATCGTTTTCAAAAGTTTGCCGGATTTGTTCGATTATTTTTGTTTCTTCAGACATAATTCTAAAAAACTAAATTCATTTTTCCGTGTAATACGCCAGCGAACAGACGATTAAAATTATCCCCGCAACCAGCAGAGAAAATGAAAGGCTTTGCGGAAAATTTATTTCTTTGTAATGATTGGCGACAAGGGAAATTGCCGACAAAAGACAACAGAATCCGCCTGCTGCGGTCAGCAATTTAGCCGATTTTGCATTCATTAAATTAAACAGCAATTGTAAATCAGAAAAATAAAAGCTCAAAATCTAACAAAAATAAAGCGTCCGAATTTTAACTCGAACGCTTTGCAGATTTTTAATCTTCTCAAAGATAACTTAAGCTGTTGGCTGGTTGCTGCCGATAGCGTTTTTAACCTGTCCGGCTAAAGTCGCAAAGGCTTCCGGCTGTTTGACGGCTAAATCGGCGAGAACTTTTCGGTCGAGCTGGATTTCGGCGACTTTCAAGCCGTGCATAAACTGCGAATATTTCATTCCGTTAAGGCGACACGCGGCATTGATGCGGACAATCCACAGTTTGCGGAAATCGCGTTTCTTTAATTTGCGTCCCGTGTATGCAAAGTTTAAGGCGCGTTCAACTGATTCTTTCGCCTGTCGGTAAAGTTTCGATTTGGTTAAATAATAACCTTTGGCTAGTTTTAATATTTTTTTGCGCTTATTGGTGCGCTTATTTCCACGTTTTGCTCTGGGCATAGTTTCACTCCTTTCAGTCGTTTGAAAGGATAAGAGATAAAGGCTCAGGGATGAAATAAGACGGTTCTTTTATTTATCCTTTATCCTTTATCCTTTATCCTTTTTCTAATTTCTTCCATACGGCAGCATTGCTTCGACGCGTTTCTGGTCGCTTTCAGAAACCAGCGTGTCGATGTCTAGATTGCGCTTTCGTTTCGACGTTTTGCTGGTTAAAATATGGCGCGCGTGCGAATGTCCGCGTTTGAATTTCCCCGTTGCGGTCGAGCGAAAACGCTTTGCCGCGCCTTTATGTGTTTTTAATTTCGGCATTTTTTAATTACTTCCTTTTATTTTTATCCACAGAGTTCACAGGGAGAAAATTACTTCATTCCTGCTTTTCTCGATGTTCTCTGTGAACTTTGTGGCAAACTTATTCTTTTTTGTCGGTGACCGGTTTGCCCTGCACCTGAACTTTTTTCGGCACGAAAATGACGAACATCTGGTAGCCTTCCATTTTCGGCGTAACTTCGACATCGGCAATATCCGCCAAATCGTCGCGCAGTTTGGCAAGCAGGTTGCCGCCGAGTTCGCGGTGCGTCATTTCTCTGCCGCGAAACGCGATTGTCGCCCGAACTTTGTCGCCGTCGGCAATCCATTCGCGGGCGCGTTCCTTGCGGTAACCATAATCGTGGTCGTCGGTTCCGGGTCGAAATTTGATTTCTTTGACTGTAACCGTAACCTGTTTCTTCTTGGTTTCCGTCGCCTTCTTCTTTTCTTCGTAAAGAAATTTTCCGTAGTCGATAATGCGGCAAACCGGCGGTTTCGCGTTCGGCGCGATTTCCACAAGGTCTTTGCCTTCATCACGCGCTCGCTGAACGGCGTCGCGCGAATCCATCACGCCCAACTGCTCGCCGTCTTCATCGATAACGCGAACCGACGGAACTCTTATCCGCTCATTCGTGCGGTGTTGCGGTCCTTTGAAACGAACCGGACGATTTTTACTGAATCTGCTTGCTATCGCTGCACCTCTCTTTTTTTATAGTTTGCAGAGTTGCAGAGTTGAAAATTACTCTGGAACTCTGCAAACTAGCCATTTGTCAAAGCGCGTGTTTCTTTCAATTTCCGCGCCATTTCCACAAAATTTTCCAAACTCATCGCGCCCAAATCGCCGTTTACTTTTTCGCGGACGGCGACGGTATTTTCTTCCAATTCTTTATCGCCTAAAACGAGCATAAACGGAACTTTCTGCAATTGCGCGTGGCGAATCTTTGCGCCGATTTTATCACTTTTATCATTTAACTCAACACGGAAGCCGAGTTTTTTTAATTCTTTCGTTACGGTTTCGGCGTATTCGTTAATGCGGTCGGTAATCGGCAAAACCGCAATCTGCACGGGCGCGAGCCAGAAGGGAAACGCGCCCGCGAAATGTTCGACAAGAACGCCGAAAAATCTTTCAATCGAGCCGAACAAGGCGCGGTGAATCATAATCGGGCGATGCCGTTGACCGTCGTCGCCGGTGTATTCGAGTTCAAATCTTTCAGGCAGATTCCAGTCAAGCTGAATCGTGCCGAGCTGCCAGATTCTGCCGATGGCATCTTCGATTTTGATGTCGATTTTCGGTCCGTAAAATGCCGCTTCGCCTTCGATTCTTTCGTAGGAAATATTTCGTTCTTTCAGCGCGTTCGCCAGCGCGGTTTCGGCATTTTCCCATTCCGCGTCCGCGCCGAGATAAATTTTATTTTCGGCGTCGCCGCGCACCGAAAGCTCGAATCTCACCTTTTCAAAACCGTATGTGTCGAAAACTTTAATAGCAAAATCCAGACAATCGGCGACTTCTTCGCGCACCTGGTCGGGACGAACGAAAAGATGCGCGTCGTCAACGGTAAATCCGCGAACACGCATCAAGCCGTGCAGAGTTCCCGACAATTCGGCGCGGTAAACAGTTCCCATTTCCGAATATCTCTGCGGCAAATCGCGATAAGATTTCGGCGAAGCCTTGTAAATTCCGATATGAAACGGACAGTTCATCGGTTTCAGGCGAAACTCGTCCGTGTCGCCTTCGACGTGCGTCGGCGCGAACATCGAATCGGCGTAGTTTTCTTCGTGTCCCGAAATCTTCCAAAGTTCGCGTTTGGCGATGTGCGGCGTGAAAACGAAACTGTAACCGCGCTGCTGCAATTCTTCTTTAAGCAGAGCTTCCATTTCCATCCGAATCGCCGCGCCTTTCGGATGCCAGAGAATCAAGCCTTGCCCGTAATCGTCCTGAATCGAAAATAAATCGAGTTCCTTGCCGATTTTTCGGTGGTCGCGTCTCTCGGCTTCTTCGCGTTGTTTGAGCCAGCCGTCGAGTTCTTCCTGCGTCGCAAAAGCGGTTCCGTAAATACGCTGCATCTGCTGATTTGCCGCGTCGCCTTTCCAATATGCGCCGGACAATGCCAGCAATTTAAATGCTTTGATTTTATTGGTATTCGGAACGTGCGGACCGAGACAGAAATCGACAAACGATGTGTTATCAATATGATACGCGGTTGCGGTGTCGCCCGCTTTTTCGTTTATCAGCTCGCATTTCAGCTGTTCGTCGCGCCCGGTAAAAAGCTCGACAAGCGCGCCTTTGCTCATTTCTTCGCGCCGATACGCCAGATTCTTTTTGGCAATCTCGCGCATTTTCTTTTCGATAACCGGCAAATCCGCTTCGGTCAAAGTCTGTGTGGCGATAACGTCGTAATAATAACCGTAACGCGGGTCGTCCATCAGCGCAGGACCGACGCCGAGCTTTGTGCCGGGAAAAAGTTCGAGAACCGCCGCCGCCAATAAATGCGCCGCCGAATGTCGGATAACTTCCAAACCGTCGCGCGTCTCCGGCAAAATCGGCTCGATTGATAAAACTTCGTCGGTCGGTTTGAGTTCAAAAGACAAATCGACTTCTTCGCCATTGACGCGCGCCGCCAGCGATTTTCTCAGCAAATCTCGGTCGAACGACTTCAAAGCCTCCGCCACGCTCAACGGCGCGGGGAAACTTTTGGTGTTTTCTCCGACTTTTACGTTTAATTCACTCATACTTTTGTTAATCGAAAAAGGTTATATAAAAACTTTCCGCATTTAGCGCAAAAACGTTTTTATAAATCAAATTAAATAACCAATTAGACGATTAACAACCTACTACTCGAAAAAGATTTGATTTGATAAGAGCGACTTTGCCTTAGCATTCAACTCGAATGCCGATATTACGCGCCGTTAGAAGCGCGTCGTAGTAGTCGTAAAACCTGCAAAGTTCTTAAAAAGCATCGTATCAAAAAATAGAAATTGGTAGGCAATAGCAGAGTTGAACTGCTGACCCCCACCGTGTCAAGGTGATGCTCTACCACTGAGCTAATTGCCTGAGTCCCAAAAAAGAACGCTTAATTTTCAAAGCGAACTTATAAAATAGCTAAAAGGGCAAAAGGCTGTCAAGTTGCGAATCAATTCCTGCCCGCGATAACATAAACTATTTGAAATTAACGATAAGGGAGAACATACGTTTTGATAAAAGCAGTAATTTTCGATATTGACGGAACATTAATCGATTCGGTTGACGCGCACGCCGAAGCGTGGCAAAAGGCGTTTAAGGAATTCGGCAGGGAAATAAAGTTTTACGAGCTGCGGCGACAGGTCGGCAAAGGCGGCGATACCTTTTTGCCGGTTTTTCTGACGAAACGTGAAATCGAAGAATTCGGCGAAAAAGTTACGGACAGGCGCGGCGAGATTTTCAAGAACGAATTTCTCAAAGACATTGAACCGTTTCCGCAAGTGCGCGAGCTGTTTGAGCGAATAAAAGGCGATGGCAAACAAATCGCGCTGGCAAGTTCGGCAAATGCCGACGAACTTGCGGAGTATAAAAAAATTGCCGACATCATAGATTTAATTGAAGAAGAAACCTCAGCCGACGACGCGAAACATTCAAAACCGTATCCAGACATTTTTCAGGCGGCGCTCGACAAACTCGAAGGCGTCGAAGCGAGCGAAGCAATAATAATCGGCGACACCTGTTACGACATCGAAGCCGCCGCTGCCGCGAAAATAAAATCGATAGGCGTCCTGAGCGGCGGTTGGGTGCGAACCGAACTGCTGAAAACCGGCGCGGTCAAAGTTTATAAAGACGCAGCGGAGATTTTGGAACATTACAAAGATTCGCCCGCCGCAAAGTAACGACGGCTTTAAGTTAATCAATTTTCTTGTATCGAATTCATACGACGAATTTCAGCGTAAAATTATTTTCTATACAAAAAATTGTTAAGGTGCTATGTTTGTTCGAGATAATCTAAAATATAAATATCTGGCACATACATTGCATTCGTCTTTGCACAGGTAAGATGCCTAATCAAGCGGTAACGAAAAGGCAAACAATCCTTTAGATTTTCTTAAAAAAGTTAAACAGGTTACGGAGGAAAAACAATGCTTATTAATTTAATTATTTGGTTGGTCATAGGGTTTGTCGCCGGATACTTAGCGAAATTGATTATGCCGGGTCCCGATGGCGGCGGTGTTATTTTAACGACGATTCTTGGAATTGTCGGCGCGATGGTCGGTGGTTTTGTGGGCAGACTTTTGTTTGATAACGGAGCTAATATCAACGATAATAACTTCAGCATTATGAGTTTGATTATGGCAGTTGTCGGCGCGATAGTCGTTTTGGCAATTTACCGCTTGATAACAGGCAGAAGCGTTACAAACTAGCAGCAAAATTACAATTTAATTAAAGCTAACCGAAATATTTCGGTTAGCTTTTTTGTTTATGCGCCGCGCAAAATCGGTGCATTGCGACGGCGACGAGTTTCGCGGTTCGATTATCAATATCGAAATTCGGATTCGTTTCGGTAAATTCGATTATTTTCGTTTGCCGGTTTTCGCCCGCAGCTTTAGCCAGTTCGACAAATTCTTCAGCCGTCAAACCAATCGGCGACGGCGCGGAAACGCCGGGCGCGTCCGATGCGCGAACTGAATCGACATCGAAGCCGAAAAAGAAATTCATTTCGTGTATGTTTTTCCGGTTTGCGAGCATTGCCTGAAAATTAGCCGCCGTTTTGTCGAGATTATAAGCGGCGTTTCGGCGAAGTTCCTCTAAACTCAACAGATTTACGCCTTTACATTTCAAATAATCAAAATAAACCGGCGAATTCGCCTGAATCTGATACGCCGTTTCAAAAAAGTTTTCCGGTTTTATCAAATCTTCTTCCAAAAGCTGTCGATACGGCGTGCCGCTGTTCGGCGGCGAATCGTCGCGCACGTCGAAATGCGCGTCGATATTAACTGCAATCCAGTTTTCAAAACCAAAAGCCCGCCGCATTGCTCGTCCGTCCGCGTAAGAAATATCGTTGCCGCCGCCGAGAACGACGATTTTTTTTCCGTCTTTTAAGATTTGTTCGACGATTGCCGTATGAATTTCGTGAGTTTCTTCCAGAGTTTCCCGAATAATCGTGTCGCCGATGTCGAAAATCTTCCGGTCGATTCCGAAATTGGTCAGCTTATAAAACTGCGCCCGAATCGCATCGGGCGCAAGCGCCGCGCCGGTTCTGCCGCCGTTTCGCTGAACGCCTTCATCCTGAGGACAACCGAGAATGATTATTTCCGAATCCGCGTAATCGACAATCTCAGGCGAAACGATTTCGCCGAGACGAACGTCGTTCGCATCATTTTTTCTGAAAAATAAATCGAGGTTCGGACGCGTTGTGTATTGAAAAATATCGGTCATAATTTGCCAAAAGATTTCGGGTAAGCTATAAGTATCTTTACGCGATTTTTACAAGTCAAACACGCTTTATGAAAAACATTCGCACTCAATCCGGCGCAGAAAATTCGTGGCAAAGCGAACCGTCTCGGCAATGTGCGGGAAATATTTTCTAAAAGCGGAAGACTCAAGGAAAAGTCTTGAGAATAAATAGTTTTAGAAATCCTGCTGCCGAAAAATAAACGTTTCGTAGCAGGATTTTTATTTTGAAAAGTGTTTTTTATGCAGGATTTTTATAAATACAATTTAATTCGCCCCGAATGGCTTTTAAATTCGCCGGAACGCACGGACGAACCGCCCGCCGAAGGCTTGCGCGGATTGCTTCTTCGTTTGATTCAGGGACGAAATTTAAGCCGCGCTGAAGCCGCCGCATTATTAAATCAGCTGCTCGACGGCGCGGCAACCGACGCGCAGATTTCCGCCGCGCTCGTCGCGCTTGCCGTCAAAGGCGAAACGATTGACGAGCTTGCCGGAATGGCGGAAGCGATGCGCGCGCATTCGGTTAAAATAAATTCGATACACACGGATTTTATTGACACGGCGGGAACGGGTTCGAGCCGCGCGAAAACTTTCAACGTTTCAACCGCCGCCGCGTTCGTCATCGCGGGCGCGGGTTTGCCCGTCGCCAAACACGGAAGCCGCGCGGCGACTTCAAAATCAGGCAGTGCCGATGTTCTTTCAGCGCTCGGCGTAAATGTTTCGGCAAGCCGCGAAACGTCCGAAAAATGTCTCAACGAAATCGGCATCTGTTTTATGTTCGCGCCGCTTTACCACGCATCGACGGCGCGCGTCGCTGCCGTTCGCCGCGAGCTTTCCGTTCACACGACGTTTAATCTATTGGGTCCGATGACCAATCCGGCGGGCGCGCCGTTTCAAATTATGGGCGTCTGGCACGAAGCACTCGTCGCGCCGGTTGCCAAAACGCTCGCCGCGCTCGGAACAAAACGCGCGTGGGTCGTTCACGGACGCGACGGTCTGGACGAAATCACGGTTTCGGACAAAACGTCTGTTGCCGAAATCACCGGCGACTATATTAAATTTTTTGAAATAGTGCCGGAACAGCTTGGTTTTGAAACGGTGGAAACAAACGATTTAGAAAATATTCGCGGCGGAAATGCTGAAGACAACGCGAGAATTATCAGAGAAGTTTTGGAACGCAAGCGTTTTGACGCAGCGCGTTCGCTCATTGTGATAAACGCGGCGGCGGCGCTCGTCGTCGGCGGCAAAGCCGATAATTTGGAGCAAGCCGTAAAATTGGCGCAGGCAAGCATCGACAACGGAAAAGCGTTCGAGAAACTCGAAAAACTTATTGAATTGACCGTTGAGAATAGCTGAAACTTTGCGAACTTTGCGGGAAAATCTCCCTAAAAACACTATGTCGAAAACGAGCGAGCAAACAACGTATTTAACAAAAATTTTAGAAAAACGGCGCGCGCGCGTCGAATTAGATTTTGCAGGAAATTCCATTGAGCAATTGCGCCGCGACGCATTCAACAAAAGAGAAAATGCCGCGCCGAATCGTTTGCAAAAGGCACTGGAAAACACCGAAAGAATAAACATCATCGCCGAATTTAAAAGAATTTCGCCGTCGAAAGGCGCGATAAATGAAACCGCAATTCCCGAAAAAGTGGCGCGCCAGTATTTTGAAAACGGCGCGGCGGCGATTTCGGTTTTGACCGAACCGGATTTTTTCGGCGGCTCGTTCGCCGATTTGAAAACGGTTGTAAATGCGACGAACAATCAAATTCCGGTTTTGTGCAAAGATTTTATTTTCGACGAACGACAGATTTACAAAGCGGCAATGTCCGGCGCGTCGGCGATTTTGCTGATTGTCGCGGCGTTCGGCGAATCGGAAGCCGAACAGTTTATTAAATTAAAAAATATCGCCGGCGAACTCGGTTTAGACGTTTTAACCGAAGTTCACACCGTCGAAGAAATGAAATTTGCCGCCGCGACGGGCGCGAAAATCATCGGCGTCAACAACCGCGATTTGCAGACGTTTTTCGTTTCACTCGAAACTTCCGTCGAGTTGATAAAGTCTGCGCCGACAGCGGCGATTCTTATCAGCGAAAGCGGCTTAAAGACGCGCGCCGACGTTTTGCGTCTTAAAAATTTGGGTTACAGCGGTTTTTTGATTGGCGAAACTTTAATGCGAAGCGGAAATATCGCTGGAGAATTGAGGAAATTAGCTACGAACAAACACGAAATAACACAAAAGTTTTCTTGATTTATTTTCGTGTCTGTTCGTGTTTGTTCGTGGCAAAAATCTTATGACGAAAGTTAAAATCTGCGGCATCACGAATTTGGAAGACGCGCTTTTGTCGGCGAAATTCGGCGCGGACGCGCTCGGCTTTAATTTTTACCGGAAAAGCCCGCGGTACATCTCGCCGGATGCGGCGCGTGAAATTATCGAACAAATTCCTGCCGATATTTTGAAAGTCGGCGTTTTCGTCAACGAAGATTTAGAAAATATCGCCCGAATCGCCCGCGTCGCCAAGCTCGACGCGCTCCAGCTTCACGGCGAAGAATCGCCCGAATTTGCGATTGAGTTGAAAGCGAAAACGAATCTCGAAATCATCAAAGCCTTTCGCGTCTCCGCCAATTTCAAGCCCGAAGACGTTTTGCGATACAAAGTCGATGCCGTTCTGCTCGACGCTTACAGCCCAAAAGAACACGGCGGAACGGGCGAAACTTTTGATTGGGAGATTGCGAAAAAAGTGCAGGAGATTTTTCCGAAAGTGTATCTCGCGGGCGGTCTTTCAGATGTAAATATTGTAAAAGCAATTTCTGAAGTTAAGCCGTTCGCGGTTGATGCTTGTAGTTGCTTGGAAAAAGAGAAAGGTGTAAAAGACAAAACAAACCTAATTAATTTTGTTACTAAAGTTAGACATTTTGATTGGTGGTATAAAATCTCAAATTTGGAGAACTTTAAAATTACTAACATTTATGAATATCTAAATTTGATTCATTTAAGACCTGCTATGTATATCGGTAAGTATTCACTTACGGTTTTAGGAAATTTTTTAACTGGATTTAGAGAAGGTTTGCTTTTATACCAAAATGCTTTTGACTGGAAGAACTTTCATTCAGTTGAATTTCATAATTACATCAAAAATAAATTAGGCAAAAGTAATTATGCTTCACTTAATGGCTTCAGCATTTATTTATATGAATGTGATGAAGAAACAGCATTAGATATTTTCTTCGCGCTTTTAGAAGAATTTAAGTTAGAACAAGAAGATTTAAGCAATGAATAATTTTCAACCAGACGAGCGCGGTTACTGGGGCGATTTCGGCGGGCGGTTTGTTCCCGAAACGCTGATGTCGCCGCTCGAAGAATTGACGAGCGCTTATTTTGCGGTTCGAGATGACGCGGATTTTCAGGCGGAGTTTTTGCAATTATTAAAAGATTTTTCCGGTCGTCCGACGCCGCTTTTTCACGCGAGAAGATTGTCGGAATCGTTGGGCGGCGCGCAGATTTATCTTAAGCGCGAAGATTTGGGACATACCGGTTCGCATAAGATAAACAACGCCGTCGGGCAGATTTTACTGGCGCGGCGAATGGGCAAAAAACGGATTATTGCTGAAACCGGCGCGGGGCAGCACGGCGTGGCGACGGCGACGGTTTGCGCGCTGTTCGGGTTGGAATGCGTCGTTTATATGGGAACCGAAGATATGCGGCGGCAGGAATTGAACGTTTTTCGGATGCGTTTGATGGGCGCGGACGTGCGCGGCGTCGATTCCGGTTCCAAGACTTTGAAAGACGCGATAAACGAAGCGCTGCGCGATTGGGTAACGAATGTCGAGACGACTTATTATTTGCTCGGCTCGGCGCTCGGTCCGCATCCGTATCCGCTGATGGTGCGTGATTTTCAATCGGTAATCGGCAGGGAATCGCGCGAGCAGATTTTGGAACAGACCGGCGATTTGCCCGACGCGCTCGTTGCCTGTGTCGGCGGCGGCTCGAACGCGATTGGTTTATTTCATCCGTTTTTGAACGATGAAAATGTGCGAATGATTGGCGTCGAAGCGGGCGGCAAGGGAAATAATCTGGGCGAACACGCGGCGCGGTTTAATAAAGCGGGCGGCGGGAAAATCGGAGTTTTGCAGGGAACGAAAAGTTATCTTCTGCAAAACGCGGACGGTCAAATCGCCTTAACGCATTCGATTTCCGCCGGTTTGGATTATGCTTCGGTCGGACCGGAACACGCCTTTTTGCAGTCAATCGGGCGCGTCGAATACGCGATGGCGACCGACGACGAAGCGTTGAAAGCGTTTCAGGTCTTATCCGAAACCGAAGGAATTATTCCCGCTTTGGAAAGCTCGCACGCGATAGCTTATTTGTTCAAACACGCGCCGGAGATGTCGCCTTCGCAAACTATAATTTGCAATCTTTCCGGGCGCGGCGACAAAGATGTCAATCAGGTTCAGGAAATGCTGAAAGGATAAGAAAATTAACAGTAAAACGATAGACACGGATAGAACAAAGGATTCTTAGAATTGTTTTTTATCGCTTTTATCCTGTTGATTACTGTTCAAATTTATCTTAAAACAAATGACAAATAGAATTAACGAAAAATTTAGAGAACTAAAAGCCGAAAAGCGCGGCGGATTCATTCCGTTTATCGTGGCGGGCGACCCGAATCTCGACGCGACGAAAGATTTGATTCTTGAATTGTCGCAAAGAGGCGCGAGCGTTATCGAACTCGGCGTTCCGTTCAGCGACCCGGTTGCCGACGGCGCGACGATTCAGGCTTCGGCTGAACGCGCTTTGCGGAATTCGGTTTCGGTGAAAGATATTCTGCAAATCGTC